>JBJXGV010000059.1:0-4516 GCA_046160485.1 bacterium | reverse complement strand
GCTCCGGCCGCCCGGCGTCGCGGCCGCTCGCCGCCGGCATCGCGTGCGCCGCGCCGCTCGCCTCCTTCGCGCTCGCGCTCGCGCTCTTCGCGCAGCTCCGCGCGCTCCCCGCCGGCGCCCGCACAATCACCGCGCCGCTCTTCGATTGGATCACCACCGGCCCGCTGCACGTCGCGTGCACGCTTCTGCTCGATCCGCTCTCCGTGACGATGCTTCTCGTCGTCACCGGCATCGGCAGCCTCATCCACATCTATTCGATCGGCTACATGTCGCACGACAAGGGGCACACGCGCTACTTCGCGTACCTCAACCTCTTCGTCTTCTTCATGCTGCTGCTCATTCTCGGCGACTCGCTCCCCACGCTCTTCGTCGGATGGGAAGGCGTCGGGCTCTGCTCGTATCTGTTGATCGGTTTCTGGTTCGAAGATCCCGCGAAGGCCGCCGCCGGAAAGAAGGCGTTCGTCGTCAACCGCATCGGCGATTTCGGATTTCTGCTCGGCATCTTCCTGATCTTCTGGACGCTCGCGAACGCGGGGCACGGATCGCTCGCGTTCCGCGACATCGCCGCGCACCGCGACCTCTTCGCGGGCGGCGTCGCGACCGCGATCTGTCTGTTGCTCTTCCTCGGCGCGTGCGGCAAGTCGGCGCAGATTCCGCTCTACGTGTGGCTCCCCGACGCGATGGCCGGCCCCACACCCGTCTCCGCGCTCATCCACGCCGCGACGATGGTGACGGCCGGCGTCTACATGGTCGCGCGTCTCGGCTTCCTCTTCGACATGGCGCCCGCGGCGCAAGCCGTCGTCGCGATCGTCGGCCTCGCGACCGCGCTTCTGGCGGCGTCGATCGCGCTCGTCGAAACGGACATCAAGAAAGTGCTCGCGTACTCCACTGTTTCGCAGCTCGGCTACATGTTCATCGGCGCGGGGTCCGGTGCGTACGCCGTCGCGATCTTCCACGTCGTGACGCACGCGTTCTTCAAGGCATGCCTTTTCCTCGGCGCCGGCTCCGTCATTCACGGCCTCCACGAAGAGCAGGACATCCGGCAGATGGGCGGCCTGCGCGGCAAGATGAAGTGGACGTTCCTGACGTTCTTCATTTCGACGCTCGCGATCTCCGGATTCTTCCCGCTCTCGGGATTCTTCTCGAAGGACGCGATTCTCGCGACGGCGCTCGCGCACGTGAATCCGGCGATGCCCTCGCTCCGCTACGCGATCTACGCGCTCGCGCTCGCGGGGGCGGGGATGACGGCGTTCTACATGATGCGGCTTGCGATTCTCGTCTTCTTCGGCGCGGGGCGCAGCGACAAGGCGCGCCACGCGCACGAATCGCCGCGCGTGATGACGGCGCCGCTCGTCGCGCTCGCGTGCGGTGCGGCGCTCGCGGGTCTCCTCGGCGTGCCGCACGCGCTCGGCGGCGGCGACCGCATCGTCGGCTGGCTCGCGGAGTCGGTGACGGGCGGCGCGAGCGGTGGCGCGGCGGAACACGGCGCGCACGCGGGCGCCACGCACGCCGCGCTCGACGAACACGCGACGGCCGGCGCGCACGGCGCGGACGCCACGGAAGCCGCACACGCAACCGGCGGCACCGCGAGCCACACCGCCGGCGCGCACAGCAAGACGACCGAGATCCTCCTCATGGCGCTCTCGACCGTCGTCGCACTCTCGGGCGCGGGCCTCGCGTACCTCTTCTACGTCGCGCGCCCCGCACTCCCCGCGGCGATCGCCGCGCGCCTCGCCGGCGCGTATGGCCTGCTTCGCGGCCGCTGGTTCGTCGACGAAATCTACGACACGCTCATCATCCGCCCGACCCGCGTGCTCTCGGAGAGCGTGCTCTGGCGTCGCATCGACACGGGTGTGATCGATCGCATCGTCAACGGCGTCGGCCGCACCGCGGAAACGGGGAGCTTCCTCTTGCGCCTGACGCAATCGGGCCAGCTTCAGACGTACGGCGTTCTCATGCTGATCGCTCTGGCGATCCTGACAGTGAAGCTGCTATGAGCCTCATCTCGCTCGTTCTCTTCTTGCCCGCGGCCGGTGCGCTCGCGCTCCTCGCGATTCCGCGCGGCCGCGACAACGCCGTCCGCGCCACCGCGCTCGCCATCTCGCTCGCCACCTTCGTCCTCTCGCTCGGTTTTCTCGGCGGCTTCGAGGGGAGCGGCGGCTTCGAGATCTCCGAACGCGCGCCGTGGATTCCCGCGTTCGGCATCGAGTACCACGTCGGCATCGACGGCCTCTCGCTCTTCCTAGTCCTCCTCACGACATTCCTCTCGCCGATCGTGTTCCTCGCGTCGTGGCGCTCGGTAAAGGAGCGCGTTCGCGAATACTTCGTCCTGTTTCTCCTTCTCGAAACCGGCATGCTCGGCGCGTTCGTCGCGCTCGATCTTTTCCTGTTCTACATCTTCTGGGAACTCACGCTGATTCCGATGGCGCTCCTCATCGGCGTCTTCGGCGGCGAGCGCCGCATCTACGCATCCGTGAAGTTTTTCATCTACACCGCCGTCGGCTCGCTTCTCATGCTCGTTGCGATTCTCGTGCTCTACTTCGCGCACGCGAACGTCACCGGCGAGTACACGATGGATCTGCTCAAGCTCTACGGAACGCGCTTCGCGCCGCGCGTCGAGCTGCTCTCCTTCCTCGCCTTTGCGCTCGCGTTCGCGATCAAGGTGCCGCTCTTCCCGTTCCACACGTGGCTTCCTGACGCCCACGTCGAGGCACCGACCGGCGGCAGCGTGATCCTCGCGGGCGTTCTGCTCAAACTCGGCACGTACGGCTTCCTGCGATTCGCGCTGCCGCTCTATCCGAACGCGGCCGCCTCGCTCGCACCCGTCCTCGCCGTCCTCGCGGTCATCGGCATCATCTACGGCGCGCTCGTCGCGATGGTGCAGCCCGACATCAAGAAACTCGTCGCGTATTCTTCGGTAAGCCACTTGGGCTACGTTGTGCTCGGGATCGCGAGCGGCTCCGTGATTGGCTGGCAAGGCGGCCTCTTCGCGATGCTCTCGCACGGCCTGACGACCGGCGCGCTCTTCCTTCTCGTCGGGATGCTCTACGACCGCCGCCACACGCGCCAGATCGCGGACTTCGGCGGCATCGCGCGGAGCGTCCCGCTCTTCACCGCGGCGTTCCTCTTCGTCACATTCGGCTCGATCGGCCTTCCCGGGCTCTCCGGTTTCGTCGGCGAGTTCCTCGTGCTCACCGGAACGTTCGCGCGCAGCCCGCTCTGGACCGCGCTCGCCGGAACCGGCGTCGTACTCGGTGCGCTCTACATGTTGTGGCTCGTGCAGCGCGTCTTCTTCGGCCCCGTCACGCACGCCGAAAACGAGAAGCTCGCCGACCTGACCCCGCGCGAAATGATCGTGCTGGCGCCCGTGCTGATCGGCATCCTGGTCCTTGGCGTGCAGCCGGACTTGATCCTCAAGAAGAGCGAGGCGAGCCTGGCGCGCATCGCCGAAACCGCGCAGCTCTCCGACGCCGGCTGGCGCGAAGGCGGGTTCTTGCGCGCAGCGCTCGCGGGTGAAGCCGCGTCGGTCGCGGCGGCGCCCGAGCCGGAGCGCGAGGTGCCGCGATGAGCCCGTTCGGCGTTCCAACCTCCGCGATCATGCCGCTCGTACCGAGCCTGATTCTTTTCGTCGCGGGCTGCGTGCTGCTCACGCTCGGTCTCATCGCGCCGGAGCGGCGCGGCGAGCGGCGCGCGCTCGTCCTCGGTCTCGCGGGTCTGGTCGCATCGGGCGTCGCGGCATTTCGCATCGCGAGCGTGAGCGGCGCGGTCGGCGCGCACACGCTGGCGGCCTCCCCGATCGGAGCCGTCGTCTTCGACCCGTTCGCGGCATTTCTCCATATCGTGATCTTGCTCGCGGCCGCCGTGTCGCTCTTCCTATCGGGCCCGTTCCTGCGCCGCACGAACGAGTACCACGCGGAATTTCCGTCGCTTCTCCTCTTCGCCGCGTCGGGGATGAGCCTCTTCGTCGCGACGACGGATCTTCTGATGCTCTTCTTGGCGCTCGAACTCCTCTCGCTGCCGATCTACGTGCTCGCGGGCTACCAGCGCGCGCTTCCCCGCTCCAACGAGGCCGCCCTCAAGTACTTCGTCCTCGGCGCGTTCTCGAGCGCGCTCTTCCTGTACGGCATCGCGCTCGTCTACGGCGCGACGGGCCACGCAAACCTCGCGCTTCTGGCGCCGCTACCGAACACGGGACACCTGCTCCCCGTCGGCCTCGTCTTCCTCCTTTCGGGATTCCTCTTCAAGATCGCCGCGGTGCCGTTCCACATGTGGACGCCCGACGTGTACGAGGGTGCGCCCACCCCGGTGACGGCCTTCATGAGCACCGGCACAAAGACCGCAGCCATGGGTGCCTTCCTCATCGTGTTCACGGGCGCGGCCCAGGGGCTGGTGAGCGACTGGCGCGTCCTGATCGGCGCCATCGCCACCGCATCGATGGTGGTGGGCAACATCGGCGCGCTCATGCAGAGCAGCGTCAAGCGCATGCTCGCCTGGTCGAGCGTGGCGCAGGCGGGCT
>JBJXGV010000058.1:0-15324 GCA_046160485.1 bacterium | reverse complement strand
CGTAAACAAGGTAGTTCGTCCAGCTAAACGACTGCGCATCGACCCACACGCCGACCGTCACGTTCGTGTTCGGCGCGACGGAGATCGGACCGCCGTCGGGAAGGCCGTCGGCGTTGCCGTCCGTCCAAACCTGCCCCGCAAATGCGCTGCTACAACACAACGCGATCGCGGCCGCTAGAGCAATGGTAAGAAACTTCTTCATGATCACTTTCTCCTCTCTGGTGCCTTGTTGACCGTCCAGTGCTGTGAGAGTTCCCTAAACGCCTGGGTCCAACAAACTAAATCCCTTGCACATCGTTGCGGCACGTAATGTTAGACCGCGAATGAACTTCTGTAAGGCTATCGAAACAGGCGCAGTGTAACAGACGTACGCTCGGGCTGTCAACAATAATTTCGGCATAGCGTTCGCGGACTTGACAGATTTCCCAATAACACGACGGCGGAACGGAGGAACTACCCTCCTTCCGCCGTCGCAAACATGCAACCGCGAGCTCGACTACGGAAGCGCGCAGCTATTCAGCGAACCGAGAGTTCCCGTGTCACCGAAGTACTGGAGCACGCCACCCTTACCGAGGAGCCCGGTGACGTCGGACCCGGAGACGGAGTTATCGCAATTGACGTCCCAGCCATCATTCACACCGACCGTGACGGGCCCAAAGTTGACGAGGAACCCGCACACCGGGTTCGTGATATCCGAACCCGCGACGCTCGAAGCAACCGTTCCGAGACCGCAGAGCAGGGGCGTTGACCCTTTATTCACGTCTGGCGAACGAACCTGGACGTTGCAGAGCTGAACGCCGTCAGCACAGAGCGCAACACGGCCGTATCCAGATGCAGCATGAAGCGTTACGGTAGCGAGACCAGCGGCGTCGGTCGTAGCCGTCGTCGCACCGCCGTTGGCGATGTTGACGATTCCCGACTGCTCGGAGTACGCAACGAGCGCACCCGGAACGACCGCGTTAAAGGCATCGCGCACACGAACCGTGATCGATACACGGTCGAACACAGGCGACGCCGTGGAGCCGGCCGGGGTGAGACGAACAACATCAGGATCCCAGCTCGTCAAGCAAATGAGGCGAGTCGGGAACTGGGTAATCGTAATCGTGCACGTAGAGGTCGCGGGGAAAGGAATGCCAGCCGTCGCGACCGTCGCGAGACAGGCCGTCAGTGCCAGAACCATTCCCATCACTACGATGAGCTTCTTGGACATCCGTCATTACCTCCTGCGGGACAGCCGTTATCGTGGAAACTCAGACCTTCCGCAATAAGTTGGGTGAATTACCGTATACGCACCTTCGAAAGCCAATGCGATTTACCCAGAACCTCCTTTCACTTCACCTTGTCATGAAGACGATTGGACTTGTTGCTACGATCGCTGAAAGCGTTACCGTTTAATGAGTTTTACGGATCTCATCAAGGTCGCACGGAGTGCCAGCGTGCTACTTTTCGGCACAACCCCTAGCAAACACGAGCGATTATACCTGGGCGAGGTTCGCGCTGTCAATGAGTTTCTCGCCTTGCACTTACGCGCGTGCCGCTGACGTCGCAAACTCGAGCCGACCTTGTTCAGAGACCGAATTGCCCCCGGTTGAAGTGCCCTCGCTCGGGGTGCCCTCCCCTCAGACGGAATGAATTCAGCAAAGCGCGCGCCAATAGAGAGGGTCACGCAATGGAACGAGGGTAGTCGCTTCGATTACAAGCGAATCAGGCACTTTCTAACAAAACCGCGAGGAACTCGAGTTGCGTCGCCTGTCGCCGCCAGGACGACCTCGTGTCTCCACGATAGGACACACGCGCGCGCCGTGTATGGAAACGACATGGGCGAAAGAGGATTTGAACCTCCGACCCCCTGCTTGTAAGGCAGGTGCTCTCACCAGCTGAGCTATTCGCCCATACGAGTCGACGATCGCGCGTGAAGAATCTCGTGGTCGAGCGTTGGACTACTTCGCGACGATCGCGAGCGGTATGACTACGCAGTACCCGAACACGAGGAGGAGTGGGGCCAGAGTGATGGAATTGCGGCTAAGCAGGAAGAATCCCAGGACGATCATCAACATTCCCGACGCGAAGATAATCTGATTCTTTCGGGTAAATGGCAGGGTCTCGGTATTCGCGACTTGGCGACCCTTCACGTTTGGCTTCTTGGATTCTGGACGTGACACGAACGGTACCTCCGAATTCGCTCCGTTGGAATTGGAAAGCGACTCTATTCGCGCCGTGACACGATTGTCAAACAAATCGTCGTGGGCGTCGCACTCCCCGGAATGAGCACGGGCGCGGACGACATCGCGGCGGCGATGGGCGCGCTAGTTCGCAATCCGACGCGCGCGAGCCTTGGCCGCGTTGTGCTCCGCCAGTGTCCGCGAGAAGTAGTGGCCACCCGATCCCGTGGCGACGAAAAAGAAATCGTCGCACGCCTCATCTGGATACAGCGCGGCCACGATGGATTCCTTCCCCGGGTTTCCGATCGGGCCGGGCGGTAGGCCACGGTAGAGGTACGAATTGTACGGTGAATCAAATTCGAGGTCGGCACGCGTGATTCCACCGCTTTGATTCCCGCTCGCGTATCGAACCGTCGGGTCCGCTTCGAGTTTCCATTCTTCCCGCAGTCGGTTATGAAAAACAGCCGCCACGCGGGGGCGCTCCTCGGGCAATCCCGTCTCGGCTTCGACGATGGATGCCAGGGTGACGATTTCTCGCTCGGACATTCGCAGGCTCTCCGCGCGCGCCGCGAACGGGATGATGGCTTTTCGATACTCCCGCACTAACGTGGAAATCACGTCCTCCGCGCTCGCCCCCCACTGAAGCTCATACGTGTTGGGAAACAAATAGCCCTCGAGCGTAGGACCGGGCGTCACGAACCGCTCAGAAGACGCGGGGTCCAAAACAATTCGCATGAAATCCGACGAGTCCACGCCGACGGCCGCGGAAAGCAGGCCCGCAATCTGATCAGCGCGACTTCCCTCGACGATCGTAACGCGTTCGACCAAGTTGGGGCCCTTGCGAAGGAGCGCGATCAATTCACGAAGGCTTTGCGCCGGCGGTATTCGATAGCGCCCGGCTCGCAAATCGCGATCGGCACCCGTCAGGCGCGCGAATGCAACGAATGCGACGCGATTGCCGATAATCCCCGCTCGATGCAGGTCACGCGCGACCCCCCCCGCGCCGCGCCCCGCACGCAGCATCACCACGCCACCCGGAGAGTCCGAGGGTGCGGTGAATGCCAGTCGAACCATGGCGACTCCCGTCGCCGCGACAAGGAGAATCCCCGCGATCATCAGCGCTATGGGGCGTTTCAACGTCGCCACTCCCGAAGACAAGGAGATCGCCGAGAAATGTTCACCGATTCAGCGTTCTTGGTCAGACGCTCGACAGCGCGAATCGAGCCAGCTCTGAAGGAGCAGCGTCGCGGCGATTTCATCGGTGCGACCTCGATGGCGCCGTGCTGCACGCCGGGCGCCCGGCCCCGCGTCTACTACCGAACGCCGCGCCGCATCGGAGGTGAATCGCTCATCCCATAGCCGGATAGGAGAAGTAATGACCTTCGCGAGTTGCTCGACGAATCGCTCGGTGATTCGAGCACGTTCGCCGCGCTCTCCCGACATCGTCAATGGCAACCCGACGACCACTTCGTCGATCCCGTTTCTGGCCACGAACTCTGAGAGCGATGAGAGCCCCTCGCTGCGAGAGCGGACTTCCAAGAAACCTGCCCCGAGCGCAATCCGTTCGCTTGGATCGGAGATCGCCAGGCCGATGCGGCGATCACCGAGATCGACACCGAGAATTTGCATGCGCGGAGTATACATCGCGCAGGGCATGATCGAATCTGGCCGCTTCCGGGCGACCACGCGCGCCGAAACGTCTGGCTGATCATGTGATTTCCTTGCGATCGAGGGCCCGGCACGCGAAAACCAACGCGAGCGGCGCGCTCGCAGCGGCGATCGCGCACGTGACGTAGTCGATGCCAAGTGGGAGCGTTTCACCCAACGCGAGAGCGGACGCCAGATCGTGAAGGTTTTTCGTCGCGGGCGTAAGAAAGTAGAGAGCACCGTAGACAACGCGTAGGACGGGCGACGGCGTCGCGCCCCCGAGAAGCGTCCCCACGATCGCATCGACAAACGACGGTGCCGACTCCGAACCTCCGGCGGCCAAAAAGTAGCGAGTCAGAGAATCCGAGTGCACGACGACGCTCGCTAGCGAAAGGAGAAAGACGATGATCGCGGCCGAACCGCTTCCGACGACGAAGGCGAGGAGGACTCCCCACGCCAAGTACGCAACGAGGAGCACCGCCATTACGCACGCGCCGGCGATCGGTCCGAACTGAATGGCGCCGATGTGTCGCGCAAGCAGAACTTCGAGCCCCGACAATACGATCGCGACGATCGCCACGACGAACACCGCGGCCCCGATGAACCGCGAGACGAGATAGCGACCGCGCGACACATTCTTCACGAGCACCCACGAGGCGAGCCCGCTCTCGACTTCACCAACCACCGCGGGGAGCGCCACGAAAATAACAACCAGTAGCCCGATGAAGTGTGCGCCGCCAAACGCGCTTCCGATCGCGAGGCTGATTCGCGCCGTTTCATCGATCGGGATCGCGTGCCCTTGAACGACACTCCCGCCCGTGACCTTCAGCGAGCACGAAACGACAATGAGGAGCCAGAAAAGCAAGAATAAGAGCAGCGCGTTCGCACGCCGGCGGAAGAGCGTGCGCAGCAAGTCGATCGCAAGACGGCGTGTCGTGAGCATCAGTCGCGGGCACCTTCCAACAGCGCGAAGAAGAGATCGCGAAGGTTCGGGCGCCGCGTCGTTATCGAGTCGCACGCAACACCGAGTTTCTCGAGCAACCGGCGAAGTTCGGCGGCGAGTTCCGGATCGTTTGTTGAGAACGTGAGGCGGCCTTCCTTCGCGTGGAAGACTGGAAGCAGGTGCGCGGTAGCGTCACGGAGGATGGGCGGAAAATCGGGCATGACGATCTCGACGAGGTGCCTCGTGGGAAGAAGCGCCGCAACCACCCCGTCCGCGAGGACCTTCCCGCGATGCAGCATCACCACGCGTGTAGCAAGCGGCTCCATCTCGAGTAAGAGGTGGCTCGAAATCAAGATCGCACAACCTCGCGCGCGCTCTTCCACAAGGAGCGTCTCGAGCTCGCGCCGCGCGACGGGATCCAGATCCGCACTCGGCTCGTCGAGCAGCAACACCCCGGGCTGCGCCAGGAGCGCGTGTGCGAGCCCAACACGACGGCGCATGCCCTTCGAGAGCGTCGCCGCGCGTTGATGAAGCACGGCGCCGATCCCGACCCGCTCCGCCAGCGTTCGCACACGGCTCGTCGATTCGGACGCGGGCACACCGGCCAGCGCGGCGTGGAGCAGCAAGAACTCACTCGTCGTCGGGCCCGCCGGAAAATTCACAACCTCGGGGAGAAACCCGAGCGACGCGCGCGCCGAAGGATTCGCGCACGGCATCCCGAAAAGCGACGCGCGCCCGGAATCGGGTCGAGAAAGACCCGTAAGAATTCGAAGGAGCGTCGTCTTGCCTGCGCCGTTGGGTCCGAGGAGTCCAGTGATCTCGCCGGCTGGCACATCGAGACTCGCGTCGTCGAGAGCGGTGATTGCTCCGTAGCGCTTCACCACGTGCTCTACCGCAACCGGAGCTTCGCGCAACGAGAGCATCACACCTCGCTTCCTGGCTTCACTACGATGAGCGTTAAATCGTCCTGGTCGGAAACACCGCGCGTGTAGTCTCGAACAGCGCGCACGAACGCCTCCCGGATTCCGCTCGCGCTCTCGCCGCGGGCCTCGCGCAAGACGTCGTACACGCGCTCCTCGCCGAATTGACGGCCGATGTGATCCGTCGCCTCCGATAATCCGTCGGTGTAGAAGAAGAGCACATCACCGGGCGAGATAGTCGTTGTCGCCTCTTCGTACGTCGCATCGCCGAGAACCCCGAGCAGCAAACCGCCGGTCGATAGGGCCTCCACGTCGCCGTTTCGCCGCAGCACGACGGGATAGTTGTGGCCCGCATTCGTGTAGACGAATCGACCGCTCCGAGGATGAAGCGCTCCGAGGAAGAACGTCGCGAATCTCTCCGGACTCGTCGACTCGAACATGAGCGTATTGACTCGCGACACGATCCCCGGCACGCCGCGACTGCCATCCGCCTGCGCGCGCACGCCGGCGTGCAACATCGACATGAGCAGCGCGGCGGGTACACCCTTGCCGGAAACATCACCGATCGCAATCAGAAGCGAACCGTCGTCGACATCGATGAAGTCGTAGTAATCGCCGCCGACCTCGCGCGACGGGACCGAGAGCGCGGCGACTTCGTAGCCATCGATCTGCGGCGCGCTCTCAGGCAAGAGGCTCGTCTGAATGCGCCGCGCCGTCGCCAGCTCTTCGTCCATCAGGCGCTTTTCGACCGTCTCTTCGTGCATCCGCGCGTTGTTGAGCGCCGCGGAGATCTGGTTCGCGAGAACGGAGAGAAGCGTCACCTCCTCCGCCGAGTAGCGCCGGCCAGAATCCTTGTCGCCGAAGAGAAGCAGTCCGATCATCTCTTCGTCCGCTTCGCCGGAGCCGCGAAGGGGAACCACCATCGCGATGCCGAAGAGATCGATGAACGCCGCCACCGCCTCGCGTTCGACACCCGGCGCGCCGACGGTAATGAACCCCTTCGCGCGGACCGGCTCCTCGAGACGCAACGCCACCGCGTGCACCGGATGCGCCGCCGCGATGACATCGCCCTCGCGGATTCCGCCGCGACTGCGCGCCGCTCGCAACGCGCCGCTTGCGGGATCGACGAGAAACAGACTCACGGACGGTGTGTTGAAGACATCGCCGAGTGAATCGACGATGTAATCTTGGAGTCTGCGAAAGTCGAGCATTGTCGTGATGTGCCGTCCGAGGCGCCGAAGCATGTTGCGGTGATCGGTGCGGTCGCTCATCAAGAAGCCTTCGACCGACTCTTCGAGCCTCGAGAGAACCGGCTGAAACCCGACGACGGCGAGCAACAGAAAACCGATGTCGAGAAGCGGGAAGTCTTCGCCGACGTAACGTGCGGCGAAGCCGCCGAGAGTGCGCACGACCAACAAGTAGACTCCGATCAAAATACCGGACGCGATCGTGTACAGGATCCCGCGCTTCACGATCGCGCGAATGTCGAGAAAACTCTCGCGCACGATTGCGACGGCAATCGACGCGGAGCCGAAGACGAGCGCCGCCGAGATGAGCGGCATCGCGATTCGCTTCGGCATCTCCTGCCGCAAAAGAATCGGTATCAGCACGGCGACCGTGTAGGCGCCCACCGCCACGCCGACGCCGCGCAGAATGAATCCGATCTGACGCGCGAGCGGCGTACCGCGTGCGTTGCGATACGCGGCGGCGAGAATCGCGAGCGCAAACCCGGTATACACGATGTTGACGAATGAGAAGAGAGCAAGGTGCACGCGGTAGACGAGGCCCGCGAGAATCGACGTGAGTCGAAACGGGGCGGTCAGGAACGACGGGATGAGCGAGCTGCCGCCTTCGGCGGCCGCCGGCAAATGCCACTCGCTAAGAAGCCCAGCGCCCGGAGCAAAAAGGAGAACGACGAGAAAGTGCACGGTGTGCGGCAGGTAGACGATCGCGGAAAGGCGCCGGAAGCGCCGTAGGAAGATGTGCTCGTCGGGGAACACGAGTGCGAAGACCAAGAGCGCCGGAAAGAAGAACTCCCAGATATACGCGAAACTCTGAAAGGGTCCGGCGAAGAGAACGCTGGTCGACGGGGCGCGCGCCTCGACGAGTGTGCCGATGGCGCCGAGGATCGGCCCCGCGCCGCCGAAGAACATCATCGCGGCGGTGGCGCGGTGAACCCGCGCGCGCGGATTGTCACGAAAGATGATGAACCCGAGCAGCACGAGCCCAACGCCCGAGATCAAATAAACGGACGTGTGAAAATGCAGGAAGTTCATCGGGAAAACACGCCGACCGCTCGGCTCACGCTCAGCGCAGCCGCATCGCTTATCGCCGGAAAGGGCACAGCCTCTCCTCGGGGTGGTTCAGCCGCTTACCTGCTCGCGGGTGCTAGGAGCAAGGTTCTTGATCAGCGACACCGACATGCCGCGATTCGCGCGGTAAGAAAAACGAACGCCATCCATGAACGCCCGGATGATGAAAATCCCGCGGCCGCGCTCGCGCAACATGTTCTCCGGCTTAAGCGGGTCGTCGACATCGCGCGGATCGAAGCCGCCGCCCTGATCCGTGACGGTAACTTCGAGTCGCTCCGGCGTGATGACAAACCGCACTCGCACGGTCTTCGTCGAGTCGTTTCTGTTGCCATGCTGGATCGCGTTCGTCGCCGCCTCGATGACGGCGGTCGCGACGGAGTTCTTGTCGTCCTCGCCGAGGCCCACTTGGTCGGCCAACTCTTCGGTTACGCGATTGACGATGGAGAGATGTTCCATCTTCGACGGGAGCGAGATCTGAATAACGTCGCGCCCGTGCGCGCCCACCTAGGCCCCCTCTGGCGCGGGATGAAAGCTGGCGATCGCATCGGCTTCCGTCGGGTGCAGGTCGAGCATCGCGGCGAGTTTCGAGATCGCGATGATCAGTTCGACGCGTTTCGTCATCTCCGCAACCTTGAGCTTGCCGCCCGCCCGCCGAACCGCCGTGACACTCGCCACGAGTTCCCCAAGGCCGCTCGAGCTGATCCAGGAAAGGTTCGTCATCGAGAGGAGAACGTTGCGCTTCCCCTCGGAGAGGATCGCGTCGACTTCTCGCTGTAGCGATGCGCCGCTCTCTCCGCCGACGAGTTGCCCCGACAACGCAAGGATCGCGACGCCCGCGGCATCACGCCGGACGACTTCGAGCATTTCTCCTCCGAGTCAGCGAATTCAAACGACCGCGCAGAGGATACACGAACCCGCAGAGGATTCAAGAAGAGCGCCGCGCATGACCTCGCGGGTAACGCGATGCGAGGAACGCGGCGCCGCGAATTACGCGGGCGCTACACGATCGCGCAGCGCACTCACGAGCGCCTCGATATCCGGCGGGAAATCCGAAACGAATTCGAGTTCGCGGCCGGTCGCCGGATGCACGAACGCGAGGCGGCGAGCGTGAAGCGATTGGCGCGCGATCATCCCGAGGTACGCGCGCGCGACCGGCGCGCGCGAGGGCGGGACAAAGCGTGAGATCGCGCCGGCGCGGCCGCCGTAGAGCGGATCGCCGAAGACGGGATGCCCGATGTGTGCAAGGTGAACGCGGATCTGGTGGGTCCGCCCGGTGTCGAGGGCGACGTCGAGAAGGCTCGTGAATTCGAACGACTCGAGCACGGTGAAATTCGTTCGAGCGGCGCGGCCGTCGTCGCGCACGCCCATCTTCTTCCGGTCGCGACGGTCCCGGCCGATCGGCGCGTCGACGCGCCCGCTCGCGCGGGGCGCTCCCCACGTGACGCACCCGTACACGCGCCGCAGCCTCCGCGCCGCAAGGTCGCGCGCCAACCCAACGTGCGCCGCCTCGTTCTTCGCGACGACGAGAAGGCCCGACGTCTCCTTGTCGAGGCGATGGACGATTCCGGGCCGCTCCGGCGTGCCGCCGCGCGAGAGATCTTGCGTGTGATGCAGAAGCGCGTGCACGAGCGTTCCGGTGCGAACGCCGCTGCCGGGGTGAACGACGAGCCCCGCGGGCTTGTCGATCACAAGCAGGTGCTCGTCCTCGAAAACAATTCGAAGCGGGATCGCTTCGGGGATGAGGTGCGACGGCTCGGGCGTCGGGAACTCGATGTCAATCGAGTCCCCGTCGCGCAGGGACTGCGCGGGTTTCGCGCGGCGCCCATTGACGAGCACGTGGCCGTCGTCGATGAGTTTCGCGAAGCGGCTGCGCGTCGGAACGCCACCGGCGCGCGCCGCGAGGAAACGATCGAGCCGCTCCCCCGCCGCGCTACGCGGAACCGAGACTCGGTCCTGCTTCGGATTCGACGGTCGGTGGCTGTTCGTCACGCTTAAGCACCGACCCGACGACGAAGAGACAAACGCCGGTCGTCACCGCGACGTCCGCGAAATTGAAGACGGGCCATCGCAGATGCGCAATGCCGATGTCGATGAAGTCGACGACCTCGCCGAAGCGAACACGATCGATCAAGTTTCCCGCGGCACCGCCGAGAATCGCGGCCATGGCGAACCGCGGCGCCGCCGCTTCTTTCGGCAGCCGTCGCAGAGAGAAGAGAATGAGAAGCATTGCCGCGATCGAAACGAACGCGAATGGGAGGCCGCTGTCGCTCAGAAGGCCGAACGCGATGCCCTGATTCTTGATGTACGTCAGCCTCACGACGTTGCCGATGACGGGGCGCGACGTGTGGAACGGGAGCGTCGCCATCACGATGAACTTCGTGAGTTGATCGAGGAGCACGACCCCGCCGGCGACAGCGCAGAGCCTCGCAGCTGAGGCTCTCAACGCCGACCTCGCTCCTCCTTCTCCTGACACGCGGAGCAAAACCGCGTATGAGGAACAGCCTCCAGCCGCTCGGGATGAATCGCCTCGCCGCACCGGTCGCACGACCCGTACTTCCCTTCGTGGATGCGAAAGAGCGCATCGTTGATCGCCTGCAAGATCGCGCCGTCGCGCGAAGCGAAGTTGATCGTCTTCTCGCGCTCCATCGCATCCGTTCCCTGATCGGCCATGTGAAGCGAATACGCCGAGAGATCGCCCGCCGAATCGCGCGGCGTGCTGTTCATCGCCTCCTCGAGGACGCCGAGTTCTTCCATGTATCGGGTGCGCTCCGCAAGGAGCCGCTCCTCGCACTTCTTCAACTCTTCGTTTGTCACGTGCCGGTGTCCCTTCTCGATGGCGTCGGTGCCGCCGCTCTGGAGAGGCCGATCTGTGCCGCCTCCCCATTGATGTCCCAACTCTTCGTCGCTTCGCCGGCCGCCGGCGCCATGGCGATTTCGATCGCGAGCGTCTCCTCCGCGATGTAATCGCGATGCTGCTCCACCGCGGCGCTGAGCGCTTCGGAAGCGGTTTCTATCGTGACGTGGATCCGATCCGCGACCTGAAAATCGGCTTCTTTGCGCATGAACTGAATCTTGTTTACGACCTCGCGTGCGAAGCCTTCGCTGACGAGGTCGGCGTTGAGGGCCGTATCGAGCAGAACGCCGATTCCCGACTCCTCCGCGAACACTTCGCTCGCGGCCAGCGCTTCGCGCTTCACCTCGGCCTCGTCTCCCTCGAGCGCGATCTCGTCCCCGTCGACCGCGATCGAAGTGAGATTGCGGCGCGCGTAATCGCGCAGCGAATCCTCCGGCAATCCCTGCATCGCCGCGGCGAACGCCTTCGCTTTTTTTCCGAGCCGCGCACCAAACTTGTCGAAGCGGAGCTTCACCGAGAGCCGAAGCCGCGAGGCAACGTCATTCTCAGTCAGGATCACGATCTGTTTCAAGTTGAGTTCGTCGAGAATGATCTCACGCAGGCGCGCGTTTTCGGACAGCGATGTGTCGAGCAGCGCGCGAGCGTTCTCCGGCAGCACGAGGCTGGCGCGCGCGAGCGGTTGCCGCGTCTTGATCGCCGCTGCGTTGCGCGCCGCGCGCCCGAGCGCGACGGCGCTTCGGACGAGTTCCATTTGCGCGAGGGCGCGCGAGCGCGCGGTGTCGCCCGCGCCCGCGATCCTCGCGGTCGGGAACTCGGCCAGATGCACGCTCTGCGCACGCGCGCCTTCGGAGTCGGCACTCGTTGCCGTACGCGCTACGAGCTTCTGGTACAGATCCTCCGCGATGAACGGCGTAAATGGCGCCGCCAGCTTCGTCGATTCCACGAGGCACGTATAGAGCGTGTCGAACGCCGCGATCTTATCGGCCTCGACCCCGCCCGCCCAGAAACGGCTCCGCGAACGGCGCACGTACCAGTTCGAGAGATCGTCGATCACGAACGCCTGCAGCGCGCGCGCCGCCTGCGCCGTATCGTACGCGCCGAGCGCCTTCCGCATTCCGACGACCAGATCCTCGAGCCGCCAACGAATCCACTGGTCCATCGGCTTCAAATCCGCCGCGCTGACGGTGTGCGCGCCCGGGTCGTAGCCATCGATTGCCGCGTAGAGCGCGAAGAAATTGTAGAGATTCTCGAGCGTGCCGATGTACCGCCGCCCCGTCTCCGCGAGATCCGTGATGTTGAAGCGCTTCGAGATCGACGGCGGACTCGACCAGAGCAGATACCAGCGCAGCGCGTCCGCGCCCTCGCCGTCGATGACCTTCCACGGGTCGACGACGTTCCCCTTCGACTTCGACATTTTCTTGCCGTGCTCGTCTTGAATGAGACCGATGACGACGCAGTTCTTGTACGACGTGCCGCGATCGAGAAGCGTCGACACCGCGAGAAGCGAATAGAACCAGCCGCGCGTTTGATCGAGACCTTCTGAAATGAAGTCGGCGGGAAACTGGCGGCGCTTCGCCCACGCGTCGGGCGCCGCCGCCTCGTCGACGAGGTGCTTATTCTCGAAGGGGTAGTGCCACTGCGCGAACGGCATCGAGCCCGAGTCGAACCATGCGTCGATCACCGGCGAGACGCGCCGCATCGAACCGCCGCACGCGCCGCACGCGAATTCGATCTCGTCGACGTAAGGGCGGTGCAGGTCGAGGCTCGCGAGATCTCTCCCCGACCTTCGCGCGAGCTCTTCGACAGAGCCGATGCAGATATCGGCGGATGGCCCGCACGCGGCGCATCGCCAGACCGGAAGAGGCGTGCCCCAGTAGCGATCGCGCGAAAGATTCCAGTCGATGTTCCCCTCGAGCCACTGCCCGAAGCGGCCGCTCCCGATTTCGTCCGGCACCCAGTTGATGCTGTTGTTCTCGCGAATCAGCGCGTCTTGATACGCGGTCGTCTTCACGAACCACGAGGTCTTCGCGAAGTAGAGAAGCGGCGATTCGCAGCGCCAACAGTGCGGGTACGAGTGGACGAGCGTGTCGCGCTTGAAGAGCAGGCCGCGCGTCTTCAGATCGCGAAGAATATCGGCATCCGCGTCCTTCACGAAGCGACCGGCCCACGGCGTGACCGCGTCGGTGAACTTGCCGGAGAGATCGACGGGCTGAAGCGTCGGCAGGCCGTGCTGACGACCCACGTTCGCGTCGTCTTCGCCGAACGCCGGAGCCATGTGCACGATCCCGGTGCCGTCTTCCGTCGACACGAATCCCGCCGTGACGAGTCTATAGCCCGCGTCGCCGGCGTCCGCGAACGGAAAGAGCGGCTCGTAGCGAAGCCCGAGCGCCGCGAGTTCGGCGCCCGTCTTCTTCTCGACGACCGTCCAGTCGCCGTCGAGTACGGCGGCGGCGCGCGCCTGTGCGATCCACATCTCTTCGCCACCCGCGGCGGCGAGCACGTAGTCGATATCCGGGTTGACCGCCAGCGCGACGTTCGAGATCAGCGTCCACGGCGTGGTCGTCCACACAAGGAACGATCGGTTCGACGCACCCGCGACGCGGAAGCGCACGAACACAGAGGGATCCTGCACGTCCTTGTAGCCCTGCGAAACCTCGTGGCTCGAAAGCGACGTCTCGCAGCGCGGGCAATACGGCACGACCTTTCGTCCTTCGAAGACGAGCCCTTTGCGATGAAGCTCGCTCAAGATCCACCACACCGACTCGACGTACGAATTCGTGAGCGTCATGTACGCGTTTTCCGTGTCGGACCAGAAACCGATCCGCGCGGAGAGCCGCGTCCATTCCTCGGCGAACGTCATGACGCGCTCGCGGCATTTCGCGTTGAACGCGGCGATGCCGTACTTCTCGACGTCGCCCTTCGTCGAGAGCTTGAGCGCCTTTTCGACCTCGAGTTCGACGGGAAGTCCGTGGCAATCCCATCCGCCCTTTCTTAGGACGCGTTTGCCGAGCATCGTCTGGTAGCGACAGAAGAGGTCCTTCACGATGCGCGCGGCGGCGTGATGCACGCCGGGGTGCGCGTTCGCGGTCGGCGGGCCTTCGAAGAAGACGAAGTTTTCCGCGGCGGCGTTCTTCGGCTCCATGCTGCGCCGGAAAACATCGTGCTTCTCCCAGAACGCGAGAATGCGCTGCTCGCGCGCGGGCGCGGCCTCACCCTGCGCGAGCGTCTCGAAGCGCGCGCCCGCTGCCGGCGGCGCGTGCGTATCGCGCGACGCGGATGCGCTCACGCGGGCCGTTTCGATGCGAGCGGGATTTGCGCAACGATCTCGCAGACGAGCCGCGCGAGCTTCGGCTCCGCCTCGCCCGCGATGCGCAAGATCGCTTGAATGTCGACCGGCTTGAGCGCATCGGGCAGGCACTCGTCCGTGATCACCGAGAGGCCGAGAACGCGCATGCCGCCGTGAACCGCGACGATCGTCTCGGGAATCATCGACATGCCGACGATATCCGCGCCGATCGCGCGCAAGAAGCGGTACTCGGCGCGCGTTTCCAGATTCGGCCCGGCGACCGCGACGAGCACGCCCTTGTTGAGCGGCAGCCCGAGCCGAAGCGCCGTCTTCTCCGCGATCTCGATCAGCGCTTGCGAATACGGCTCCGACATGTCGGGAAAACGCGGCCCGAGCGCATCGTCGTTCTTTCCGATGAGCGGGTTGTCGCCCATGAGATTGATGTGATCGACGACGCAGACGATCTCGCCCGCGTTCATGAGCGGATTCATGCCGCCGACCGCGCTCGACATGATCATCGTGTCGGCGCCGAGCCCGCGGAGCGCGCGAATGGGGAACGTCACCTCGCGCATCGTGTAGCCTTCGTAGAAGTGGACGCGCCCGCTCATCACGGCGACCTCGCGCCCGCGCAGCGTTCCGAAGATCAGATTTCCCGCGTGGCTCTCGACGGTGGATCGCGGAAAGTGCGGGATCTCGCCGTACGGAACGCGCATCCTCACCGAGAGTTCGTCCGTGAGCGATCCCTCGCCGAGGCCGGTGCCGAGCACGATGCCGATTTCCGGGCGCGCGTCCGTCATCTTGCGAATCGCGGCGACGGCGTCGCCGATGAGTCCCTGCAGATTCTCTTCCATTCTCGATTCGACTCCTTTGTCGTGTCGCCTACGCGCTCGGCGCGCGCGCTCGAAGCGCCGCAACGTCGAGACCGCCGACGCGAACCCACTTTTCACGGCTTGATTCGCCGCGAACCAACTCGATGTCGCGCTTCGCGACGCCGAAGTGCCGCGCGAGCAGATCAATCACCGCGCGATTCGCGGCGCCATCCGACGGCGCCGCCGCGACACGCACGCGCAGCGTGTCGCCGTCCCATCCGGTCACCGCGTCGCGACCGCCGCGCGGCGTCACGCGCACGCACACGAGCGCCGGCGCCGAACGCGCAGGGCGGGGCGCCGCACCGCGCGCCGCACGCACCCCGCGAGGGGC
>JBJXGV010000057.1:0-3521 GCA_046160485.1 bacterium | reverse complement strand
GCGTGAAGATCTACGACGTGCAGGGGCGGCTCGTGCGCGCACTCGACGAGACGCGCTTCGAAGCCGGCAACGCGTCGATCGCGTGGGACGGCCGCGAGGCGGATGGCCGCCGCGTCGCGCCCGGCGTCTTCTTCTACCGCGTGGATCTCGACGGAAAGACCGCGGGAAGCGGGAAGCTCGTGACGCTCTCGCGTTAGCGGCTCGCGCGCGCGCGCGGCGCACGTCGAACGCGCAGCGCGCGCGCAAATCCTCGATCGACCGGACGCGGGTTCGCGGCTCCTCGGAGCTTCGGACCCGCGCTGCCATGTCGTCTTTTGCCGCCCTTTTGCGTTTGTGCTAGTGGAGCCGGCTCGTACGAGCCCGGCCGCCTCAATCGCAAACGCTCCGGACCGATCGGGCCGGGCCACCAAAGGAGAAGGCAGATGTTCAAACGACAGATTCGATTCGCCGCAGTATGGGTCGCGGTGGCGCTCGCCGTTGTGGCAGGCGCGACCGCGCCAAGTCCCGCGGACGCGCACCTTTCGATCATCCGCCAGGGCGCGGAGAGCCGCGGCTCGCAGGAGGCCGGCGACCGGCACGGCACCGCGGTCGCCGCTGGCGACTTCAACGGTGACGGCTATGACGACCTCGCGATGGGGTCGTCGCTCGAGGATGTCGGCGCGATCGCGAACGCCGGCATGGTCATCGTCGAGTGGGGCACGGCGCACGGCGTCACGCACGTCGGCGCGGTCGCGATCACCGAGAGCGACGCCGGCGGCGCGAACCAAGCGAACGCGGATTTCGGCTACGCGCTCGCGGCCGGCGACTTCAACAACGACGGCTACAGCGACCTCGCGATCGGCGCGCCGGGCAGCGACGCCGGCTCGGGCAACGCGGACGCGGGCGAGATCCTCATCATGGAAGGCTCCGCCGGCGGGCTCGCCCCGGGGATCGTGCTGAATCAGTCGGACCTCGGCGGCAGCCGCGAAACGGATGATCGCTTCGGATTCTCGCTCGCGGTCGGCGACTTCAGCCGCGACGGCTTCGGCGACCTCGCGGCCGGCGCGCCGGGCGAGGACGCGGGCGCGGGCGCCGTCTTCTACATGCTCGGCTCGAGCTTCGGCCTCCCGAACGGCGGCGACGGCTGGTTCAAGCAGTCGACGCTCGGCGGCACCGACGAGGCGGACGATTCGTTCGGCTGGTCGCTCGCGGCGGGCAACATCATCGGATCGGCGAACGTGGATCTCGCGGTGGGCGCGCCGTACGAAGGGATCGGCTTCGGCACATTCCAGGGGCAGGTCTGGGTTGTGCGCGGCGCGAGCACCGGTCTCTCCGTCTCGACGCCGAAGGTGTTCTCGGCGGGCATCCTCGACGCATCGCAAAGCTCAGGCAACTTCGGCTTCGCGCTCGCGACCGGGCGCTTCTCGTCGCTCACGCCCGGCTTCACTTGCCTCGCGATCGGCGAGCCGGGCCGCGACAACGGCTTCATCGACCGCGGTGGACGCGTGGTCGTCATCGAGGGCGCGTCCGCGGGGCTCGACTCGTCGAGCGCAATGGCGATCGACCAGTCCGACGCCGGCGGCTTCAACAGCGCGGACGACGAGTTCGGCGCCGCGCTTTCCGCAGGAACTTTCGACGAGGTGTCCGGCACGTACGACGACCTCGCGGTCGGCTCGCCGGGCGAGAGCTTCAACGGCGCGTACCCGGACGCCGGCAACTTCTACGTTTTCCACGGCGGCTCGAACGGGCCGACGGGCGGATACGGCTGGGCGAACTTCAACCAAGGGACATGTAACGAACCGAGCGAGCCCAGCGACGAGTTCGGCGAATCGATCTGCTTCGGCCGCTTCGACGCCTCGGACAAGGGAGCGTTCGCAGTCGGCGCGCCCGGCGAGAACAACGACGCCGGCATGGTGCACGTCATCGCGCCGTGGCGGCAGGTGTACGGGCTCGCGAGCCAGCAGTCGCTCGTCTACGACTGCGAGGAAAACCTCGTCTTCTCCGCAAAGCCGTTCGATCAGGTGTGGGTCGCAAGCACGACGAAGACGATGACGTGCCTCATCGCGGCCGAGCGCTCGCAGCTTTCGCCCGGCAACCCGAACTACCTCGATCTCGATCTGGAAATCGAAGTGCCTAATTGGGTCGTTTTAGACGTCCCTGGTTCTCAGGTGCCGCTCACGAGCAGGCAGCGCATCAATGTTCGCGATCTGATGTACTCGTGCCTGATGCTGTCGGGCAACGACGCGGCGTTCGCGATCGCGTACGCCATCTACGGCGGGACCGCGGCGAACTGCGCGACGGCCTTCGCGAACGAAATGAACGCCCGCGCCGCCGCACTCGGGATGAACGGCACGCACTTCCACAACCCGGCAGGGCTAGACAACGAGCCGATGAACTTGAACTACGAACTCGGCGAGCACTACTCGACGCCCGAGGACATGGCGAAGCTTTCGCGCGCCGCGGTGAACAATCCGTTGTTGGCGCAAATTGCCGGCACGTCCACGTACACGATGACGAAGATCTCCTGGGTCCGCGACGAGCTGTGGATTTCCTACCCGAAGACGATCACCAACATCTTCTTCGGGATTCTCAACAACGAGGTGCAGCCGGCGACGGGGATCAAGGGCGGCGGCACACCGAGGGCGCAGGCGACCGGGCTCTTCTCTGCCGAGAGCAACGCGGGCGGCACGACGATCGCGGGGTTCTACGGACTGCCGCTGAATGACTCGCGATATGTCGACGATGCGGCACGCCTTCTTCAGCTCGGCGTCGGCGAGTGCGGGCAGGTGGTCAACATCACGACCGGCAATCCGTACGTGCAGTCGTTCGCCAATCTCTCGTCGTTCGCGGATGAGCGCGCGGGTGGCGCGGGTCAGTGGGGACCGCCGCCGAACCCCGACCAACTTCGTTCGAGCTTCGAACTCTTCCGCACGAGCGGGCAGGGCGCGACGAGCGCGGACCTCACGCTGCGCCGGATCGCGGAACTCAACTTCGCGTCGAACCAGTCGGTCGCGCTCGGCTCCGCGCCGTTTCAGCGGAGCGAAGACATTCTCATCTACAACATGGGAACGGCGCCGGTGACGTTCGAGGTGACGCGTAGCTGGGGCGGGACGGCGGAGACGATCACGATCGTGCCGTGCGTCTACGAGATCATCCCGGCGTACACGAGCCCGACGCAACTCCCGGACGCGACGATCACGCTGCGCAACATCACGGGGCAGCCGATCTCAGGGCAGCCCGCGCACGTCACGATCGAAGAAGGCTACTCGTTCGACCTCGACGCGATCGGAAATCCTGGCGGGCCGGTGTTCTCGGTTGACGTGCGCCGCGCCGGTCCGATCGTCGGCGACAGCTTCGAGTTCCTCTTCACGGGGCAGGACGCGGTCAATGGGAGCGCGTTCAACATGGTCGTGCACGATCCCGGCGCGCTCACGGGCGTCGGCGATCCGGGCGATCTCGCGCCGGGCGACGCGGTCGCCGCGCCGCTGCGTTTGCTCGCGGCGTCGCCGAATCCGTTCACGACCGAGACGCGCATCGGGTTT
>JBJXGV010000056.1:0-61490 GCA_046160485.1 bacterium | reverse complement strand
TTCGGCCGATAGACTACTCGGGCCCGCGCGCGCGGGCAATCGCTGTTCGGGAGCCAGCGGCGGCGCTCCCCGAACTCGCCCATGTATCCATCACAAATGAGGTGACGTGATGTTAGGGAATCTGAAGCGCGCCAGCAATCCGCGCGGCGCGAAGCAGCAACACACGAGCTTCGCGCCGCACGGCCGACACTACTTGACGATGGTGATCCGTTCCGTCGCGTTCGCGACGCCGTTCCACGCGAGCCGCGCGAAGTAAGCGCCGGCCGCCACGCGGCCGCCCGACTCGTCGCGCCCATCCCACAACGCGCTCTGCACGCCGAGCGCGAACGAGCCCGATGCGATCGTGCGGACGCGCCGGCCGCTCAGGTCGTAGATCGAGACGTCCGTCTGAAGCCCGGCTTGCGCCGCGCGAAACGCGATCGAGACGTTGCCGCCGGCGGACGGGTTCGGGCTGACGGCGAGGAGGCGACCCGCGCCCAGCCGCGGCGCGATGAGCGTCTCACCGAGCGCGTACTCCTCGCCGAGGCCGTTGATCGCGATGAGGCGGTAGCGCGCGCCCGACGCCGAAGCGCCGGATCCGCTCGCCGCGTCTGCGCTGGCATCGAGGAATTCGTTCGCGTCCAGCGGCTCGACGGTGAGCGGCGCGAACACGGACGACGCGTCGTCCGCCGCCGCGCGCTCGATGCGGTAGCGAATGTCTGCCTCGCGACCCGGCGTCGTTTCCCACGTCAGCGCGACACCCCCCGCGCCCGCGTTCGCCGGCCCGCGCGAGCCGCCGCCGCCGTTCACGCCCAAGCGCGCCCCCTTCGCGTTCCCGCCGAACTCGTCGTCCCCCACCAACCGCGCGTCGAACTTGTTCAGCGTGATCGCCGCGTCGATCGTGAAGAACGAGTCCATGTACGCTTCCGTGTACGGCGACGGCCGGATGATCTTGATCGATGCGAAACGCGACGGCGTGTGGGGCACGCGGAGCGTCATGCCGGGATCGCGCGCCTCGTTGCGGATCTGCGTGAACGAGTTGCCGCCGTCGACTGAGAGATAGACGTGGGAGTTGGCGATAGGGAGGCCGCCGGTGAACGACCACCTGATCGTCTGCTCGCTGCCGACCGGCCACGTCACGCCCGGCTGCGGTGAGGAGATGAGCACGCTCGGGATGTACGCGTACTTGAGGTCGCCGGTCGTGTCGTCGAGGTAGCTTACGTGCGGGTTCCCCGACGCGTCGAGCGCCAGCGAGGTGAAGTAGCCCACGTTGTTCGCCGACCCGTCCGCCGTCTCGCGCGTCCACACGCCTCCAGACTTCCGCGCGTACTTGAGGTCGAGGATCGTGTCGTCGATGTAGCTCACGTGCGGGTTCCCCGACGCGTCGAGCGCGAGCGAGGTGTACGAACCCACCTCGATCGTCGATCCGTCCGCCGTCTCGATCGTCCACACGCCCCCGGACTTCCGCGCGTACTTGAGGTCGCCGGTCGTGTCGTCGTGGTAGCTCACGTGCGGGTTCCCCGACGCGTCGAGTGCGAGCGAGGTAAAAAAGCCCGCGTCGTTCGCCGACCCGTCCGCTGTCTCGATCGTCCACACGCCCGCGGACTTCCGCGCGTACTTGACGTCGAAGGTCGTGCCGTCGAGGTAGCTCACGTGCGGGTTCCCCGACGCGTCGAGCGCCAGCGAGGTGTACTCGCCCACGAAGTTCGCCGACGCGTCCGCCGTCTCGATCGTCCACACGCCCCCGGACTTGCGCGCGTACTTAACATCTCCGGTCGTCTGGTTCTGGTAACACACGTGCGGGTTCCCCGACGCGTCGAGCGCGAGCGATGTGTAGTAGCCCACGAAGTTCGCCGACGCGTCCGCCGTCTCGATCGTCCACACGCCTCCGGACTTCCGCGCGTACTTGAGGTCCTCGGTCGTCCGGTCCTGGTAGCTCACGTGCGGGTTCCCCGACGCGTCGAGCGCGAGCGATGTGTGCGCACCCACAAGGTTCGCCGACCCGTCCGCCGTCTCGATCGTCCACACGCCCCCGGACTTCCGTGCGTACTTGAGGTCGTCGGTCGTCTGGTCCTGGTAGCTCACGTGCGGGTTCCCCGACGCGTCGAGCGCGAGCGAGGTGTACCAGGCCCCGTCGATCGCCGACGCGTCCGCCGTCTCGAGCACGAGCGTCTGCGCGCGCGCGCCGTTTGAGGCAAGCAGTACGCACGCAGTCACAACGACCGCGAATACCTGGGCCTTGCCGAACCGTGAGGGTGTCTCGAGCGCGATTCGCATCTGGTATCTCCTCGAAGGTCGGATCCAAGCCTGACGCCACGAAACCAGCAGTGGAGGCGCGTCCGCGCGACGTGCTCGCGAATGGCCGCTAGCGTATCACGCCGCGCGGCTGCCTCGGAAGTGGTCTGTTTGGTGATCTCGTTGGTGACGACAACTCGCTAGGCGCGCGGAACGGGCGCGCCCGACGGCTATTGCCGGCGCAGACGCTCGTACGTGGCGGCGACTTGGCGTGCGATCGCAGGGTCGGCGCCGCCCCAGCGGCGGAACGCGTCGTAGTGAGCGCGCAGAATCGCGGCGGCCTCCGCGTCGCGGCCTTGCGCCGCGAGCGCGTGCGCGAGACCGCACTGCGCGTCGGCGACATCGGGGTGCGTCGGCGCATAGAGCGCGCTGCGCCTCGCGACGGCTTCGCGGAACAACGGCTCCGCCGCCTTCGCATCATTCGCTTCGATGAGCAGCCAACCTAGCCAGGTGTTCGCCGAAGCTAAGGTCGCGGGAAGCGCGGAGAGCGAGTCGGCCTCAAGCATCGAGCGCGCGGTGCGAAGCATCTCCAGCGCCGACTCGCGCTCCCCAAGGCGCGCGACGTTCACCGCAAGCGCGATCTGGTAGTTGGCGATCGTGTGCGCCGCGGGGTCGAGTTGCCGCTGCGTCGCGAGCGCCTCCTGGAACAGCGGCTGCGCGTCGGCGTATCGCCCTTGAAGCGCGATCGCGCGGCCGACGTTGCGCGTGGCATTCGCGAAGCGCCAGTGGCGATCGCCGAACGCCTCCCGAAAGATCTCGCGCGACTCGCGGAACGCGGCCTCGGCCTGCACGTGCTCGCCCTGGTTCGCGAGACTCGAGCCGAGGATCTCGAGAATGCCGGCGACGCTCGTCGATCGCGATCCGAGCACGCGGCGCGCATCCGGCAGCAGTTCGCGCGCCGCCGCTTCCGCCTCAGCGAAGTTCGCGAGTTGGTTGTCGGTCGCGGCGATGTTGATGCGCACGGTCGTCACGTGCGGGTGATCCGCCGGGAGGCGCCTGCGCAAGATCGCGAGCGCTTCGACCAGATGCGTGCGCGCCTCCGCGTGCTTGCTTTGCGCAAGACGAGCGATCGCGAGCTGGTTGTGCGCCGACGCGAGGTTGGCGTCGTCGACTCCCGGCGTCGCGTTCATCGTCGCGAGCGCCTCATCGAGAAGCCGCGCGCGCTCCGCCTTGTCGCTCGTTGCGCCCGCGAGATCGACCTTCGCCTCGGCGACGACGATGTCGTCCGCGTCGAAGACGCTCGCGAGGCGCGCGAGCGATTCGCGCAGCCGCGGTGCGGCCGCGGCGCCGCCTTCCGTTTTGAACGCGAGCTTCGCGATCTCGTGGAGCGTCTTGGCGCGCTCGCGTTCGTCGCGCTCGACGCCGAGCGCGCGCTCGAAGAGGCCGCGCGCCCGATCGAAGCGCCCGCGCGCCGAGTGGATGTCGCCGAACGCGCGCCACAGCCGCGCCTGAAGCTCCGGCTGCGCGGCGAGCGAGTCGACCTTCGCCTCGCCGATGCCGATGAGCGTCGCGACCGTCGTCGTGTCGCCTCCCGGCACGACGGTCGGGTTCGATTGCTCGAAGAGTTCGACGAGAAGCTGCGTCGTCTGCTCGGCGGTGGCGCGTTGCGCCTCGGCGTGCGCGCGCGCCGCGTCGGCCGCGCGTTCTTCGGCGCGAATGCGGCGCGACTGCACGAGCGTCGTCGCGCTGAACGCGATGAGGAGCGCCGCGAACGCGCCCGCGATCGCGACGCCGAGCGCGTTGCGCCGAACGAAGCGGCGCGCGCGGTAGCCGAAGCGATCCGGCTGCGCGGCGACGGGAAGCCCGCGCAGATAGCGACGCAGATCGTCCGCGAGCGCCTCCGCCGAGGCGTAGCGCCGTTCGCGCTCCTCCGCCATCGCCTTCAGCACGATCGTGTCGAGGTCGCCGCGCAGCTCGGCGCGCCAACGCACTGCGTTCGCGCCCGTGGCGCTCGACGCGACCGCGCTCGGACGCGTCGTCCGCTCGCGCGTCGCGGTGCGCGAGTGATCCCCCGGCGATCCCGGCGATCGCGGTGACCGCGGCGTCCGCACCGCCGAGCGCGGCGGCCTCTCCCCCGCGAGCAGCTCGTAGAGAATCACGCCGAGCGAGTAGACATCCGTCGCCGTCGTCACCGCATCGCCGCGCACGTGCTCGGGGCTCGCGTATTCGGGCGTGAACGCGCGCGCCTCGGGTCGCGTCACCGTCGGCGGCGCGCCCGCCTCCACGGCGGCAGGGTCGAGGATCTTCGCGAGCCCGAAGTCGAGCAGCTTCACCTGCCCGTCGCGCGACACGAGGATGTTGCTCGGCTTCAGATCACGGTGCACGACGAGATTCTGATGCGCGTGGTGCACGGCGGCGCAGACGACGGCGAAGAGGTCGAGGCGCGCGCGCAATCCGAGATCGCGCGCGTCGCAGTACGCGCCGATCGGCTCGCCGTCGATGTACTCCATCGCGAAGTACGGGCGCCCGTCGGGCGCGACGCCGCCGTCGAGGAGGCGCGCGATATTCGGATGCGAGAGCGACGCGAGGATCTGCCGCTCGCCGCGGAAGCGTGCAACGATGTGATCGGTGTCGAGCCCGCGGCGCACGACCTTGATCGCGGCGACATGATGGAAGTCGTCGGCGCCTTCGACCGCGCGTTCCGCGAGATAGACCGCGCCCATGCCACCATCGCCGATGCGGCGCGCGATCCGATAGCGGCCGATGACCGTGCCGAGGAGCGGGTCGGCGGCATCGTCATCGTCGAGCGAGCGTGCGGCGGCGGCAGCGGCGGCGTCCGCCGCCACTCCGACGAGCGCGCCCCCACCGTCGAACGGCTCGAGAAAACCCGGATCGTCGTCGTACGCGCGGAGGAGGGCATCGACTTCGCCGCGTAGAGCGGCGCGCTCGGCGACACGCGCATCATCCGCGTCGCCCGCGCGGACCGCGCGGACCGCGCCCTCATCGCTGCGCGCGCCGCCGCCCGCCGCCTCGCGCTCGGCGTCACGCGCGCGGAACGCCTCGTCGAGAATGCGCGCGCGCTCCGCTGCCGACCGCTCGACGGCCGCGTCGAACACCTCCGTGATCTTGCGCCAACGATCGCGGTCCATCATCGCTCCGAGGATACGCCCCTATCCGACTCCGCCACTACGCCCCGTTTCGCTGCAGATCGGATCACGCGGCTCCGTTAGAATCGCGTCGTGCCGCCGCGTCGAGCGCGTCGCCACACTGAGGAATCGATGAGCAACGAAGCCATCACGCGACTTCTCGTCCGCGCGCAAGACGGGGAAGCGAGCGCCGTCGACGAAGTGCTGCCGCTTCTCTACGACGAGATGCGGCGCCTCGCGAACCACCACATGCAGGGCGAGCGCGCGACCCACACGCTCACGCCGACGGCGCTCGTGCACGAGGCGTACATCCGGCTCGTCGATCAAGAGCGCGTGCGCTGGCAGGGGCGCGGCCACTTCCTCGCGGTCGCGTCGATGGTGATGCGGCGGCTTCTCGTCAACCACGCGCGCGACCGCGCGCGCGAGAAGCGCGGCGGCGGCGCGCGGCCCGTCACGCTTACAAGCATCACGCTGCCGCTCGTCGAGGATGCCGCGTTCGAGATGGTGGAACTCGACGAACTCGTCGCGCGCCTCGAATCGTTCGACCCGCGCGCCGCGCGCGTCGTCGAGTGCCGTTTCTTCGGCGGACTCTCGATCGACGAGACGGCCGAAGCGCTCGGCATCGCGCCCGTCACAGTGAAGCGCGCTTGGCTCCTCGCGAAGACGTGGCTTAAGCGCGAGTTGGGTAGTTGATCATTTGCGGCGGCGCTGACATACGCGCGCGGCTCGCTCGCTCTTGTGTCGGCGGCGCCGGGCATGACGCTTGCCGGATGCCGCCGCGTGGACGCACGTGTCAACGCGCCGTCGCGGCCATGCCCCCTCGATGTCTTGCGCGCCGCAATCCGCGCTCGACACTACAGCCCGCGCACGGAACACGCGTACGCCGGGTGGATCCGAGTCGGAGGAGACAGGGATGAGAACGCGGAGTTCTTCGACCCAAAGGTTGCCATCCGGGAGGCCTGGCCTCTACTGAAGACGTTCATCTAGACTGCAGGGAGTGAAATCGCCGCAGGAAGCAGGCGACGCGGACGGGCGGGTCTTCGGCTCGCCGTTGATCGCCAATCGATATGCACACAGAGGTGAAGATCCGTGAGTGATCGCCGCGTCGATGTCTTCTTCTACGGTCTATTCATGGACCACGAGGTCCTTCGCGGGGCCGGCGTGGCGCCGATCGACCCGCGGCGAGCGTATCTCGACGGGTTCGCGTTACACATCGGCCAGCGTGCCACGCTGGTTGCATCCACCGGAAGTCGCGCCTACGGCATGCTCTTCGCACTCACGCACCATGAACTCGAGCGACTCTACGCGGCGCCAGGGCTCGAGCAGTATCGCCCGGAAGCGGTACTTGCCCAGCCGCTGGAGGGCACGTTGACGCCGGCCTTGTGCTACAACCTGCGCGATGCACCGCGTCCAGACGAACGCAATCCCGAATATGCGACGCGGCTCGTGAGTGCTCTCAGCAAACTGGGCTTCCCGGAAGAGTATGTGGCCTCCGTTCGTGAGCGTGGTGCATAACCCCTGTATGCAGCCGCTCAACCGGAGCGCTAGGTGGCGAGAAGCGAGTAACGCTCACCCAAGAACGGAGGCATCCTCGAATGATCACCGGCGCGCATTCAATCATCTACAGCACGAATCCGGATGCCGACCGCGCGTTTCTGCGCGACGTTCTGAAGTTGCCGAGCGTTGATGTCGGCGGCGGATGGCTGATCTTCGGTTTGCCCCCAGCGGAAGTTGCGCTTCATCCCTCGGATAAGAACGATGTTCATGAGTTTTATCTGATGTGTGACAATGTCAACGGGTTCGTCGCGGAAGTGCGCAAGCACGGCATCGTGACCAGCCCCGTAAAGGACGAAGGCTGGGGATTGCTCACGCAAGTGGCCCTTCCGGGTGGTGGAAGACTCGGAGTCTACGAACCGCGGCATGCGCGACCGGCTCAGTTCGGTGGCTGAATGAGAATAGCGCCAGCCGACGACAGTCCGCAGCGGAAGAAGCAATTTGGCTGGCGTGACTGGCCCACCGTCTTCGATGCTCTGCCGCCGCTCCACGGCCAAACCGTTCTTGATCTGGGGTGCGGAGTAGGCGACCTGGCAGCCGAGTTCGTTGCTCGTGGGGCTCGTGTGATCGGCGTCGACATGGATGAGACACTCCTCCGCGAGGCCCGATCGCGACAGCTCGCGAACGCAGAATTCCGCGTGGCTAATCTGCACACGCTGCCCGACCTCGGGATCACGGCGGACGGACTCTGGTCCAGTTTTGCAGCGGCGTATTGCCCGGATCTACCCGCGGCACTCACCACGTGGGCGAGAAACGTGAGATCGGGCGGGTGGGTCGCACTCACAGAAATCGACGACCTCTTCGGCCACGAGCCGCTGGCCGGCCGGACGAAGGCGTTGTTCAGGGCCTACGCCGAAGACTCGCTCGCGGCCGGACGGTACGACTTTCACATGGGCCGAAAGCTGCGAGGTCATCTTGAGCGGTCTGGGTTCACGGTGTCGAAGATGCTGGCGCTCGAGGATCAGGAGCTCTCGTTCGATGGACCGGCCCGCCCCGACGTGCTGGACGCCTGGCGGGCTCGCTTCAACCGTATGGAGCTGCTCCGCGACTTCTGCGGCCCAGACATCGACCAAGTGCAGAACGAGTTTCTCGGCTGTTTGGAGCGTGCGGACCATACGTCCGTCGCAAAGGTCTATTGCTGCATCGCCATCGCGCAGCGAGTTCATGCGTGATGGGACGGACCACCTAGTGCGTGATGTACCCAACACCCGGTTGCAGCGGACGGCCCGCTGCGCGGCCCACCGCTGAACCGCAGATACGTTGGGAGGACGACATCGAACATGCGTATCAAGATCGGTGAAGTGGAAGCGCTCTACCGGTACCCGGTGAAGTCCATGGCGGGCGAGAGTGTCGATGTCACCGACGTGGGCTGGCACGGTCTTGATGGGGACCGGCGCTTGGCCTTCCGTCGGGCTGACGACCGCGGTGGCTTTCCTTGGCTCCAGGCGTCTAGGCTCCCGGAACTCATTCTCTTCGCTCCACTGCGGTTGGGACCAGCCACCGGCAACCTTCCGACGCACGTTCGCACGCCGGAAGGGCAGGAACTCGGCGTCTTCGATCAGGAGCTGGCGCGAGAGGTCGGTCGCCGCCATGGTTCGCCGGTCGAGATGATGCACCTCGACCGTGGCATATTCGACGAAGCCAGCGTTTCCGTGATTGCGTCCGCCACGGTCTGCGAAGTAGCCAGGCTTGCGGCGCAACGCCCAGACGTCCGCCGATTCCGACCAAACGTCCTGATCGCATCGCAGCGATCAGTTCCCTTTGAGGAGGACGAATGGGTGGGCAGCGTTCTCTGGTTCGGCGAAGCGCGTGAAGGCGCCGCCATCGGTATCACCAATCGCGACGAGCGCTGCTCGATGGTGAACCTCGACCCTGATTCGGCACGCCCCGCGCCGGAGGTGCTGAAAGCGGTCGTTCGGGTGAGGGATAACAGAGCCGGGGTCTATGGCACCGTCACTCGACGCGACCGCGTCGCCGTAGGGCAGCCGGTGTTCCTCGAACCGGCGGCCGAGCATCGCGAGCGCTTGTGAAGCGACCGTGTTCCCGTGCAGTGGCGCCGCCCAACAACACTATGCAGCGGACGGCACTGCGCGCCGCCGCTGAACCGGAGCGCTAGACCGACCGCAGACAAAATCGACAACCGGAGGTGCAAGGCAAATGCAGATCCACTACCTCGAAATCGTGACCGAGGACGTTGACGCCGTGTGCGCTGCGTACGCCGCAGCGAACTCGGTGCAATTCGGAAAACCGGACGCCGGGCTTGGCAACGCACGGACGGCCGCGCTGCCGGATGGCGGATTGGTGGGCGTGCGGGCCCCCCTGCACGAGACTGAGCAGCCGGTGGTTCGGCCTTACTGGCTGGTAGACGACATCGAAGCGGCCTTGGCGGCATCGGTAGCGGCTGGCGGCGAGGTTGCCCATCCGCCCATGGAGATTCCGGGTCATGGCACCTTCGCCATCTACATCCATGGCGGCGTCCACCACGGTCTCTGGCAACGGTAAGCTAGTGCCGCTTCGTGAAGGCATGGGCCTAACAACAGCATGCAGCGGACAGCCTGCTGCGGCCCGCCGATCAACCGGAGCATTAGGCGACCCGAGGAATCGCCGATGATTCAGCTTTACGTGACTCCGGGCTCAGAGCGCGTGGAGGGGCGCTTCCGCCCCTCCATGCATGCGCTCTGTCGAGCGGTTACTTGAGGACGGACAGGTCGGCGCCAAAGTTGATATGAAAGACTTGGCCACCCAGGGCGAGCGCCGGGACGGACTTGACGCCGAGCTTCTCAGCCTCCGAGACGCGGCCCTTGGTCGTCCCGAGATGCACGACCTCGACATCGTAGCGGTTCCTGTCCAGCGCCGCGAGCACCGACTGCTCGGCACTGACGCACACGGGGCATCCGGCGTGGTAGAAGACAGCTTTCTGTTTCATAATCCTCCTCCTTGTGGTTTCTAATGGTTCGCGGTGGCCTCGCGCCACCCACGCGGGAAGATGCGCCCGTTGCGCGATCCCGCCAAGAGGGCACCTTCCGGTAAGGTAGGTACGCAATGGTCCGAGACGATCCGAAAGTTCATGCAACGCTCGCGGCGCACGACGCCAAGTCTATTCCCGTCGCCTCCATGGTCGAGAGCATAGTCGGGTGCAAGTGGTCCGTCGGACTGCTCCGGCTGCTTTCCGACGGATGCAATCGGCCCAGCGCCATCCTCCGCGCGTCCAAGGGCCTGTCCGCAAAGGTAATGAACGAGCGCCTGCGCAAGATGCTCCGCTTCGGCATCGTAAGTCGCTCCGTGTTCGGCGAGAAGCCGCCCCTCGAAGTCGAGTACGTGCTCACCCCCTTCGGCCGCCGCTTCATAGGAATCATCGAAGAGGTCCGCCGGCTGCAGGAAGCCGTTGACCGTGGGGCCATCTCGGAGAGTCGAATGATAGGGAAGCGGACGGCCCCGCGTCGCGGTCGCCCAAGCAGCCGCTGACGCCGACGGCGTCGATGTACTCGTTCGCGTCGAGCGGCTCGGGCGTCAGTGGAGTCAACACCGGCGACGCGTGCTATCGGCGCGCTGGTGAACTGGGCGGCACGCCGCCTCGACGACCACCACCACAAGCTGGGAGTGGTCGCCCCTGACCTCGGTCGTTCCGTATCAGCGGACGGATGCTTCATTGGAAGATTCGTTAAATCGGCCGCGCGTGCGAATCGGCGCCGCGGTAGAATCCGCGCTACCCGGTGAGGCGGTCCCTCACCATCATCAGGAGAACATCGTCAGAAGAAGGAGGCAGCGAATGACATTCAAGCACGCAGTGGTTGTTTCGATTTCGGCGGCGCTCATCGCGGCGGCGGCGGTGGTGGCCGTCGCCAGCGACGCGTCGGTGGTTCTGTCGAACTCCGATCTCAAGTGGAAGGACATGGGTAACGGCATACAGGCGGCTCCCGTGTCGGGCGACATGGAGAAGGGGCCTAGCCGCTTCTTTCTCAAGTACCCCGTCGGCCTGATCACGCCGAACCATCATCACGATGCCGATCATTACGTCACCGTCGTGTCGGGCTCGATCACGCTGACCGTCGGCGGCAAGGACCACAAGCTCGGGGCCGGATCTTACTTCGCCCTGACCGGCAAGGCGCCACACGTCGCCAAGGTCGAAGGCAAGGAGGCCGCCGTCTTCTTCATCCAAGCGGACGGGCCGTGGAACGTCGTGATGGAGAAGTAGACGGCTGGCGCCGAGGAGTCTCGATCCTCTTCGTCGCTGTCCTCCTGGTCGTGGGGTGCCAAGCGACGTCGCCGAGTCAACGGAAGCGGGCAGCGACGGAGAGATCGTGATGCAATCGGATGCGAAGAAGTACACGGCATGCCCACGCCGTGTGGTTTCTCGAGGGGAATCCGATCGTCGGATACAGCAAGCTGAAGACTTGCGTCCGGTTGCTCTTGCCGTCGTGGTAGCTCACGTGCGCGTTCCCCGACGCGTCGAGCGCGAGCGGGGTGTACACGCCCACGAGGTGCGGCGACTCGTCCGCCGTCTCGATGGCGAAGAACTGCGCCGCAGCTGGAGTCGCAAGAAGCAAAAGGAGAGGAATCAACGAGAGGAGCCGAACGAGTCCGTTCATGAGTGGCTCCTCTTGGTCGCAGAATTGAGTTGTGCGATGAGGGCACGACTCTACGATGCGGCGTCAGGACTCCCCTAACGCTAATTCGTCGAGTTGGGGAGTCTTTTCGATGCTTGGCGAGCCGCTTCGTCGCGCGCGGCCGCATGCCCGCAGACCGCCGCGCGCACTCGCGGCCGGCGAGACGGTCGATGCCGGCGCGCTACTGCCGTAGCGCCCGGAGCCACGCCTCGAAGTCATCGAATGACGTGAGGTAGTCGATTCCGCGGAGGCCATGCCGGCCTCGGCGCGCCCCGCGTCCGCCGGCGACGAGCCGCACGCCGTCCGGGAGCGCGTCGCGCAAACTCGCCAGCGCGCGATCGGTCTCGGAGCCGCCCGTCGAGAGCGACACGCTAATGGCCACCGCAGCGGCGTTCGACTCGACCGCCGCCTCCGCGATCTGCTCGAACGGAACGCTCGTCCCCAAGATGTCCGGTCGAATCCCCGCGAGCGCGCCGATGAGCGCGGCGATCTGCAACCCCAGTCCGTGGTCCTCGCCCGGAAGCGTGGCGAAGATGACGACGGCGCCGTTCGGCGTTTCGCCCAGCGACGCGCGCAGCGTGCGCAGTTCGTCCTCGAGAATCCCCGAGATGAAGTGCTCGTGCCGGATGTCGATGCGCCCGGCGACCCACTCTTCTCCGATCTGCTCGAGCATCGGCGCGACAATCTCGAGAAGGAATCGGCGCGCCCCGAGCTGGGCCCAGCGCCGGTGGAGCCCCGCGCGAATGAGGGCTCCGTCGAATCGGCGCGTGAGTGCCACGAACTCGGCGACGTCAGAATCGCGCTTCGGCGTGGCCTCCTTCAGCGCGATGACGGCGGCGATGTCTGCGTCGGGTAGCTGGATCACCGACGATGGCCGATGCCCGTTGGCGAGCGCCGACGCGACCTGCCGCAGCCACTTCACCTGCTCCGCCGTGTAGCGCCGGTGCCCGGATGCGAGCCGGATCGGCTTGGGGCGTCCGTAGCGCCTCTCCCAAACGCGGATCGTGTCCACCCCGACGCCGGCGAGTGCGGCTGCCTCGCCGATCGAGTAGTTCTCGTCGGCCGGAAGCCTCGTGTCTGGTGAGATGGTCATTTGACGGGGTCCGTCATCGTCGTCGCTCCGGAGTCGTTCTGTTCAGAAGGATTGAAAGATTACCGCGTATGAGCCCGCGATACGAGGATCAAACTCCCGCTTCGATCAAAGCTCGGGTGGCCGGCGGAGACGATTCGTCTCGCTCCGCAAACCGATGAGCGCGGAGCTTTCGGCGCGCGTGGTGCTCGCGATGCCTGCGCGGCGCGCGGCGCGGGGGGCGATTCGCCGGACCGCGACGAGCGCGAGCGGCCGGCGAATGCGATTCTCCCGTTGCCACGCGCGGCTCATCAGAGCCGCGCTGTTCTCACTGCTTGATGGATTACGCACTGTGTTGATGCGCACCGTCGGGCCTCTTCTTCGTTTGCTTACGGTGTGTCTTGCACGAGAAGCGCGGCGAGCGTCGCGTCGCCCGCGAGCCCGATCGCAAAGGCCGTGTAGTTCTCGCCCGCGGCCAACGCCACGTCGGGGATCGAGAGCGCCAACGCCCCGCCGGTCGTTAGACGCGCTTCGAGGTCGTACGTTCCCGCGGGCGTGCTAGCGTAACCAGCCGACTCCCTAAATGACGCGTCTGGGAAGAGCGTTGAACCGGCGGCGACAACGATGTCAACAGGCGGCGCATCGGGGCTCGTGTGAACGAAACGAACCTTAGCGTTTCCGTTCGTCGCGCCGGTGCGATCATCCACGAGAACGAGGGGCTGCAAGTCCGAGCCGCCGAGCAGGCCGGTGGCCGCCACCGTGTACGCGACTCCTGGGAGGAGCGTGAGCGTCGCGTCGATGACAGGGTTCGTCGTCGTCCCGGTCGCGAAGACCTGAACGCGGTGAGTCGAGGCGGACAACGTGAGGTACGAACTCACAGCGCTAAAGGGGACGGCCGTGAGCGCTGCCACAGGAGTCCCGTCGATAGAGACGTCGACTGCGGGTGCGTCCGGGGAGAGATGCGCCACGCGAACCGACGCCGACGCGGGGGTCAGCGAGACGGTGGTCGAGCCGTCGCCGGGCGCATCGACAGCGACCGTCGCACGCAGAGACTTGTCGCTCAACAAGCCGGTCGCGAAGACGCTGTAGACCGTACCGTTCATGAGCGGAACGCCGCCGAACGAGAGCACGACGGTCTGAGTACCCGCAAGCCGAACCTGAAGATCGTAAGAGTTGCCTGGCGTCGTGATGAAGGCCGACGACTCGTTAAATTCGATATTGGAGAAGAGAAGCGTGCCATCCATCAGCGTGATGTCGACGGCGGGTGCGTCGGCACCTGCGTGAATGAAACGGAGCTTCGCTGAATTCGAGACGGTCGTGCGGATGTCGGGGAGCACGATCGCCCCGATATCAGCGACTTTGCCCGTGGCGGCGACTGTGAAGTAGCCGTCTGCGGTCAGCGTGATGGCCTCATCGATAACCGGAGTCGACGTAGGCTGACCAGCGACGCGAACCTGCACGCGGCGCGAGCCCGCGGGCACCTCGAGGTAGTCGCTGAACGTGCCGAACGGGACACTCGAGAGAACCTTCGCGCCATCGACGAACACGTCGACGGCCGGCGCGTCGGGTGACAGATGCGCGACACGAACCAGCCCATCGCCAGTGCCTGGCCCCATCGGGCTCTCATCATCGTCGTCTCCACACCCTGCGGTCAGGAACGCACCGAGAGCGAGAAGGAGGACCGGCGCGCGCCAGAACTTCTTGGAGAACATTGCGACTACCTCCATTTCATGAGTTGATTGAGTTGTTGGTGTCGATGAGAGGGCGGCGCCGCACTTCGCAGCGCCGCCAGCACCGAAGAATGCGATTGGATTAGTGCTAGTTGGTCGACGGCAAGAGAACCGCGTCGATCACGTGAATGACGCCGTTGCTGGTGGCGATGTCCGTGCTGACGACGCGCGCGCCGCCGACCGTGACCTTGCCGTTCTCCGTGAGGATCGCCAGGGACTGGCCGTTGACCGTCCGCGCGGTCTGGAGCTTTACGACGTCCGCCGCCATCACGTTTCCAGCGACGACGTGGTAGGTGAGAATGCGCGTGAGCTTCTGCTTGTTCTCCGGCTTGAGAAGCTCTTCGATGGTGCCCGCGGGCAGCTTGGCGAAGGTCTCGTCCGTCGGAGCGAACACGGTGAACGGTCCGATTCCCGATAGGGTCTCCACCAGGCCCGCGGCCTTGACCGCGGCGACAAGCGTATTGAACGAACCGGCCGACACCGCTGTTTCTACGATGTTCTTCATTTCGACTCTCTCCTTAGTTATTCGTTGAAGTCGCTTTGTGGTTCGGTTGGTAGAGGCGCCGCTCGAAGCGGCGCCCCGATCACTAGTGACGAGATCTGACCGACGGCTACTTGTCCGCGGGCAGAAGAACCGTGTCGATCACGTGAATGACGCCGTTGCTCGTGCCGATGTCCGTCTTCACGACCTGAGAACCTCCGAGCATCACCTTTCCGTCTTTCACATGAATCTTCACGGACTGCCCGTTCGCCGTCTTCGCGGACTCGAGCTTGACGACATCCGCCGCCATCACGCTTCCCGCGACGACGTGGTAGGTGAGAATGCTAGTGAGCTTCGCCTTGTTCTCGGGCTTGAGCAGATCCTCGAGCGTGCCCTTCGGGAGCTTCGCGAACGCCTCGTCCGTGGGTGCGAAGACCGTGAACGGCCCCTTACCGGAGAGCGTCTCGACCAATCCCGCCGCCTTGACCGCGGCGACGAGCGTGTTGAACGAACCCGCCGCGACCGCTGTCTCGACGATGTTCTTCGGTGCTGCCGTGTCGGCTGTCTTCGCCGCCGCGGCCGTGGTGCTCGAAGCGGCGGTTGCCTTCACTTCCTTCGTGGCCTTCGTGTCGGCGGACGCGTGCTGCGCTCCGCAGTCGGCGTTGGCTGTGTTGGCTGCAAGAAGTGCCCCCGCGAGAAGAGCCAGCGCTGCGATCGACTTCGTCTTCATGTTTGCTGTTTCCTTTCTGCTCGGTTATCCGAGTCGTGTTGGACTTGCAGAGCTTTTGGTTCAGGACTAGGAGGCCGCGCGCCGCAAGCTGCGCGTGCGCGCGGCCGGAAAGACCGTGTTACGCCGGCTGAGGCGCCATGCCGTACCAGCGGCGCTGAATCGCCTTCCACGAGAGGCCTTGATACACGGCACTCAGACCGACGAGGCCGTACACCAGACGGCTGAGTCCGGTCATGTCGCCGAAGAGCGACGCGACGAGATCGAAGCCGAAGAGCCCGACGAGGCCCCAGTTGAGTCCGCCCACTACGAGGAGCACCGCCGCGACGACATCGAGTGATTTCATTTTTTCCTTCCTCCTTCTTCTTCTTCCGGGTTGAGGTGCTTGCGCTGTCTCTGTTGCGAACCAGGTTGCTGTTTCGTTATGTCCAGGATATTACCTGGACACGCTGCGCCTGTCAAGGTATTTCGGCAAATAAATCTGGACACTTGAGATTTTTTTGTCGGAGGGAGAGTCTGGGTCTAATACGTTGTAAATAAATCGCTTGTTGTTCTTTTCGGCGTCCGGTCGGGGGGAATCTGTGTCGCCGCCACGCTTTTTTCTGTGGATTTTGTCCAGGACATTCGCGGCTCTTGAGTCAACTGCGACGGTGCGTATTGGCGGACGCACGGCGGGCGGGGCGGACGAATGCGGCGGCGCGGAGTGAGTGCGCTCAGCGGCAAATCCGCGAGCCGCGCCGAACGGCGCGATGCCGCGGAGATCGGACCTGCTACACTCCCGAGCTTCATGATCACTTTCAATAATGTCAGCAAGGCGTACGGCGGGCAGGTGCTCTTCGTCGAGGCGTCGTTCCAGCTCAACCCGGGCGAGAAGGTCGGGCTCGTTGGGCCGAACGGCGCGGGCAAGACGACCGTCTTCCGCATGATCACCGAAGAGGAATCCCCCGACGAGGGCGAGGTGACGCTGCCGAATCGAGTGAGCGTCGGCTACTTCCGCCAGGATATCGGCGAGATGTCGGGGCGATCGGTGCTTGACGAAGCGATCGCGGGAAGCGGGACGCTCGGCGAACTGCATCACGAACTCGAGGCGCTACAGCACGCGATGGCCGATCCCGATCAGGCCGGCGAGATGGACCGCATCCTCGAGCGCTTCGGCCACGTGCAGGAGGAGTACGAGCACGGCGGCGGCTACGACCTCGAGGCGCGCGCCCGCGAGGTGCTGCTCGGCCTCGGCTTCGACGAGACGCAGATCGATCAGGACGTCGAGGGCCTCTCCGGCGGCTGGAAGATGCGCGTCGGCATGGCGCGCGTGCTTCTCGGCCGCCCCGACGTCCTCCTCATGGACGAGCCGACCAATCACCTCGACATCGAGTCGATCCTCTGGCTCGAAGATTTCATCCGCGGATATTCCGGCGCCGTCCTCATGACGTGCCACGACAAGGATTTCATGAACCGGATCGTGGAGCGCATCATCGAGATCGACGGCGGCGAGTTCAACACACACACGGGTGACTACGATTTCTACATGAGGCAGCGGGCGGCCGCCGAGACGAATCGCGAGGCGGCGTTCGCGCGGCAGCAGGCGATGCTCGCGAAGGAGCGGCGATTCATCGAGCGCTTCGCCGCACACGCCGCGAAGGCCGCGCAGGTGCAGAGCCGCGTCAAGAAGCTCGAGAAGATCGAGATGGTCGAGCCGCCGCGACGGCGCAAGGTGGTCGCGTTCGACTTCCGCCAGCCGTCGCGCTCAGGCGACGAGGTCGTGCAGCTCGCGGGCGTGCGCAAGGCTTACGGCGCGCGCGTTCTCTACGACGCGTTCGACTTCAAGATCCGGCGCGGCGAGCGTTGGTGCGTGATGGGGCGCAACGGTGCGGGCAAGACGACGCTCTTGAAGCTCATCGCCGGAGCACAGCAGCCCGACGCCGGCACGGTGCGCCTCGGCGTCGGCCTGCAGATCGGCTACTTCGCGCAGCAGTCGCTCGACCTACTCGACCCGGCGCTCACGGTGTTCGAGCAGATGCAGCACGACTTCGCCGGCGCGAGCCAGGGCGCGCTCCGCAATCTCCTCGGCGCGTTCCAGTTCTCCGGGCGCGAGGCCGACAAACCGATCCGCGTTCTCTCCGGCGGCGAGAAGTCGCGGCTCGTCATCGCGCGGATGCTTTTCCATCCGCCCAACTTCCTCATCCTCGACGAGCCGACCAACCACCTCGACTTGGAGACGAAGGAGATGTTGGTGTCGGCGCTGAAGGACTTCGAGGGGACGATGCTCTTCGTGAGCCACGACCGCACGTTTCTTCGCGGCCTGAGCAACCGCGTGCTGGAGCTTCGCCCCGGCGACGGCGATGCGATCCCGGCCCAACCGCCGCTCGCGTACCCAGGCTCCTACGTCGAGTTCGTCGAGCGCACGGGCTGCGAAGCGCCGGGCGTGCACCGCGGGAGTTGAGCGTCGCGGTGGCTTACGGAGTTCTTCCTCCTCGAACGAGCGCGACCTTCTTGCTCGAGCTGACGCCACCGGCCTCGATGCGTGCGAAGTAGACCCCGGACGCGAGCGCATTGCCGCGTTCGTCGGTCGCTCCCCAGGACGTCTCGTGCACGCCGGGATCGAGGTGGCCGCGGAACAGCGCTCTGACGAGCCGCCCACTCGCGTCGTGCAGCGTGATCGCGACGGGACCCGCTTGCGGCACGCTGAACCGAATCGAGCCGTGCTCGATGACGGGGTTCGGGCTCGAGTCTAAGATTCGCAAAGCGGGCGCCCCCGCCACCGCGGCTCCGTCATCGACGCCCGTACCGGCGGGATTCCATTGAGCGATGAAGAAGGAAGGCTTCTCGCCCGCGCGCTCGAAGCTGCCTCCCACGAAAAGGTAGCCGGAATGCGAATGAAGCGCGTAGACCGCGGGGCCCCCTTCGTATGTGGGCTTCTGCGTCAGTCCGGAGCCGAGCGTGCTCCACGCCGCGCCGTCCCAGCGTGCGATCCGCTGCGCGGCCTGCGTGCCGACCTGCGTGAAGTCCCCGCCCGCGTAGAGATCGCCGTCATGAACCGTGAGCGCGAACACCTCGTCATTGACGCCCCCTCCAACCGTCATCCAGTTGGCGCCGTCCCATTGAGCGATGTAGCTGGCGCTCTGCCCGCCGGCGGTGGTGAACGCGCCCCCGACGATCAGCTTGTCTTGGTAAACGGCGAGCGCGTTGACCGCCGCGTTAACGCCCGTGCCGAGCGCGCTCCACGAGGTCCCGGTCCATCGCGCGAGGTGTGAGCCGACGCCAGGTTCCGCGAAGAACCCTCCTGCGATGAGATCGCCCTGATAGACGGCGAGCGCGCGGACGTCGTGGTCGAAACCGCCGAGTCCGTCCGAACCGCCGATGCGGTTCCACTCCGAGCCGTTCCAACTCGCGATGTTCGAGTTCTGTCCGCCGGGCATCGTCGACGAATAGAAGTGCCCGCCCGCGACGATGCCTCCGGCGTAGCGCGTGATGGCCCGCACTCGAGAATAGTCTTCGATGAAGGGAGGAGGAAGGCCGCCGTCCATATCGTCCCACGCGGTACCGTCCCAATGCGCGATGGCGTTGTACGGGCTGCCCCACAGCGACATGAACTGGCCGCCCGCGTAGAGGTCGCCGCCCTCGGCGTAGAGCGCGTCGACGTAACTGCGGAGATCGTCCGACCCGATCGAACTCCACTCCGCGCCGTCCCATCGCGCGACATACTGACCCTCGCTCCCCTCGGCATAGTTGAAATCGCCACCGGCGATGAGATCGCCACCGTACGTCGCGAACGCGCGCACGCTCCGGTCGAGTCCCCCGCCCTCTCCGAAGCCCGTCCACTGTGTGCCATTCCATCGAGCCACGGCGTGCGCGGCCTCGTTCCCCGCCGCGATGAAGACGCCGCCGGCCACGACGTCGCCGGCGTAGGTCCCCAGTTCCTCGACGGGGGTCGAGATCTGACCCTCGAACGGCGTCCACGAGGCGCCGTCCCATCGCGCGACATCTCCCGACGAGGGCCAGAGATTGCCGCCGGCGAGAAGATCGCTGCCGTACGACATGAGGGAGTGGGTTTGATCTCCCGGGGATGGAACGAGAGTCCAGCTCGTGCCGTCCCAGCGCCATACCTCGAAGTTCGATGCGACCACGTACAGCGAACCGCCATGCGATGCGAGCGCCCAGGTTACGTAGAGCTGCTTGCTGTTCCAGTTGCCGATCGGGAACCAGGACGCCCCGGTCCAGCGCGCGAGTCCGTACGTGATCGCGAAGCCTGCGCCGCGAAACGTACCGCCTACGATCAGCTCGTTGCCGTGCATGATCATCTCCGACGGGAACGCCGACTCCTGCCCGGGAAACGAAAGTCCCGCTCCGAGGGGACCCCAGCTTAGGCCGTCCCACCGCGCGATGTAGTTCACCGGGACGCCGCCCGCTTCCGTGAACGTGCCCGTCGCGAACAAGAGCCCGTTGTAGGCGACGAGCTTCTCGATTGTTCCGTTCGTTCCCGTTCCAATGCTCGTCCAGCTCGATCCGTCCCATCGCGCGATGTTTCGAACGGGCGTGCCGCTTGCCGTCTCGAAGTCGCCGGCCGCGACGAGCGTGCCTTGGTAGACGACGAGATCGTTCACTTGGTCGGAGAAACCCGGCTCTCCGAGTCCGTCGCCGAGCGGCGCCCAGGTCGAGCCGTTCCATTCGGCGACGCGCCGCGCGGGAGTTCCTGCGGCTTGAGAGAACCTACCGCCGACGTAGAGCGATCCATTCCACTCCACGGTCGCGAGGACCTGCGAGTTGACGCCGGGCTGATTGAAGGCGTCCGACCAACGAACGTCCTCGGGATCGATCGCATTCGCGAGAGGCGGGGACAGAAGTAAGAGAAGACCCGCGAGCCCGATCGTAGTGGTAGTGAGGCGACGAGAGACGAGGATGAAGCCGAGGTGCGCAAGCATGGGCGAACCTCCCGCGGCGGGAGCCGCTGACCCGAACACCGATTGCATACCGAGGGAGCCCTCGGACGCGAAAATGATACCACTCGAGATCGAGGTTGGGGAGGGAGGCGACTGGACCCTCGCAGGTTCTCTTCGTCGAGGCGTCGTTCCAGTTCGACGAGACGCAGATCGATCAGGATGTCGCTGGCCTCTCCGGTGGCTGGAGAATGCGGGTGGGCATGGCGCGCGTGCTTCTGGGGCGCGCCGACGTGCTGCTCATGGACGAGCCGACCAACGCCGCTCGCGCACCCGGGCGCCTACGTCGAGTTCGTCGAGCGCACGGGCTGCGAGGCGCCGGGCGTGCATCGCGGGAGCTGAGCCGCGGCGCGGGGCGATCGCCCCGCGCTTAGTGTTTCGCGACGCCTAGTGCTTCGCGGACCGCTTCGCTACGGCCGTGTCGCCGCCGTGCGGCTTGCGACTCCACGGCTCGTTCCAGAAGTCGACCTCGCCGCTCGACAGGCGATAGATCGCGGGGACGATCGCGATGTGGCCCTCGTCGACGGCGTGCCGCACGATGGTCGAGCGCTTCATGAGGTGCGCGACGACGGCATCGACGTTCGCCTTCACGGGCTCGACGAGGCGCGGGTCGGCAGCGGCGATGAGTGCGTTCGCGGTGGCGCGATCGGCGGCGTGCGTGTCGCCGTGCGCATCCGTTTCGCCTCCGCCGTGCGCCGCATCGTCGCCGTGTTCATCGTGGCTCCCCTTCGAACTCTTGCCCTTGTCGTGCCCTTTGTCGTGCTCCTTGTCCTTGCCACTCTCCTTCGCGTCCGCGTGCGCGTCGTCGTCGTGCGCGTCGGCGCGCGGCATCGCGAGGTTCTGCTGAATCGACGCGACGAGCGACGTGAGGTCGAACGAGCCGGCGTCCTCGGCCTTGAGCGTGAGCGCGGCCTTCACGGCGCCGCACGACTCGTGGCCCATCACGACGATGAGCGGCGCGCCCAAGTGCTCCACCGCGTACTCGATGCTCGCCGTCGCGACGTCGGAGAGCACGTTGCCCGCGACGCGTACGACGAACACGTCGCCGAGGCCGCGATCGAAGAGGATCTCCGGCGGGACGCGCGAATCGCTGCACGAGAGGATGATCGCGTGCGGCTTCTGTCCGCCGGCGAGCGCCTGGCGGCGCGCCGAATCCTGGTTCACGTGCGACGGTGTGCCCGTGACGAACCGCCCGTTGCCCGTGATGAGTTCTTTGAGCGCCTCTTCGGCGGAGACGTCGCTCTTCACGCGGTGCGCTGCGGGCGCCGCGGCCGTACTCGCGCTCGCGCCGTGCGCCGCATCGCCGTGCGCCGCGTGCGTCGCCGCCGCCGCACCATGCGCCGCTCCCGACGCGCAAACATCCCCGCACGCCGACGCGACCATGAACACCGCGCCCGCGCAAACCGTCAAACCTGGAAACCGGCGTGTCATTGTGATGAGATCCTCCGAACGATGGGGTCAGCGCCGCGCGAATTCACGCGGCTTCGATGCACATCGAATACGGCGCCGCAGCCGCAACAGCGGCGCGTCACCGTTCGTGCGCTATCCATACTTATCGTCGGAATGGAGAGTGGCCTTGATTCGCATCGGTTGCCGCGGACTCTCCCCCGCGGGCAACTTCGTCTCCGCGCTCGCGCTCGTAATCGCGCTCGTGGTCGTGATGGCGCTCGGATCGGCGGGCGCGGGGATCTGCGCCGCCGGCTCTGACGACGCCGCGATCCCCGAAACACCCGCCGGCCGCCACTTCGCGAAGATCATCGCGTTCATCAACGCGGGCGACTCGACCGGCCTGCGCGCGTACGCCGCCGAGAACTTCACGCCGGGAATGCTGCGCACCTCACCCAATGACCCGGGCATCCTCGGCTTCTTGATCGAGCAGCACGCGAACTTCGGCGGATGGGATGTGATCCGCGCGCTCGACTCCGCGCCGGAGCAGGTCGGCATGCTCGTGCGATCGCGGCGCGACGCGGCGCGCACGCTTCGCTACGTCGTGGGCGCCGAGCGCGAGGTCCCGCATCGCGTGAGCGGCATCTTCCTGTTTCCCGCGCCGGCCGACGCGACCGGCTCCGAGGCGCCGCCACTTTCCGCCGAGGACGCGATCGCCGAACTCGATCGCGTCGTCTCGAGCCTCGCCGACGACGGCCGCTTCTCGGGCGCGCTCCTGCTCGCGCGCAACGGCGAGCCTGTGCTCCGCCGCGCGCACGGCGAGGCCGACCGCGCCTTCCACGCGCCGAACCGCGCCGAGACGCTCTTCTCGCTCGCATCGACGAGCAAGATGTTCACGGGCGTCGCGATCGCGCGCCTCGTCGAAACGGGCCGCCTCGGCTGGGACGACACAGTCGCGCAGCACTTGGACGGCTGGCTCGCGCCCGAAATCGCCGCGCGCGTCACCGTGCGCCAACTCCTCACGCACACATCCGGCCTCGGCGACTATCTCGATCAGGTCTTCGACGGCGAGACGATGCGCCTCTTCCCCGACGTAGCGTCGTACCAACCGCTCTGTGCGCGCGCCGAGATCGCGGGCGCGCCCGGCGCCGAGTTCCGCTACAGCAATCTCGGCTACGTGGTACTCGGTGCGATCATCGAGAAGGTATCGGGCCGCGACTACTACGGCTTCGTGCGCGACGAGGTCTTCGCGCGCGCGGGCATGACACGCACGGCGTGGTACGAGAACGACGCGGTGATCGCGGACCGCGCGGTCGGCTACTGCCGCGCGCGCGAGATCGGCCGCGAAGGCGAAGGCTGGTACACGAACGGGCTCGCGCACGGGCTGCGCGGAACGCCGGCGGGCGGCGCGTACTCGAACGTCGACGACCTGCTCGCGTTCGCGAACGCGCTAACGCGCCACCAACTCGTCGCCGCTGCGACGACCGACTCGCTCCTCGCGCCGCGCATCGCCACGCCGATGGGCGGCGACTACGGCTATGGCTTCTCGATCGAGCGCGGCCGCGGCGGCGCGCGCAACGTCGGCCACTCGGGCGGCTTCCCCGGCGTCGGCGCGTCGGTGCGCATCTCACTCGACTCCGGCTGGACGCTCATCGTCCTCTCGAATCTCACCGACGGCGCGAGCGAAGTCGTCGAGACGTGGCGCGGCCTCGCCGCGCGCATCACCGCAGCGAACCGCTGACGCTCATCGCGTGAGGACGAGCTTGCGCGTTTCCGAGATGCCGCCGCCGCGGACGCGGTAGAAGTAGACGCCGCTCGCGAGCGCGCCGCCGTCGTCGTCGCGGCCATCCCACGAGACGGTGTGCGTGCCCGCGCCGCGCGGCCCGCCGGCGAGCCGGCGCACGCGCCGCCCCGACGCGGCGAAGACGTCGACCTCGACCTCGCCGAACTCCGCGAGCGAGAACGTGATCTCCGTCGCGTGCTGGAACGGGTTGGGGCGCGCATCGACGAGCGCGCCCGGCGCGCCTAGCGCCTTGACGCCCGTCGCCGGGCACACGAGCGCGACCGGCGGCGCGAACGCCCCCGTGTTCCCCGCGCCATCGACCGCGCGGACGCGATACGTGTACGTGATCGGGCAGTCGCTCGCGACGACGGTCGAGTCGTGCCATTGGTGGAATCCGAAATCGGGCCCCTCGTCGATCGCGCTCCGCCCAACGAGCGCGAGGGGACCGCCCTGGTTGTCCGAGCGAAACACCTCGTAATGCTGCACGATCTCCGGCGTGTCTTCGACGTCGACGATCACCGCCGCCCATTCGACCTGTGCGCGCGCGGCGGGAAGCTCGTCCCCCGGCGGTGCGACCCACTCCGCGCCGACGACGCCGGGCGCCGCGGGCTCCACGCAGTCGATGTAGTAGTCGAGCACCGTCCCGCCGATCGCCGCATCGGTGCCGATGTTCCAGAGCGTCAGCGGAATGTGCGCGGAATCGCCGTGCGCGGCGTTCGGCGCGCTCACCTGCACGAAGACGGAGTCTCGCTCCCCGGGCCCGAGGAAGTACGGCCCCGCATCGGGAAGAATCGCGACGTTCCATCCGGGCGGTAGCACCACGTCGTCGAAGTTCGGCGGCGAGCCGAGGCGCACCTCGACCTGCGCGCCGTCGTTCCCCGCCGGCCCGTCATAGATGTAAACGCGCGTCGTTTTCAGGAACGGGCCCGGGCAGTCGCCCATCAGCGATCCGTACGTACCCGCGCGCTGGATCAGCACCTGATGATTGATCTGCGCGATGTTGTTCGACAGGTTCGCCGCCGTGCTCACCGTCGGATCTTGCGGGTGCGTGACGACGAGCCCGAGGCAGTAGTGTCCGACGAGATCGAAGAGGTCGGGATACTGAAAGATGAAATAGTTCTCGACTGTGTCGCCGGGGGCGATGATCGGGATCGACATCGTCCCGACGATGTCCGCCGCGTTTTCCGGCCACTCGAGCCCCATGGCGGCCGGTGTGATGTAGAGCGTCGCGGTCACGCCCGCCGCGTCGTCAGGCCCGAGGTTCCAGACGCGGAACCAGAACTTGTTCTCGATTCCCGCCGCGGGCAGGTCGTGAAATCCGTTGTCGTTGTTGTCGACCCAGATGTTCGGCGTGCCCCACCATGCGTCGCACAGCGCGATCTGGTTGCAGTTGTCGCCCTCGCAGTCGTCGACGCACAAGTTGACGGGGTTCGACGTGCCGACCTCGACGTCGGCGCAAATGACGCCGTTCGCGTTGCCGGTGCACGCGCCGATGTTTCGCACCCAAACCTTCGTCGCGGTGTTCGAGTACGCGCGCGAATCAGGAATCGTGATCGGCCCGAACGTCGATTGCGTGCTCGCGCACCACGGGTCGCCGGCGTCGCCGGAATTTCCGCCCGGCCTCACGTCGAGATCGTCCGCGTCGACTTCGTGCTCTGCGGAAGTCGCATCCGCGCACTCGACATCGATCGCCTTCCACCGCTCGTTCGCGTTGACTTGGTTCGTGAGCCGCAGCGCGTCGTAGCGCGACTCGTCGATGTGATAGATGACCAAACCAGCGCTCGGGAGATTCACGTCGAAACCGATCTGCTGCCGGTTCTCGACGACGAAGTACTCGGGGCCTTGTGCGCCGTCGGTCCAAAGCCGCGCCGCCACCGCGCCGTCGCCGAGATTCGACGGGGGAAGGCAGAGCGTTTGGTTCGATGTGACGTTCACGTACGTGAGCCACCCGAGCCGCTCTTTGGTGAACGCCGTCATGTGCGCCGGACTGTCCGGCGTGTTCCAGTTGCCCTTTCCCATGAGCCCCCAGGCGCCGATCCCCTCGGAGGCGCCCGCGATCTCGCCGTCTGTGTCATAGAGATCCGGGATGCCGAGCGCGTGACCGAATTCGTGGCAGAAGACGCCGATCTCGATCATGTCGGTGTTGTCGCAGTTGGCGGATGGCACGATGCAGTATCGGTTGACCTTGATCGAACCGCCTCCGGAGCGAGCGTCGTTCGTCGTGTAGGCGCTCAATCCGGCGCTCGTGAATCGAGAGTGATGCGACCAGATATTGTCGTTCTCGATAGCGGTGATATTGCACTCTCCGCCCCAGAACGGATGCATGACGAAGACGATGTCCACCACGCCGTCGTCGTCCCCCGAGTTCGCGATGCCGTCCGGACCGTCGTTGTCGTACAAGCCGTAGTTCACGGTCGCGTCCGCCAGCGCGACGGCCTCACGGCTGAGGCGCGCTCCGCCGCCCATCAAACCGTTGTCGTCTCCATCCTCGTAGTCGGCTTCCGCGCCGGAGACTTCTTGGAAGCCGTGGACGTCGCCGTCCACGTTGAGTTGGCCGCCCGAGACCTCGCGGAAGTACGAGTTCATGCTGGTCGGGACCCACGGGGCGAAGAAGTCGACTTCCATGGCATCGGGATTGAACGGCTCGATCGTGGCGCCGTCGTAGAGCACGGGGATCACCGGGATCGTCTTGGTTCCCGAGACGGCGATGCCGCCGTTCGCCTCCGCTTGCGCGAGCGACAATCCACCCTCACGAACCGCGCGTCTGTTCTCGCGGATCTTCTCGACGAGTCGCTCGTATCCGCCGGGGAACTCCGTGGCAGGTGCGGCCGCGAGAGCTTGCCTGGCGGCGATGACGTGAGGCGGCGCCTTGCCAGCGGGAGGCTCGACGACACACCAGGTGGCGAACGCAGGGCGGGGCGCCGCCGCGACGAGAGCGAGCATCGCGGCCGATGCTGTCGCCAGCGCGACGACGAAGCGTGCGCGAACTCCATGACGACTCGAATACATGACTGTCTCCTTCTGATTCACGAGAGAATCGAACCGCGAGGCCGGGCGAGTGCGCGTGCGCTGGTCGTCGGCCGAGCCGGTTGGCAGAGTGCGCGTTGCGAAACGACGCGTTGGCGATGCGTCGAGGAATCGACGGGATCGCTACCGATAGAGCCCCTTCACATGGCCCCATGAAATCTGAGAAGGATCGCTCGACGCGGGTCCATCACCGAGTGGGACACCTGTCGTTTGGTTGGCAAGGCAAACCCAGAGATCGCCGAAGCCCGGGTTGGTCCAGCGTGGAAACTGGGGCGGCGCAGCGACGTAGAAACCGCCGCAGCCCGCGATCACGTTTTCCGAGCCGAACATGAAACCGCAGTAGGGAGCGTTCGCGCCCCACGAGTTGCGCACGACGGCCCCGATCGACATCGGCGGGGTGATCACGATCGGCGCCGGGAGCGTCGCCGTCATCTCGTAGACCGTGAAGGGCGGACCGATGTCGGTCCTCCGAAATCCGACGAGTTCGCTCCAATCGAACGAGAACGTCGTCGTCGGAGCGAGCTGTGGCGGACACGCGCCGTTGTAGAACTTGATCTCGATGCCATCCGGCTGCACCCAGGCGGCGAGCCATTCGGCCACGAGCAGCGTGACCTCGGTGATTTGAAGACCCGCCAGAGACGCCGGGATGTCGTCGGCCATCTCGGACTGGACACCCGTGCTGGCATTCGCGGAACCCTCGAGCGACGTTTGGCAATGAAACGCGCCGCCGGCAAGACCCGGCGCATCGTCCTGGGAATCGGGCAGCAGGATGCCGCCAGCCTCTTGAGGCTGCGCCAACGCTGGCCCTCCCAAGAGCGAGATGTACAAGAAGAAGAACGTGGGCATCAGAACGTGAATCGCGAATCGCATCACAAGCCTCCTTGGTCGTCGCGACTCAGCGTCGCGATCTCTTGCGTCCGAGGGACGCGAGTTTCGGCGAAAACCGGACATCGCGAGACGGACGCGCATCAGCGGACATCGAATCGAATCAGCGGATCAGGACCAGCGGCTGCGTCTCGCTGAAGTTGCCAGCCTGGATGCGGACGAAGTAGACGCCGGCTGGTTGATTGCCGGGGCGCCACGCGAGATCGCCGGCGCGCGCGCCGGGCGTCCCCGCGCGCAACGCGTGCACGCGCCGGCCAGCGGCGTCGTAGACCGTGACCTCGAACGGCGTTTCGCTGGGTGAGCCCGAGAGCGCGAAGTGCACGACATCGGTGAACGGGTTGGGGAACGCGCGCAGCGTCATGCGCGGCGTCGCGCCGATGGGGCCGCCGATGCCGGTCGCGAATTCGGGGCTGCCGGGCGCCGCCGCCACGACGAAGACTTGGTTCACCGTGCCCGACCACGTCCACGGCGCGCCGCCGATCGACGTGCGCGCGACATCGCCTTCGCGCGTGATCGCGCAGAGAGTCGAGTCGACTTTGGCGAGCGCGCGCATGCCGACCTGCGACGCCGTGCTAATAGCGCTCCAGCTCTGCGCGGAGTTCGTCGAGCGCAGCAACTCGCCCGCGTCCGTCAGCGCCCAAAGAACGCCATCGGACCAGGCGATGTCGACGATGGGCGTGTATCCGGTGTTGCTGGCGACGACCCACGTGGCGCCGCCGGCGCTCACGGAGACATCGCCGCTCGACGTGACCGCGAAGAGCGAGTCGCCTCCCGCCACTGCGGCGCCGACGGCGAGCGCGGTGAAATCGGACGCGCCGCCGCTCGAAACCGGCGCCCAACTCGCGCCGCCATTCTGCGAGCGGAGCAGGTCGCCCGTACGCGTGAGCACGATGAGGTCGCCGTCGCGTTCCACAGCGATGTCCTCGCAATCCGAGGCGCCAGCGTTTCCCGCGACCGTCCACGTCGCGCCCGCGTCGTCGGAGCGATGCACGTCGCCCGTCGCACCGAGCAGGTGGAGCGTGCCCGGCGCGAGGCCCGGCGTCATCGCGGCCACGGCTGGGTCGACGACGAAGCCGCGCGTCGTCCACGTCGCGCCGTCGTTCGTCGAGCGATACACGCTGCCGCGATTGACAACGGCGAAGAGATCGGCGTGCGACGTGCCGTGTGTCGCGACGATTGCGAGGATCAGGGTCGCGTGCAGCGCGGCCGCTTGAACTCCGCGCGCGATCGATCGCGCGATGCGCGGCGCAGCCCGAGGCGACGAGAGTCGGCAGCTCATCAGCGCACGACCGTGACGCGTTCTGTCGCGCGCGCCAGTCCGCCCCAGGAGAGCCGCATGAAGTACGTGCCCGCGGCGACGGGGCGGCCGGAATCGTCGCGTCCGTCCCACGCGGCATCGTGCACACCGGCCGGCATCGCGCCGTGCGCCACCGCTTTCACGAGCCGCCCGGTCGTGTCGTAGATCGACAAGTTCGTCTCCGGAAGATCGGCGCTCGCGCGGAAGCGAATTCGCGCAATGCCGTCTGGCGCCGGATTCGGCGAGACCGCGAGCGCGCGGCCGGTGGCGAGCGACGCCGCGATCTGCGTTTCGCCGAGCACGTATTCTTCGCCGAGGCCGTTGATCGCGACGAGGCGATAGCGCGCCGATGCGCCGGCGCCGGGGTTGCTGTCGACGATATCGCCAGCATCGAGCGCGCCCGCGTGAATCGGCGCGAACTCGGCGTCGAGGCCGCCGCCACTTCCACCGGCCGGCGGCTCACCGGTCGCACGCTCGACGCGATAGCGAATGCTCGCCTCGGGCCCCGGCGTCGTCTTCCACGCGAGCTTGATGCCGCCGCCCTCGCCAAGGGCTTCGCCACCGTCGACGACTTGCGCATCGAACTTGTTGAGCGCGATCGCCGCATCGATCGTGAAGAACGAGTCCATGCTCACATCCGTAAACGGAGTCGACTTCACGACACGAAGAACAGCGAACCGCGTCGGCGTGTGCGGCACTCGAAACGTCAAACCGGGATCGCGAGCGGAGTTCTTGATCCACGAGAACGAGTTGCCACCGTCCAGTGAGAGATACACGTTCGAGTTGCCGACCGGCAGTCCGCCGGAGAACGACCACCGAATCGTCTGCTCGCTGCCGACCGGCCACATGACGCCAGGCTGTGGAGAGGAGATGAAGAGGCTTGGGATGAACGCGTACTTGAGGTCGAAGGTCGTCTGGTCTTGATAGCTCACGTGCGGATTCCCTGACGCGTCGAGCGCGAGCGAGCTGAACATGCCCACGGCGACTGCCGACCCGTCCGCCGTCTCGATCGTCCACACGCCCCCAGACTTCCGCGCGTACTTGAGGTCGAGGGCCGTGTTGTCGAGGTAGCTCACGTGTGGGTTCCCCGACGCGTCGAGCGCGAGCGAGGTGTACCAGCCCACGAGGTTCGCCGACCCGTCCGCCGTCTCGCTCGTCCACACGCCCCCAGACTTCCGCGCGTACTTGAGGTCGAAGGGCGTCTGGTCCTGGTAGGTCACGTGCGGGTTACCCGACGCGTCGAGCGCGATCGACGTGTACTGGCCCACGGTGTTCACCGACCCATCCGCCGTCTCGATGACGCGCGTCTGCGCCTCCACGATCGACGGATTGGTTCTGGCCGTGACGAGCATGGCGGCCAGAGTCATCGCCGTGACCCCGGGGTACCCAGCAACTGAAGCGAGTCTGATTCGCATGATCGATCTCCTTGGTGTAGGTGGATCCGTGACTACGATGGGACCCGCCGAGACGCGCCGGTTTGCGACAGGCGACATCAGCGGATGAGCGTCATGCGGTCGACGCGGATGTCGTTGCCCGCTCGCAGCCGCGCGAAGTAGATGCCCGAGCCGATCTCGTGCGCGCCGGATGCGCGAGCGTTCCAGACGATCTCGTGGCGCCCCGGCGCCGTGAGCGTCGGCGCGACGAGCGTGCGCACGAGCCGCCCCGCGATGTCGTAGATCTCGATCGCGACCTCCGCGCGCTCGCGCAACTCGTAACGAATCGTCGTCGTCGGATTGAAGGGGTCGGGCGCGTTGCCCAGGAGCGAGACGGCGGGGAGCGAGGACGGCGGTGTGGCGACGGCAACATCCGTCGCGTCGTTCTCGACCCCGTAGAGGAGATCCACGGCGATGGCGTCGATGTACGCCGCGTGGATTCGGCCGCTCGCGTCGAGTGCGACGGCCGCGGCGCCGCCGACTCCCGAGCCGCTGTCGGCGTACGCGGTGGACCATGCGCCGCCGATCGCGCTCTGCTTCGCGATCTTCAGGCCCGCGGCGCCGGCGCACGGCGCGGCGAAGTACGCGACACGCGCGAGCCCGGCCGCGTCGAGCGCGATCGAGGCGCTGCGCGTCTGGCCGACGCGCGGATCGGCCACCGATGTCTGCCACGAGCCGGGCGCCGCTTGCATCGCGTGGCCCAACGTCCCGTCGGCGCGCTGATACGCGATCTGCGGCACGCCGCTCGCGCTCACCGCGATCGACGTCCACGCCCCGTCGCCGCCGCCGGCCGACGCGACGAGTTCGACATCGAGAGCCGTTTGAAGTCCCTTGGCGTAGTACAGATCAATCCCTGCGGCGCCGCGCTTCAAGAAGCTGAAATGTGTCGTGTTCGAATCGTCGATGACGACGGATGGAAACGTGGGGCCGGGAAGTGCGTTCGCTTCGACGAGATTCGTCGTGAAGTTGTTCGCCATCCCAGTCGCGCTGTACAACGAGCCGTCGCTCGCGTCGCTGAACACGAGGACGTCTCTGCCCATCGCGTCGATCGCGAGATCGCTCGAGAGGGAGTCGCAGTTGAACGCGATCGGGGTCGACGACTGCCACGATGTCGCGCTCCGCCGCATGATGCGGATCGTTTCGCCGCCGTCCTGGTGGTAGAGGATGTGCGGCCGGTTGTTCGCGTCGAGCGCCAGCGAGATGTTCGGCCCGACCGGCGGGTTGGGCACCGAGACGTTCTCGACGATCCACGCGCCGGCGGCCTTCTTCGCGTAGACGAGTTGACTCGCGCTTTCGCTCCGGAAGGCCACATGGGGAGCGCCCGCGGCGTCGAGAACCATGTCCGCGTCGGCACCGGCGCCGGACACCGCGCCAGCCACGACCTCCGTCGCGAAGTCGAACGCGAACGTCGGCGGCGGCGCGGGCGTGATCGCGTCCGTCGCGTAGCGAAGGTCGCGCAGGTTCGCGTCGTAGTACGTCGCGTGGAGGTCGTCGTTCGTGTCGAGCGCCGCCGCGGCGAACGCGCCCGCGCCCGGCGCGCAGTCGATCGCGCGCGTCGACCAGATCCCGTCGAAGTCGTCGAGCATGCCGACGCGGAGTCCGGCGCCGCCGCCGGACGTTTTGCGGAACGCGACGACCGGCAGCCCCTGCGAATTGATCGCGAGCGACACGAACTCCGCGGCGCCGCTCGACGCTTCGATGAGCGTTCGGCGCCACTCGCCGCCATCCTCGATCGCGTGCCACGGCCGCCCGTCGAGCCCGAGGTACGCGATCTGCGGAGCGCCGCTCGGGTCGAGCGCGATCGACGTGCGGCCCGGCGGGCTCGCTCCCGCGCGATCGACGAGCTGCATCCCCGACGACAGCGCCGCGGGCGTCGCACCCGACGCGACGTAGACGTCCGGCGTCGCATCATCCCAGCGCAGGAAGCTCACGTGCATCACGCCCGCGCCGTCGATCGCGATCGACGGATGCGAGGACTGCCCGGCGCCGAAGAGAACCGAGTCAACCTGCGTGCGCGTGAACACGCCCGCGACGCGTTTCGCGTGATAGAGCGATCCGCTCGTCGCCTTGTTGTAAACCACGACGTCGTTGCCCTGCGCGTCGAGCGCGAGATCGCCGGACGATCCGTGCACGCCGGCGTCGACGACGCTGCGGCTCCACGCGCCCCCCTCGCGCTCGCCGAGGTAGAGCGTGCCATTCCGCTGAAACAGGATGTGCGGATCGCCCGCGGCGTCGAGAACGATCGCCGACGTTTCGCCGTTCGCGACCCACGTCGATGGGAGCGCCAGGCTCAGCCATCCCTCGACCGTGCGAGTGCCGTAGAAGAGCCGCGAGATGGTCTGATTGAAGAAGAGCACGTGTGGCAGGCCGCTCGCGTCGACGATCATCGACGAGATCTTCCCGGCGTCGTTGGGTCCGCCGGCCACGGTTTCGATCGTCGCGTCGGGGATCGCCGGCGGCGCGGGCGGCGTTCCGAGAACCGCGTGAAACACGCCGACGCCCGCGCCGCGCTCGAACGCGACGTGCGGCGTGCCCGCGCCGTCGACCGCGAGCCCGCCGCCGAACGTCGACGTGAACCCCGAGTCGACGTAGCAGAAACTCCACGCGCCCGCGGACTTCGTCGCGAGGCGCACACCCTTCCCCACGGCCGAGTCGCGGTAGTACGCGATGCGAATCGTCCCGTCCGCGGCGGCGTGGATCGATGGATAGCGCCCGTTCACGGCGCCCCCGTTCGACTCGACGGTCTCCTTCGTGACCGCGCTGCCGCTCACCACGTGGTGGCGAAGCGACATGTTGGGGCCGCTACCGCCGCCCCATGCGATGTGCGCGTCGCCGGCGTCGTCGACGTGGAGCGACGTCCCGATCGGCGCGAGCGCCGTCGTCGTCGTGTCGATCGGCGTGACGGCCCACGATGTCCCGTTCAAGAACGCGTGCCGCAAGATCACCGCGCCGCCGCGCGTCACCGCGTAACTCACGTTCGCGCGTCCCAAGTTGTCGAAGTCGAGCGACGCGTCGTAGCCGCCCGAATCGATCTTCGTCGTGCTCCAGTTCGAACCGACGCGCCGCGCGTGCATGAGGCCCGCGTCGATTCCTTCCCGCACGTAGACGATGTGCGTCGCGCCGCCCGCCGAGATCTCGATGTCCTCCGCGTGGCCGTTGAGCGAGAACACGGTCTCGTTGAGCCAGCCGCCGCCGTCCAAGCGGTACGCGTACATGACGGCCGCGCCGCGCGTGTAAGCGATGCGCGGCCGGTCGAGGCCGTCGAGATCGATCGCGATCGGCTCGTCGAGCACCGGCTCGAGACCGGCCCACTCCGTCGTCCACGCCGCGCCCGCGCGGAACGCGTAGTAGAGCCGCGTGTCCGCGGAGTACGCCACGTGCGGCTCGTTCGACGCGTCGGTCACCGGCGCAGAAAGCGATTGGATCGGCCCGTTGTAGAGGCACTCGGGGGCGAACGTGTCGGCGGCGCGCGCGGGCTGCGCGGCGCACGAGAGGGCGAGGATCGCGATCACGGGGACGCGTCGCGAAACGCGTCCGTCCGCGAGGCGCCATATCGTGTGGCGAGTGTGCATGTCGGTCTCCTGGTAGTGCGACTCGTCGCGAGACTTGTCGTGGGCCTTGTCTTGGGCCTTCGGTCTCGCGCCGGCGGAACGCGCGGCCGGGTTCTGCCACCGGGAAACGCAGGCGCGCCTCGAAACCGGACATCGGCCGGCGTGTCCGGTTTGCAGCCGCTTGCGCGTACTTGTGATCCGAGCGGCGTTTCGGCCGGCCGCGCCGCCCTCGCGCGACGGCGCGTGCGGTGGCGTGCTTCGGTCTGTTAGGCTCGCGCGCGACCCCGAATCCGGAGGTGCCCGTTGACCGACCCCGCGAGTTGGAATCGAATCGAGGCGATCCTCGACGAACTCCTCGACCTCCCGGCGGGAGAGCGCGCGGCGCGCCTCGACGAACTTTCGGGCGCCGACGCCGCGCTGCTCCCGCGCATTGAGCGGCTCCTCAGCGCGGACTCGGACGACACCGAGGGGATCCTGGATCGCGGGATCGCGCCGCTCGCGCAGCGGGTGATGGACGACGAGCGCGCCCCGGCCTCCGCCGCGAGCGGAGCACGCATCGGCCCTTATCGCGTCGTGCGGGAACTCGGCCGCGGCGGCATGGGCGAGGTGCTGCTCGCGGAGCGCGCGGACGGCGAGTTCGACCAACTCGTCGCACTCAAGATCATTCGCGGCGGGATGAACCGCGCGGAGATCGTCGAACGCTTCCGCCACGAGCGGCGCATCCTCGCGCGCCTGCGCCATCCGAACATCGCCGCGCTCTACGACGGCGGCGCCACCGACGACGGCGCGCCCTACTTCGCGATGGAGTACGTCGAGGGGCGGCCGATCCACGACGACTGCGACGCCAGGCGGCTGGGCGTCGACGAGCGGATCGATCTCTTCGATTTCGTATGCCGCGCCGTCGGGCACGCGCACAGAAACCTCGTCGTGCACCGCGATCTGAAACCGAGCAACGTACTCGTGACGCCGGACGGCACGGTCAAGCTCCTCGACTTCGGGATCGCGAAGGTGGTCGATGCGGAGGCCGGCGAGAGCGAGAACGCGCAGCGAACGAGCGGTTTCCTCACGCCGGCGTACGCCGCGCCCGAGCAGATTCTCGGGGAGCCGACGTCGACCGCGACCGACGTCTACGCGCTCGGCGTACTTCTCTATCTCCTGCTGACGGGGCACAACCCGCACGGCGAGACCACGCGCTCGATCGAGTTGGCCCGCGCGATCCTCGAACAAGAGACGCCCGACCCGAGCGCCGCCGCCGCGCGCGGCACGCAGACGGAAACAAGCGAGGAGATCGCGCGCCGCCGCGGCACCGAGCCGGCGGGGCTTCGCCGCAGAATGCGCGGTGATCTCGACAACATCTTGCGCAAGGCGCTGCAGAAGAAGCCCGACGAGCGCTACGCGTCCGTCGAAGATCTACGCGCGGACCTCGAGCGGCACCGGCGCTCGCTGCCGGTCGCGGCGCGCGAACCGACCGCGGCCTACCGGATTCGCAAGTTCGTTCGACGGCACCGTGTCGGCGTGGCAGCAGGCTCCGCGGTGGCCGTCGCCCTCGTCGCTGGCGTGCTGGGAATCGCCTGGCAGGCGGACGTGGCGATGAAGGCGCGCACAGTGGCGGAGCGAGCGCGCGACGAGTCCGACGCGGTGACTCGATTCCTCTCGGACATGTTGGGAGCGCTCGACCCGCGCAAGTTGGGGCGCGAGGTAACCGTGCGCGAGGTCCTCGACCAAGGCGCGCGCACAATCGACGCGGAGTTCCCCGAGCAGCCGCTGGTGCAGGGCCGGCTCATGATCTCGATGGGAACCGCCTACAGCGAACTCGGGCACTACGAACAGGCCAGACCCCTGCTCGAGCAGGCGCTCGCGATTCAGGAGGAAGCACTCGGCCCGGACGATCCGCGAGTCGCGCAAAGCTTGAACGCGCTGGGAAGTATGCTCCGCTTGGCCGGCGAATACGCCGACGCGCGGTCGCATCTGGAGCGCGCGATCGCGATCCAGGAGCGAGCGCTGGGTCCCGCGCACCCCGACGTCGCGCACAGCGTGCACAACCTGGCGAGCGTCTTCTGGAAAAGCGGAGAGCCGGCGGAGGCCCGTGCCTGTTGGGAACGAGCGATCGCGATCCGCGAGAAGGCGCTACAGCCCGACCACCCCGACGTGGCGCGGAGCCTCACTGGGCTCGGGGTCCTCGCCTTCGAGGCCGGTGACTACGAAGCGGCGCGCGCGGCTCACGAGCGTGCGATGACGATCACCGAGAAGACGCTCGGTGCCGAACATCCCGACGTCGCCCTCGGGCTCAACAACCTGGCGAACGTCGCATGGGCGACGCGCGACTACGAGAGCGCGCGCCGGCTCTACGAGCGCGCCCTGGCGATCCGAGAGCGTGCATTCGGGCCCGACCACCCCGAGGTCTCCTCGAGCGTGAACAACCTCGCGGGGCTGCTTCACACGATGGGCGATCTCGAGGCGGCGCGGCCCCTCTACGAGCGGGCCCTCGCGATGCGAGAGCGAGCGCTCGGCGAGAACCACCCGAATGTCGGCCAGACGGCGAGCAATCTCGCGCTCCTTCTCGAGGCCACCGGAGACGTCGCGGAGGCGCGGCGGCTCTACGAGCGAACGATTCGAATCTACGAGACCGCGCTCGGCCCCACTCACGCAGACGTGGCGAGGCCGCTTCTCGGGCTTGGGATCCTATTGCGCGATACCGGCGACCCTGGGCAGGCGCGAGCGCTTCTGGAGCGCTCGCTCGCGATTCGAGAAGCGGCGCTGGGAGCCGATCACCACCTCGTGTCCGAAAGCCTCCATGAACTGGGCATCACGCTGCAGCGGCTCGGACAAGGCGAGACGGCCCGCCCGCTGTTCGAGCGCGCACTCGCGATTCGAACGAGCAGATTTGAGACGGACGACCCGCGCATCGTGGAAACCCGAGATTCACTGGTCGTGCTGCTTCGGCACCTCGGCGACGAAGCTGCGGTGCAGAGGGTGCTCGAGAAGGCGGAAGACTCCTCGCCGTAGAAACCGCCCCGCGCGGTCAGTCGGTTCGCGGGTGGCGCTGGCGGCGCGCGCCGCGGCAGGCCGCGCCGGCGCTCTAGCGCTCGCGCAGCCGGTCGTGCAGGAACGATCGCGCCTTGCGCCACTCGCGGCGCACCGTGCGATCCGTGACGCCGAGCGCTTCCGCCGTCTCCTCGACCGTCAGATCGCCGAAGAAGCGAAGCTCCACGATGCGCGCGAGACGCTCGTTGAGTTTGGCCAACTGCTCGAGCGCCTCGTCCAACTCCACGACTTCGGCAATCATCGGGTCCGTGGCGCCGTGATCATCGTCGAGTTCCGTGGCGCCCGCGCCGCCGCCGCGCTTCAGCGCTAGCTTCCGGCGCGCCTGGCTGACGAGAATCTGGCGCATCGCGCGCGACGCAACGGCGAAGAAGTGCGCGCGATCCTCCCACGGCCCCTCGGCGCCGGCGAGACGAATGTAGGCCTCGTTGACGATGGCCGTCGTGCCGAGCGTGCCCGTTCGCTGACCGCGCAGGTGGTGCCTCGCGATCCGGCGGAGGTCTTCGTACACGAGGTCGAAGAGGCGATCCCAATCCCCCGACCTGCCCTGGCGGACGCCCGCGAGTAGATTGCGAACGTCATCGGTGTCGGCCATAGCCGGAGGATATCAGATCGCCCGCGGCAGTGGAGGCGAAGGGCAGACGCAGCGCGATAACCGCGGCAGCCGCGGTGGCATGGCGGCAGCGACGGTGCCGATCGCCGTCCTACGGCTCGGCGCACTGGAACAGATTGCGGATCGTCCAGAGCGTGTCCCATTCGTCGCGTTCGTAGGGTTGCGGCGACGCGCAGAAGAAGACGCAGGTGTGTTTCGCGCTCGCGCAGTACTGGCTTGTGATCTCCATGTTGAGCGTGACGATCGCGCCGTCGTTGAACGCGTCGGGCGTTTTGACCGCGGCGCGGTAGCGCGGCGTCGCGTCGGTCTTCGGCCGGCCGAATGCCATCACTTGAAACACGCGCGCCGTCACCTTGTCGGTGTCGACCTTCAGTTCGCGCGACGCCGCGACGGAATCACTCAACCCACGGAAGTAGAGGACGAGGTCCTTCTCGAGTTGCTCGCGCGTCGGTGCGATCTCTCCGTCGATCCACCAGAAGAATGCGTATGTGAAATACGTGTCGGACTTCGGATCGAACATGCCGGGCGCGAAACGCAGCTCTTCGAAACCCGTGTACGCGAGGCTCGGCGCGAACTCGAGCGGGAAGGGAATGCGCTCGGAGCGCCAGCCGGTCAGCGTGCTGAACGTGAAGGGATCCTTCGAAGGATTGGCGTCCGGCGCGGCGGCAGGGGCGGATGGTGCTGCTGGTGCGGCTGGCGTCGCAGGGGCGGCTGGCGTGGCCGCCGGTGCGGGCGCGGCCGCAGGTGCCGGCGCGGCGTGCGCAGCGGCAGATCCGAGACACATCATGGCTGCCAGAATCAGTGCTGTTGTCATGTGATCGACGCTCCTTTCTTTGGTGCTCCCGTCAGATTGATGAGTTCATGCGTGTGCTTCGCGCAAGGGGCGGCGCGTCATCCAGAAAACGAGGCCGGGGAGGCGGCGCTCGGCGACGCGGCCTTCATCGGCGTCGAGCGCGGTGTCGGTGACGCGCTCGATCGCGAACGCCGCGCCGAGCGCGCCCTCGACGCGCGCGATGTGCCGCGCGCGTTCGGCCGCCGCATCGCCCGCGTCGCCTGCGGCCGCGCCGCGAAACGCCTTCACGAAGAGCAAGAAGCGCGCGTCCGGCGCGGCGACACGCACCACGTTCGCCGCGAACGCGGGAAGATCTTCGTCGGCGATTTGATGAAAGCAGCCGCGATCGATGAGGATCGCGAAGCGGTTGGGTTCGAGGGACGACGGCGCGGGCGCGCAGATGTCGACGCGGCGAAACTCCGCGCGCGCGGCGCCGTTCGTGCTGCGTGCGCTACTCGCGCGATTCGCGCTGCTCGCCTCGCGCGCGCGGCTCGCGCCGACGAGCGCGCGCCCGCGCGCGAGCGCCGCCTCCGAGATGTCGACGCCGACGACGTCGAAGCCTTGCTCCGCGAGCCACGCGACGATCTCACCCTGGCCGCAGCCGATGTCGAGCGCCGCACCGCCGCGCGCGAACCATCCGTCGCGCACCGCCGCGACGACCTCCGCAGCCACGCCGCGCCCGAGCCACGGCGGCGCGTAGTCGTCGCGCCCCCACGCCTCTTCCCAATAGCGGCGCTTGCTCGCGCGATTCAACCACCGCGCGACCGACGCCAACCCGATTCGCCGCAGAAGCTGAAGACGCATCACTACCGCTGGAACCGCATGTTGAGGCTCGGCAGCGCCCACGGGCAGAAAAGCTGCGTCTCGAAGCCGACGAAACTCAGCTGCTCGGGTTCGTCGCGCAGAAATTGCTCGTGCAGCGCGGCGAAGTGCTGCGCGAATGCGGCGAGGTCGTCCGCGCACGCGACGCAGACGCCGGGATGGTAGTCGATGCGAAACCCGCGCGGCGACGCGGTCGCGAATGCGGGGATGATCGGCGCGCGCCCCATGCGCGCCGCCTCAAGGAAGCTCGAGCGGTACACGACCGGCTGGCCAAACACCGTCGCGCTGAGGTTTCTTCCGGCGTGCCGGTGATCGACGAGCGCGGCGATGATGCCGCCCGCACGCAAGAGATCGAGCCCGTGCTTCAGGGCGCTGGCTTCCGCACCGCCGCCGAGCCCGTAATCGATGAGTGTCGGTTCGGTGCCGTAGAAAATGTGCGGCGCTCGCGGCGTGCCGGCGTGTCGCTTCAGCGCGGCCGAGCGGATGGTCATCACGCGCGCGCCGCTGCGCGACGCCCACGCCGCCGGGAGCGAGCCGCAACCCGCGTGCACCCCCGCGATCACAGCGCCGCGCCCTGCCGCGAGCGCGGCGGCGACATGCTCCCAGCCGCCGACATGCACGACCTCGCACACAAACGCGTCGCTGCCGAAGCGCACAAGCGCGGGCGCCTCGCGGCGGGTCGGCCACGCGCGCCACAGCGCACGCGTCATCGCGCGTGCATCAAGACGCGCGCCCGTCAACGCCGCGTAACCCTCGTAGCCGCGCCGCACGTCGCTTCGCACGCGCTCGCCAACCGCGGCGTACTTCGCGACACCTGCCGCGTCGAGCGCCGCGAGCGCCGCGCGCGGCGGCATTCGCAACAGTGCGTTCGTGCCGAGTACGTGGATGCGCGCGGTCCACGGCTGCCGCTCGAGCGACTTGCTCACGAGACGCTCACAGCCGTGCGCGCAGGAGCTTCCCGAGCGCATTGCGCGGGAGCGACTCGCGGAACTCGACGATGCGCGGAACCTTGTACGCCGCGAGGTGGCGCACGCAGAAATCGGTCACGTCGATCGCGCCGAGCGGTGACGGCGACGCGGCGGCGGCGCCGGCGGCTTGCGCAGCGTCCGCGGCGCGCACTGCGCGCGCAACGACGATCGCCTTGACGACCTCGCGGCCACCCGGCTCGATGTGTGCCGTGACGGCCGCATCGGCGATTCCTTCGTGCCGCATCAGCACCGCCTCTACTTCGATCGGATCCACCTTGCGGCCGCTGACGGCAATCATCACCTTGCGGCGCCCGCGAAAGCGAAACGCGCCGTCTTCGCGCACGCCGAAATCGCCCGTGAAGAAAACACCGCCCTCGAAACGCGACGACGCGATGAGCGCGCCGTCGGCGTCGTCCTCGTAACCGTGCGCGATTCCCGGCGAGCGGATGACGATCTCGCCCTCTTCGCCATCGGCGAGCGGCTCGCCCGATTCTCCGCAGATCCAGACTTCGACGCCGTCGACCGGCTCGCCAAGCGCGAGCAGATCGCCGTCCGCAACGCCGCTCTTGTTGATGATCGCGGGCCCGACCTCGCTCGCGCCGTAGCTCTGCCATAGCGGAACACCGAACGTTTCGGTGAACGCCGCGTGCACCTCGCGCGACAGCGCGCTCCCGACCGAGATCGCCGCGCGCAACGAAAGCGGCATGAGCGCACGCGCCGAAACGCCCGCACCCGCTCTCTGGCGCGCAGACGCGATGCCTCCGGCGCGAGCGCCCTCGCGCCCGGCATCCGCGCGATCCGACCGTGCGAACCTCGTCATCAGATCGAGCAGGATCGGCGGCGCCGGCATGAGCGTCGCTTCGTACAGATGCAATGCGTCGATCACCGCGCGAGGGTGCGGCGACTGCCGCGGGTCGGGCGTCTCGACGATGACCAGCGACATGCCGTGCGCCAGAGTGCCGAGCATCACGTTCGTGAACCCGTAGCCGTGGTCGAACGGAATCACCGCGAGCATTCGCTCGTTCTCGCGCAGGCCGATCGACCTCGCCCGCAGTTCGATCCGCTCGCGAAGCTGCGATGGACTGATGAGGATGAGCTTCGGCGTTCCCGTCGAGCCGCTCGATGGAAGCGCGAGCGCGATCTCGTGCGGCGAAAGCGCGTCGATGAGGCTCGCGTGTGATTCGCTCGCGCCGCTCGCGCGCGCGTTTCCGCGCGAATCGCCGTCCGCGCTGGCGCGCTTTCGCGCTGCGCCCTCCGCGCCGGCGTTACTCCATCGCACCGCCTCGCGGTCCTCCGCGCGCACGATCCACGCCGGCCGGAATCGCGCGAAGAGCCGCTCGGCCTCCTCGGTCGTCGCGGCCGCCGAGTGCGGCAGGATCGCGCACTCGAGCGCGACGAGCGCGAGCGCATCGACGACCGTCGCGATGTCGCGGCCGCACGCGAGCGCCACGCGCGTGCCGGCGCCCGGCGCGAGGCCCGCGCGCCGCAGAGCGCCCGCGCGCGCATCGACGCGCTCGCCAAGCGCCGCATACGACAACGCGCTCTCGCGATCGCGCACCGCCGGCGCCTCGCCGTAGCGTGCGGCGACCGCCGCGAAATCAAACACCGCCACGCGTCAGCCTCCGCTCTTTCCCCGGATGAGCGCCGCGAGCGAACCGATCGTGTCGATGTGCGGCGGGCGCAGATCCGCTTCGTCGATGCGGCAGGCGAACTCCGCTTCGAGCGCGAGCGACACCTCGAGCAGCACGACGGAGTCGAGCGCGAGCCCGCCGCCGACCAGACGCGTCGTCGCGTCGAGCTGTGTCTCCGCGGGAAGCCCCGCAACATCGCGCACGGCCGCGGCGACACGCTCGACGTAGCGACTCGCCGCGTGGTCGTTCGGCGTCACGTCGCGCTGCGCTCGCCGGCCGGCGACTCCGCGCGCGCGCCATCCGCCGCCGCCTCGATGCGCCACTCTTCGCCCGGCGCCTCGCCCTTGTGCACGAGATAGTCGTGCTGCACGTGCGGCATTCCGGTGCGATCCGCGCCCGTGAGGTTGAGCAGCACGACGTCGTCGCGGCCGAGCCATCCTTCTCTGCGCAGCGCCGCCGCCGCGACGAGCGTCATCGACGACGTGTAGCAGATGTCGAGCCCTTCGGTTTCGAGCGCGCGCGTGCGCATCGCGCGCATCGCATCCTGCGACGCGGTCAGTATCGTACCGCCCGTCGACCTCATGATGTCGTGGATGTACGTGTAGACCTGCCGCGAGTCGCCGCGCAGCGTCGCCTTCGAGAGCCCGCGCGGACGCGCGACGACGTCGGCCTCGGTCATCGTGCCGCTGCCGCGGCGCCACGCGCGCGCCATCGGATCGCACGTCTCTTCCTGCACGCCGACGAAGCGCGGAATGTCGCGAATCTTCCCGAGCGCTTGAAACTGCAGCGCGCCCTTCCAGCTCGCGTGCACGCCCATCGCGCTGCTGATGCCTTGCACGTAGCACGAGATCGGGCGCGGCACCTGGTCGACGGCTTCGAGGTACGCCATCTTCAGCGGCTCGCGCTTCGCGAACGAAAAGAAGCCGCGCTCCGACGCGAGGCCCTCGCGCGTCGCGAACCACAGCGCCGCCGCGTGTGCATCGACGAACGTTCCTTGCGGCAGCCAGTACACCGTAACGTTCGGCGCGCGCTTCCAGTGGAGGCGCTCGTTGAACTCATCGCCGACGAACACGCTCATCCGCATCTCGGGGAAACGCGCGACGATGTGCGCGAGCGCCGTGCACGAGTTCCCCGTGCTCGATGTAACGAAGTGGTTAATGCCGAGTTCACGAAACGTAGCGACGACCTGCGTCGCTTGGCGGTCCTTCGTCGTGCGCGTCGGGTTCGCGCCTTCGATCTTGAGGTAGAGCTGCGCAAGGTCGAGCGCGCGCCCCAATTCCTTCGCATGCCGGCACGGCGTGCCGCCTTCGCCGCCGTCGATGATGAAGTCGCGCGACATGAGCGGGAGGATGTCGAAGTAGCGCTGCATCGGCGGGCCGTCGGTCGCGATGCGTGCGCGCGACAGATCGTAGTCGACGTCGATCATCGCTTGGCACGACGGGCAGCGCACCGTGAACGACCACGGGAAGGTGCGCCCGCAGCGAACGCAGGAGAGCGTCAGTTTCGCGGTTGGTGATTCAGATTGCATGAGGCTCCGTCGTCGACGCGTGCGCGAGTGCGCCGCCAGTGTCGCGCGCGGCGGCCTCGCTATCGCGGATGAATGTGATGTTGCCGTATGGGAGCGCGAGCGTGCGCGCCGTCGAGCGTGCTGCCGCTCCGACGCCACTCGTTTTGGCGTCGCCCTCACCCCCCGCGAGCCGTCGCGCGAGCGCGAGCGCCTCGCCGATCGTGCCGGCGCGATGGAAGCCGAGCGTGTCGACGATTGCGGGCGCGAGCTGCGTCACCATCACGACGTGCGCGCGCCGGCGAAGCGCATCGAGGCGGATCGCGTTGTGCGCATGCCGCATCTCGCCCGACGCCGCGCGCCGCGCGAACTCCGCGGGATCGCGCATCGCGACGCCCTCCATGAGCCACGGCGCCGCGCCCTCGGCGCACTCCGCCGCGAGCACGATCGCGCCGCCCGGCCGCACCGCCGCCTCGCAGTTCATGAGCGCCTTCATCGCCTGCACGAAGTTGACGTCGAGCGGCGCGCCGCCCGACGAGAGAAGCACGATGTCCGCCGGCGCGTCGAGCCTCGGCGCGTCGGCCTCGCGCACCATCGCGACCGCGCGCGCGTGCGCCGCGAGCGTCTCGCCGCCGAACGCCGCCGTCACCTCGTTCTGCGTGTTGAGCACGGTGAGCAGCGAGAAGTCGGGCGGCGCCATGCGCGCGGCCTCGATCATCTCGAGATGCACCGGGTTCTTGTCGAGGCACCCGTTGTTCGTGTGCGGATGCAGGCGCACCGTGTCGCCGTCGACGATGAGCGTGCGGCGATGATTCGTGACGATCGTGTCGAACGCGGCGACGCCCGGCAGCACCGCCTTCGGCCCCGCTGTGAAGCCCGCGAAGTAGTGATGCGTGACGCGGCCGGTCGCGATCTTGAGGCCCGCGTCGAGGTAGCGCCGGTTGAGGCGGACGCGATTGCCGAACGACGTCGTGCCGATGTCGGCGAGGCCGTCGGCTGTGTGCGCGTCGTGCCCGACGACGCGCACGCGGTCGGCCGCGGCGCCGAGGAGGAGCGGGCGATCCGCGTCGCGCCAGTTGTCGTGCGTGCCGGTCGCGGCGAGCACGAGGATGCGGCCGTCCGCGATGCCGCCCTCGTTGAGCGCGTCGAGGATGAGCGGGATGAAGAGCGCGCTCCCCGTGCGGCGCGTGCGGCACGAGATGAGGATGACCGCGTCGCCGCGCCCGCGCGCGAGTTCGCGCAGCGGCGGCCGGTCGATCGGCGCCTCGAGCGCCGCGCGCAACGTCTCGATCTCGGCGCGCGCCGGCGGCGCCGCGTTCGGCAAAAGCACGCGCAGCCCGGCAATCTCCGGCGCCTCCAGCGCCCCATTTCCGTAGGGAATCTTCACGGCCGCCGACTCTAAGCGCGCCGTTTCGCGCGGTCAACCGCGACAAGCCACCGAGCGTCGTCTCCGACAACGCTTGCCCGGCTTTCTCTAAATTGCCCCAATGGCGCGCTCGAGCGCGCATCGCGGTTGCGGCCCGCATGAATTGCTGGCACTATGCCGACGGTCGAGTTCTAGCGAAACGTCTCCCTATCCGTCGCGCGAGGCGTGCACGCCAAGTTCCAGCGCACTCCCCTGCCCGAGGTGAACGCCATGAAGCACAAAATCGCCGACATCTACGACGACGTCGATCCACGAGACGTGCCGGTGTACGGGCTCACCGAGGCGGCGCGGTATCTCAACATTCCGGCATCGACGCTGCGCTCTTGGACCGTTGGTCAACGCCAGGGTCGAAAGAGAGCCTTCAAGCCCGTCATCGAGATCGCCGAGCCGCAGACTCGGATGCTGTCGTTCGGGAACGCGTGCGAGGCGCACGTCTGCGACGCGCTGCGTCGAACGCACCAAGTTCCTCTTCAACGCATTCGCGGCGCGATCGACATCCTGCGCCGGCTTTATCCGCGAACACCGCACCCGCTGCTCGACCACCAGTTTGCGACGTCGGGCGTTGACGTGTTTGTCGATGAGATCGGCAAGCTGATCAACTTGTCGTCCGGCGGACAAACGGCAATGCGCGAGTGTCTCAATCTCTACCTGGCGCGTGTCGAGTATGACCAGTCGGGCGTTGCGTCGAAACTCTTCCCGTTCACGCGATCCGAACACCCTTCCGAGTCGCCGCGCGTCGTCGTGCTGGATCCGCGCGTGCTATTCGGCCGGCCGGTGATCGTGAATACGCGAATCGCCACGTCCGTGATCTACGAGCGATGGGCCGCCGGAGAATCCGTCGAGGCGCTCGCCGAAGACTACAACCGGCCCCTTCCGGAAATTGAAGAAGCCCTCCGCTGCGAGCATCGATCGGCAGCTTGAGGCATACGAGTTTCTTGCCGAGGAGTCGCTCGGCAAGAAGCTCCCTCGGCGCCTCTCCGAGAACGGCTTCCGCGTAATCTCGCAGATCGAAGATTTGGCGTCCGGACTCTCGGACCCGGAGGTCTTCGCGATCGCCGCCGACCGCGGGCTGATCATTCTCAGCAAGGACTGGCGCACGCGTTACCGCCCGATCGAGAAGGCCGCCATCGTGGGGCTGAAGCTCGCCGTCTTCCAGCTATCGAGCGGGAACTGGAACGGCGAGGAGATGGCGAACGCATTCATCAATGCGAAGGCCGTGATTCTTCGATGTCTTCAACGGGAAGCGCGCCCGTTTGTGTGTCGGCTAAACCAGAAGGGCGAGATGACCGCGTTCTATTCGAAGGGTGATCTCACGGAACGGCGAGAATCTCGCAGTCAGCGGCCGTAGGCAGAGCGCGATTCGGTGTTCGGCGCAATGCAGCGCGAGCGCTCAGCGCTTTGAATCGTCTCTGGCAGTGTGCGCGCGCTTCAGCGATCCCCACGACGTCGCCGACGTCGCGTTCGGCGGATCGCCCAGCAGCCAGTTCGCGATGTTCTGCAATAGAAGTTCTTCGTCAGCATCGAGCCGTTCCGGATAGTAGTTCGGATGGAGTGGCGTTCCGTCGCCCGAAAAGACCGCTCTACCGACGTTCTCCCAAACCGCGAGCACCGGCGGGTAGCTTCCAGCCGGACAGAAAGACGAATAGGCATCTTCATCAGCGGTCGCGATCGCGATCGATGGGGGACTTGCAAGTAGGCAGTCACCGGCAAAGTACCCGTAACTGCCAACCCCAGACGTGATCAGATGGGGCGAGAGCAGGTAGATCGTTGGCCAATAGAGACGCCCCCCCTCGTTGTTCGATGGATCCTGTATGTAGTCCGATTGGAACTCCACTCCGAACGAAGTGCTGAGGGTATTGATCCCATCCGAGTTCTGCGCGTCGTTCAGAATCCACATTCCATTCCCGCCCGCGAGGAACGCTTGAATCGCAGCGACCTCTGACGCGGAAAATGGATTGGTGGGGCCGGAGGATGACCGCGTGGGGACTATGAGAATATCGTAGCCGCTGAGCAGCGCCTCCGTGATTGGACCTGAGAAGTGTTGAGCAATGGTCCAGCCTTGTGTCGCCAAGTAGTCCGTGAAACCATTCACGAAGAAGTCATTCTGGTGAGAGTGATCGACGAGAACGCTGCCGGTGCCGATGAGGGCCGACGGAATCTGCGGATTCGCGACGGCGGGGGCTTCGGCGACGCCGGGCTCGCCGTCCATGTCGAGGTCAGTGGGGTCGGCGACGGGTTGCGCGGTCGCGGGCGCGACGAAGAGTACCGTCGCCAGGAGCGCGACCACCGCGTTCGAGCTGAGTAGGGGCATTCGCATTGGGCGATCCTCGCGGGGACGCGTTGGGATCATCGACGGAAAAAGGCGAACCACCCGCTGCGCCGGGACCAGTCCGCCTCAACTTTCAGGCCCGAGGCCTGACCGCTCGGTTCTCGAGTTCCCTCGGCGCCGGCTGCTTTCGCGGAGCGCCATGGCTCGAACCGCACAGCGTGCATCATCTCGCGGTGAGTCGCGCGCCTTCAATCGAATTTTCGGCTAGCGAGCGTGGCCCGCGCAGCGATCTTTCGTTGTGCGATCGCGGCGGCACGCGCCGTTCACCAATGGAACAGCCACGCTGGGAGCGCCGGCCGATGCGGCGTCTCGCAGGATGACGGTATTGGCGGCCGGCTAGGGCTCGCACGCACGGATCGCCGCGACGGCCGCCCGAACACGCAAGTCGCGGCGTCCGCTTCCCGCTGCCGCGACCGAAAGGAGTCGAACTATGAGACGAACGGATTCGAGATCGCGAGGCGCGTTGCTCGGCCTGGCGGCGATCGCGCTGGCGGCGGTGCTCGCTGCACCGGGATCGCTTCGCGCGGGCGCGGGCGACAACTTGCTCACGAACCCCGGCTTCGAGATCGTCGGGCCGCAGGGCGCATCGACGACGTTCACCGGCTATGGCGGCGGCGGCTGGTCGAGCGCGCAGGATTGGTGGGTCTTCAACAACTCGCCAGGGACGACCAGCACTGAGCTTCTCCCGTCGACGTGCCCGGGCGGCGGCCAGTACATGCTCCACGTGACGACGGACGGCGGGAGTAATGGCGTCGGACAGATCTTCTTGCCGTTCGACACGGGCCCCGATCAAGCGACCGCGATGGCCCGGATCTTCGTGATCAGCGGAACCGTCGTTATCGGCACGGGCAACGGCGGCAACACGGGCGCCGACGCTCACACGCGATACACGGGTCACTGGGAGTTTCTTCGCGCTGGCAACGGCGTCTCTCCCGCGAATGAGTTCATCGTGTATGCGTGGGGCGGCCCCGCGGAGTTCTACGTCGACAAGTGCCGCGTCGCAGAGCTTCCGTAGGGACGCAGGTTCGCGGCGCGGCGTGCTGATCGTGGTGCGCCGCGCCGGGTCGCACGCCGCGATCGTCGCCGTTCCTCCGCGCACGCGACGTGTGATGATGCCGATGAGCGCGGCGCGTATACTGCGCGCATGACTTCGGCGCGCCCCGCCAACGCCAACACAGCCGCGCCGTCGCGCGCGGATCGCAGCGCCGACCGCGACGCTCGCCCCGCGCAGACCCGCGCGCAGAACTCCGCGCAGCGCCCCGGCCACAACGCGCGCTGGCTCATCCTCGCCGCGCCCGCGCTCCTCGCGCTTGTTCTCTACGCGAAGACCGCCACCGTCGGCTTCTTCTACGACGACCACAAGGTGATCGAGGAAGAAGCGCGCCTGCGCACCACGAGCGGCGTCTTCGACATCACGCTGAAGGAGCGGCCGGTGCGGCTCATCTCGCTCTGGCTCGACTACCGAATCTTCGGCCCGAATCCGGCGGGCTTTCATATCGTGAACGCGCTCATGCACGGCGGCGTCGGTGTGCTCGTGCTTCTCTACGCGGCGAGCTTGCTTCGCTCGGCGGGGCCGTTCGCGCGCTCCGCGGTGCCGCTCATCGCGGCGACGCTCTTCGTCGTGCATCCGATTCAGTCGGAGTCGGTGATTTGCGTGAGCCACCGGAAGGAGATGCTCGCGACGGGGTTCGTGCTGCTTGCGCTTTGGCGCGCGCTCGGGCGGCCGCTGACGGCGGCGCGCATCGCCGAGGTCGCGGCGTGGTTCGCGCTCGGCGTGTTCTCGAAGGCGTCGGCGCTCGCGGCGGTGCCGATTCTCTTCGTGCAGGAGTGGCTCGTCGTGACGGGGGCGCTCGGCGCGGCGGGCTGGCGCGCGAATGCGAACTCGGGCGCGATCTCGAGTTCGAGTTCGGGTGAACGACGCTCGAAAGCAAGTGCGCCCGCCGCGCGCAGCGCGCGCGTCTCGCTCGGCGGCCTCGCGCGCCGGCACGCGCTTAGTCTCGCGCTCGTCGCCGCGCCGGTCATCGTCACGGGCGCGTTCTTCATCGCCGAGAAGAACGAGGTCCGCCGCGGCGTCGTCAAGCTCTCGGAATTCCAGTCCACGAAAACGGCGAAGATCGCGCCGCCGGCCGTGCTCCCGGCGCGGCTCTTCGTCGAGTACATCAGCCTGCTCGCGTGGCCGATGCCGCTCCTGCTCGAGCGGCCGACGATTCGCATCAGCGGGCCCGCCGACCCGCTCGTGATCGGGGGCGCCGCGGCGTGGGCCGCGATGCTCGGGCTCGCGTGGTGGCAGCGCCGCCGGCCGCTCGTCGCGATGGGGCTGGCGTGGTGGGCGCTCGCGCCGCTCCCCACGCTCAATTTCATTCCGCTCAGTTTTCCGATCGCCGATCGCTACGTCTATCTGCCGGCGGTCGGGTTCGCGATGCTCGTTGCGTTCGTGATCGCGGGCGCGGCCGAGCGCCTCGCGCCGCGCCGCGCGGCTCTCGTCGCCGCGCTCGTGACAGCCGCGATCGCCGTGCCGTCATCCGCGGCGGTGCTCAATCGCATCGACGAGTGGCAAACGGAGGTCGGGCTTCTGGAGGCGACGATTCGCGACAACCCGCGCGCGGCGGAGGCGCTGCGACACTCGTCGCGCTTGGCGAAGGAAGCGAACGACACGCCGCGCGCGCTCGCGTTCGCGCGCCGCGCGATCGACGCCGCGCCGACCGCGTCCGAGTCGTGGGGCATGCTCGGCGATGTCTTCTGGGATGCGGGGCAGGGCGACTCGGCGCGAACGCCGTACGAAACCGAGTGGGACCTGCGCAACACTCGCACCGAGACGGCGAATCGGCTCGGGATCTACGCGGCGGAGCGCGGCGACGGCGCGGGCGCCGTGAAGTGGTTCCGCTCGGCGCTTCGCCGCTCGCCCGGGGATCGCGGCGTGCGCGAGAACCTCGCGCGCGCGCTCATCGCGACGGATCAGACGGCGGAGGCACGCACGATGCTCGACGCGCTCCTCGCGGAGGACCCGAAGAGCGCCGACGCATGGGCGATCCTCGCGTACTCGTTCTGGCACGCGAGCGAGCCCGAGTCGGCGCGCGCGATCTTGTTTCGCGGACTGCGCGAGCTGCCGCAGGATCCGAAGCTCTTGCGGTTCGCCGCGCAGTGGGGATTCGTGACGACGCAACGCGCGCCCGGGGCGCCCGCGGCCGCCGCCGCGAATGGCGCCGCCGCTGGGAGCGCCGCGCCCAACGCCGCGCCCGCGGATTCCACTAGGCCGCCCCACTAGGCTCAGCGATAATCGCGGGCATGCGCCCGTCGCTCGATCTCTCCGTCGTCATCCCCGCTCACAATGAGAGGCCCGCGCTCGAGCCCCTGTATCGCGAGTTGCGCGCGACGCTCGATCCGACCGGCCTGCGCTACGAGCTGATCTTCGTCGACGACGGCAGCGACGACGGAAGCTGGGGCGTGCTCGAGGCGCTGCGGCTGGCCGACGCGGAGCGCGTGCGCGTGATTCGGATGCGGCGCAACGCGGGGCAGACCGCGGCGCTCGATGCGGGGTTTCGCCTCGCGCGCGGCGCGACGATCGCGTCGATCGACGCGGACGGCGAGAACGACCCCGCCGATCTGCCGGCGCTTCTTGCGCGGCTCGCGGACGGCTACGACGTCGTGTGTGGGTGGCGGCGCGCGCGCGGCGGCTCGCTTCTTTCGCGGCGGCTGCCCTCGAAGGTCGCGAACAAGCTGATCGCGCTCGGCACGGGCGTCACGGTGCACGATTGCGGCTGCACGCTGCGCGTCTATCGCGCGTCGGCGGTGCGATCGCTCGCGCTCTACGCCGAGATGCACCGCTTGCTGCCGGCCGTCGCGTGGCTCGCGGGGGCGCGCGTCGGCGAGGCGCCGGTCGCGCACCGCGCGCGCCGCGGCGGCCGCAGCCACTACGGCCTCTCGCGCGCATGGAAAGTCGTCGTCGACGTCGCCGCGCTCATCCTCATCGCGCGCATCGCCGCGCGCCCGACACGCTGGCTCACCGGCGCGGCCGTGCCGTTCTTCGCGCTCGGCGCCGGCGCGCTCGCGTTCGTCGCCGCCGACGCGGGCCTCTGGGGCACCGCAAGCCGCACCGCCGCCGGCTCAGGCCGCGGCTTCCCGATGGTCGCGCCGTCGTGCGCGCTCTTATTCCTCTTCCTGTCGATTTATCTCGCCGTCTCCGGGATTCTCGGCGAGGCGCTGTTGGAAGGATGCGAAACGGAAGTCGACGCGGCGGTGGACGCGGTGGATCGGCTCGCGTGAGCGACGCGCATAGTGCCGGACGCGATGCGGCGCGTGACGCGGCGCGCGTGAGCGACGAGGTCGCGCGCATCGCGGAGCTTGCGGAGCGCGAGGAGCGCGAGGAGGATGCGCGCCGCGCAGGCCGGCGCGAGTCCGCCGCGCCGTCGTTGTCGCGCATGTCGGCGGCACGCGACTCCGGCGCTGACGAGAACGCGAGCACTGACGAACAGGCGAACGACGTCGCGGCCACGACGCGCGTCGCACTCTCGATCGTCGTGCCGCTCTACGGCGACGCGGCATCGCGCGCGAACATCGGGCAGCTCGTTCGCGAACTCGCCGATCAAGCCGCGGCGCTTGTCGCGTCATACGAAGTGCTCGTCGTTGCGGACGCTGCGAATCGCGATGCCGCCGCGGCGCTCACCACGAAACCGGGCGCGCTACACAGCGCGGCCGAGGGCGAGGCAGAGGACGAGGCAGAGGGCGACGCGGGAGCGAGCGCCGCGACTCGTTCGAGCGGCTCCGGCACCGCGCGCGCCATCGCGATCTACGCGCTGCGCGACGGCGCGGGCGAGTCGGCGGCGCTCCGCGCGGCGTTTCGTCTCGCGCGCGGCGCGTACATCGTCACGATGCCGCCGCTGCCGCTCGTGGCGGGCGACTCGCTCGCGCGCGTGCTCGCGCGCCTGCGCGCCGGCGAATCCGTCGTCCTGGCGCACCGCGCCGGCGCGAATGCCGCGCCGCTCCTCCACCGCTTCCTCGCGCGCGCAACCGGCCTGCCGCTCTCTGATTTGGGCTGCGGCGTGCGCGGCCTCGCCCGCGTCGTCGCAAAGGAACTCGCGGATGCCGGCGATCTCGCGCGCTTCCTGCCGTTCCTCGCGCACCGCAACGGCCACGCGGTGAGCGAGGTCGCGGTCGATGCGTCACCCGAAGCGCGTCGCTGGCGCGGTGCATCCGTGCGCAGCCTCTACGACGGGCTCGCCGTTCTCTTCTTGCTGCGATTCGCGCGCGCGCCGCTCCGCCTCTTCGGCACGACCGGCGCGCTCGTCGTCCTCGCCGGCCTCGTCATCTCCGCGACCGTCGCCGCCGACAAGATCCTCAACGGCACGCCGCTCGCACGCCGCCCGATCCTCGTCCTCGGCGCGCTCCTCATCGTCATCGGCGTGCAGACGATCTCGCTCGGCATCCTCGGCGAGATCACCGTCTTCGCCCGCGCCCGCCGCCACCGCGAGTACCGCGTCGATCGCGTGCTGCGGTAGCGAGCGCGCTCGACTCGCGCGAACGTCCGCTACTTCGAGTCGCGAAGCGTCAGGTGATTCTGTAGTGAGAGGCCGCCGTCGATGGTGAGCGTGGCGCCGGTCGTGGACGGCGAGAGGCGGTCGGAGGCGAGGAACGCCACGGCGGACGCGACGGCGGCGGGCGTGACGGCGCGCGCGCCGAGCGGCGTGGGTGCGTGCGCGAGCGCGCGGCCTCGATCGTCGACGGCGACGTAGCCGGGTGCGACCGCGTTGACGCGGATCGCGTGCGGCGCGAGATCGATCGCGAGTTCCTTGACGAGCATTCCGATCGCCGCCTTCGACGCGCTGTAACTTGGGATGCAGCGTGGCGTCTCCTGGTGAATCGACGAGAGGAAGATGATCGAGCCGGCGCGGCGCGCGGCGATCATCGCTTCGACGGCGAGCCGCGTCAGGTGCATCGGGCCGATGACGTTCGTCGCGAAGGTGCGCTCCCACTCGGCGCGATCGAAGCCGCGCACCGAGTCGGCGCCGGTCCGCACGGCAGCGTTGTTCACGAGGATGTCGATCGCGAAGCCCGCGCGTGTGAGGTCGGCCCACGCGCCGCTCACGCTCGCGGAGTCGGCGACGTCGGCGACGACGACGCGATGGGCGCCCGCAAACTCCGCGAGCGCTCGCTCGACCTCCGCGCACGCCGCGGCGTCGGAGTCGAGCACGACGATGCGCGCGCCTTGCGCCGCCATCTCGAGCGCGATCGCGCGGCCGATGTTGCGCGCGCCGCCCGTCACGAGGGCGCAGCGCCCCGCGAGCGCGCCGTCGCCCGCGGCGCCCGCCGCGCTCATCGCGTTCGTCGCACTTGCCGCGCTGGCGCGCGCCGCCGCGTCACCCGGCTGCGCGCGGTCGCCGGCGCGTTCGCGTCGCTTCCACATAGATCATTCCCTCTCGAATGCCTCCGATGAGACCGCCGATCACATAGGACGCGTCTGCGATGTAGCGAATCGCCGAGAACGCGATCGAGCGGAGCGGCTGCCGCCCCTCGAAGCGAATGCCGAAGTACCACGCGGCCGTCGCGGCGGTCAGCGCCGCGAGTGTCCACACGATCGCGGCGGGCGCGTTCGCGACGCGCGCGACGATCGCCGCCGCCGCCGCCGCGTGCATCACGTGAAAGCTCGTCACGAAAACCATCGCTCGCGCGGGCGACGGCAGCGCCGCGATGCGCCGAATCCCGAACGGGCTCGTGTTCGCGGGCGAGAGGTCGTAACGAAATATCTCGAAGCGGCGCCGCGGCGAATGCTTCTTGTAGAGATACGCGTGGCCGAGTCCGTACGCGAACCACTGGCGCAAGAGGCCGCGCATCGTGTGGCGATGATGATGGACGACCTTCGCGGTTGGCTCGAACCACAACTCGTAGCCCGCGCGCGCGACGCGAATCGAGAGGTCGATGTCTTCGCCGGTCGCGCAGTGCGTGTCGAACGCGGGCGCGTGGCTCGCGCGATCGGCATGCGCGGCATCGCGCGCGCGCGCCTCACTCGGCGCGGCGCTCGCGATGCCGGCCTCGCCACTCGCGCGCGCGATCGCCTCGCGCCGCACCGCGCAATTCGCCGTCGGGAAGAACGCGTGAAACACGCCGACGCCGCCCTTCGGTAGATAGCCCTGCTGATAGCCGCTCTTCGTGATGTCGATGATCATGCGTCGGCCAGCACGCCCGCGGATTCGCGCCCGAGCTGCATGAGCGACTCCTCGACGCAGAACGCCTCGACGAGCGTGCCGCGCGTCGGCGCCGACAAGATCTCGCCGCCGACGATTCCGATGTGCGGGTTGAGCGCGAACGGCGCGACGAGGCGCTCGATCCAGCGCGGGTCCGCTTCGCAGTCGTCGTCGATGAAGAGGAGGATCTCGCCGCGCGCGGCGGCGACGCCGGCGTTGCGCGCGTGAGAAACGCCGGGCGTCGGCTCGGTGATCCAGCGGATCGGAAGCGCGGCGCTCCATCGCGCGCGCGGCGCGTCGTAGCTCACGCTGCACGCGTTGAGCACGACCACGACCTCGCCGGGCGGCTGCGTCTGCGACGCGAGCGACGCGAGAAGCCGCGCGAGCCCGTCTGGCCGGTCGCGCGTGATGACGATCACCGACGTCGCGGTCGCAGAAGAGTCCGCGCCATCCGCTGACGTCTGCGTCGCGGGCGTCGCCCTGCTCGAGTCTGTCGATTGCGCGTCGCTCACGATTCTCCTGTCATGCGGTTCGGCGGCGCCGCGAGATGCGCGCGTTGCGGCGAAGCGATGGGCGCCTCTCGTCGATCGGCGGCGAGTCTAACCGCTCGCGCGAACGCACGCCAGCACGCGCGAGCGCGGAGCGGCGCGCACACGCGGCTTGCGATGCGGCGCGTGTTACGCCGGCGAGTGACCCGGGGCGATCGCGTCGAGGTAGTCGATCGCGGCGCGGCGCAGCGGGCGCAGGTCGGGTGTGGTTGCGAGGGACACGCCATCGCGTGCGGACGCGCTGTCGCCCCGCGCGGCCGGCGCGCCGGCGAGCGCGCGCGCGCCGACGAGCGGCTCGAGCGCGGGCGGGAGCGGCGCGCCGGACTCCGCGAGCCCGCGCGCGATCGCCGCGGGCGTGTACGCCGTGAGCGCCGCGCCGCGCGCGACGGTTCGCTCAAGCAGCGCAAGTTGCGCCGTCTTCCAAAACAGCCGCAGAAAATCGATCTCGGCGATCTTGTAGATCGTGGGGTCGCGGCGCGCGGCGGCGAAGAGGCCGCGCTCCTCCGCGACGAAGTGCGCGACCGCGGGCGTCCACGCGGGCGCGGACCGGCCGAGCGCGCTCCACACATCCGGGTTCATCGGACCGTTGACGATCGTCTGCCACGACATCGTCGGGTCGCGGCCGTCGATGCGAAACGCGGCGTGCGTGCCGAGGATGTAGAGCGCGACGCGCTCGCGGCCTTCGGCGCGCGCGATCGCCGCGATCGCCGCGCGCAGCTCGCTCGCGCGCGGCGGCGACGCGAGATCGATCGGCGCGAACACGAGCGTCGTGTCGATGTCGAAGTACGCGGCGGGCAAGAGCGTGCTTCGCGCGAATAGGGGCGCGGCGGTGGCGGCGCGCTGCGCGAGTTGCTCGGCGGCGGCATCCGCGCGCCACGCGTACGTCTCCGCGCTCGCGTCGCGCGCGACGGCGGCCATCGCGACGCCCGGCACGGCGCGCCCGTACGGATTCGTCGCGGCGAAGCGCGCGAAGAACGCATCGAGCGCGCGCACGAGAAGCGCAAGCGTATCGTCGATGATCGCGGCGTCGCGATCGCGGAAGCGGCGCCGCGCAAGACGCGCGAGGCGATCGAGCGTCGCGGCGTCGCGCGGGTCGACAACGCCGCCGCCCGTGGAGCGCGCGATCGCATCCTCGCGGCTCGCCGGCAACTCGCCACTATCGAGCGCGATGATCATCCGCAGCGTCTCGGCCGCCGCCTTGTAGCAGATCGCGTTGCGCGGCACGACCTCGCGCTCGTACTTCTCGCCTTGCAGGAGACGCTGCGCGAAGACGCCCCACCACACGCGCAGCTCCGCCAGGTACGGCCCCGTCATCGACTCGCGCGAGGGCTCCGGCAGTTCGGCGATGTAGTCGCGCCCCCACAAGAGCCGCCAACTCGTGCGGCCCTCGAAGAAGCGGTAGCGGAAGTAGTCGTTCTCCTCGAACTTCGCGCGCATCGACGCTTCGTCGTGAATCTCGACGACGCTGTCGAGGATCGTCGTGCGCCGCGCGAGCGCGCCGTACGCCGCGAGCAACTCCGCGCGGTCGTCGGCGGTCAGCCCCTCGGCGACGATCGTGAAATCGAGGTCGGAGACGAGCGGCAGGATCGCGCCGCGCGCGCCGCCGCGGCAGAGGTAGATCGCCTTCACCGCGCCGTAGCGGCGGAAGAGGCGGACGGCGAGATGCTTCGCGAGCGAATACGCCGAGCGATAGACGCCGAGAAGCGGCGGCACGGATGTCGCGAGCACGGCGCGGCGGATGAGGGAGCGCATCGCGTCAGCGCTCCACATCGATGGGACCGACGCCGGGGCCGGCGGCGGCGCGCGAGTGCCCGGGCGTGCCGACCGCGCCGGAGCGCGGTGCGACGAGCGACGCGTAGAGCGTCTCGAGACTCGCCGCGGCGGCTTCCCACGTGTAGCGCGCGGCGATCGTCTCGCGCGCCGCCACGCCGAGCCGCGTGGCCAACGCGCGGTCGTCGAGCAGGCGGACGATCGCGCGCGCGAACGCCGGCGCCGTCGCGTCGCCGACGAGCACGCCCGTGCGCCCATCCTCGAGCGGCCCCGCCGCGTCGCGAAACGCGATCGTCGGCAGCGCGGCCGCCATGTAGTTGAGCACTTTCATCGGCAAGCCGTCGGCGCGCGGCCGCGGACTCAGCGCGATGTCGGCGGCGGCGAGGCGCTCCGGCAGCTCGGCCGCTGCGCACGCCGCGATCTCGATCGCGTCCGCGACTCCGAACCGCACCGCCGCGTCGCGAACGCGCGCCAGCGCCGCCGCGTCGACTCCGGCGCCCGCGCCCGGCAGCACCGCGAGCCGCACGTCCGCGCGCTCGCGCCGCACCGCCGCGAAGGCCTCGAGCATCAGATCGACGCCCTGATACGCCGCGAGGTTGCCGCTGAAAACGAGCGTCGCCGCGCGCACCGATGCCTGCGCGGACGGCGCTGCGGACAGCGCTGCGGACAGCGAGGCCGATAGCGACGACGGCGGCAAAGGTGGTGGCGGCGGCGATGCCTCGACCGACCCGCGCGCGGCGATCGCGCGGCCGCACGCGTCGAAGAACGCGCGCTCGACGCCGTTGGGCACAACGCTCGCGCGCGCGGCCGCGACCCCGAACTCCGCGACGAGGCGCGCGCGCAGCCGCTCGGTCACCGCGACGACGTGCGCCGCGCGGCGCGGCAGCCGCGCGTCGATAAACGCGCCGATGCCGCGAGCAGCGCCGCGCGACATCGGCAGCCTGTACTCAGGCAACTCGCTCGCGAGCAGCGTGTGCGCGTCGTAGACGACCGGCGGCGCGGCGTGGCCCGCGAAGCGCGCCGCCGCGAGCGCGACGGCGAGCCCTTCGTAGTGGTGCGCGTGCACGACGTCGATCGTGTGCCGCGCGAGCACGCCGCGCAACCGCCCGACCAGCAGCGGGTCGAGGATCGCGAGCTTGTCGAGCGTCGGGCCGGGCGCGAGCGCGCCGCGGAACGGGAGCGCGCGCGTGCGATGAACGTGCACGCCCGCCGGCGCGTCGCCGACCGCGAGGTGATAGGTCACGACGTGAACCTCGTGCCCGCGCGCCGCGAGCGCCGCCGCGAGCTTTTCGATGCGGAGCGGTGTCCCGCGCGGCGACGGGAACGGGCACGCCGCGACCATCGCGATCGCGAAGCGGCGCGCGGGCGCGTTGAGCGCGGCGTCCGCGGCAGGCGCCGCGCTCTCCCACCCGTTCACGCGCGCGCCTCCGCGTCGAGAAGACCGCGCACGAGCGCCGCGTTCGCCGTGCGATCGGTGCCGAGTACCAGTTCGTAGATCGCCGCGCCGCGCGCGAGCGCGAGCATCGCGCGCAGGCGAGACAAGCGCACGCGCACCAACTCGAGCGCTCCGCCGATCGAACAGGGCACGGTGTACTCGAGGAGTTCGGGCAGGCCTGCGCCCAACACGCCCGCGCTCCAGAGCACGCGCAGACCCGCGAGCCGCGACCGGCGGTGCGCGACGGGCGCCGCGCGATCGGCGCGCCGCCCGTACGCGAAGACGCGCACGCGCGAGCGCGGCGCGATCCGGTCCGCGAAGTAGCGCGCGTCGAGGAGCGTCTTCGGTCCGTGGCGCGAGCGCGGAAACGCGAGCCGCATCGCGTCGGGAATCTCGGCCGGCTCGCCGCCCGGGTTCACTCCGATCCGAACCGCGAACGGGTGCGCGCACCCCGCGAAGTCGACGAGCGGGCAGTCATCGGAGAGAAGCGCCGTCCGCGGGCGCGTGGCGTCGCTCGCACCGCCGACACCTGCGTCGCGCAGCAACATGTCGAGCGCGAGCGTCGTCTTCCCGCCGCCCATCGGAAACGCGCAGAGTAGCGCGGCGTCGCCGACCGCCACGCCCATCGCGTGCACGCGGTGCAGCCCGCGTCGATCGAGGAGCGCGCCGACGCGGCTCGTGATCAGCAGGTAGCACTTCTCGAGCGCGAGGTCGCGGTCGGGGCCGTACACGACGCCGCGCTCGATGCGGAAGTCGTAGAGCACCGCGGCCCGGCCGGCGCTCTCGAAAAGCTGCGCGCCCGCGCGGCGCGTGACGACCGCGTCCTTCGTGCGGAAGAGGCGGCGGTGTCCGCGCGGCGCCACGTCGAAGCGTCCAGCGCTTTCGGGTTCGACGACCAGCGTCACGTCGGCGCGCGGCTCCCCGGCCGCCGCGTCCTCGACCTCTTGCAGCGAGAAGTTCGCGCGCAGGAATCGCAGCGCCTCCGCGTCGCGCGACGCGACCTCGACCGTCACGCCGTGAAAATCAAATCGCAACGGGCGCCTCCGGATACTCGGCGCCCGGCGTGATGTGCGCCGGCGCCACGGGTTGCGCGAGCGCACGCAGAACCAACCGCGCCACCGCGACCGCCTGCAGAACGAACACGATTGATGTGCACCACGCGACGCCAAGTACGCCCGCGCGCGGAATCAACAGCGCCTTCGCGGCGAGCCCGATCACGAGGCATGCGACCGAGATCAGAAGTACGCGGCGCTCGAGGCCCATCGCGCGCGCCGTCATCCCGCACATGACGACGACAAGAAACGACGGGAGCGCGAGGTAGAGCGTGCGCAGGACGGGGACGCTCTCGGTGTAAGCGGCGCCGAAGAGAACCGGGACGAGAGGGCCGGCGAGCGCGTACACGAGCGCGGCGCCGGCGACGCCGGCCGCAATCGCGATGGCGAGGATGCGGCGGAAGCGCGCGGCGACCCACTCGCGCTCACCCGCCGCGAGGCGGTTCGCGAAGAGCGGGTAGAAGACCATCGCGACCGGGCGCGTGACGAACTGCGCGGCTTCGAAGAGGCGAAACGCCGTCTCGTAGGTCGCGACGAGCGCGAACGTCCCGAGCCAGCCGAGAAGGACCGCGTCGCCGCGGAAGTGAAGCGTGGCGGTGGCGCCGAGCGCGAAGAGCGGGAGCGCGCGCACGACGAGGTCGCGCTTCTCGCGCGCATCGCGCGTCGCGTGCGCCGTCCATCGAAAACCGGTGAGCCGCGCGGCGACGATCGTCGCGGCGAGCCGCACCGCGTTCGCGAGAACCATCGCGACGACGAAGCCCACGACGCCCGCGCCCGCGAGCGCCGCCACGAAGACGGCCGCGATGCCGAGGAGTTTGCCGCCCACGCCGAGCGCCGACGCGAGCCGGAATCGCTCGAGGCCCGAGAAGTACGAGCCGAATGTCAGCGCGATTTCGTCGAGCGCGAGCGCGAGCGTACTCCAGAAGACGATCGCCGCGAGCGGCGGGCGGATGATCGCGGTGCCGGCGGCGAGAACGGCGACGAGGAGCGCGAGCAGCGGGATGCGGATCGCGAGGGCGCGCGAGGCGTGCTCGGAGGCGCGCGCGCGATCGACGGCGATGTCGCGAACCAGGAGAGTCGTGAGCCCGAGCGCCGTGAACGGGATGCCGATCCCCGCGATCGACGTCGCGAAGGTGAACGAACCGAACGACTCTTTCGAGAGCGACCGCGTAAGAATCATCATCACGACGAGAGCGGCGAGTTTGTACACCGCGTGCGCGCCCGCCGTCGTGGCCAAGTCGAGGCCGACGCGACGCCGCAGGCTCACCCGCTCGCTCTCTTGTGACCGCGCCGTCGCCAATCGAGTCGTCGCCCCCCTGCGCGCCGCGTGCCGCGCGCGCCGCGCGTGCCGCACGCGCGTGCGCCCCGCACGTCGCTCGCGCCGCAAGCCCGCCGCGCCGAAGCGCGCAGTTTACCACTCGATCCGCGTCGAATCGCTACCGAGCCCGCGACCGCTTCGCCTAGAATCGCGGCGCACACCGCGGCGGCGGCGCGCGCGAACGCGGGATCGTGGGGGCGGGCGCCGCCGCGCGCGGTTCGATGCGGAGGAGGTCGCGATGATCGGCAAGCGGCTCGCTCACTACGAAGTGGGCGAGAAGATCGGCGAGGGCGGGATGGGCGTCGTGTGGAAAGCGACGGACACTTCGCTCGGCCGCGAGGTCGCGATCAAACTCCTCCCGGAGTCGTTCGCCGAAAACGCCGAGCGCGTCGCACGCTTCGAACGCGAAGCGAAGGTGCTCGCGTCGCTCAACCATCCCGGAATCGCCGCGATCTACGGCCTGCACGTTTCGGAGGGGCGCCGCTTTCTCGCGATGGAATACGCGCCCGGCGAGGATCTCGCGCAGCGCCTCCTGCGCGGCGCGGTTCCGCTCGACGAGACGATCGAGATCGGTCGCGGGATCGCCGAAGCGGTCGAGGCGGCCCACGAGCAGGGGATCGTGCATCGCGACCTCAAACCGGCGAACGTGAAGGTCGGACCCGATGGGCGCGTGAAGGTGCTCGACTTCGGGCTCGCAAAGGCGCTCGCCCCCGAGGGCGGCGCGTCGCTCGGCAGCGCGTCGTCGCTGCTTCCCACCGTGACATCGCCCGCGACGATGGCCGGCGTCGTGCTCGGCACCGCCGCGTACATGAGCCCCGAGCAGGCACGCGGCAAACCGATCGACCGCCGCACGGATGTGTGGGCGTTCGGATGCGTTCTCTTCGAACTCCTCACCGGACGGCGCGCCTTCGAGGGCGAGACGGTCTCCGACACGCTGGCCGCGGTGCTGCGCGCCGAGCCGGAGTGGGCGCTTCTTCCCGCCGCAACACCGCCGCGCGTGCGCGACCTCATCGAGCGCTGCCTGCGGAAGGACCCGCTTCGCCGGCTGCGCGACATCGGCGATGCACGCGTGACGCTCACCGAGGCGATCGAGTCGCCGGCTGCGGGCGGCGCTGACGCGAGCGACGCGAGTGCCGCGAACGCCGCGCGCGCGGCGGCCGACGCGCAAGCCGCGGCGGCCGCGGCAACCGCGCAGCAC
>JBJXGV010000055.1:0-7892 GCA_046160485.1 bacterium | reverse complement strand
GGGGCGGTTCCGCGACCCGGAGGGGAGGCGCGTAGCGCCGGACCCGTCCCGATGAAGCGATTTCGCGGCCATAAGAGCGGGCCGCACGCGCGCAAGACGGTCGCCCATCGCGAGCGACCTACTTGATTTCGACCTTCCCCCCGTTCTCTTCGACCTTAGCCTTGATGCTCTCGGCCTCGGCCTTCGAAACGGCTTCCTTGATCGGCTTCGGGGGATTGTCCACGAGGTCCTTCGCTTCCTTGAGGCCAAGGCCGGTGAGCTCGCGAACCACCTTGATGACCTGAATCTTCTTGTCGCCTGCAGCCGTGAGAATCGCGTCGAACTCCGTCTTCTCCTCGACCGCCGCCGCCGCACCGCCACCACCCATACCCATCGGGGCCATCATTGCCTGGGGGGCAGCCGAGACGCCGAACTTCTCTTCGAGCGTCTTGACCAACTCCGCCGCCTCGAGGACCGTGAGCTTTTCGATCGACTCGACAATCTTGGTGATGCTTTCCGTCGCGGTGGTCATTCTGCTTTCTCCTTCGAACGGGCGCTAAATCCCGCGTCTATGAATGAGTCCAAACCAAATTGCAAATTGGCGAAAAACTCTCTATGTGAACGACGACACTAACCGCCTGCCGCCTCCTTCTTCTTGCGAACCTCGTCGATTGCGATCACGACACCCGACATCACGGCGTTGATGCAGACGACGATGCCGCGCATCGGGCTCTGGATGATTCCGAGCGCCTGCGCGACGAGCACTTCCTTCGGCGGGAGCTTGGCGATCTCGCCGACTTGACGCGGGTCGAGGATCGAACCGTCGACGTACGCGCCCTTGATCTTGAAGTTCTCGTTGTCCTTCAGGAAGTCCGCGAGAACCTTCGCGGGCGCGACGGGATCGTTTTGCGAATACGCGATGCCCGTGTTGCCGCGCATCTGCGCACCAAGCGGCTCCATCGCCGTTCCCATGATGGCGCGCTTCGCGAGCGTGTTCTTCGACACTACGAACTTGCTTCCCGACTTGCGGAACGCACGGCGCAGCGTGGTGATTTTCTCGACGGTGAGCCCCGAGAAGTCGGCCAGGTAAACGCCCTTCGACGCTCCCAGCTCTTTCGTCAGCTCTTCGACGGCGGTGATTTTCTCTGCGGTCGGCATCTGGCTCTCCTCAAGTCTCCACTAGGTGTGGACGACGAGCTCCGCTTGGTGATCGATTCGGACTCCCGGGCCCATCGTAGAGGACACCGTCATCGACTTCATGTACGTCCCCTTCGCGGTGTGCGGCTTCACGCGCACGATCTCGTGAAGGAACATCTTGATGTTCTCGACGAGCGCTTCCTTCGTGAACGACATCTTGCCGACCGGCGCCTGAACATTGCCCGCCTTGTCGGTGCGGAACTCGATCTTGCCCGCCTTCGTCTCCTTGACCGCCTTGGCGACATCGAAGGTGACGGTGCCGCTCTTCGGGTTCGGCATGAGCCCGCGCGGACCGAGAACCTTTCCGAGTTTTCCGACCTCGCCCATCATGTCCGGCGTGGAAATGATGATGTCGATGTCGGTCCAACCCTCGGAGAGCTTCTTGAGGTAGTCCGTGCTTCCCGCGAAGTCCGCTCCGGCATCGAGGGCTTCTTTTTCCTTCTCGCCCTTCGCGAGGACGAGAACGCGGACGGTCTTGCCCGTTCCGTTCGGAAGGACAACCGTGCCGCGGACCTGCTGGTCGGCATGCCGGGGATCGACGCCGAGGTGCATCGCGACCTCGACCGTCTCGTCGAACTTTCGTGCTTGTCCCGATTTGATCAGCGCGACGGCTTGCTCGACCGAGTAACGCTTGTCGCGGTCGATCTGCGTCGACAAACTGCTGTACCGCTTACCGTGCTTCATCGATAGCACTCCCAGATTCCGCGCGCTCTCGCGCGCCCAAAGGTGTCCGAGCGTGACGCTCGCCGCCGATCTGGTTGTCGACGGATTTTTGAAAACGCCATTCAGAATGCAAAGAACAAACGAGGCGAACGCGCTACGAGACCGCGGCCCCCTCGACTTCGATTCCCATGCTGCGTGCCGTGCCACAGACGATGCTCATCGCCGCGTCGATGTCGTTCGCGTTGAGGTCGGGCATCTTGATCTCCGCGATCTCGCGCACCTGCTTTTGCGATACCTTGCCGACCTTGTTGCGGTTCGGCTCGCCGCTCGCCTTCGCAAGACCGGCCGCGCGCTTGAGCAAAATCGCCGCGGGCGGAGTCTTCGTGATGAACGTGAACGTGCGGTCGGCGTAGATCGTGATGATCGCCGGAATGATGAGCCCGGCCTGCTCCTTCGTCCGCGCGTTGAACTCCTGGCAGAACTGCATGATGTTCACGCCGTGCTGTCCGAGCGCCGGACCGACGGGCGGTGCAGGGTTCGCGGCTCCCGCGGGACACTGCAGCTTGACCATCGCGGTAACGCGTTTTTTAGATGGAGGCGCCATTCCCTAACATCCTTTCTTCAACTACAGACCTTTGACCTGGAGGAAATCGAGCTCGACCGGCGTCGCGCGCCCGAAGATGCTCACCATCACCTTGAGCTTCCCGCGCTCTTGGTTGATTTCTTCGACGACGCCCGTAAATTCGCTGAACGGCCCGCCGACCACGCGCACATGCTCGCCGACGCGATACGGAATATCGGGAATCGGCTTCGACTTCGTGCCTTCGATCCGGCTGAGGATTCGCTCAACCTCTTCATCCGAGAGCGGCGTCGGCTTGTTCGCGTACCCGACGAACTTCGTGACCCCCGGCGTGTCGTTGATCAAGTTCGCCGCGTCGCGCGACATATCCATGTGAACGAGCACGTACGACGGGAAGAACTTCTTGCTCGACACCGTCTTCTTGCCGTTCTTCATTTCGGCGACGCTCTCGGTGGGGATCAAGACGCGATCCACCAACTCGGAAAGCCCTGCCTGCTGGATTGCGCGCTCGATGTTCGTCTTCACCTTGTTCTCGTGACCCGAGTAGGTGTGGACGACATACCAGCGCTTCGTCGTGCTCTGCGCGGACTGCGCGCCTTCGGTACTCTGCGGGGCTTCTTCCACGGTCTCGCTCACGATCCCAAAACCAGACTTAGAATGATCGTCAGAAGCCGGTCGACGATCCCGATGAAGGCCGCCAAGAGCGCGACCGTGACGATCACCACGAGTGTCGAAGCCCAGAGCTCCGTCTTCGGCGAGATCGGCTTCCAAGCAGGCCAAGTCACCTTCGAAAGCTCGACCCGCACCTCGCGGAAAAACTGAGCGGCATTCTCGAACATATGTCTCCAGGATCCGGGGGCGCGACGAGCGCGCCCCTCTCGGACCTCGACTAACGCGTTTCTTTGTGCGCCGTGTGAGAACCGCAGAAGCGGCAGTACTTCGTGTATGCAACCCGGTCGGGATGCGTACGCTTGTTCTTCGTTGTCGTGTAGTTCCGTCGCTTGCACTTCTCACAGGCGAGCGTGATCATCGATCTCACGAGCGAACTCCTCTTCGGTGCTCTTTACTTCAGAATCTTCGAGACGACGCCCGCGCCGACAGTGCGCCCGCCTTCGCGAATCGCGAAGCGAAGCCCCTGTTCCATGGCGATGGGCGTAATCAGAGTAACCACCATCTTCACGTTGTCGCCCGGCATGACCATTTCGCGGCCTTCGGGGAGCACCGCACTGCCAGTCACGTCGGTCGTGCGGAAGAAGAACTGCGGACGGTAGCCGTTGAAGAACGGCGTGTGGCGCCCACCCTCTTCCTTCGAGAGAATGTAGACCTCGCCTTCGAACTCGGTGTGAGGCTTAACCGACTTCGGAAGACAGACGACCATCCCGCGCTCGAGATCGGCCTTCTCCATACCGCGGAGAAGCAGCCCGACGTTGTCGCCGGCCTGCGCGTAATCGAGCAGCTTGCGGAACATTTCGACGCCCGTGACGACCGAGTCGCGCGTGTCGCGGATACCGATGATCTCGACCTTGTCGGCGGTCTTGATCTGCCCGCGCTCGACGCGACCCGTAGCAACCGTCCCGCGGCCCGTGATCGAGAACACGTCCTCGATCGGCATCAGGAACGGCTTCTCGGTCTCGCGAACCGGGTCCGGAATGTACGTGTCGATGGCCTCCATGAGGCGCATGATGGCGGGCTCGCCCATCTCGCTCGTGTCGCCCTCCATCGCCTTCAAACCCGAACCCCGAATGATCGGCGTCTTGTCGCCGGGAAAATCGTACTTCGTGAGGAGGTCGCGCACCTCGAGCTCGACGAGTTCGAGAAGCTCGGGATCGTCGACCATGTCGACCTTGTTGAGAAAGACGACGATGTACGGGACGTTGACCTGGCGCGCGAGAAGCACGTGCTCGCGCGTCTGCGGCATCGGGCCATCCGCCGCGGAAACGACCAGGATCGCGCCGTCCATCTGCGCCGCACCGGTCACCATGTTCTTGATGTAGTCGGCGTGCCCAGGGCAGTCGACGTGTGCGTAGTGGCGCTTCTTCGTCTCGTACTCGGCGTGATGGACGTTGATCGTAACGCCGCGCTCGCGCTCTTCCGGCGCGTTGTCGATCTCGTCGTAGTTTCTGGCCTGCGCAAGACCCGCCTTCGCCAGCACCTTCGTGATCGCGGAGGTCAGCGTGGTCTTGCCGTGGTCAACGTGCCCGATCGTCCCGACGTTTACGTGGGTCTTTGTCCGTTCGAACTTCGCCTTCGCCATTTACCTCCTCCGTCTGGAACTTGGAAACACCTCAAGAAGTGCCCGAGGGCCGTGCACTTGGAGCCCACGACCAGAATCGAACTGGTGACCTTTTGCTTACCATGCAAATGCTCTACCGACTGAGCTACGTGGGCCTGCTCTCTCTTCAGCAACTCACGATGGAGCGGGAAACGGGATTCGAACCCGCGACCCTCAGCTTGGAAGGCTGACGCTCTAGCCACTGAGCTATTCCCGCATCAAACTCGAATGCTTGCTTGCTCCTCACGAATGCCCCGGAGGGACGATGTCCGGCGCCGGTGCTTGGTGGGGAGGAGAGGATTCGAACCTCTGAAGGCTGAGCCGACAGATTTACAGTCTGTTCCCTTTGGCCGCTTGGGTACCTCCCCAGAAGATCTGTTCCCCTATGAATTCCTCACGACGAGCCGGCCCGCTCGCTCGAGTCTATAGCTGGCGAAGGGACTTGAACCCCCGACCGGCTGATTACAAATCAGCTGCTCTACCAACTGAGCTACGCCAGCGGATAGGCGACATGGGAAAAAACTGCCCGCGTGATGATTAAGCGCAGAGACAGAAGGGATACGTTAAGCGAAGTCTGGAAATGGCGTCAAGAAAATATTTGAGAGATGACGACCGCGACGAAAATATCGATCGGGACGCGGCGTGTCAAGAAATTTCCCGGCGCCGCCGGAAAGACGTCAGAAAGACGTGATGAACCGCGCCTCGACGCCCTCGAACGCCGGCTCGAAGCGGCAAATCCCGCCGACGCAGACGAACCCCTCGCGCCGGTTGCCGACCGTGACCGAGACGAAGTGCTCCTGCGAGAGGTGGTAGTCGACCTGCGCGTAGACGAAGTTCTCTTCGATCGCCGTGGCGCGCTCGCCGACCGCCGAAACCGTCAGGTCCGAGCTGATGTTGTACTCGAGAAGCGCCAGATGCGTCGACGCTTCCGAGGCCGGAACATCACCGACGGCGGCGATATCCGAGTCTTGATACTGGTATTCGCCGCGCAGGCTCCAGCCGCCGCCGGGCGCGTACTCGACCTCGACGATCGGCGTCTTGTCCTCGGTGCCCGTCTGGTTGTTATCGATGACGTCGTAGACAAGGGCGAGGTCGTAGGCGTCGCCCAAGTGCGTGCGCCACTCGGCGTACCACTCGTGATAGTACGGATCGCCGCCCTGCCGGTCCGTTTCCGCGCGGTAGAGCGTCAGCTTCGAGTTCGCGGTCGGGTTCACGTTCGCCTCGACCGAGAAGCCCTGCTCGTCGTCCGCGTCGAGAATGTGCGGGTGCCGCGAGAGGAGCGTGTACGCGTTCTCGCGCGTCGCCGCGGGCGGGTTGTTGTAGTCGGTTTGTCCGGAGCCCTCCGGCTGGAAGCGGAAGTTATCGTAGTTCTTAAGCTGCGCGGTCAGGGCCGCGCCATGGATCGGGAGCGCCGAGAGCGGCCCGGTGTCGATCGGCGGGTAGAGGCTCAGCGACGCGTAGTAGCCCTTGCCGCGAATGTCGTCGTAGCCGCGGCCGGAGAAGAGATCGACCGTCGAGAGAAAGTGGCGATTGATGCGGCCGGCCTCGGCGTAGAGGTCGAACGCGCTGTGGTTGTAGCTGGCGCGGCCGCCGAGCGCCTCGACGTGGCGCGGCTCGAGCGGAGTGGGGCTTACGCGCGGGTCGCGGGCCGAACGGATGAGGTAGCTTCCGCCGAGCGCGAGGCCCGGTGCGACACGTGCCTCGAGATCGGCGCCGTGCAGAATATCCGTGCGGCGATCGGTCTCGACCTCGCGCATGCGGCCCGAGATCGCCTTCGCGGCGAGCCGCCCGCGGCTCCCCCAAAGCTGCACGCCCTCCATGTTGCCGTCGATGCGGATCGCGCGGTCCTCGTACGACCGGAAGAGCAGCCCCTTGCCGAAGATTTCGTAGAAGTTACCGACGCGGATGCCGCCTGAGCCCTTGTCGCCCCCGTTCGCGCCGCCGCCGCCGCTCCCGCCGAACTCGAACGCCGCGTAGCGCTGAACGATCCCCTCGCGCACCGAGTCCGCCGTCTGCTCGAGGAAGCGCGGCTTCTCGTGCGGCTGGAACGCCTCGTAGCGGAATCCGAGCAGCACCCGCTCGTAGCGCACGTCGAGATCGAGCCACTCCTCGAGGATTTCCTGCGGCACGTTCGTCGCACGGTCGCCGTCGGTGTTCAGCGAGTACTCGAGCTGGTTGAGCGCGTGGAACGAGAGGGTCGATGGCTCCTGCGCGGACGCGCGCGATGCCGCAAACGTGAGCGCGAGCGCGATTGCGGTCGCAATGACGGCAGGCGCGCCGGCCAGGGCGTGTCGGCGCAGCGCTACTCTCCCGCCGGCGCCGCGGGCGCGGCGGCGAGGAGTTTGTCGATCGCGGCGATGACTTCCTTCTCGCTCCCCGGCACGAATCCGAGGTGCGAGTACGCGATCGTCCCGTCCTGCGCGATCAGGAAGAGCTGCGGGATTCGATAGAAGCGGTAGAGGCGCTGAAGCGTGTTGTTCGGATCGAGCAGCACGTCGAACGTGAAGCGGTTCGTCTTCACGTAGGGCTTCACGTTGGCGCTCGAGCGGGGCGAGTCGGTGTTGATCGCGAGCACCGAGACACCGCGCGCCGCGTAGTCCTTCTTGATCTGCTCGGTGGCGGGAAGCGACTTGAGGCACGGTTTGCACCAGAGCGCCCAGAAGTCGAGAAGCACGGGGCCCGTCTTGAGGCGCTCGGCGAGCGTCACCATCTTGCCGTCGAGATCCGGAAGCGTGAAGTCCGGCGCGGCGGTGCCGATTTCGAGCGATTTGCTCTCTTCCTTCTTCTCTGCGTCGGCCTCGTCGCACCACGCGAGTTGCGGGCCCGCAGCGACGATTCCCGCGAGCGCGAGCAGAGCGATTCCTCCCGACACAGACCAATGCGTTCGAGTGCGGCTCATCAAACGGAGGCTCCCTTCCGAGGGGTTGAGGCTTTCACGAGGCGGCATTGTAGCGGAATCGCGGCGCGCGGCGCGAGCGGTTTGCGTGAGCGGATTCGCGCGGCCCGCGGCTTGCGCTGCGCAGCGTCCAGGGCGGGCGAGGTGCGCCGCACGCGCGAAATCCGCGCGGGCGCGTCAGATTCCCTAACATCACGTCACCTCATTTGTGATGGATACATGGGCGAGTTCGGGGAGCGCCGCCGCTGGCTCCCGAACAGCGATTGCCCACGCGCGCGGGCCCGAGTAGTCTATCGGCCGAAGGG
>JBJXGV010000054.1:0-16793 GCA_046160485.1 bacterium | reverse complement strand
CCTATCAGGTCGAGCATCAAAAGCAGATCGCTCTCGTACAGAAAGAAGGGAAGACTGTCCGCGCGTCGGTATGCGAGGTCGCTGAGCGCCTCAACGACGGGAGCGAACCTTCTCCCCTTCGGCCGATAGACTACTCGGGCCCGCGCGCGCGGGCAATCGCTGTTCGGGAGCCAGCGGCGGCGCTCCCCGAACTCGCCCATGTATCCATCACAAATGAGGTGACGTGATGTTAGGGAATCTAGGCGCAGACGGAGGTGTCGATGCCGTTGCGCGCGCGACTGACCCGGACGTTGCTTTGGATCTCGGTGCTCGCGTGGGGACCCTTGGTCGGCGGCAAGCTGTTCGACCTGCGCGTCCTCGCCGGTGCGTGGAGCGCGTCGCCGCCGTCTGGAGAACGCTACGCAAGTATCGCGTGTGGCTGATCCTGCCGGCCGTGATGATGCTCGCTACGTTGTGGATTGCGATGGGCGCTGTTGGTTTCGTGTCTGCCGTTCGCGCGATCAGCGTCCTGTTTCCGCATGAGCGGGCTCGCGGGTGACGACCGAAGCCCGACTCGCTCTCGCGATCGCCCGTCGTCCGGATCGCGAGTCTTAAGAGCTCTCCTGGCACGGGCCTATACCTCTAATCCGGAGTTCTTGGAGGGTCGAATGAAGTCTTCTCTGCTCCTCGCCGCGATTCTTGTCACGTGGCTGACGCCCCTCGGCGCCGCAGCCGATCCCGTGCAGTTCATTGGAAACGGCAACGACTACGAGTTCGTCGACACGCAGACGACGTGGGCGAACGCGGTGACCGCCGCAGCGTCTCGAACATATCTGGGAGTCGGCGGGCACCTCGCGACGATCACGACGGCGGCGGAGAACGACTTCTTGTCGAGCGCCTTCGCGTCTGGCCAGGCGGCGTACTTCGGCTGGATCGGCGGCTACGAGCCGGGCGACGACGGCGTGTGGCTCTGGGGAGCCGGACCGGAGAGCGGTGTTCAGTTTGCGCAAGGAGCGGCATCGACGCCGCCCTACAACTACGTCAACTGGGGCGGAGTCGAGCCGAACGACTTCGCGCCGGGGGAGGACTTCGCCGCGATCAACCTCGGGGCGTCGTTCGCGGGCGTCCCGCCTGGGGCATGGATCGATTCACCGAACCCAAATCCGAGCGATCCGATTCGCGGCTACATCGTCGAGTACGAGACTGCGACGTCGGTAGACGACTTGAATGGCTCCGAAGTGGTTCGCGTCGCACCGAGCCTGCGCGCGATCTCTCCGAACCCGATGCTGGGCATGGGCGCCATATTCATCGACGCGCCCGAGGCCGCGGACATGGTCCTGATGGTTTTCGATCCAGCCGGGCGACGGGTACGTACCCTCGTCGCCGGGAGTGTCTCGAGCGGCACTCATCGCATCACTTGGGACGGACGTGATGAGAACGGTCGCCGCGTTGCGGAAGGGGTCTACTACTTCCGGCTCTCAACAGACAGCGTCACGGAAACACGCAAGGCGGTCCTCTTCCGCTGACGCGCCACGATCCGAGTGATATCCTTCTTCCTCCGCCTCACCTCGTATGGCGGGGATCAGGTGACGGAGAGGGTGACGGTCGTCAGATGAAGGCGGGCCGATGAGCGTCTACGCCGCGTTGTCGGCTTGCGCTTCGCAGTTCAGGTCTCGTTAGGCCGCAGCGTTGGCGGCGGAGGGCAGCGTGCCGCTTCTTGTCGGAGCGATTCTGGCGATCTCTGTCGGACTCATGGCCACGGTCGTCGGCCTGGACCGTGATCGCGCGTTCTATCCGACGGTCATGATTGTGATCGCGTTGCTCTATGTTCTGTTTGCGGTCATCGGTGGTTCCACGGACGTCCTGCTCGTCGAGGCGCTCGTCGCATCTGTTTTCATTGCCGCCGCAATCTGGGGGTTCCGATCGTCGCTCTGGATCGTCGTCGTCGCGCTTGCCGCGCACGGATGTCTCGATGTTTTCCACGGTAGAGTCATTGCCAATCGCGGCGCGCCCGAGTGGTGGCCTCAGTTCTGCGCTACTTACGACATTCTCGCGGCGGCGTATCTCGCGTGGCTGCTCAGGCGGGATCGATCACAAGCGCGATTCCGGAAAAGCGCGTGATTCGACCTCTGGCGATGACCGCTGCTCTCGTGAGCTGTCGCGCGCGTGGCGAGAAGACGGGAGGCGCGGCACGACGCCACGCAGTTCGAGTAGTGAGCCGGGAGGGCTAGTGACATGCCGAGGTTGAGAGTGGTCACGCTTCTGGTCGCCTGGCTGTGCTGCGTTGCGGAGCCGGCTCGGGCGTTCGGGCTCGAGGAACGGAACGACGAAGAAGCCGTCGCCGCGTCGGAAGCCGACTCGACGTCCTTCGAGTGGCTCGTGCGGAATCATCCCGACATCGCCATCGCCCAACTCCGCGACGACATCAGAAAATCCCAGCGCAAACCGCTCATCGTGACAGGCCTTGCGGCGATCGTGACGGGTGTGGGCCTCATCAAGCTGCCGAGGAGCACCACCGTCGCAGACGGATTCGGCGTTGCCGCGATTCTTATCGGCACCTATTCGCTTGTGGAAGCGGTGTTCTCCGGAGGCGAACCATCGGAACGAGAGGCTTCTCAACGCGCGCCACGAGGAGTGCATTGATTCGCGCTTCGAGTTCGCCGTGGCGGAAAGCACCGGTCGTTCTTCCCCCATCCCCGCGGGTGGAGAGAAGGCGGGGGAGAGATGAGGAGAGTCAATGAGCGATAGACGATCCGTATCAACCGGCAGCCCCTATGAACCGATCGTGGGGATCTCTCGCGCCGTGCGCATCGGCAACGTGATCGCTGTGGCCGGCACCGCCCCGCTCGGCGCGGACGGAAAGACCGTCGGTGTCGGCGATCCGGCGGCGCAGGCTAGGCGATGCTTCGAGATCTCGCAGCAGGCCCTGGAGCAGTTGGGCGCGAGCCTACGCGATGTGATTCGAACTCGGATCATCCTCACTCGAATCGACGACTGGCGCGCGGTCGCCGAGGTGCACGGAGAATTCTTCCGAGACATTCGGCCGGTGAACACGATCGTGCAGGTCACGCGATTCATCGACCCGGAGTGGCTGATCGAGACGGAAGTTGATGCGGTCGTTTAATTCCCCGCGCGCGCCGTCCGCGGCGCGAGAGGCCGAGTGACCGACTCACACACCCCGCGTGCGCGCCATCCCATTCCCACGGAGCCTGTCGTGCAGCCCGACGATGACACCCTGCTAGAGCGATTCAACGACCCGGATCGCACACAGGACGTCACCGTGACCCAACCTGATGCCGCGAGATTCGGCGCGACCATGGGCCCAGCCGATGACGGAGCGGAGGGTCGAGTTGTGGGGCCGTACGTGCTTCACGAGCGGCTTGGCGAAGGCGGGTTCGGGGTCGTGTACCGCGCCGAGCAGGCGCAGCCTGTCCGCCGCCGCGTCGCGCTCAAGATCATCAAGCCCGGCATGGACAGCCGTGACATCCTCCAGCGCTTCGAGCAGGAGCGGCAGGCACTGGCCATCATGGACCATCCAGGGATAGCCAAGGTCTTCGACGCCGGCACGACGGAAAGCGCACGGCCGTACTTCGTGATGGAGTACGTTGACGGCCGGCCGATCGCCGAGTTCTGCGACGCGCGCCGGCTTGGCGTGCGCGAGCGGCTCGAGCTGTTCCTCTCAGTGTGCGCCGCAGTGCAGCACGCGCACCAGAAGGGTGTCATCCACCGCGATCTGAAGCCGAGCAACATTCTCGTTGCGGAGGGCGACGATGGGCCAACCGCGAAGATCATCGACTTCGGGATCGCTAAGGCGACGGAGCAGAAGCTGACCGAGCAGACGCTCATGACCGCTGTGGGGCAGTTCATCGGTACGCCGGCGTACATGAGTCCGGAGCAAGCGAGCGGCGCGCTCGACGTTGACACGCGGAGCGACATTTACTCTCTCGGCGCGGTGCTCTACGAGTTGCTCACGGGCGCGACGCCCGTGAATCAGGAGACGCTGCGGCGCTCGTCGCTCGAGGATCTCCTGCGCACGATACGCGAGGTTGATCCGCCGACGCCGAGCGCGCGGCTGTCCGGCGCTGGCGATGCGCCGGCGAACGCGGACGTCGCGAATCGGCGCGGAATGGATGCGCGCCGCCTCGTCGTGCTTGTGCGCGGCGATCTCGACTGGATCTCGATGAAGGCGCTCGAGAAGGACCGCACGCGCCGGTACGAAAGCGCCGCCGCCCTCGCGGCGGACGTGCAGCGCTTCCTCAATAGTGAGCCGGTGCTGGCGGCGCCGCCGAGTCTCGCGTATCGCGCGAGGAAGTTTGCAGCACGTCACAAGGCGCCCGTGATCGGCGCGTCGATCGTTTTGATCGCGCTCGTGGCGGGACTCGCGAGCACGCTCTGGCAGGCGCGCGTCGCCGAGCAGGCGCGCGACAGCGCTGTCTCGCAGCAGAAGCGCGCGGAGCTCGTCGCCGGCTTCCTGAGCGACCTCATCACGCGCATCGATCCGGAGGTCTCGAAGGGACGGGACATCACTCTTCTGAAGAGCGCGCTCGACTCGGCGTCCGTGCGCCTGCAATCGGTCGAGGTGCGCGAGTCGCCGGAGGCCGAGGTGTACCTGCGACAGGCGATCGGCACCGCCTACTCGAAGCTGGGGCTCAACCAGGAGGCCATCGCGTTGATGACGCCGGCGGTTCCGCTCTCTCGCGCGCTCGTGCCGCGCGACCAGGCGGCGCACGCGAACCTCGTCGGCTATCTCGCAAATGCCGTGTTGGCACGAGGCGACTTCGCGGGCGCGGAGAGTCTTTTTCGCGAGTCGCTCGAGGCTCGCGGCCGCCAAGATCCCGTGGACTCGCTCCTCATCGCGGACATTTGGATTGCGCTCGCGGGCGTGCACAAAGCGCAGAACGACAATGTGCGCGCGCAGGAAGAAGCGCGCTCGGTGATTGCCTTTCTCGACCGCGCGGCGCCCGAGCATGAGTTCCTGCGGGCCCAGGCGCTGCACCTGATCGGCATTTCTGCGCAGGATGGCGGCGACCCCGCTGCCGCGGTCGAGCCCCTGCGGGAGTGCATTCGTCTCTCCGAGCGGATCGGCTCCGTGAACGTCACGCAGACGCTCAATGCGCTGGCGAGCGCGCTGCAAGACCTTGGCCAGATCGCCGAGGCCGAGTCGACCTACCGACGGACGATCGCCGCGTATCGCCGCTTCTTCCCAGAAGGCCACATGAGCCTCGCGATCACCCTCAACAACATTGCCTCGCTCTACGAGGACCGAGGCGAATTCACCGAGGCCGAGGAAGCCAGCCGAGAAGCCGTCGCGCTCTTCGAGAGGTTTGCCGGACGCGAGGTGTACAACACCGCGAATACGCGGGCCCGCCACGGCCGCGCGCTCGCGGGGCTACGGCGATTCGCCGAAGCGGAAGCCGAACTCCTCGAGGCCGCGCGTGTGTTCGAGATCGCGCCGGGTGTGCCCGAACAGAGGCGACTTCGCTGCATCGAATCCCTGGCGGCTCTTTACGATGCCTGGGATGCGGCCGAGCCTGGTCGCGGACACGCGGCGCAAGCCGCGAAATGGCGCGCGAGGCACGTCGCCACCCCTTCTCGGAAAGCCGCGTCGTGATGTCATGCTTCGCGTGCTCGTGCGTCGCGGCGCGACAGCCACGAAGAGAACACGTCGGCTTGGCGGTTGATCCGTGCTCGTCGTCCGCGGCACGAGAGGCGCGTGGAGCGAACGACCGATTCGCGATTACCCCCATCCCCGCGCGTGGCGAGAAGGCGTGGGAGGCTTCTGAAAAAAGGCGAGCCGGAGTTGTGCACTTCGCGGGACGCGTTCGTCATCAGAGGTGCAGGCTTTCGGATCGGAACGGCAAACCACAAACGCGGAGGCGCCCGTGACTTCTCGCCATTCCTTCAGCACGTTGACGCTCGCAGCAGTGATGTGTCTTGCGTTGGTCGAAACTCGTGCCGCTGCGTCCCCGTCCCTTGAGACGTTCGTCTTGTCAGCCGGCGGGAGGTCGGCGGGAACCTTCAACCCCCCGTGCACGACCTTCGGCGCTCCGGCCCCCGTCTTTAACTTCTTCGGAGGGTGGGGCGTATCTATTCCGCAAGGGGGACTCGACACTTGCGGCGTCGCGGGTGGCTTCGATGACGTGACGTCGCTGACCGGTCCGCTCTCCGACGATCGGTCCCTGGTCTCGTCTTGGCCCGCGTGTTTCCCCCCGTGTACGTTCAGCGGCTCGTCGGCCGCCATGGCGAACTACGGAAGCCTGTCCGCCCGCGCGCACGCGGAGTTCGCCGGAGAGTACACCAACCTCAATACCACAGGCTCTGATGGTTTCGGCATCGCCGATGAGGGATTCACGATCACATCCCCAAGCGTTGCGAACGGGCAGTCTGGGACAGTCGTCTTCACCATCACCGTGACAGGGGGGTTCTCGACCACGTCCAATAGCCAAGTTGGCGTGCAGCTCTCTAACCGCGCGAACGGACTGGCTGGCGGCCAACCGTTTCAGCTGTTCAATTGCTATCTCGCGGGCAGCGCGACCGAAGTTCCGACTATTTATTCGTGGGCAGGCGACGATCTTAGCGGTTTCAACCGCTCACCGGGAGCAATGAGCGGAAGCGACCAGATCACCTCGGCCCCGGTACCGATGGTGTTCGGGACTTCCTTCGACTACAAGTTTGGCCTCATGGTTGAAGCGGTTTCGGCGCTCACCTCGATCGTTGATTCGGATTTCGAGGCCGCGATCACGGGTATTCAGGTGAAGGGTCCTGGCGGAGTCCCGGTGACGGATTTCGTCATCGTCTCGGCGTCGGGGACTCCGTACGGCGCCAGCGGCGCGACTGCCGTTGGTGAGCCTGCTCCCGATGGGATCGGCGGTACCGCGCAGCTCTCCGCGTTCCCGAATCCAACACGGGGCGATGTCGAGCTGCGCTTTGCTCTGCCGCGACCCGTGGCACCACGCGTCGAAATCTACGACTCGACCGGCCGCCGTGTTCGCGGTCTCGACGACGCGAATGCGCGTGAGGGAGCTCAATCCGTCCTATGGGATGGGCGGAACGATCACGGCGCTCTCGTGCCGAGCGGCGTCTACTTTGCGCGCGTCTCGTGGCAGGACCAGTCTGCGACAACGCGCGTGACGCTGCTGCGCTGAAATGGAGCGGAAGAGGTCGCGCCGCTCGAAAAGCGCGGCACCCCGCATTGTTCTACAGCGAAGCGGAACCCGTCTCAGGCAAGCAGCTCCGCGTGCGATCTCTCCGCTTCGCGTTCTGTCCGGAGCGTTGACAGGTAGTCGCGAAGCTCAGCGCAACCGCACTCTGACGGGCGTCACGCCGACATCCCGGAGGAGCGACTCGATCTCCGCCATCGCCGGACGCGAGAACACGTCGTCGGGGCCCGCGATGGCGACGATGACCTTGCCCTTGTATTTCCTCCGATCGTAGACGACCGCTTGGCCGATCGTGCGGTACGTCTCGCTCGACGCGTTCACGATGGAATCGGCGAGCTTCACTTCCACGCCGATCGCCCCGTCGCCGAGATCGATGTCGATGCGGTAGCCGAGGTAGCCACCGACGCTGTACTGCGTGGAGACGCGCGAGAACTCTCGGCGGAGGGCGGCCTCGATGGCGGCTTCCGCGTCGGCCTCATCACGAATGCGCCGCCATCCGAGTTCGAGCCGGCCCAGATACTCGACGACCGCCGGGAATGTCGGTTCCACGCGCCGCGGTCCGTCAGGCGAGAGCGTCCGCTCGTCCTGGCGTAACGCGGTCACGAGCGCGTTCACCATGTCGGCTTTCGTCGGCAGCGAGAGTCCGAAGTCGCCGCAGACGCGTCGCAGGGATTCGGCGCGCATGAGAGCGAGGAGTTGCGTGGCAGGCGCGCTGGCCGACTGTCCCGCCGCGAGGAGTCGTGCGACGCGCTCCTGCTTCGAACCGTCGCCGGGCAGTCCAATCGCCACGAGCGCGTGGCCGAGTTCGTTCGCGGGAAACCTGTGGAGGAGATCTTCGATAGAGAGTCGTCCGCTACTCAAGAGCACGCGCTCCCTTCGGCCGAGAAGTTCGGCGCGATGGCGTCAGTCACTCGGAACCCAACAATCTGTCGCGCGTCCCCGCCCTCCGTCTCCGGCGAGGCAAAAGGCGCGGATCTCAGCCTACGCGAGTGACCGCAGCCGCTTCAATCGCTTGTTGCGTCGTGATCTTTCGCCGAGCCAGCTCGATTCGCCGCCCGCACGGCTCCGCCGCCAATCCTCAGTCGCGCAATCAAATAGCACCGCTCACGAACATCTCAGGATTCCCTCAGAGCGCGATCATTACTTCCCGCGGGGAATGCCGTAGATTCCGCATCGGCGCTCACAGAACCGCGGCCGTGCGCGGCGTGACGCGGGGGAGGAGCGCCCCGGATTTTTCGCAGGGAGGTCGTGTGGATCGCAGTCAAATCGAAGAGGCGAAACCGATGCAGGACTCGGTGGAAAGGATCGCAAACTCGATTCGGAGTTCGCAGATGCTGCGCTTGCTCCTCGTGGGTTTCCTCGCGCTCTTGCTCCACATTCCGATCGCGATGATCGGCCGGCTCGTCTCGGAGCGGCGTGAGCGACGTGAAGAGGCGGTCGTCGAGGTCTCCTCCAAGTGGGGCAACGCTCAGGTCATCACGGGTCCGGCGCTGGTCGTCCCCTACACCTACGCTTGGACGGAAACCGCAACCGGCGGCCAGCCGATCACTCGCACCGAGGAACGGAACGCGATCTTCCTGCCGGAGCGGCTGGAAGCTCACGGCACGGCCGACTCCGAGATTCGGCGTCGCGGGATCTTCTCGGTTCCCGGCTACAAGCTCGGCATCACGCTGGAAGGCGAGTTCGCGCGGCCGAGCTTCAGCGATCTCGGCATCGAGCCGGCGGCGGTCGCGTGGGAGAGGGCGCATCTGGCGATCGGCATCTCCGACGCGCGTGCCATTCAGGAAGAGACCGCGGTGACGTGGGGGCAAGTGCGCGTTCCGTTCCTGCCCGGGACCGGCGGCTTCCCCGACGCCGGAACGGGCATCCACGCGGTGGTCGGTGTGGCGGATGCGCAACAGCGATTCGCATTCTCCCTCCCGCTCTTGCTCAATGGGAGCCGGGGGCTCTATCTGACTCCGTTCGGCCAGAACACCGTCGTCGGGCTCGAGTCCAACTACGGGAGCCCGAGCTTTCAGGGCAACTGGCTTCCTGCCGAACGCTCCGTCGCCGATACGGGTTTCCAAGCCAAGTGGTCGATCCCCTTCCTAGGGCGTAACTACCCGCAGGCGTGGAAGGCTGAAGTCGCGATGCGCGAAGCCATCGACAGCTCGCGGTTCGGAGTGGAGCTCGTGAATCCGGTAGACCACTATCGGATGGCCGAGCGCAGCGTGAAGTACGCGAGCCTCTTCATCCTGCTCACGTTTGCGACGGTGTGGCTCATCGAGGTCCTGGCCGGCGTCCGCGTCCACCCGATCCAGTACATGTTGCTCGGCGCGGCCCTTTGCCTCTTCTATCTGCTGGAACTCTCGCTGTCGGAGCACCTGGGCTTCCCGCTCGCGTACGCCGTGGCGAGCGCGTCGGTCATCGGGATGGTGGCCGCCTACTGCGTCGTGATTCTGCGCCGCGTGTCGCGTGCGCTGATCGTCGCCCTCGGCGTCGTGTTGCTCTACGTGTATCTCTACATCCTGCTCATGAACGAGGACTACGCTCTGCTCATCGGGGCGCTCGTCCTCTTCGCAATTCTCGCGGCGATCATGTTCGCGACGCGGCGCGTGGACTGGTACGCGGTCGGAACTCGAAACCTAGGAGACACAAAATGACGTCGATGCTCTTCCCAAGCAAGAACATCACTCGTGTTGCGCTCGTCACCGCCGGACTACTGCTGATTCCTCTCGTGGCGATGCAGTTCTCGAGCGAAGTGAACTGGAGCCTGTTCGATTTCATCGCGATGGGCGCCATGATCTTCGTCGCGGGCCTGATGCTTGACCTGGTCATCAGGAAGACGGGCAAGTACCGCGTCGCCGCGGCGCTCGCGATCGTCGCTGTGTTCGTCTGGCTTTGGGTGGAGCTGGCCGTCGGGCTCTTCACGAACTGGGGCAGTTGAGGTGTGCGGGCGCTACTGCTTCGGCGCCTGAACCTCCTCGGCCGACGCGCTGCGGTGATTCGCCACGGGCACATGCGCGTCCCAGCAACCGATGCAGCAGAAGACCATTCCGGTTCGCTTGCGGTTGCACGTCGATACGCTGCAGATCAGGTAGGTCGCGCCGTACGAAATGGGGGCCTTGCAGTTGCTGCAAGCGCGCCACGTGCCGGGTGCGTTCGCCATGGTGACTCCTCGACAAGGTGATTCGATTCGTTCGATCGCTCTCTGAGCGGCCGACTCTACCACGGCTCGGGGCGTCCGCGCCGATCGAGCGCGGGCGTCATTTCATGTCACCTCCGATCGGATTCCGGCGCACGTGTCTTCACAGACATTCACCGGCCTACCGGGCTGATCTCCTCGTTGGCCTCCGTGCAAAGGAGTTATCGCGATGAAAAACACACCGATCCAAGGCTCGCTGGTTTTCGCCGCCACACTGCTATACGCCGTTCTCGCGCATTCACCCGCGCACGCCCAGGGCACGGCCTTCACTTATCAAGGGCAGTTGGATGACGCCGGCGCGCCGACGAGCGGCTTGCACGATTTCCGATTCCGTCTGTTCGACGCGGCGACGGGCGGCGCGCAGCTCGGTTCGACGTTGTGCTCCGACGACGTCGATGTCGTCGACGGGGTGTTCACCGCGCAGCTCGACTTCGGCCAGCAGTACGCGACGACCGCGCAACGTCACCTGGAGATCGAAGTTCGCGGGGACACGGGGCTCGCGTGTGCTGACGCGACCGGGTTCGTCGTGCTGAGCCCGCGCCAGCAGCTCACGGCGACACCGATGGCCAGCCACGCCAACGCGGCGTTCTCGCTCGACGCCGCGGATGGCTCGCCGGCGAGCGCCGTGTTCGTGGACGGTAGCGGCAAGGTGGGGATCGGGACGACAACGCCGGGGGCCACCCTTCACATCCAGACACAGGATGAGGGAGTTCGCGTCCAGGGCTCGGGATCTGGCAACGCGAATACGGCATGGATCGGATTCAATGAATCCGACGGCACCGCGCTGGGCTGGGTCGGAGACGGAAGCAGCCAAGACAGAAACACCTACCTGGCGTCCTACGTTGCCGACGTCATCCTCTATACAAGTTTTGCCGCCTTGACCGCGAAAGCCGATGGCAAGGTCGGCATCGGCACGCAGTCGCCCACTGCGAAGCTGGACGTTCGCGGCGACGTCAAGCTAGGTCCAGCCGGGCAGTACTTCGCAGCCAGCGCCGACGAGAACCTCCGCACCATCCGCGGCACCGCGAATAGCAACGGCACCATCGGATTCGGCAGCGGCTGGACCGTCGCGCGCACCGCCGCAGGCTCCTACACGGTCTTCTTCAGCACGCCTTTCAGCGACAGGCCCTCCGTCGTTGCCAGCCACGGCAATTCCACTCGCTCGCTCGCCGTCGCCACTCCCGTCCAGGGCAACGTGGCGATCCGCATCTACAACTCCGCGGGCGTTCTCACCGACGACACCTTCCACTTCATAGCGACCGGGCCGCGATAGGTTCCCGCTAGACGACGCGGAATCGAGAAGCAGGTGACACGGCTACGCCGCCCCTGCCGCGTTTTCCATTCACTCACGTGTCGTGATGTGCTGGACACATCCTCCCTGTTTGCGCCAGACTCGCCGCCTCCGATAACCCGCGCGGGGCACATGACCGAGGAGGAAACATGTCCCACCACTTTTCCGGACCCGATTTTTCCTGCCCGCTTGGAGACCCGCGGCTCGACCTGTGCGATCTGTATGCGTTCCCCAGGCCGGGCGACGCAAGTAAGTCGATCTTTGTGATGAACGCGCACCCGTCGTTCACCGTCAATCCGCCGGGTCCCACGACGAGCGCCCCCTTCGCGACCGAGGCAATCTACGAACTCAAGATCGACACGAACGGCGACTCCGTGGCCGACATCGCGTACCGCGTTCGGTTCTCCGATGCGGCTGGGGGGGGGAGGACTGCGACGGTGCGTCGCGTTACCGGCGCCGACGCCGCGGGGATCGGCGACGCCGGGGAGATTCTCTTCAAGGATGTGCCCGTGTCGATCGGGCCGGAAGCGAAAGTCTCGGAGAGCGGCGGCTACCGTTTCTTCGCGGGTTGGAGGAGCGACCCCTTCTTCATCGACGCGGAGGGCATCCTCAACGGTTTCCAATTCACCGGGAAGGATCTGATGATCGACAAGAACGTGTGCGGCATCGTGCTCGAGGTGCCGAATCAGGCGCTCGGGTCCGCCGGTGCTATCGGAATTTGGATGCGGGCGCTGCTCCAGGACGCCAACGCGAAAGCGGGCTGGACCCAAATCGACCGCGGAGCCCGCCCTGAGGTGTCCAACTTCCTATGCCCCAACGAAGAGAAGAATCACTACCTCGCGGGAGAGCCGGTGAACGACGCTCGCTGGGTCGACACGTTCGCGCATTCGTTGGAGCACAGCGGTGGGTACGCGCCGGAGGAGGCGAAGCGCGTCGCCAGGTCGCTATTGCCCGACATCATGCCGTACGACGCCCGGCGGCCGGCGGCGTACCCCGCCAACGGGCGCGCGCTCACCGAAGACGCGATCGACCACTTCCTGAGTCTCTTCACAAACGGGAAGGTGACGAGTGACGGTGTCGGCCCACATACCGACCTGCTCGCCGAGTTCCCCTATCTGGGGCCGCCGCACAAGATCTGATCGTGGAACGGACTCGCTTCTCACGCTCGCATGGAATGCTGCGACTCTGGGCGCTGCTCTTACTCGCGATCGCGTGTGACGATTCGAGCAGCCCCGCGCCGATGGCGAACGCGTTCGCGCAGCGCCTTGCCGGAGACTACACGGCGCAGACCGACTCTCTCGGCGGCGCGACGTACTGGATGCGCGTCGGCGCCGGCGGCATTTCCATCGAATTGATCGAGCGCGGCATCGGTATTCGGACAATGGCTTCGAACGAGTGGGAAGCGCTCGACGAAGACGCCGGCATCATTCGCATCGGCGGCACGGGGCCGATCGCGATGCTTTCCGGGAACGACTCGCTCCTCGTCCTTCAGCGTACGGACGGCGGCGACTCACTCGTCTTCACGCGCACCACGGTCATGCCCGACCCCGAAAGCTGGCTCGGCACGATCGAAGTGCTCGCCCAGTTCGACGCGCCCGATCTCGTCCCAACCGATTTCGCGTGGGACGGAACGGGCATCCTGTTTCCGGGGCGAGTGCTCGGCATTCCGATCCAGCGAATGAACCCGGCGATGAACATGCAAATCGATCTGTCGATTCCCGTTTCGCATTCCGGGAACGCCGTTGCGTACACGCCGGAGTGCCTCTGGGGAGATGATTGGTTGGAGCGGCGCCTCTACAAGCTCGATGGCGTGACGGGCGAGACGCGGCTTGCGACACGATTCGTCGGCGCGACGGCGATCCGCGGGCTCTCGATCACGAGCGCGGGGGCCGTGTGCATCAGTTCAGCCAACACGATTCATGTGTTCGACGCTAGCAAGGGCGTTATCGACAGCGTGGATCTGTTTCAGCCGGCGGAGGGACTGGAGAACATCGGCGATGTGACGTACGCGGCGCTCGGCGCAAGCGGCATCGCGCGGATCGAGGGACCGCCATGGCGCGCCAAAGCGACCTACGCGCTCGCGGGTCTCGATGTCCACGGGCTCGCGTTCGATGGAACATACTGGTGGCTCAGCGTGATCGACAGGCGAGGCGCCACCACGACTCGCGTCGTTCGCGCCAGACTGATCCAGTAACGCGCCTCGTGCGGCGACTACCGTACTAGCAACCGCCGCCCCGAGGACGTCCCGGTCTCCGTCCGTACCGTGTAGACGCACTGCCCAGATCCCCAATCGGATCTGTCGACGCGAAGAACGCGTCAAAGGCGCGAGCGCTCGGAAATTACCTGGTCGCGGCTCCGAGTAGAAGCGTCATGAGCGAGTCGTAGTTAGCCGGCTCTGCCAGGTTTTTCGTCGTGAGATTGAAGACGGCGACGGGCCGGTTGATCGCGTCGACGATCACGACGTCGCGGTAGACGATCGCCCATTTATTCCAGACGTTCTGCGGGGTCGTGTCCTGCAACCACGGGAGGATGCGGTTCGCGCACGTTTGCGCGTTTCCCGATTCTTGGCCGATTCCGTTCACGCCCAGAATCTGGATTGCGACATTCATCGTGTCGGCGTTGATCTCGGCCTGCATCTGATCGAGGTAGCCGAACTGGCTACGGCAGTACGCTCAGGTCGCATGGCCGAAGTACCACGCCGACACCTTGTCGACATAGTTCCTCGGCGAAACCGACTGATTCGCTGTGCTCGAGTTCGGATTCACGTCGACGATCGCGAAGTCCGGTACCTGTCCGGCGGGATCGAGCGAATCCCTGGGTTCGGTCGGCTTGTCGTCGCCGCAACCGAGTAAGACGAAGACGAGGAGCGTCGTTGCGGCCACGAGACGGAAGAAATTACGGTTCATTCGATCGGGCTCCAAGGTGCGGTGATCGCGCGAATCGGACAACAGTATAAGGGAACGAGCCGAGGGCGATCAGCCGAGAATATTCCGCGACGCGCACGAAATCTTCGGCCGGGGGACTAGGCGGCGCAACGCCGCGCGGCTAAGTTATTAGCAGTCGCCTCCCGGTTCGCGGGGGGCGTTCCCGCGCTCCCGCCCCGCGCGCAATCCGTTCACCGGAGGCCTATCGCTCATGCCGAACCCCTTTCGTTGTGCCCGTCTGTGCGCCCTCGCCCGTCGTAACTTCCTCGCTCGTTCGCTCTGCCTCGCGCTGCTCGGCGTCGCGATGGCGGCCGGCCCCAGCGTGGCGCAAAACCTGACGCGTGTGCTGGGCGCGCACCCCGCGATCGCCGCCGGCAGCTCTCGAAGCGTCAACTGGGCCGACACCGACGGCGACGGCGACCTCGACCTTTTCGTCTCCAACGGCGGCACGCTCTTCGAGAACGACGAGTACTACCGGAACGACGGCGGCGTCTTCGTGCGCGACATGACCGCGGCGATCGCGCTCGACAGCCTGCGTTCGGACGGCGCCACGTGGGGCGACTACGACAACGACGGGGATCCCGATCTCTTCGTCGTGAGCTGGTACGGCGAGGTCAACGCGCTCTTCGATAACCTCGGCGGCGGGTCGTTCGCGCGAGTGACCACCGGCCCTGCCGTGAACACGGCGAGCTACTCCGAAGGCGCCGCGTGGGTCGACTACGACGCGGATGGCGATCTCGACCTCTACGTGACGAACTCGGGCACGGGCACGACCTTCCGCGCGAACCTGCTCTACCGCAACGACGGCGGCGCGCTCGTCGAGGTCACGACCGGCCCTCTCGTGAACGACAACACGATCTCGCGCCAAGCAAGCTGGGCGGATTACGACGATGACGGCGATGTCGACGTGTTCATCGCTAACGAGGCGGGGCAGAACAACGAGCTGTTTCGCAATCGCCTCGTCGAGACCGGTATCGCCGACTTCGAAGCCGTGAACGCGGGCGCGCTCACGAACGACGGCGGCGACTCGTTCAGCGCGAGCTGGGGCGACTACGACAACGACGGCGACTTCGACTTGATCGTGGCGAACTTCTCGGGCGAACCGGATTTCGTCTACCGAAACGAACTCGCGGAAACGGGGATGCCGACGTTCGTGCGCGTCTTGGATCAGGGTCCCGCGATGCCGAACGGCTGGACCGTCGGCACGCACTGGGCGGACTGGGACAACGACGGCGACCTCGACCTCATGGTCACGAACGGGTTCGCGCCCAATCCTTCGACGCTGCGGCGCAACTTTTACTACCGCAATGACGGCGGCGCGCTGATCCGCGACCAGACGAGCGCGGCATCGTCCGATTCAGGCTGGGCGTACGGCGCGGCGTGGGGCGACTCGGACGGCGACGGCGATCTCGATCTTTGCATCGCCAACTGGATGGGCGTCGGGCAGGTGAACGGTTACTACGTGAACGGCGCGCAGTCGAACGGCAACCACTGGCTCACGTTCGATTGCATCGGCGTGATCAGCAATCGGTCCGGCATCGGCTGCAAGATCACGGCGACCGCGACGATCGGCGGCAACGTCGTCACGCAAGTGCGGCAGATCACGGGCTCAGACGGCTACTGCAGCCATACGCTGCGCGGACACTTCGGCCTCGGCGACGCGACGGTCATCGACGTGCTGACGGTGCGCTGGCCGAATCGCGGCGAGCAAGTTCTGACCAACGTGCCCGTCGACGCGCATCTGCAGATCGTCGAGGACACCGCCGTCGACGTCCCATCGCTGCCGTCGCAAGGCTCCGTCGATGGGATGCGGATCGAACACGTGGCGCCGAATCCGTTTCGCGGAAGCACGTCGATAAGGTATGCGCTCGCGTCGGACGTTCCGGTGCGGCTGAGCATCGTCGACCCGGCGGGGCGCCGCGTGCGGCAGCTCGAGAATGGCATGCGTTCGTCGGGCGTTCACGAATTCGCGTGGGACGGCCGCGACGATCGAGGCGCGCGCGTTGCGACCGGCGTGTATTTCGTCGATCTCTCGACGGTAGCCGACCGGGCGACGCAGCGCGTGCTACTCGTGCGCTAGTACGATCACATCAGTCAGCGAGAGTTCTCCTCAAGCCGGGAGTTTGGGGAGAGGATGTGAGCCGGGCTCGGGGTGCCGATCTTGCGCTGGAGGCGCGATACGCGACCTCGGTATTCAGATGGGTAACCCGACCCGGCCGACAAGCCACGATTGAGGGAACGGAGGCGCTGGAGAC
>JBJXGV010000053.1:0-10682 GCA_046160485.1 bacterium | reverse complement strand
GACGTCGCCGCGCTGCCGTGCGCCGCGCCCGGGAGGCTTCGCGGGTGCTGCGCCCTCTTGCGGCGGTCCGTGCGAGCGCCGCCCATGCCCGCGCGCGCCGCCGTCGGCCGGAATGCGCAGCCCCGCGCCGCGCGCCGCCTCGAGCCGTCCCTCGCGTATGAGCCGCTTGACGACGATGCGCAGCTCCGGCGCTTGATGCCGTTCGAACCCGAGGCCTTCGGCGATCTCGCCGATCGAAATCGGCTCGCCGTTCGCCCGCCGCACGAAGTCGATCACGCCGCGGTCGAGGCGCTCGCTTTCGTCGAAGTGCGCAGCGCCGCTCGCGCCGTCGCGCACGATTCGCTCGCGCGGATCGTTCGCGCCTCCGAGCCGCCGGCCCGCGCGGAGCTTCGGCTTCTTCGCGCCGTCCCGCTTCGATTTTGCACGCGGCTTCTTCACGCAACCGAAACTACGCGCCGCTTCGCGCGAAGTAAAGCGTTCACTCTGGGCGCCCGCGCGCTTCGTCGCACAGCCGGCGCGCCCGCGCGCTTGTCGCGTCGTCGCGCGCTGTGCTACCGTGATCGCCGCATCGATCGATTCGATTCGCACCGCTTCGCAAAACCCGTCCAAGGAGAGCCGCCCGTGCATCAGGCTTCGAATAAGAAGAAAGAGTTTCTCAGCGGGCACAAGATCGATCCGGCGCCGATCAACGGCACGGAGACCGTCGCAGATCTCGTCGACAACGCGTTCCTCGCGTACAACTCGGGCCGCCTGCGCGAGGTGTGCCAGCTCTTCACGCGCAAGGTTCTCGAGGACGACGTTACGGTGGGCATGAGCATCACCGGCGCGTTGACGCCCGCGGGACTCGGCATGTCGAGCCTCATCCCGCTCATCAAGGCCGGCTTCATCGATTGGATCATCTCGACGGGCGCGAATCTGTATCACGACACGCATTTCGGAATCGGATTCACGCTGCACCGCGGCAACCCGAATGCCGACGACGTGCAACTTCGCGAGGAAGGCGTCGTGCGTATCTACGACATCTTCTTCGACTACCGCGTGCTGATGGACACCGACGCGTTTTTCCGCGAGGTCGTCTCGCAGCCGGAGTTTCAGCGCGACATGGGGACGGCGGAGTTTCACTACCTCGTCGGCGGCTACGTGCGCGAGCGCGAGAAGGCGGTCGGTTCCGGGCGCCGATCGCTTCTCTCGATCGCCCACGAGTACGCGGTGCCGATATTCACGTCGTCGCCCGGGGATTCGGGCATCGGCATGAACGTCGCGGCGAAAGCTGTCGAAGGAAACCGGATGCGATTCGATGTCTCCGCGGACGTGAACGACACGGCGGCGATCGTGCTCGCGGCGAAACGTAGCGGCGGCGCCGGACGAACGCCCGGAAAGAGCGCCGCGGTGATTCTCGGCGGCGGCTCGCCGAAGAATTTTCTGCTGCAGACCGAGCCGCAGATTCAGGAAGTCTTCGGAATTGCGGAGAAGGGACACGACTACTTCATTCAGGTGACCGACGCGCGCGCCGACACGGGCGGCCTCTCGGGCGCGACGCCGGGCGAGGCCGTCTCGTGGGGGAAGGTCGATCCCGAGAAGCTGCCCGACGCGATCGTCTGCTACCTCGACACGACGGTGGCGCTGCCGGTGCTCACGTCGTACGCGCTCGCGCGCCGCGCTCCGCGCACGCCGAGGCGGCTCGTCGAGCGGCTCCCCGAATTGCGCGAGGCCCTCGCCGGCGAGATCCGCGCCGCGCGCGGCTAGGCGTGGCGCGACGGCTCGGAGCGTTCGCCCGTGTCGCTCGCGGCGCACTCGTACTCGCGGCGATTGCGTGCACCGCGTTCGCGCTCCCCGCGCGCGCTGCCGCCGCCCCAGCGATCACGCTCTCCGAGCGCCTCATCGACTTCGGCATGGCGGCGCCGGGGGAACGCCTCGTTCGGGAGCTTGCCGTCACGAGTAGCGGCGACGCGCCGCTCGAAATCATCGAGATGCGCGCGTTCTCGGATGCGGTCACCGCGGAGGCCGGCGCTACCGCGATCGCTCCCGGCGACTCGACTCGCGTTCGCATCGCGCTCGCTCCTGCCGAGGCCGGGCTCCTCGAGACGAAGCTCATCGTCAAGACCAACGCGCTCGATGAATCGGTAGTCGTCATCGTCGTGAAGGCGGACGTCGCGCCGTGGTATGCGATCGATCTGACGGGCCGCCGCGTCGGCGAAGTGCGCGCGGGCGACGACGCAGTCGCGGCGATCGCGCTGACGTTGCGCGACGGCGCGGGCCTGCAATTCGCTGGAGCGAAGTCGACGAGTCCGATCGTTCGCGTCTCACCGCGTCCCACGCCGGATGGCGCGCACACGGTCATCGACGTGTCGATTGCCGATCGCGCGCCGGCCGGCGCCTTCGAGTGCTTCGCCGAGGTTGTCGTCGCGGGCGCGCGCAACGACACGTTACGAATCGCGATCTCGGGTGTGGTGCTCGGCCGCTGGCGCGCGGTTCCGAATCCGTTTCACATCTCGCGCACGCGTTTCTCGAGCGCCAGACCGCCGATGCTCCTCTGCGAGCGCACGGTCGACGCGCCCGGCCGCGTTCTCGATCTCTCGACGACAGTGCCCGGCTTCGCAGCGCGTCTCGTCCCCGGCGAAGAGGGGCGCTCCTACCGCGTCGCGCTGTCGCCCATCGATGGCTGGAAGGCGGGCACGTACGAAGGCGAGGTTCGCTTGAAGACGGACGACCCGAAGGAGCCGCTCGTTATCGTTCCGACGACGGTCTTCGTGGGGAAGGCGGGCGCGCAGTAGCCCACAGCGCATGGAAGTGGTGGACCGGGCCGTGGCCGCCGCCGATTTCGAGTACGGCGCCCGCGGCGATCGCAGCCGACACGTATGCCTTCGCCCCGCGCACGGCCTCCTCGAGATTCATGCCGAGCGCGAGGTGCGCCGCAATCGCCGATGAAAACGTGCAGCCGGTCCCGTGCGTGTTGCGCGTTGCGTTGCGCGGCGCGCTGAATCGCGTGAACGCGCGTCCGTCGTAGAGCAGATCGTCGCTCGACGGGCCGACGCCGTGGCCGCCCTTTAGGACGACCGCGCGCGCGCCGAGCGTCGCGATTCGCGTGCACGCCGCTTCCGGGTCTCTCATCACGTTCTCGACGCTTTCTCCGATGAGCACGGCCGCCTCGGGAATATTCGGCGTGACGACGAGCGCTCGCTCGACCAGATGCTCGCGGAGCGCCGCGACCGCGTTCTCTTCGAGCAATCGCGCGCCGCCCTTTGCGACCATCACCGGATCGAGAACGATGTTCTTCGCGCCGTGCGCGACGAGCCGTTCCGCGACAACGACGATTGCCTCGCATCGCGAAAGCATCCCGATCTTCACTGCCGCGACGCGTAGATCCGCGAAGACGGCGTCGATCTGCGCGGCGATGAACGCGGCGGGCGGGTCGTGAATCGCCGCGACCGTCCGCGTGTTCTGCGCGGTGAGCGCGGTGATCACAGACGCGCCGTAGACTCCGAGCGCGGAGAACGTCTTTAGATCCGCTTGAATGCCCGCGCCGCCGCTCGAATCGGAGCCGGCGATGGTGAGTGCGATGGGAGGTGTCTTCATCGATCACGAATATATCGCGCGGCCCGGCACGAAACGCGCGGGAAAAAACGCGAGGCGCGCCGCCGCGAACCGCGCTAGAATGGCAACACGCTCGACAGTTCGCATGCCAGTTCGCACGCCCGCAACAATGCCGCCCACTAGCAGAGGAGACGCGCCGTGACCCGTGCCGTTTCGAACTCGCCGAAACTCGAGGAACTGATTCGCCGCCTCGATGCCGCCGTCATCGCGCCCGACACGGAGACGCTCTGCCAATCCGTAAAGTCCGTCCTGATTGATGTCGTTGGGAGCCACGAAGAGTTTCTCGAGCCGCGCTTCCTACGGCGTGCTCCGGACCGTTACGCACGCCGCCTGCTTCATCGCGATCCCGCCGGACGCTACACAGTCGTCGTCATGGTGTGGGACGTCGGGCAATCGACTCCGATACACGATCACGCCGGCATCTGGTGCGTCGAGTGCGTCTATCGCGGGAAGATCCAAGTGACATCGTTCAACATTCTCGGCAACTGCGAGGCGCCGACGTTCAAGTTCGCCACGGAGAATGTCGTGCGCGCCGGCGTCGGTGAGGCGGGCGCGCTCATTCCGCCGTTCGAGTATCACCAGATCGAGAACCCGAGCTCCGAGGTTGCGGTGACGCTGCACGTGTATGGCGGCGAGATGACGTGGTCGAACGCGTACGCTCCGAGCGGCGACGGTTTCCGCCGAGAGCGCCGCACGCTCTCTTACACCGACTAGCGCGGCACGTTTGGCGCGCGCGCTACTCCCAGGCGATCGCTTGCCCCCACGAAAACTCGACGCGATGACCGTCGGGATCCAAGATCGTGCAGAAGTAGCCGACGATCGGCCCCGCGTCTTCCGGGCCCTCCACGAGAATCCCCGCGGCTTTCGCCCTCTCGGCAATGGCGTCGACGTCCTCGCGGCGCACCGTCGCGAATCCAAGATGATCGAGCGGCGGTTGCGCGCTCTGCTCGTACGGAAACTCGAGAAGCACGAAGACGAACGTCGTCTTGCGGCCGCGCTCCGCGAGCCACACGACGTGGGTTCCGCTCGCCTCGCTCACGCGATCGTGGACGACTTCGAGGCCGGCCCATTCGGAGTAGAATGTGGCGCTTCGTTCGATTTGTCTCACGCGGAGTGCGATGTGGGTCAGATGCGGGCCGTAGGGCATAAGGCGACGCTAGCAGAGGGAGTCTGGGTGGTCAACGCGACGAGCCCGCGCGCGCACGGGGCGCGCTGATGGCGCTTCATGCCGAGCGGCGGCTCGTCGTTGGCACGTTCGCGCGCGGACTGTTCGAAGCGTTTCGTCACGAGATCGCCGCGTGGACGCGCGCCGATCCGCTCGCGCCGGGCGTGGTCCTCGTCGGCTCGAACCTCCTCGCGCTCTGGCTCGCGCGGCGGCTTGCGCTTGAAGGCGCGCCGCACGTCGGGCTTCGTTTCTGCACGTTCGTCGACTTGGCGCGCGCGCTCGCGGAGCCGCGTGTCGCGCACCTCGCGCCGCTGCCGCCGGGCGGGCGCGCGCTCCTCGCGCAGACGCTCGTGCGCGACGATCGCGATCGCGCAGGCTTCGGCGTCGACACCGGCGAGTTGCGCGACGACTACTTCGCGTCGGTCTCGGAGCGCCCAGGGTTCCGTCATCGCCTCGCCGCCACGTTCGGCGATCTCGACGACGGCGGCTTCGCGGACTCGGCGGAGCGTCTTGCGGGGGCGTGGCCCGCTGACGACGCAAAGCTGCGGAGCGTTCTGCGCTTTTACGCCGCGTATCGCTCGAGCATCACCGGCCGATTCATCACGACGAGCGATTGCATTCGCGCCGCGGCGCACGCGGCGTCGCGATTCGGTGAGGCGTTCGGGACGCGGAGGCTCGCGCTCTACGGCTTCTACGATTTCACCGAGGTGCAGCGCTCGCTTCTGGCGGCGCTCGCTGCGCCGGCGAACGCGCTGCACCTGGCGGTCTTCGCGCCCGATCCCGATCTGCCGGGGCACGCCTTCGCGCGCGAAGGCGTCGCGTTCTTCGAGGGACTTGGTCTGGGGCGCGAGAGTGTTGCGCCGCACGCGCCAGACGACACGCCGAGACCCGCGCTCGAGATTATCTCCGCGCCTGGCGAGGTCGAGGAGTCGCGTGAGATCGCGCGGTTGATCCTGCGCCTCGCGCGCGACGAGGGGATCGCGTTTCGCGAGATCGCGGTCCTGCTTCGCAATCCCGCGTCCCACAGCGCGCTTCTTCGCGAAGCGCTCGGCGCGGCGGGGATCCCGTTCTTTCTGCATCAGGGATTGCCGCTCTCCGCGACCGCCGCTGGCCGCGGATTCGAGCTGCTCTTCGCACTCGCGGGAACGGACTTCGATCGGCAAGACGTGATCGACTTTCTGACCGCCGCGCCGCTTGCGCCGGAGCGGATTCCGCTGTCGGGTTTCTCGCCCTCGTTGTGGAACCTCGTGACGAAACGCGCGGGCATCGTCTCGGGGCGCTCCGAGTGGATTCATCGGCTTGCTCGCGTGCAGAACCCCAACGTTCCGAGTGCCGAGCGCACCGCGGCGGCGACGCTGCTTGCACTCGTCACGCCGCTCATGGATGACATCGCGGCGTTGCCGCGCTCCGCGAGCTGGTCGCGCATCGCGCGCGAATTCGTGCGCGTGCTCGAGTCGTGGATCGCGCCGTCGCCCGAGCGCGATGAGATCACGGCGATCCTCGAAGGCCTCGCGGCGAACGACAGGCTCGTCGGCGACACGTCGCTCGAAGAGTTTCGCTCGGCGGCGCGCGACGCGATCTCGTCCGCGACCCAGAAGATCGGCCGGTTCGGGATCGACTCCGTGACGGTGACGGATATGAAGCGCGCGCGCGGGCTCGTGTTTCGCGCGGTCTTCGTGCCGGGCGTCGTCGAGCGCGCGTTTCCCGCGCCGCCGTCGCAGGATCCGATTCTGCTCGATCGCGACCGCGCCGAGCTGCGCGCCACCGGCGCCGGGCGGCTCGCGGACGGTCGCGCGCGTGCCCGCGAGGAGGAGATCCTCTTCGCGATCGCGATGGCTTCGGCGACGGAGCGCGTCGTACTTTCGTACGCGCGCTTCGAGTCCGGCACGACGCGCGAGCGAACGCCATCGCCCTTCATTCTGCGCGCGGCCGAGGCGCATGCTGGCCGGCGGCTCGACTTCGCGACGCTTCCGGAGGCGCCGGGTTTTCGGCGCATTCCGCTCCTCGGCGCGGGGCTTCTCGATCCCGATCGTGCGTTGACGGCAGCGGAGCGGCGCGTTGCCGTCGCGCTCGGTGCGCCGGGGACGATGCGCGACGCGCTCGTCGCACGCGTCGCGAGCGCGCACACCGGTTTCGCGCGCGCCGTCGCGCAGTGGGACGCGCGCTGGCGCAGCGGGTCGCTCAACGCGCACACGGGGCGTCTCTCCGTGCATGCCACGCGCCGCCTCCGCGCGGCGCACCCGCTTCTCGCCGAGGCGCTTTCGCCGTCGGCAATGGAAACCTACGCGACCTGTCCCTATCGCTACTTCTTGAAGAACGCCGTCGGGCTTCAGCGCATCCCCGAGCCTGAGAAACTCGAGGAGATCGAAGCCGCGGACCGCGGCAGTCTCGTGCACACGATTCTCGAGCGGCTCTTCGAGACGCTGCACAGGGAGCGGCTTCTGCCGCTCGACTCGGAGCGGCTCGATCGCGCGCGCGCACTCGCCGCGTCGGTGTCGCGCGTCGCGTATCGCGAGGCCGAGGAGCGCGGCCTCACCGGCTATCCGCTGCTATGGGAACTCAAGCGCGGGCGAATCGACGCGTCGATCGACGCGCTCCTCGTGTGGGAGGCGGAGCGCACGAGCGACGCTATCGAGAGCGCGGAGGGCGGCGCGCCGCCGGATCACGCGGTGTTTCGCGACGTTCTCCTCGAGCGCGAGTTCGGCGACGGCGGCCTCGCGGAAGCGAGCGTGACGCTGTCGCGCGCGAAGACGATTCGCTTTCGCGGAAAGATCGATCGCATCGATCTGTCGGCGGATCGCGCGCGCTTCCTCATTACGGACTACAAGGTGCGCGAGGCGAGCGCACCGCCGAAGCCCCGGGGCGTCGATCCCGTGTTTCGCGGCGGCGAGGCGCTGCAGCTTCCCGTCTATCTGCTTGCCGCGAAAACTCTCATCGGCGGCGACGCGCCGCCGAGCGCCACAGGCGACGCGCGCTATCTCTACCTCATTCAGGCGACGGCGAAGATCAAGGAGGACCTGCTCGCGGATGCTCTCTTCGCTTCGCGCGCGGCGGATTTCGACGCGATCCTTAGGACGATCGCATCGGGGATCGAATCGGGTTTCTTTCCGGTGTATCCGGCCGGCGGCGAGAACTGCCGCTCGTGCGAATACGCGGAGGTGTGCGGACCCGCGCGAACCGTCACGCGTCTCTACGACGGGAAGGCGGACGACGAACGTTTCGAGGCGTTTCACGCGATGAAGGCGCTCGGCTCCGTCGGCGGCGGGGCGGACGACGGCGGCGACGATGCGGCGCGAAGCGAGGACGACGCATGAGCGCGCGCGTTCCCGTCGATCACGAAGTCCGGCAGCGCGCGCAGTGCGACGTCGACCGCTCGCTCGTCGTCGAGGCGAGCGCGGGAACGGGAAAGACGACGCTTCTCGTCGCGCGCGTTCTGAACATCGTCGCGCGCCGCACGGTTCCGATCGAAAAGATCGTTGCGATCACGTTCACCGAGAAAGCCGCGGCGGAGCTGCGTGTGCGGATTCGCGAGGCGCTCGAGCGCGCGATCGGCGATCCGCGCGGCGCTTGGTCGGCCGACGATGTGGCGCTCTTCACGCGCGCACTCGCGGATCTGGCGCTCGCCAACATCTCCACGATTCATGCGTTCGCCTCGTCGCTGTTACGCGAGCGGCCGGTGGAGGCGCATGTCGATCCTGGCTTCGCGGTGCTCGATCCGCTCAATACGACGATGATGATCGACGAAGTCTGGAGCCGGTGGGAAGAGCGTGAGCTGCTCGCGCTTTCGGCGCCGTATCACCGTGTGCTCGCGGCGGGCGTGAAGCGGGATCGCGTGCAGGCACTCGCGCGCGACATCCTCGTGAATCGCGATCTCTACACGCCGCTCGCGTACTCGGATGACCGCGCGTTCGACTTCGAGGAGGAGGCGCGCGCCCTCGCGGAGGGCGCCGCGGCGCTCGAGAAACGCGCGCTCGCGGGCTGCGCCACCGAGGACGACGCGCTCGTGCGCGTGGCGCGCGCGTTGAGCGCCGATGCGCGTGCGATCGTGTCGAGCGGCGAGACGCAGCGCGGCGCGCTGCTTGCCGCTATGAAGACGCCCAGGACCGGCCGGCTCGGGAACAAGACCAACTGGCGCGGAGTCCCGATCGACGAAATGCGCGCGGCGGTCGGCGCGATGGGCGAACGCGTCGCCGCGTTTCGCGCGGGCGTCGCGACGGACGTCGCGCGCTGGCTCGGCGGCTTTCTCGCCGCGTACGAAGAGGAGAAGGCGCGCCGCGGCGTGCTCGATTTCACGGACCTCCTGCTCTTGGCGCGCAATCTTCTGCGCGACCACTTGCACGTGCGCGCGGATTTCATCGCGCGCTTCGACGCGATTCTCGTCGACGAGTTTCAGGACACCGATCCGCTTCAGGCCGAGACGGTGCTCTTCCTCTCTGAAGCCCAGGCGCTCGCGACCGATTGGCGGGATGTCGTCGTCGCGCCGGGCCGCCTCTTCGTCGTCGGCGATCCCAAGCAGTCGATCTACCGATTCCGTCGCGCCGACCTCGATGTCTACGAGGATGTGCGCGACCGCGTCGCCGGCGGCGCGCCGCTGACGATCACGCAGAACTTTCGCTCGGTGCCGGGAATCGCCGCGTGGGTCAACGCGCTCTTCGAGAGGCTCTTCGAGGAGTCCGCGGACTCGGGCGCGCGGATTCGCTACGCGCCGATCGTCGCGGAGCGCGCCGCCAGTATCGCGCCGCCGGTGCTGCTTCTTGCACCGCCACCCATGATGGAATCGGGACGCTCCGCGGAGGAGGTGCGCCATTTGGAGGCGAACGCGATCGCCGCGGCGATCGCCGAGGGGATCGACGCGGGCTGGGCGCGGCCGCGCGACGTCGCGATGCTTTTTCGCGCGCTGACGGACGTCTATCCGTACGAGGACGCGCTCGACGCGCGCGGCATACCCTACCAGGTCGAAGGCGGGAAGGCGTTCTTCGAGAGGCAGGAGGTCGCGGCGTTTCTCTCGTGCCTTGCGGCCGTCGACGACCCCGAGGATTCCGTCGCACTTGTCGCCGCGCTCCGCACGCCGCACTTCGGTATCTCCGACGAACAGCTCGCGCTCTTGGCGGCCGATGGATTGCGCCCGCGCTATCTCGATGACCCCGGCGCGTCGCACTCCGAGATCGCCGAGGCGTTCGCGCTCTTGCGCACGCTGCACGCGGAGCGCTACGACGCGCCGCTCCACGTCGTCGCCGAGCGCATTCTCGAACGCACACGCGTGCTCGAGTTTCACGCGCTGCGTGGCCGCGGCCGGCGCGCCGTCGCGAATCTCATCAAGGTGGTAGAGAAGGCGCGTGCGTTCGAGTCGCTCGGCGCCGTCACGCTGCGCGCGTTCGTGCATTGGATCGCGGAGGAAGCGCGCGAGAGCGTCGAGGCGGATTCGCCGATCGCCGAGGAGAGCGATGACCTCGTGAGCCTCGTGACGATTCACAGCGCGAAGGGCCTCCAGTATCCCGTCGTCGCGCTCGCGAATCTTCACGGCGGCAAAGCGTTCAGCGATAGCTTCCTGAAGGAGGCGCGCTCAGGGCGGTTCGCGTTTAGTCTCGGTGGCAAGGACCATCCGCTGCGAACGGCGCGGTTCGACGAAACCCGCATGCGCGAGGTCATTCGCGAGCGCGAGGAAGGGAAGCGCCTTCTCTACGTCGCCGCGACGCGCGCGCGCGACGCGCTCATCATCCCCGCGTACGGCGCGCTTCTGGCGGAGAAAGAGCTACAGAAGAAAACGTTGCTCCTCGACTGTCTCTCTGGGCTTCCGCCGCGAAGCGAGTGGCGCGATGGCGCGGTCGTCGGGGGAGTTCACGTGCGCGTGCTGGCGGGCGATCGCGCCGACGTCGCCGCGGCCGAGGCGCGAGCGGCGCGGCGCGGCGCGAAGGGCGCGGCC
>JBJXGV010000052.1:0-6248 GCA_046160485.1 bacterium | reverse complement strand
CGCGCGCGGCGCGCGGGCGCCTGCGCTGGCCGCGCTCGCCGTCGCGCCCTCGCCGCGAGGGGCGTCCAAGCGAGCGATCGCGTCGAGCGCGACGAGGCGACCGTCCGCCGCGGCGAACGGGTTGATCTCGATCTCGGCGAGGCTGGCGCCACTCCCGCTCTCGCGTCGGCTCGGAGGCGCCGCCATCGTGGCGGCCGCGAGCCGCGCGAGTCCCTCGAGCATGTCGCCCAGCGCGGCGGCGTCGACCGGCGCGCGCGCGTGAATGCGGCTCGGCGCGAGCGCGATCTCACCGAGCGGCGACGCCGCGATCGCCTCGAGCGCGCGCGCGCGATCGAAGTCGTCGACGGGAAGAAACACGCGCGTCGTGGCGGAAGCCAGACGCCCGTACCATTCCGCGAGCAATCCGCCGAGCGCGAAGAGAATCACCGGTCCGAACGCGGGATCGAGTCGTACGCTCGCGAGATACTCCGTGCCGGGAAGGTTCGCATCGAACGCGAGGCGTTCGACGACGAGCGCGCCGCGAAGCTCCGCGGCCGGCGCGCGCCGCCGCACCTCGGCGGTCATCTCTTCGATCGCGCGCGACACGTCGGACGCCGCGCACTTCACGAAGCGCAACCCGCCGACGTCGCTCTTGTGCGCGATGTCGGGCGACACGATTTTCACGACCGCGCCGGCGCCGCGAATCGCGGCGAGGTCGCGCGCCTCCGCGCGTTCGCCGAGCGGAACGAAGAAATGCGGCGGCGTGGGAATCCCGAAGCCGCCCAGAAGCGCGTACGCCTCGTGTTCGAGAAGACTCTCGCGTCGCTCGGCCGCGGCCGCCATCAGAATCTCGCGCTCACTCGCTGCCTTCATTCGGCTCTCTCCTCGCATTCGCGCGCGCGACGCCGGAGCGCCGCGCCGCGGGAACGGGCTCCCGCGTCAAAGACCTCATCGCAACCTTCCAGCGAACTCCTGTATGATAACGGCTCGTCCGCACGATCACACGTCACTCGCCGCGGGGCCGCGAAGTTATTTCGTCACGACCGGCGCGGCCGCAATCCTGGAGGCGCGACTCATGGATATCGAGTACCTCGACCCGCGCATGCCGCGCCGCATCGACGGCTGGCATAGCCCGATCCTCGGAATGGGAATGCCGATCGTTTCGTACGGCTGGGCCGGCAAGCCGATTCTACTTTTCCCGACGGCGGCGGCGGACTTTCTCGAGAACGAGCGCTTCTTCCTGATCAAGGCGGTCGAGGCGGCGATGTTCGAGGGGAAGGTGCGCGTCTTCTCGATCGACAGCATCAACCGCAACGCGTGGATGGACGACAAGCTGCCAGTGCAAGAGCAAGCGCGCCGGCAGATGCTCTACGCGCGCTACATCGAGGACGAGGTCGTGCCGTACATTCGCAGCGCGTGCGGCGACGGCGCGGCGCGCATCACGACGACCGGCGCAAGCTTCGGCGCGTATCACGCCGCGAACTCGCTCTTCCGCCGCCCCGACCTCTTCGCGGGAACGATCGCGATGAGCGGCTTCTACGATCTCGGCCCAGACTATTTCCGCGGCTACTCCGACGACAATTGCTTCTTCAACAATCCGATGTGGTATCTGCGCACGTTGGAAGGCGAGGCGCTCGAGTTGTTGCGCACTCAGTGCAGCATCGTGCTCGTCTCGGGGCAGGGCGCGTACGAAGTGCCGGCCGCGTCGCAGCGCCTCTCCGCGCTCCTCAACGACAAGGGAATCCCGCACACGCTCGATCTCTGGGGCTACGACGTGAACCACGACTGGCCGTGGTGGCGCCGCATGCTTCCGTACTTCGTCGAGCAGATGTAAGCAGGCGAGCAGGGAGCGACAGCAATTCGGCGCAAGGCCGAGCCTGCGCGAGCCGTTTTCCGCCGGATGCGTGCGTGGAGGCCGATCATCAACACAACGCCGCAGATGACGAACGACGGCTTCATGCTGCGCCTCCTTTGAGCGACGAGCAGCCGGTTATCCGTTCGCGTTCATGCGCCACAACGCGAAGTTCAGGCACGCCGCGAAGCCGACCCAGACGAGGTAGGGGAGCATCAACGCGCCGGCCGTGCGAGTCTGGCGCCAGAAGAGCACCGTGACGATCAGAATCACGGCCCACAGCGCGACGATGTCGACGAACGCGATGTCGGGACGATGCACCCCGAAGAACAAGTACGACCAGAGCGCGTTGAGGACAAGCTGAACGCCGAAGAGAGCGAGGGCCGCACCGGCGCGGCCGAAGCCGCCGCTCCGCCACACAAGCCACGCGGCGACTGCCATCATTACGTAGAGGAGTGACCACACAGGACCGAAGATGGCGTTCGGTGGAGTCCATGATGGCTTCGTCAGCGCGGCGTACCAAGCGCCCGGCATGTAGCGTGAGCCGACCCAGGCCGCGGCGAAGGCGAGTACTAGGCACACCACCAGGCCGAGCGCACTCTTCGTCTTGCTCATCGCGACACCGACCGGCGCGAGTTCATGTCAGGCCCGAATGACGGTGCGTTCCATGGCGGCGGCGATCGGCGCCGGCGCGATCGCGCACACGCTCTTGATGCGCCGCGAATCGGCGGCCGGCCTACTCACCGAGCGCCGAGGACTGCGTGCACGCACGCCCTCGCACTAGGAGCACCTCGCCGCCAACCGCGATCTCGCCGCCTTCGATCACGAAGCAGTTGAGCGCGAGCGTGCCATCGAAGCGCTGGTAGATGCCGCGCGTGATGCTCTTGTCCTGCACGAGCGTGTCGGGATCGAATGACGTCATGATGCAGCGCCCCCGCAGGTCCTGAACGCCGATGAGCACCTCGCCGATTCGCAAGCACGCTCCCGGCCATTCGCGTTCGCCCAATCCCTCGACGCCGCCGATCACGATGTTGGGACGCAGGCGGCGATGGTCATGACCGAACGCCGCGATCGCTCCGTCGGTCGCGATCAGGAGCGGCAACACGTCGAAGCGCTCAGCGCCGTCGTAGCGCACGAGCGTCGCGCCCGGCCCGGCGATGCCCGCGACGTCGGCGGCAACCTCCGCGCTATCCCACGGCCGCCCGTCGACGAGGACTTCGCCACCGGCGCCCAACGAGCCCTTGTGGCCCAGGAAGCGCGGATGCGAACGCGAGGTGATCACCTCGCCCCTGGCGTCCTCGACATGCACGACCCTGTCGCCCGCGATGCCGAGCGGTCCGACTTTCGCGCGCGGCAGTTTCTCGCCGGCCATAGTTTTCACCGGGTATCGCCAGATCTCATCGACCTTCACATCGACCGCTTTCTTGGGGAGAACACGAGGGCCCGACGATGGTCGCCGCTCCGAAGGTCCCCATGATGAGGCCGAGTCCCGCAGGCTTCAAGCTCGCTGGCGTGCGGCGGCCTATTTCGCACGCATGCGATTGTTCTTCGCGTTGTGCTCGAGCTCGCAAAGTCCGAGCGCCTCCATGAGCGGCGGTACGTAGACGCCAAAGCGCCCGCGAAGACCCTTCTTCAAGCCGTACCAGCCGCCGATGGGATTGCTCGGCGAGCGGCCCCACGCTTCGACGGTTCCCGCCTTGGCTGGTTTCTGCTCGTCGGTACCGCCAAGCTCGACCCAGTCGCCCGCGGTCTTGAGCATCGCGTGCAGATCGTCGATGCAGCGAGCGTCGTAGAGAAGCACGGTCTTGCCGACGGTGCACACGAGAACGCGCGTTCCATCCTTGTCGTCGACGTGCATCGTGTACTCGGACGTGCCCGGGGGCGTCTTGAGTTTCCAGGGATTCGCCTTCGTTCGATTCAGGGTCGCCATGATTCTCCTCTTCTCGGATGTCGGAATGACTCTGTGAACGCCGCGTGCGTGGCCGGGCGCCGTCGCGCCGCCGCTCGCCGGATCGCGAGGCCGAGTTCCGCGCCCACCGTTCCGAAAACAGCGCGGCCGTCCTCCGGAGCGCACGCGTGACCGCTTCCTCTCGATGATAGGAGGGGAAGGCTACGATCGCCTCGGGCACTCGCTCCTGGCGCGACTCGTTCAACGAGTCGGCGGGACGACAGCCATCGACGCTTCGGTTCGGATTCTAGCCGATGCGCTGCGGGGTGCACTCGCGGATTCTAGTGTTGGACTCGCCCTGTCGAGCGAGAAACACCGCCGAGGAGGCTGATCGTGGCGATGACCGCGATGAGTAGGCGCACCGGCTTCGGTTTCGGCGCCGCGGGACGCACGTTTCCCGTGTCCTGCGCGGCGCCGACTCGGAGCAGGTGTTCGAGCGTCGTTATCGCGCGACGACGACGCGCGTGCTCGACACCGCGTTCGCGCCCCACACGAGGCGCATGAAGTACGTCCCGGACGTTACGTCGCGCCCGCGATCGTCGCGCCCGTCCCAGGCGATGGACCCGATGCCGGCCGGTCGCGTTCCTGACGCGAGCGTTCTCACGCGCCGTCCGGAAACGTCGTATACCGCGAGGTCGATCGGCAGTGCGTCCGTCGCGACGCGATACGCGACGCGCGTCTCTCCGCCGCGCGCCGGGTTCGGGTACGCGGAGAGGAGCGCGTTCGCGCCGAGGGACGGCGCGATTTCTCTCTCGCCGAGCACGTACTCTTCGCCGAGGCCGTTGACCGCGATGAGGCGGTACCGCGCGCCGTTCGATACGCCATCGTTCGCGCCTCCCGATTCGCCATCGGGCGCGCCCGCGCGATCGATGTACTCGCCGCGGTCGAGGAGCCCCGCGTGCAGCGGCGCGAACGTCGCGCCTGCGTCTCCGACAGCGCCGCCGGCCGCGCGTTCGACGCGGTAGCGCACATCCGCCTCGGGGCCTGGCGACGTCTTCCACGCGAGCGACACATCGCGCGTACCCTCGATCGCGCGCGCGTCGAACTTCGCGAGCGCGATCGCCGCGTCGATCGCGAAGAACGAGTCCATGTAAGCCTCCGTGTACGGGAACGGGCGGACGATCTTGATCGATGCGAAGCGCGACGGGGTGTGCGGCACGCGGATCGTCATCTCCGGGTCGCGCGCCTCGTTGCGGATTTGCGTGAACGAGTTGCCGCCGTCTACCGAGAGGTGCACGTCCGAGTTGTCGATCGGGAGGCCGCCCGTGAATGACCAGGTGATCGTCTGCTCGCTGCCGACAGGCCACGTCACGCCTGGCTGCGGTGAGGAGATGAGCACGCTCGGGATGTACGCGTACTTGAGGTCGTTGGTCGAGGCGTCGAAATAGCTCACGTGCGGGTTCCCCGACGCGTCGAGCGCGAGCGATGTGTATTCGCCGACGACGTTCGCCGACCCGTCCGTCGTCTCGATCGTCCACACGCCCCCAGACTTCCGCGCGTACTTGAGGTCGGTGGTCGTGGCGTCTCGGTAAATCACGTGCAGGTTGCCCGACGCGTCGAGCGCGAGCGAGGTGTGCGCGCCCACGACGTTCGCCGACCCGTCCGCCGTCTCGCGCATCCACACACCCCCGGATCTCCGCGCGTGCTTGAGGTCGTTGGTCGTGTTGTCGTAGTAGCTCACGTGCGGGTTCCCCGACGCGTCGAGCGCGAGCGAGGTGAACGCGCCCACGGAGTTCGCCGACCCGTCCGCTGTCTCACGCGTCCACACGCCCCCGGACTTCCGCGCGTACTTGAGGTCGTCGGTCGTGTCGTCGTAGTAGCTCACGTGCGGGTTCCCCGACGCGTCGAGCGCGAGCGATGTGTACGAGCCCACGTCGTTCGCCGACCCGTCCGCCGTGTCGAGCGTCCACACGCCCCCGGACTTCCGCGCGTACTTGAGGTCGTCGGTCGTGGCGTCGTAGTAGCTCACGTGCGGGTTCCCCGTCGCGTCGAGCGCGAGCGATGTGTACGAGCCCACGAAGTTCGCCGACCTGTCCGCCGTCTCGAGCGTCCACACGCCCCCAGACCTCCGCGCGTACTTGAGGTCGCCGATCGTTGCGTCGTAGTAGCTCACGTGCGGATTCCCCGACGCGTCGAGCGCGAGCGAGGTGGAGTAGCCCACGGCGTTCACTGACCCGTCCGCCGTCTCGCGCGTCCACACGCCGCCGGCCTTCCGGGCGTACTTGAGGTCGCCGGTCGTGTCGTCGAGGTAGCTCACGTGCGGGTTCCCCGACGCGTCGAGCGCGAGCGAGGTGTAAAAACCCACTTGGTTCGCAGACCCGTCCGCCGTCTCGAGCATGAGTGTCTGCGCAGAAGCGACTACGGAAGCCGCGTGCACACCGAGGACCACAACTGCGAACGCAACGCGCCGCCGGAGAGCGCGAAGTGGAAGTCTGAAATGCTGTCGAGTCGTCCTGGTATGGCGCGCGT
>JBJXGV010000051.1:0-27410 GCA_046160485.1 bacterium | reverse complement strand
CGACGCCGCCCGCGCCCGCGCCCGCACTGCCGCTCGCATCCGCGCTCGCGCTCGCGCCAGCGCCGCGCGCACCGCGCCCCATCCCGCCCGCGCGCACGACCGCCACGACGGACAACCCATAGCGGCTGCGAATCCCCGCGTCCGCGAGCGTCTTCCCGACGATGCCCGACTTCGCGAGCACGCGCATGCGGCAGAGGTTCTGCGTGAGCCCGTAGCTTTGCGCCAACTCCTCCGGCAGAAGCGCCTCGCGCATGCGCTCTTCGTAGCTGCGTTGCGGCAGAAGCCGCCGCCGCATCACGACCGTAAACACGATTCCCGCGACGACGATCGGGAGCCCCGCGAGCGCGTAGTCGAACATGCCGAACGGCGCGCCGGCGCGCTGTTGCAAGTACCCGCTGACGAGAAGATTCGGTGTGTTGCCGATGAGCGTGAGGTTTCCGCCGAGCACCGCGGCGAACGCCATCGGCATGAGAAGCCGCGACGGCGAGATCATCGATTGCCGCGAGAGCGCGACCGTCGCCGGCAGAAAGAGCGCGACGACGGCCGGATTGTTCATGAAGCCGGAGACGAGCGCGACCGCGGTCATCATGAAGAAGAGGAGGCGGCCTTCGTTGCGGCCGCTCGCGCGATGGATGCCGCGCGCGATGATCGTCGCTACGCCCGAGCCGTGAAGCCCGGCGCCGACGACGAAGATCGCTCCGAGCGCGACGACCTGGTCGTTGCCGAAGCCGCGCAGCGCATCGGCCGCGTCCGGCAGCACGCCCGTGAGATAGAGAACGACGGGAATCGCAAGCGAAACGACTTCGGCCGGCAGAACGCGAAGCAGAAAGAGCACGGCCGCCGCGAAGAGTGTCGCAAGCGCGATCCATCCGTGCGAAGTCATGGCGACGGATGTTAGTGCAACGCGGCGCGCATGTCGTGCGCGAAACCCGCCGCGCGAGTGCCGGCGCGGGTGGCGGGCGCTCGCGCGGAGCCGCGCGTCGCCCGCCCTCGGCGCCTAGCGCACGACGGTCAGTTTCGCCGCCGCCGACCCCTCGCCGGTCATGACGCGCAGCATGTAAAGCCCGGGCGCGAGCGCCCGCACAGCCGCACCGTCGAGCGTGAGCGCGCTCAGCCCCGCGGGGAGCGCGTCGAATCGCCGCTCGAGAACGCGCCGCCCCGACACATCGAGCACCTCGATCGTCGCGGCGCCGCCGCGCGGCATCGTAACGCGCGCCGAGATCGTCGCGCGCGCCGGCGACTCGACGGTAAGCTCCACTGCTGCTAGCGCCGAGGCGCCCGACACGCTGTTTTTTTCGACGGAACCTTCACTGGTAATCGGCATGCTCGTGACATACACGTCGATAACGCCGCCCATCGAACGATCGTAAGCGCCCAGCGTCGTCGGGAAGTCCATAGAGGCTGAATAGCCTGTCGCGATCACTCGCGAATCGGCTGCGAGCGCGATCGCGTAGCCCGCGTCGATATCGGAGCCGCCTAGACAGCTCGAGAAGATCGCCGCCTCGCCCTTTCTTCCGATACGCGTGACGAACGCATCAGCAATTCCTCCGGCGTAGGGAGTGCCCGCGAAAGCGCCGCCGGTGATCTGAAAGTCGGTGGAGAACGTGGCGCCCGTCGCGATGACGGAACCATCGGAGGGAGCCACGATGCCCTGCACGTAGTCAAAACTCTCGCCACCGAGAAACGTCGAAAACACGAGCGCGCTTCCCGCCGCATTCAGTTTCGTGACGAAGGCGTCTGTCGCACCCGTTAGCTCGCTATCGAACGCGCGCGGCGACAGGGGATAATCCGGGGAAGACGTTTCGCCTCCGAGCACGGGTCGCCCAGCTCCGTCGACAGCCACGGTGTAGCCGTATTCCATTGAGCTACCGCCGATGTACGTCGAGAAACCAAGCGCCTCATTATCGAGATCGTAGAGAGCGAGAAACCCATCTTGATCGCCGTTCCAAGTGCGATCGTACGCTCCGATGGAGGTTGGAAAGTCGGTCGATTGCGTCGACCCGCCCACGATCAACCGGTCTCCGGGGCCGAGGGCCAATCCGAGGCAGAGGTCCTCGCCGGCTCCCCCGAGAAACGTCGAATGAACGAGCGCGCTCGCGTTTGAATTCAGCACCGAAATGAATCCGTCGAAATAGCCGTTGAAGGTGGCGTCGAAAGCGTTCGGAGTAGTCGGCAGGTTCGACGAAGACGTAAATCCCACGATCACCGGATTCCCGGCGCTCGAGACGGCAACTCCGTACGCGACGTCAAAGCCAGTGCTGCCGAACAGCGTCGAGTAAGTGAGTGCCGAGCCGTCCGGACTCAATTTGAGCAGAACGGCATCGAACTCGCCGCCGCCGTACGTTCGATCGTACGCGCCCACCGTGGTCGGAAAATTCGTCGACGTTGTGTAGCCCGCGACGAGGGTGTTGCCGGCGCCATCGACCATGACGGCCTGACCGTAGTCGTTACCCGAGCCGCCGATGAACGTCGAGAACCTGAGCCCGCCAGACGCATCGAACTTGGTCACGACACAGTCGTTGTTTCCGTTCGCCGTGCGATCGTATGCCCCAACCGTAGTCGGATACGCAATGGAGTTCGTGTATCCCGCCACGACCACATGCGCGTTGGCGTCGGACGCGATCACTTGCGCAACATCGATTCCCGCGCCGCCGAAGAAGGTGCTCCACGACAAGCGCGGATCGATGACGAGCGGCAGCGTGCGATCGTACGACGGCACGTCGAACGAGAGGCTTCCGTCGGCGCGTAGCGCGTACGCGCCCGCAACGGGAATGCGCTGGCCGCCGCGCTCCTGATAGATGACCGGCCGTTCTTCGAGGAACTCGCCTTCCGCCGTGTCGATGCGCAAGTCGCCGCCGGCGGTGATCGCGACGCCGTCGTTGCCCGCGTAACGCAGCGCGAACGTGCGCGGGTCGACGCCCGGCGCGAACAACACGTCGTACTTGAGGCCGGCGCTCTCATCGAAGCGGTAGACGAGATCGACTCCCGGGTAAACGCCGCGATACCAAATCTCGGAGTAACTCGCGACGTTCGAGCGCCAACGCTCCGGTTGGTCACCGACGAAGTAGTTGTGCCGTCCGGGGAGTGTGTTGCGCGCTTCGATTGTCGGCGACGTGTTCGAATCCACGAGGCGGGCCGCGACAACGACACCGCGCGCGCGCCGTTCGCTACTCCTCACGGCGTCCTTCAGCGCGCCGCCGCGCCGCCAATCACCAATCGACAAGGGCGTCTCTGTGAAGCGATCGATGACATAGCCGTCGCGCGTGAACCAGACGACTTGGCCGGGCGCGTGATACGCGAACACGACGGCGTCGGGCCACTGCCCGAGATTCTCGATGAGGCCAGGCCTGGAACTTCGAAGGCTCGTTGCTGGTTGAGCACCGGCTGGCGCGGCCCACACAACGAGTGCGCAGAGCGTTAGAACAGCCGCGAAGATCGAAGCGATGCGTGCCGACAGTGAAGCGCTTCTCAGAATGCCAAGATCGCTCGAGTAGTGCATTGCGAACGCCCCTTCCTGGGTGCGACGGTGAACGTCGTGTGGGAGGCGACGACGCGCGATGAATTCAAACCCGCGACAAGTATACGGTGAAGAGTGGACAGCCACAATGCACCAAGTCCAGAGGGTTGGGCACACCGGACGCGAATCAATACAGGGTTTTGAACGACGCCAGTGATTGCGCCGCGTCGCGACGATACGAAAGCGGCCGCCCGACTTGCAGGCGACCGCTTACGTTGGTGCACGAGATGTTCGGCGGCGCTAGCGCAACACGACGATCCGCTGCGTTTCGCTCGCGCCGTCGCTGACGATCCGCAGGAAGTAAGTGCCCGGCGCGACGGCATCGCCCGAGTCGTCGGCACCGTCCCAGTCGATCGCGTGTTCACCGGCGCCGATCGTTCCGCCTGTGCTGAGGGCTCGCACGCGACGCCCAGTCACGTCGTATAGCGCGACGTCGTGCGCGGCCGGCTCACCCGCGATGCGAAAGTAGACGCGCGTGCGGCCGCCGATACTGGGGTTGGGGACCGCGACGAGAAGTCGCCCCGCGAGGACGCTAGAGGGGCTTGCGCCAGCACTCGCGCGCGCGCTCGCAGGCGCACTCGCACTCGCGCGCACACCCATGCCCTCGCTTAAGCTGAATCGCACGCCCATGCCGTCATCCCCAGCCTTGCCGGCAATCTCGCCGCCGCCGCCGCCGATCTCCTTGCCGCGCAGGACGCGCGGCACGGCATAGCGCAGGTCGTCACCCGTCGCGTCGTAGTAACTGATGCTGGGATTTCCCGCGCCGTCGATCGCAATCGAGCTGAACGCCCCCGTCGCGGAGAACATGCCGTCAACGATCGAAACGCTCCACTCGCCCGCCGAGCGCCGCGCGTACAAGAGATCGCCGGCTGTGTCGTCGAGATAACTCGCCGACACGTTGCCCGCGACATCGATCGCGATCGCCGCGTAGAGGCCGACATCATTCGCCGACGGGTCCGCCGTCTCGATGATCCACGCGCCGCCTTGCCTGCGCGCGTACTTCAAGTCGTCGACCGCGAAGTCGTAGTAAACGACGTGCGCGTTGCCCAACCCATCGAGCGCCAGCGACGTCGCGAAACCCGCGCTGCCGGCGTCGATCGTTTCGATGACCCACGCGCCGCCGGCCTTTCGCGCATAAAGCAGATCGCCGAGCGATTCGTCGATGTAGCTCACGTGCGGCTGCCCCGATGCGTCGACTTTCAGCGATGAGTAGAGGCCCGCGACAGTCGCCGATGCGTCGATGGCGCCTCGGCTCCACGCGCCGCCGCTCTTGACCGCGTAGAGCAGGTCGCCGCGCGACGCGTTGTAGTACGACACGTGAATCGCGCCCTGCGCGTCGATGGCGATCGACGAGTAGCGTCCGACGTCATTGACCGACGCATCGACGGTTTCGCGCACCCAGTTGCGTCCCGAGCGGCGCGCGTAAATCAGATTACCGCTCGAAAGGTTGTAGTAGCTGATGTGCGGGTTGCGCTGCGGGTCGAGCACAATCGCGCAGTAGAAGCCGACGGCGTCGGAAGAGCCGTCCGCGGTGTCGACGACCCACCCGGTGCCTGTGCGGCGCGCGTACTTGAGATTGTCCGTCGTGTTGTCGAAGTACGCGATGTGCGCGCGGCCTGTCGCGTCGAGCGCGAGCGACGAGTAGCGTCCGACGTCCGCGTTCGACGGTCCGTCGGCGGTCTCCTGCATGAAGTCGAGTGCGTGCGCCGGGTGCGCGCCCACGCAGAGCACCAGCGCGAGCGCCATCGCAAAGCGGCACGCGCGCGTCCGCGGCGGTCCCATCCTCCGTGCGCCGCGTTCGACCAGCGTTCCAAGTATTGAGCATGCGTCCATTGCAATCGGCTCCGGTTTGCCACCGCCTTTCGGCAATCGTCGCGTTGCCTGACGATCTCTTTATGTGAGAAGGCAAACGACATGCCGCTCTGCTAGAGTATTCGCTCCGCCCGGGGGCTCCCACGTGATCGAACGCATCGGCGAACTCTTCAACAGGCTGGCGGCGCGCTTCATGCCGCATCCGTTCGTCTTCGCCATTCTCCTGACGATCTTTGCGTTCGCGCTCGGATGGTTGTGGGCAGGCGCCTCGCCCGCGGCGCTCGTCGGTCACTGGGCCGACGGAGTCTTCACGCCGGCGCTCCTCACGTTCATGGTGCAGATGTGCCTGATCCTCGTCACGGGGCACGCGCTCGCGAGCACGCGGCCGGTGGGCGCCGCACTCGCGCGGATCGCGTCGCTGCCGCGCGGGCCGCGCTCCGCGGTGGCGATCACGTCGCTCGTGACGATGGCGACGGCGCTCGTGAACTGGGGGCTCGCGCTCATCGTGGGCGCGCTCCTTGCGCGCGAAGTCGCGCGTTCGGCGCGCGTGCGCGGCATCGCGATTCACTTTCCGCTCGTCGTCGCGGCGGGTTTCACCGGGCTCATCATTTGGCATGGCGGGCTCTCGGGTTCCGCGCCGCTCACGGTTGCGACGCCCGGCCACTTCCTCGAAACCCAGATCGGTCTTGTTCCGGTGACGGCGACGCTCCTTTCGCCGCTCAATCTTGTTTTGCGCGCGGCGCTGCTTGCGGCGGTGCCGCTTTTCCTCGCGCTCATGGTGCCGCGCGATTTCGCGGCGCGAGCGGCGAGCGGCGGGGGCGGCGGCGGTGAGCGCGTGCGCTGGACGACGGGCGACGTTGCGCTCGAGCGCATTGCGCGCGCCGCGGAGGATGGACTGCCGCCGGCGATCACGCCGTCTGCCGCGTCGCGCGGCGAGCGCACGAGAGAAGCGTCCGCGCCGCCGCTCGCCGAGCGCCTCGATCGCAGCCGCGCGCTCGCGCTCGCGATCGTCGCGCTCTGCGCCGCGTTCGTTGCCGCACGATTCGCCGAGCGCGGCATCGCGGCACTCGAACTCAACACGATCATCGTCGCATTCCTCGCGCTCGGGCTCGCGCTGCACGGCACGCCGATTCGCTACGCGCGCGCGATCGACGACGCGGCCGCCGGCGCGTCCGGCATCCTTCTTCAATTTCCGCTCTACTTCGGCATCATGGGGATCGTGAAAGGCGCGGGGCTCACCGCGCCGCTCGCGGGACTGTTCGTACGCGCGTCGGACGCACTCTCCGGTGCGGGCGTTCCCGTCGACGCATCGTACGGCGTGATGACGTTTCTCTCGGCGACGGTGATCAACGTTCTCGTGCCGTCGGGCGGCGGGCAGTGGGCGGTGCAGGGGCCGATCGCGGTCGAGGCCGCGGAGCGTCTCGGCGTGCCGGCGTCGCGCGCCGTCCTCGCGATCGCGTACGGCGACGAGTGCTCGAACATGCTGCAGCCGTTCTGGGCGCTCCCGCTCCTCGCGATCACCGGCCTCTCCGCGCGCGACATCTTCGGCTACACCGCGCTCCTCATGTTCCTCGTCGCGCCGATCTTCATCGCGCTCCTGGCGGTGATGTGATGCGCGCAAGCGGCGGCACGACATCTCGCGCGACGCGCGATGCCGTGCGCGGCGATGGGGCGCAACGATGACGATGCTCATCGCGGACCGCTGGGGCGACTACGAACTCGTCGACGCGGGCGCGGGCGAACGCCTCGAGCGTTGGGGCGAGTTCACGCTCCGCCGCCCCGATCCGCAGGTTCTCTGGCCGCGCCATCTCGACGCGAAGCGTTGGGAGCGCGCCGACGCCGTCTATCATCGGAGCGCGTCGGGCGGCGGCCGCTGGGAGTTTCGGCGCGCGCTCCCCGAGCGATGGACGATGCGCTACGCAATCGCGTCGGGCGGCGCCGCGCTCGCGTTTCACGTGCGCCCCACAGGATTCAAGCACACCGGTCTCTTCCCCGAGCAGGCCGTCAATTGGGAATGGATGATGGAGACGATCGCGGCGGCGGGTGGCCTGAACGCGGACGGAGCCACAAGTGCCAATGCACCGGCGCGAGCCCGAGTGCGAACGAAGATGCACGAAGAGAGCTGCGTGCGCGTGCTGAACCTCTTCGCGTACACCGGCGGCGCGACGGTCGCCGCGACGGCCGCAGGCGCCACGGTCTGCCACGTCGATTCCGCGAAGGGGATGGTCGCGTGGGCGAAGGAGAACCTCGCGCTCTCGGGGCTCGGCGAACGCCCCGCGCGATTCCTCGTCGACGACGTGATGAAGTTTGCGGAGCGCGAGAAGCGGCGCGGCAATCGCTACGACGCGATCGTGATGGACCCGCCCTCGTTCGGGCGCGGCACGAGCGGCGAAACGTGGAAGATCGAGAAGGCGCTATTGCCGCTCGTGAACGCCGCGCGCGACATTCTCTCCGAGCAACCGCTCTTCTTTCTCATCAACTCGTACACGACCGGGCTTTCGCCGCGCGTGCTCGAGAACGTGCTGCGCGCAACGGTGGGCGCGCGCTTCGGCGGCGACACGCGTTCGGGCGAAGTCGGGCTGCCGATCGCGTCGTCGGGCCTGGTGCTACCGTGCGGAATCTACGCGCGCTGGCAATCGCGGTGAGCGCCGCGCCGCGAATTCTGTTCGAGGACAATCATCTGCTCGCCGTCGAGAAGGCGCCGGGCGTTCTCGCGCAGGCCGACGCGAGCGGCGCGCCCGACATGCTCTCGATCCTGAAGCGCTTCATCAAGGAACGCGACGCGAAACCGGGCAACGTTTTTCTCGGGCTCGTGCATCGCCTCGATCGCAACGTCGGCGGCGCGATGATCTTCGCGAAGACGTCGAAGGCGGCCGCGCGGCTTTCGGAGCAGATTCGCGAGCGCACGATCGTGAAGATCTACTTAGCGCTCGTCGCGGGGCGGCCGGAGCCGGCGAGCGCGCGGCTCGAGCACGATCTCGCGAAGGACGCGCGCTTGAATACTTCGCGCGTCGTTTCGCGCGATCGCGCGGAGGATCGCACCGCGCCAGGCGTAGATTCGCGGGGCGCGCACCACGCCGTGCTCGACTACGAAACGCTCGCCTCGCGTGACGAGCTGTCGCTCTTGCGCGTGCGCATCATCACGGGACGCTCGCACCAGATCCGCGTTCAACTCGCGGCGATCGGGCATCCGATCGCCGGCGATCGCAAGTACGCGCTGACTCCGACCGCGCGCGCCGCGGGCGACCTCGCGCTTTGGTCCGCGGAGATCCGCTTCCGCCACCCGACGCGCGACGAGGAGATCGTCGTGCGCGCCGCGCCCCCGAGCCGCGGCGTGTGGGCCGCGTTCCCGGAGGCGATCGCAACCCTTCGCTAGGCGCGCGCTGTGCACGACGACCTCTTCACGAGCGCCACCGCGTCACGACGCCATGACGCCACGGCGCCCGGCGCACCTTCGCGCCGCGCCGGCGATGCCGGCACTCAGCGCGCGACGACAGCCTTCCGCGTCGCAACCTCACCGCCGCTTGCGACACGAAAGAAGTAGACGCCCGCCGCCGCGCGGCGGCCGTCCGAGGTCGATCCGTCCCACACGGCGACATGCGGTCCGAGCCGCATCGAATCGTCGACGAGCGTGCGCACGCGCCGCCCGCTCACGTCGAAGACATCGACGCGCACTGCGCCGTCGCGCGGCAACTCGAACGCGATCGTGCTCGCGCCGCGCGTCGGACTCGGCGCCGGCTGCCCGACGCGAAACGCGACCGGCACAGCCGCGTCGTCGTCGCCGGGCGCACCGACGCCGGTGCCCGCGGGGAATGTAAACGCCGATGCCGAGGGCGCGCTCTGCCGCGCGCCGCCGCCGGTGTCGCGCGCGATCACGCGCCAGTAGAGCGGCCCCGGCTCACCGACGATGTCGCCCGCGTTGTGCGTCGTGTCGGCCAGGCCGGTCGCGACGATGAGCGGCGACGCAAAGGCCGGGCTGTCGTCGATGATCAGGTCGTAGCTTACGGCGCCTCCTTCGGGATCGACCGCGGGGCGCCACGTGAACGTCACGGCAAACGGCATCACTTCCATGCCGTTCGCGGGCGCGACGAGAGCGAATCCCGTCGGCGGAGCGTTCGTGTTCGGCGCACTCAGCCACGAGCCGTAGTCGACGTAGTCCGTGACGCGTTCGCCGAGCCCGCCCGCGTTGATCGACGGCGGCCCCGGCGACGGATCGAACGGCCCCGTCGCATCGCCCCACCAGGAGTTCGTCGCGTTGATCGTTGCGCTCGTGCCGATGTTGACGACGCCATAGTTCGAGGCCGCGTTGTCATTTTCGTAGAAGTCGCAGTTCGTTGCGCTCGCGCCGGCCGGCGGAGTGATCGAGACGCCGCGCCCCAGGTTTTCCGCAACGCGCACGCGACTGAGCGCGAAGCCGGTGAACGAGCCACGAACGCCGTCGGATGCCGACCGGATGCAGCCGCCGCCGTTCCACGCGAGCGCCGGCGGGCCCGCCGACACCGTCACGTTCGCCAGCCCGGCCGCGCCGCCGTATGCGATCCACGTCTCGGCGAGCTCGGCCGTCGCGCCGTTGTTTAGGTACAGCGTCTGCCAATCGCCCGCGGCCGCGGACGACGCGGAGCCGTCGTTGTTCGTGTCGCCGCCTTGCGAGTCATCGTTCCGCGACGTGAACCACACGGGAGCGTCGCTCGTGCCGAGCGTGCGCATGTGAGAACCCGCCGCGTTGATATGAAGGTACGAACTACTCGCGTCGAACTTCACGACAGATCCCGCGGCGATCTGGAGCGAGTCGGGTCCCGTGCAATCCAACTGGCCGACGACGTAGGGGAAACTCGGGTTCGCCCCCCACGACCACTGCTGATTCGGGGCCGGTCCGCCGAGCGAGCCCGTCACGTAGATTCCGTTCACGCCGTTGCCCGACCCCGTGATGTTGCCGGGAAACGAGCCGGGGTTCTGCGTGACGCGCACTCCATACGCCGCGTTGTTGTTCGCGGCGATCGCGTCGAACGCCGGCGGGTTCGTCGGGACAACCTCCAAGCCGTCGATCGCGTTCCCGCTGAATTCCAGATTCGCGAAGGAGGACGCTGTGCACGCGACGCGAATACCGTCGTTCGCGCTGTTGTGCGCGCCGCCGCCGTTCCATGAGAGCGCCGCCGCCGGACCCGCCGAGGTCGTCATGTTCGCCAGACCGGCGCCGCCACCGTACGCGAGGTGCGTTCCGTTCAGGTCGATCGTGCACGAGTTGTTGATGTAGAGCGCCTGCCAATCGCCGCCCGCGGGCGCCGAGCCGCCGCCGTCGCCGTTCGTGTCGCCGCCGCGCGCGTCGTCTTTGCGCGACGTGAACCAGACCGGGTTCGCGCTCGTGCCGAGGGTGCTCAGGTGCGCGCCGGCCGCATTGATGTGCAGGTAGGAACTGCTCGCGTCGAACTTCACGACCGCGCCCGCGGCGATCTCGAGCGAATCGGGGCCGGTGCAGTCGAGTTGGCCGACGATGTACGGAAAGAGCGGATTCGCGCCCCACAGCCACTTCTGATTCGCCGCGGAGCCGCCGAGCGAGCCGGTGACGTAGACCCCGCTCATCCCGTTGCCGCTGCCGGAGAGATTCGCGGGGAACGAGCCCGGGCTCTGCGTGATGCGCATGCCGTAACCGGCGTTGTAGCTCGCGGAGATGTTGTCGAACACGGGCGGATAGGTCGGTGTGATCTCGAGCCCGTCGGCCGCGTTGCCGTTCGCGCTCATATTCGCGAACGACGAGTTGACGCACGAGAGACGCATGCCGTCGTTGGCGCTGTTGTGCGTGCCGCCGCCGTTCCAACTCACGTATGCCGCCGGCCCCGCGCTCGTCATCACGTTGGCGAGATTCCCCGCGCCGCCGAACGCGAGTTCGGCGGCGTTGAGTTCGGCGGTGCACGAGTTGTTCAAGTAGAGCGCCTGCCAGTCGCCGCCGGCGGGCGATGACGCCGCGCCGTCGTTGTTGGTGTCGCCGCCGACCGTGTCGTCCTTGCGCGACGTGAACCAGACCGGCGCCCCGCTCGTGCCGAGCGTGCGCAGGTGCGCGCCCGCCGCGATGATATGAAGGAACGAACTGCTCGCGTCGAACTTCACCACCGTCGCTGCAGCGATCTCGAGCGTATCGGGGCCGGTGCAGTCGAGTTGGCCGATGACGAACGGAAGCGCCGCGCTCGCGCCCCATCGCCATGTCTGTGCTACAGCCGCGCCGCCCAAAGTCCCGGTCACGTAGACGCCGTTGACGCCGTTGTTGCCGCCGAGCCAACCGCCGGGGAACGAGCCCGGGTTCTGCGTGACGCGCATCGCGTAGCCGCCGTTTCGGTTCGCGACGAAGAAATTCGTGAAGACGGGCGGGTTCGTCGGCGTGATCTCGAAGCCGTCCGCCGCGTTGTCATTGGCGTCGACGTTCGAGATCGCGAAGTTGATGCACGTGACGCGAGCACCGTCGTTCGCGGAGAACGACGTCACGCCGCCGTTCCAGACGAATGACGCCACGGCTCCCGCGGAGGTCGCAAGGTTCGCCTGCCCCGCGGAGCCGCCGTAGCGCATGTCGGTCCACGCCAGATCGACCGAGCAATCGTTGTTGACGTAGATCGCCTGCCAATCGCCGGGCGCGGGGGACGTTGCGCCGCCGTCGCCGTTCGTGTCACCGCCGATGCCGTCGTCCTTCATCGACGTGAAGACGACGCGCTGCCCCGCGAATCCGAGCGTGCGAAGCCGCGCTCCCGTGCCGATAACGTGAAGATAGGCGCTCGGGTTGGCGAGCTTGACGGTCGCGCGGTGGGCGACTTCGAGCGTGTCGCCCGCGCCGACCGTCACGATCCCCTCGATGACATACGGCAACTCGAAGTTGAATCCCCAATTCCACGTTCCGTTGAGCGCCGCTCCGCCGAGCGAGCCGGCGATGACGATTCCGTTCGTGTCGTTGCCGCTGCCGGTGAGCGTCCCCGGGAACGATCCGGGATTCTGATTCACGCGGATCGCGGCGCCGGCGTTCTGATCGCAATCGACAAGATTCAGATACGGCGGATTCGTCGGCGTCAACTCGATGCCGTCATCGCCATTTCCGGTCACCTCGAGATTCGAGAGCGAGATGTCCGCCGAAGAGATGCGAATGCCGTCGGTGAGCGAGAGGTCGCAGAATCCGCCGCTCCACGTGACGGACGCCGCCGACCCGGCGGATGTCGCGAGATTCGCGCCGCCGCTGCCGCCGCCGTAGCGCATGTAGGTGTTGTTGAGCGTGACGACCGAGCCTGATTGCGCGTAGAGGCCGACCCAGTCGCCGGGCTGGGGCGAGCCGCCCGCGCTGTCGGAGTAGCTCGTAAACGTCACCGGCTGCGTGGGCGTGCCATCGGCCGTGAGAGTTCCGAACACTTGAATGTAGAGACCCGGCGCGGCGCGCACCGCGACCGCGGGCAAGATCGTGAGCGTCTGGCCGGCCGGAACCGTCACGTTTCCGGATAGGATGTACGGATCGTCGTCGGCGTTCCAAACGCCCGACACGTCGCCGCTGACGAACGTGGCGGCGAACGCGCTTCCGTCTGGCACGATGAGTGGGGCCGCGGTGGCGCCGAGCGCGATAGCGACGGTCAGCGCGAGCGCGCCCATTCGTATGCGAGCGAATCGTGAGCGGGAAGTCATCTCCGAGCCTCCTTCAATCGTTCCGCGCGACGGATGGGCCGCGCGGGAACGAGTAGTTGATTCGGTACCTCCACGGCGTGCGCCCGCACACCGTGCAGGATTCGAGCGTGAGGTTTTCGAAGCGGAAGCGGATGCCGTACTCGCGCGGGGTGGTGCCCCGCTCGCCTTCGTACATCAGCACGTAGTTCACGAACGGCGCGGCCGGCCACGGCACGGCGGCGGGAGGCTTGCCCGTCGTCGTATCGATGAGTTCCGTCGACTCGACGATCGCGCCCTCCGGGATTCGGAGGAACAACTCGTAGACTCGCCCGGAGAGCGGGCCGAGCGGCGCTTCGATCTCGAACTCGCGCTCGACGAAGCCCTCGCCGATTCGCGCCGTGAGCGGAATCGTCGTCTCCTCCGTTCGCTGGCCGGCGCCTTCGGACGCGGTGAACACGATGTTCGTCGTGAACGGGCTTTGGGCGCCGCCCGTGTAGAGGAATGAGATCTTCGCTGTGCCGCCGGGCGCGAGCGTTCCCGCGGCGGGCTGCGCGGCGATCGCGGCGTTCCCCGTCGCGACCGACCACGTCACCGCCACGCTCGAGTTGCTCATGATCGCGAGATCGCCGATCGCGTACGGCACCGGATCCGTGATGCCGTTGTGACGGAAGTCGAGCGATGTCGCGCTCGTCTCGAGCAGGCGCTTGCACCAGTTGGGATCGCCCGCGAGCGTGGACAACTTCGGATGCTGATCGCCGTCCGGCGTCGTGAGCGTGGCCAACTCGGTGAGCAGCGAGCCGTCGGGATTCTGGAGGCCGTTGAGCTTTCCGTCGGGCGCAAGCGACATGCGCCCGCGAATCGCGTTCGTGAAAACGCCGCCCGGCGTGCGCGAGAAGAGCGGGATGTACGCTTGCCACGTGTCGTAGCTCTTCGCGGTTTCGTTCGCGTCGCACGCTGCGAAGGCGAAGAGTTCGGGGCGCTCGTTCACCGGATCGGGCGTGTACAACTGAATCAGCGCGTCCGCGAACGTCTGCGCCCAGCAGAAATCGAGCAGCGCGTAAATCTTGCACGGGCGCAGCCGCTTCAGGAGCGTTCCGCCGGGGCCCGATGTCCCCTTCTCGCCGTCGACGTACTCGAGTATGAACGCGCCGGATGCCGACCCATCCATCTCGAGCGCGCCGTGGCTCGACACGAAGTAATAGAGCACGGGCTTGCCGCCCGCGCGCAGCCGCGCCTCGATGCGATCGCGCAGCGCGTTGATGCGCCGCGAGTACTCGACGGCCGCCGCCTCGATCGTGAACGCCGGGTACTCCATCGTCATGCGATTCGCCGGATTCGGCGCGAGGCTCTCGAAGAGCTTCGACATGTTCGCGAAGTCGGTGGCGATGTCCGAGCCGGAGCTGCCGCGGACGGCGATCGTGAAGATGTCGTCGGGGGCGGAAGACGTAGCGGCTGCGATCGCGGAGGCAAGGTTCGCGCGCGGGATTCGCGCGGGCGGCGACGCGGGTCGCGCACTCGCGGCCGCTCCGGCTCCCGCGCGCGTGGAGAGCCGCGCCGCGCCATCGGGCGCGCGCACGATCTCCGACGAAAGCGCCGCACTCGCGCCCGCCGGCATGTCGTCGGGATCGAAGCTCTCGAAGTCGATCCCGTCGTAGCGCACGAACGCGAGGTCGGATGCCCACGCGGCGCTCCCGTTGATGGCCGGCGGCTCGGTCGCGTCGGTGACGCGCGTCACGGCGCCGTTGGCCGCATCGACGAAGATGTACTCCACCGCGTGATCGAAGCGCGCGTTCGGCTCGAGGTCCGCGAAGAAGAGCCACGCGTCGGCGGCGAGGGTGCGGGCGCGAGGGGATGCGTCGCCGTCGCGGCCGGGGCGAACGCGCGTTCCCGCGGGGAGCGGCTGAAGCGTGCCGAGGACGAGGGCATCGTCGGGGACGGCGGCGAGTGCGAGTGCTGCCGCCGCCTCGCGCGAGACCGCGTGCGCGCGACCGAGAGCGATCGTCGCGTCCGCGATCGCGGTGAACTCGAGCGTCGCGACGAGATCACCCGGCGACGCGCCGACGCGCACCTCGAGTGCGCGCCATCCGGCTCCGAGGTCTCCGAGCTGAAACGCGCCCGCCGCGTCGGCCGTGCCGCGCGCGACGACGAACCCGTCGAGGTCGACGATGGTTAGGCGAGCGTCCGCGACGGGCGTCGCGCCCGCGGGCGCCGCGGCCGGCGCGTCGACGATGACAAACGTTTCGCCTGCCACCGTGCGTGACGTGACGTGCGGCGCGTCGAGCGGCGCAACGCCCGGCGCACCGGCTGTTGCTCCGGTCTCCACGCGGTACACGAATCCCGCGACAGCCGCTCCGCTCGGGGGCGCGGGGATCTCGGGCGCGTTCGGCGAGTCGCTCGCGCAGGAGATCCCAAACAGAAGCGACACTGTGAGCAACAGCGCGCGGGTTAGTGGTGTGCGAAGAACCAACGAGCATTTCATCACGACGAGAACCTCCGGGAACTGGGCGCACCATGCGTCCACTCACCAGATCAGCCGCAAACTGGACGCCGAACCCGACACGGTTTTTTCGCGGCTGGCGGCTAGCGCGGCTGTCTCGGAGCGGGGCGCCCATCGGGGAGCGGTGCTAGAATCGGGCTCCGCCGCATCCCCGCGCTCCCGAGTTTGCTCGCAGCGTTAGCGGCGGCCGCACGACCCGGAGGCGCACGTGGAAAACCTCGAACGTGAAATCACGCTTCTGCTCAATCAGGCCGCAAGCGGCGACGCCGATGCCGCGCGCCGCGTCTTCCCCGCGATCTACCGCGAGTTGCGCGGGCTCGCCTCCGCCAAGGTGTCGAGCCTCCCTGCGGGCGCAACGCTGCAGACGACGGCGCTCGTTCACGAGGCGTACCTGCGCATCGTCGATCGCAATCCGAAGGGTTGGGAAGGGACGCGGCACTTCTACTTCACTGCGGCGCGCGCGATGCGCGACATCCTCGTCGAGGACGCGCGGCGCAAGTCGAGCGGCAAGCGCGGCGGCGATCAGGAGCGCGTCCCGTTCGAGGACGACCTGCCCTGGATCTTCGACGGCTCGCCGGAGGATGTGCTCGCGCTCGACGCCGCACTCACGAAACTCGAGAAGGAAGACGGCGACGGCCACAAACTCGTGCTACTTCACTTCTATACCGGCCTCACGTTCGCCGAGATCGCCGACCTGATCGGCGCGTCGGTCCGCACCGTCGAGCGGAAGTGGCGGTTCCTGCGAGTGTGGCTCGCGCGCGAACTCGAGGCGCCGCCCGCGTGAGGCGCCGCGTGCGATGACCGAGAGCCGGCTCGTTCGCCTCGAGACGCTTTTCTCGGAGTGCGTCGCGCTGCCGGCGGGGGAGCGCGCGGCGTTTCTCGATGCGCGCTGCGCGGGCGACGCGGCGATGCGCGCCGAACTCGAGGCGCTCCTCGCGCTCGACGCGCGCCCGGAACCGCCGGTGTTGCCGCGCGTCGTCGAGCGCGCCGCGGCGTCCGGCGCCGCGACGGCGTCGCGCGCGTCCTCCGCGACGCTCGACGCGCCGCCCCCCGAGCAGATCGGCCCCTATCGCATCGCCGAGCGCCTCGGCGTCGGCGGCTTCGGCGAGGTCTTCGCCGCAGAGCAAACCACGCCGGTCAAACGCCGCGTCGCGCTGAAAATCTTGAAGGCGGGAATGGATTCGAAGGCGATCCTCGCGCGTTTCGGCGCGGAGCGCGAGGCGCTCGCGCTCATGGATCATCCCGGCGTCGCGAAGGTGCTCGACGCGGGCGCAACGGAGACGGGGCGTCCTTACTTCGTGATGGAACTCGTGCCGGGCGAGTCGATCACCGACTACTGCGATCGCCGCGCGCCCTCGACGCGCGAGCGGCTCGATCTCTTCGTCGCGGTCTGCCGCGCGGTCGAGCACGCGCATCAAAAGGGAATCATTCATCGCGACATCAAGGCGTCGAACGTGCTCGTCGCGACGGCGGACGGAAAGGCGCTTCCGAAGGTGATCGATTTCGGCATCGCGAAGGCGGCGGCGGCGGCGAGCGGCGGCGAAACGATGCACACGCGCGCCGGCGAATTCCTCGGGACGCCCGAGTACATGAGCCCCGAGCAGGCGGCGTCGAGCGGAATCGATGTCGATACGCGCACCGACGTCTACTCGCTCGGCGTGCTGCTCTATCGCATTCTCGCGGGGCGGCTCCCGTTCGAGTCGGAGCGGCTGCGCGGCGCGGGTCTCTCCGAGGCGCAGCGCATCTTGCGCGAGGAGGAGCCGCTGCGGCCGAGCGAACATGTGCGCGCGCTACGCGGCGACCTCGATTGGATCGTGATGCGCGCGATGGAGAAGGATCGCGCGCGGCGCTATCCCTCGGCGGCGGCGCTCGCCGACGATGTCGTGCGGCATCTGCGCGACGAGCCGGTGCTCGCGGGGCCGCCGAGCACGGCGTATCGCTTCGGGAAGCTCGCGCGGCGCCATCGCGCGCTGATCGTCGGTGCGACGGCTGTCGTCGTGACGCTCCTCGTCGGGATCGCCGCGACGACGACGCAGGCGGTGCGCGCGCGGCGCGCCGAGCGCGAGGCGCGGCACGCGGAGGAAGAGGCGCGACGCCAGGCGGAGGTCGCGACCGCGGTCAACGCGTTCCTCACCGAAATGGTGAGCGAGGCGAACCCGGAGGAGAACCCGCGCGGGGGCGACGTGACCGTGCGTGAGATGGTCGATCGCGCGGCGCGGCTGCTCGAAGGAGGCGCCGCGGAGTCGCCGCGCGTCGCGGCGGCGCTGCGCCACGCGCTCGGCACGACCTACATGGGGCTCGGGCGCTTCGATGAGGCGGAGGCGCACGTGCGCGCGGCCGCCGAAATGCGGCGCGCGAGTGCGGGCGCGCACTCCGTCGAGACGCTCGAGAGCGAACTGGCGCTCGCGGATCTCGACATGCGGCGGCGTCGCTATGCAGAGGCGGAGTCGGGCTACGCGGCGATCGCGGGTGCGATCGACGCGCTGCCGCCGCCGGCGGGCTCGTTGCGCGGGCGGCTCCTCCATCTCCGCGGCGCGAACCTCACGAATCTCGGTCGCTACGAGGAAGCCGACTCGCTCCTCGCGGCGGCGATCGCGATCGCGCGCGGCGCCGGCGGCGTGGAGGGAAGTAGCGGGCTCGTCGGAGGCAGCGGCGGCAACGACGCGACGGCGAGCGCGGCCAACCCCGCCGAGTTGGCCGGAAGCCTCGCCGAGCGCGCGCGCCTCCACGAGAAGCTGGGCCGCTACGATTCCGCGGAGACGCTGGCGCGCGAGGCGCTCGCCAACGCGCGCCACGCGTACTCGGGCGACCACGCGAACGTCGCGAACGTCGCGGCGACGCTCGCGAGCGTGCTCGCCACCAAGGGGTCGCTCGCCGAAGCGGAGAGCCTTCATCGCGAATCGCTCGCGATCGAACGGCGCATCCTCGGACCCGCGCACGCTTCGACGGCGCTGTCGCTCGGCAATCTCGGCAACGTGCTGATTTCGGCAGGGCGCCTCGACGAGGCGGAGGATTGCCTGCGCGAGGCGATCGCGCTTCTTCAGGCGTCCCTCGGCGACGAGAACTCGGAGGTCGCGAAGATGAAGGACAACCTTGCGGTCGCGCTGCAGAACCGGGGCGAATACGAGGAGGCGCTCGCGCTGCGGCTCGCCGCTCTGGCGACGATGCGCCGCCTCTACGGCGCGGTGAATCACGACAGCGCGAATCCGCTCAACAATCTCGGCGCGCTCTATCGTCTGATGGGGCGGCACAAGGAGGCGCAGGCCGCGTTCGAGGAGGCGCTCTCCGTGTTCCGGCAACTTCACGGCAGCGAGCATCCGCTGGTCGCCATCGCGACGAACAACCTCGGCAAGGCGCTCCTCGATCAGGCGCGCGCGGCGGAGGCGGAGACGACGTTCGCCGCGGCGCTCGCGCTCGGCGAACGCGCCTTCCCCGCGCGGCATCCGAACACGGGGGTTTTTCGCGCGAACCACGGGCGCGCGCTCGCCGCGCTCGGGCGGCGCGACGAGGCGGAGCGCGAACTTCTCGCCGCGCACGAGGTCGTCGCCGCAGGGCTCGGCGCGGAGCACCCGCGCACGCGCGAGATCGCCGCGGACCTCGCCGCGCTCTACGAGAAGGCGGGGCGCCGCGACGACGCCGCGCGCTGGCGCGCCGCGTCGGCCGCGCCGCCGCGCGCGTCGTAGCCCCCGTCAGCGTCGCGTGAGCACCGGCAGATACTCGACCCACGGCCCGACATCCGCGGCGTAGCGCTTCGCCATCACGCGCGCGATCTGCGCGATGTGCCCGAGGTCGTGCACGACCCACGTCGCGAGCAACTCGCGCATCGTCACCGAGCCGAAGGCGGGATGCGTGCCGCGCCGGTCGAGGTCGGCAGCGGTGAGCCGCCAGCCGCGGAGCGTCGCGAGACTGCGCGCGCGCTGCGCCGCGAATGCGTCGAGCAAATCGCCGAGTGTCTTTCCGCGCGACGCCTCGATCATCGCGAAGCGGTCGAACGGATCGAACGCGCGCGACTCGCCCGACTCGAGAATGATCCGAGCGCGCGGGATCCAATCGGTCTCTTCGCCGCACACGAGGTGGCCGACGATGTCGAACGCACTCCACGTGTCGGGCCCTTCGTTCGCGCGAATCCACGCGGCCGGCGCGTTCGCGAGCAGCGCCGCAAGCGTCCCCGGCGTCCGCTCGAGAATCGCGAGTGATTCCTCCAGATCGAAGTTCATCGTTCCACCTCCTTCTCCTTGCGGTCTCGGACGACGCTCGAATTGACTGGTCGTCGCGTCGGGCTGCGGATCGCAGTGTGCCACAAGCGGGGGCGGCCGCGGGGCCGGCGCGCCCGCGCCCACGTTCGCCGCGTCGCGACAGAATGACAACCCGACGGACGCGCCCGCCCGCACACCGCGGCCACGAAGCACACGCGGTTGTGGAACCCGTTATCGATCAATCGTCTTGCCAGCGCACTCTCGCGCACGCGCCGGCCGCTCGCGGCACGCGATATGCCGCCACGGAGGAGCCTCTCCCGTCACCACGCGCAAGCTTCGCAGCCCAGGAGGGGTTTCCATGTCGTACCGCACGCTTCGCCAGGTCAGCGAGTGGCTCTGGATCATCCTCGTCACGATCCTTTTCGCCGCGATCGTCGCGGTTCCCGCCGAAGGCCGCCCGACCATCCGCGGCTCGTTCTTCGGCGCGTATCCGAGCGCGGTCGGGAGCCGCCTCGACGATCTCCCGAGCATTCAGGATCACTGCGGCGCGTGCCACTATCGCTTCACCGGCGGCAGCACGCGCAACCCGTACGGCGCCGCGATCGAAGCCGCGCTCCCGGGCTACCCGAACAACGACACGGGGCGGCAGCAGGCGATTCACAGCATCGAGGGCTCGGATTCGGACGGCGATGCGTATTCGAGCCTCACCGAGATCACCAATGTCGCGACCTACGCCAACACGCCGACGTTTCCGGGACTCAACGCGACGAACGTGAGCCAAGTCACGAACGTCAACGTGAACGACATCCTCGGTTATCTCGTGCCGGTTCTCGCGGCGGACACGATCGACCCGATCGTCACGGTCACGGCGCCCAACGGATCGGAGTCGTGGCAAGCCGGAGCGACGAACGCCGTCACGTGGATCGCGACCGACAACGTGGCCGTCACCACGGTCGATCTCTTCTACCGCGACAGCGAGTCCGCTCTCTGGACGATGATCGCGCGCGATCTCGCGAACGCGGGCACGTTCGCTTGGCCCGTGCACAACACGCCGTCGCTCGCGGCGCGCGTGCGCGTCGTCGCGCGCGACGCGGCGGGGAACGCGGGCGAAGATGCGAGCAACGGTGCGTTCACGATTCTGCAGCGCACCGACGGCATCGTCCCGACGACGCTCAACGACTTTCATCAACCCGGAAGCCAGCCGTTCCAAGCCGGCGCGTTCGAGAATCATGCGAACTGCGCGACCTGCCACGGCGGGTACGACACGTCGGTCGAGCCGGCGTTCAATTTCAAAGGGAGCATGATGGCGCAGGCGGGGCGCGACCCGCTCTACTTCGCGTGCCTCGCGGTGGCCGAGCAGGACGCGCCGTCGTCGGGCGATCTCTGCATTCGCTGCCACACGCCGTTCGGCTGGCTCTCGGGCCGCAGCAATCCGACGGACGCGAGCGCCATCACCGCGGCCGACCGCGACGCTGTCTCGTGCGACTTCTGTCACCGCATGGCCGATCCGGTCTACGCGCCGGGTGTGAGCCCGCCCGAGGACCAGGCCGTGCTCGCCTCCCTCAACGCGGGCGATGTGCCGTCGACCTATCTCAACGGGCAGTACGTCGTCGATCCCGACCCGCGGAAGCGCGGCCCGTTCACCGATCCCGTGACGCCGCACGCGTTCTTGCCGTCGCCGGTGCACACGTCCGCGCGCTTCTGCGGCACGTGTCACGACGTTTCGAATCCGGCGCTCGAGAAAGTGGCGAACGACGACTACGCGCCGGGGCCGCTCAACCAGAAGGCCGCGGTCATCGACGCCGCGACGCTCATGCCGGTCGAGCGCACCTACAGCGAGTGGGCGGCGAGCGCGTACCCGAGCGGCGTCTTCGCGCCGCAGTTCGCGGGGAACAAGGCGGACGGGATCGTCGCGACGTGCCAGGACTGCCATATGCGCGACGTGTCCGGGAAGGGCTGCAACAATCCGGGCGCTCCGACACGCCCCGACCTTCCGCTGCACGACATGATGGGAGGCAATTCGTGGATGCCGGGGATTCTCTCGCAGCTCTATCCGGGCGAGGTCGATCCGGCGGCGCTGGCCGGCGCCGCGGCGCGCGCGATCTCCATGCTCGAGAAGGCGGCGCTCATTGACGTGTCGCTCGTCGCCGAGGCCGACAGTTTCCGCGCCGACGTCGCCGTCACCAATCAAACCGGACACAAGCTGCCGACCGGATATCCCGAGGGGCGGCGCGTGTGGGTCAACCTCGTCGGGTTCGACGCGTTCGGCATGCAGGTCTACGAATCGGGAGCGTACGACGCGGGAACCGGCGTCCTCACGCACGACGACCAACTGACGTTGTACGAAACCGAGATGGGGTTATCGCCGGGGTTCGCCGCGGCGATCGGGATGACCGCGGGTCCCGCGTTCCACTTCGTGCTGAACGACACGGTCTACAAAGACAATCGCGTTCCGCCGCGCGGTTTCACGAACGCGGCGTTCACGGCGTTCGGCGGACGGCCCGTCGATCCGGACTTCGCCGGGCCGGGGCCGCGTTACGCGGATGGCCAATACTGGGATACGGCGATCTACCGGCTCCCCGCGGCGACACGCTCGGTCATCGCCACGCTCTACTACCAAACGACGTCGAAGGAGTTGGTGGAGTTCCTGCGTGACGAGAACACGACGAACGGCGCGGGCCAGGCGCTCTACGACATCTGGGCGGCGAACGGCCGCGCGGCGCCGGTTGCGATGATTCGCGACACCGCGGCGGTCGACGTGACGACCGTCTCGAGCGACGCGGCGGCGCGGCCCGTCGCGCTCTCCCTCTCGCCGAATCCGTTCGAGCGAGAACTCGTGATTCGCCTGGAGATGCCGCGGCCCGCGAAGGTCGGATACGACGTCTTCGACGTGCAGGGGCGGCGCGTCGCATCGAACGATCACGGCCTCGTCGGCGGCGGCGCACACCGCCTCACGTGGGACGGGCGCGACGGGCGCGGCAACGACGTCGGCTCGGGTGTGTTCTGGGTTCGCGTTCGGACGGATCAGAAAGAGGAGATCCGGCGGGTGGTGCGCCTGAAGTAGGCGTGCGCCTCGGAACCGGAGGCGCCGTCGCGCGTCACGCGCGGGACGGCTCTTAGCGAGCCTTCCCGCGCGGCCGCGCGATGAGGCTCTTGGGGCGGCCGCCTTCGAGTTCGAGCAGGAATTCCTTGCGCCAGAGGCCGCCGCCGTAGCCGCCGAGCTGTCCGTTCTTGTTCACGACGCGATGGCATGGGATCACGATTGCGATGCGATTGTCGCCGTTTGCGTGGCCGACGGCGCGCTGGCCGTGCTCCGAGCCGATCGTGATCGCGAGATCCTCGTAGCAGCGCGTTTCGCCGTAGGGGATCGCGAGGAGCGCGTCCCACACGCGCCGCTGGAACGGCGTGCCGGCCATCACGAGCGGCGTCTCGAAGCGCGATAGCGTGCCGGCGAAGTAGCCGTCGAGTTCGCGCGCCAGGCGCGCGAGGTGTTCGGCCGCCGCGCGCGCGCCGTCGGCGCCCGCCCCCGCGTGTTCCTCCGCACCGAGCGCGCGCCACACCGCTTCGAGTTGGCTCTCCGCGCGCGTGTCGCCGAGAAACTCGAGCAAGCAGACGCCACCCGAGGTCGCCCCGGCGAGAAGCTCGCCGATCGGACTTTCGATGCGATCCGTGAGAATCCGGTTTGTCACGATGCGCGCTCCGGGCTGAGCCGTCGTCGTGCCGCCGCGGGAGGGGGAGGCGGCCCGTGCGGAGTGTAGCGCGCAACCCGGATGCGCCTCCATCAAGATTTCGCACGCGCAGCGGCGCGGTTTGGAGCCGCGCCGGCGCGCGTCGATTGGTGAGCGCTGCGCCGCGCGCGCGGCGGGTTTCTACCTAACCAGGAGGCGCGCCGCGACTAGTTGCGTTCGTCGGGCTCGGTAACCTCGTCGCCACGCACGCCAGGCTCGCGCTCCGCTCCGGCGATCGCGGACGGCGCCTCGGCCATCTCCAAGAGCGCGAACTCGCCGTGCTCGCCGGCGAACCGGAATCCGCGCGCCTGCCTCGCCTGCGCTGTCGCCGCGGAAGCGAGGACGAAGGCGCGCTTCTCCTGCGACGAGAGCCACTCCCGAAGCCTCGCCAAATCGCGCGTGTCGCACGCCGCGTTCTTCTCGACTAAGCGCGGGTCGTCGCGCACTTCACCGGACGGAATCGGCACGTTACACATGTCGCGGCCGACGAGGTAGTAACGCCACCACGTCGGCTCGAGGTCCACTTCGTAGAGGATGAACGCGTTCTTCGGGGTGCTCGCGCGCACCCACTCGTAGAGCGCCACGCGGTCGGGCGCGATCCCCGGTGCGGTGACCACCGGCCACACATGAAGGATCGCGCCGGCGACGCAGGCGGCGGCGATGGTGCCGTAGGCGGCGGCCGCGCGAGCGCGCGATTTCATCGCGGAGGCGAGCCACGCGGCTCCGATGATCGCGAGCGGAGCAGCCATCACCGTCAGAAATCTCGAGGGAACGAACGCGCTGAACGACTCGCCGGTCGCGATCTCGGCGGCGAAGCGGTAGACGCGGTCCCAGAAGAGCGTCCCGCCGGCGAGAGCGATCGCCCAAATCGCGAGAAACTGCGGCTCGCGAATGAGCTTCGAGTCGCGCCGCGCCGCGAACACGCCGAGAGCAGCCAGCGGCAGTACCGGCACGCCGACGAGAAGCACGGCGAGTTCCGCGGAGACCGGCGAGTCGACCGTAAAGCGCAGCGCGTCGGTGCGCGCGATGGTTCCCAGTTTCGGCAGGTAGATCCAGAGAATGCTGATCGAGAACGCGAACTGCCACGCGAGGCTCGCCACGAGGAACCGAGCGCGGTGCGAGTCTCGCTTCCGCACCAGCAACACGGCGATATAGGCGCCGAGCACCCACGCGGTGATGAACGCGCCGACCTGGCTCGTCATCGTGAGCCCGGCGAGAAACGTACCCGCAAGAACGACGTCGCATCGCGCGCACTCGCGCGAGACGAGGAGAACGATCACGCAGAGGAAATACAATTGCGAAAGCAGCGTGGGCATTCCGCCCCACGAGACGTAGTCGAAGAAAGTTCCCGAGTTGCACGCGAAGGTCAGAATCGCGACGGCGACGAGCGCGGAGCGCGCCGAGGAGAGAAACGCGCGGGCGACTACGTAGAACGCAAGCACCCCGCCGAGCCCGAACCAGAAGAGAAGCGCCTGGAACACCTGCGGTACGGCTTCGCCCGTGATGCGCGATGCCATCGCGATGAAGAGATGAAGACCTTGCGTGTAGTGAATCGGAATCGGGCCCCAGGGCTCCCAGTCGGCGCAGAGCCGCGCGCTCTCGCGAATCTTCTCGGCGACGAAACAGTGGACGACGGCGTCGTGCGACAGAGGGAAGACGCGCTGCGCTGTTGTCACGAAGAGAATGATGCCGAGCGCGAGGAGGGCCAGTGCGTGGAACCGCGGCACGCGCCACTCGATAACGAACCTGCGGCGCAGGAGTGTCGCGGCTGCCAACGCCCAGCCGGCGGCTCCCGTCACCAGCGGAATCCAGAACGCGCGGGCGCCGAAGAGCTCAACGAACGAATAGAGAAAGATGATCGAGAGCGCCCAGCCTGCGCAATTGCTGATGACGAAGGAATCGAACGCGAGGGTGCGGTTCGTCCGGCGAGGTAGCTTCAACAGCCATCCCGTACCGCCGGCGAGCAAAATAACGAAGCCGATCTTGAGCAAAGCAAGCGTCAAGGGCGGGGACCCCCTAGGTTGCTAATGGGCGCTAGTGTACTCCGAAACGGCTGCTTGGCTCAATCAAGCAAGTCGTTTGCGTCACCCGCACCTCCGCCGTGTGACGCTTCGGTCGATCGAACTCAATCGAACTCAATCGCGACGAGCGACCGTCGCTACCTCACCGCACGACGACGACGCGCTCGGTTGCCTCGGTGATCTCGCCGCGGCCTAGCCGCACGAAGTAGACGCCGCCCGCGACATCGCGACCGCCGTCGTCGCGGCCGTCCCAGTCGCTCGTGCGCACGCCGGCGGCGTGCGGTCCCGACGCGAGCGTCCGGATACGCCTCCCGCTGACGTCGAACACGGAGACCTGAACGTCGGCGCCGTGCACGGGAACGCGGAACGCGACGCGCGTCGAGCCGCCGGGCGCGGGGTTCGGCGCGACGGCGAGGAGCCGCCCGGCAGAAAGCGTCGTCGCGAGGGACGTCTCGCCGAGGAGATACTCCTCCCCGAGTCCGTTCACCGCGAACAATCGGTAGCGTGACGACTCGCTTCCTGCCGGGTCGAGGTGCTGCTCGGATTCGAGCACGCCGCCGTGGAGCGGCGTGAACGCACTGGAAGCGTCGCGCGCGCTCTCGAGGCGGTAGCCCGCAAGCTCGGGCAGCCCAGGCGAGGTCTGCCACGCGAGGCGTACGCCGGAAACGGCGGATTCGGGAGAGAGCGTACCGGCGCCGGCGCGCGAGACCTCGCCGGCATCCGCGGCGCTCGCGAGCGTCGCGTCGAACTTCTGGAGCGTGATCGACGCGTCGATGCGGAAGAACGAGTCCGACGCGTCCGCGGAGAACGGCGCCGCGCGTTCGATCAAGATGCGCGCGAACCGCGACGGAAGATGCGGCACGCGTAGGGCGATCGGGCTCGTCGTGATGCCGTTCAAGAGCGTGATCCCTTCGCCGCTCCCGTCGGGAGCGATGGCGATGTCGACAGGCCCGATGCCCGACCAGTCGATATTCTGCAGGCTGCCGACGGCCCAGGTCACCGCGGCGTTGGGAGAGAGGACTCGGACCGCGGCGCTGGTGTAGTAGAGGTCGTTAGTGCTGGCGTCCAGGTAGCTCACGTGCGGGTTCCCCAACGCGTCGAGCGCGAGCGACGTGTACTCGCCCACGAAGTTCGCCGACCCGTCCGCCGTCTCGATCGTCCACACGCCCCCAGACTTCCGCGCGTACTTGAGGTCGCCGGTCGTCGGGTCGTGATAGCTGACGTGCGGGTTCCCCGACGCGTCGAGCGCGAGCGAGGTGTACCAGCCCACGGAGTTCGCCGATCCGTCCGCCGTCTCGATCGTCCACACGCCCCCGGACTTCCGCGCGTACTTGACGTCGAAGGTCGTGCCGTCGAGGTAACTCACGTGCGGGTTCCCCGACGCGTCAAGCGCGAGCGAGGTGTACTCGCCCACGTTATTCGCTGACCCGTCCGCCGTCTCGATCGTCCACACGCCCCCGGACTTCCGCGCGTACTTGAGGTCGAAGATCGTCCCGTCCTGGTAGCTCACGTGCGGGTTCCCCGACGCGTCGAGCGCGAGCGATGTGTACCAGCCCACGACGTTCGCCGACCCGTCCGCCGTCTCGAGCGTCCACACGCCACCGGACTTCCGTGCGTACTTGACGTCGCCGGTCGTGTTGTCGAGGTAGCTCACGTGCGGGTTCCCCAACGCGTCGAGCGCGAGCGAGGCGTAGTAACCCACTTGGTTCGCGGACCCGTCCGCCGTCTCGATTGCCCACACGCCTCCAGACTTCCGCGCGTACTTGAGGTTGAAGGTCGTGGCGTCGAAGTAGCTCACGTGCGGGTTCCCCGACGCGTCGAGCGCGAGCGAGGTGTAGGAGCCCACGTCGTTCGCCGACCCGTCCGCCGTCTCGAGCACGAGCGTCTGCGCAGAAGCGACTACGGAAGCCGCGTGCACACCGAGGACCACAACTGCGAACGCAACGCGCCGCCGGAGAGCGCGAAGTGGAAGTCTGAAATGCTGTCGAGTCGTCCTGGTATGGCGCGCGT
>JBJXGV010000050.1:0-29701 GCA_046160485.1 bacterium | reverse complement strand
CACGCGCGCGGCGCGCCGCCGCGAGCGCCGCCGGCGCGTTCGCGTTGATCGCGGTGGCGATGAACGCGCCGTGGCTTGCGTACCGGAACGCGCACGGCCTCTCGACCGCGCTGCTTTCAGACGGAGCCGCGTTCGACGCGGCGCGGCTCGGGCCTCTCACGTTCGCGATCGCGCGCGAGGCCGCCGACCTGGGGCGCTGGAACATCCTCTGGCCGGTGGCGGTCGTGGCGTGCGCGATCGCGATGGCGCGACGCGGCGGCGGCGGCACCGCATCGGCGGCGGGGTTGGCTTCGGGATTGGCGCCGGCGTCAGAGTCAGCGTCCGCGTCCGCGCTCGCCGCGTTCGCCCTCGCGGCGTGCATGCTCCTCGCGTACGGCGGCGTTCTCCTGGCGAGTCCCTTCTCGCTCGACTTCCTCGTCGCGACCGCGCTCGAGCGGCTCTTAATCCACGTCGTGCCGCTCGCCGTCTACGCGACGATGCTGACGCTCCTCGCGCCGCGCCCGCCTACTGAACCTTGACGGTGAAGACGACCGCCCAAACTTTTCCGGCGGCAATGTCGAGCTGCGCGTTGCCGGCATTCTGCTTTCCGAGTTCGATCGTGCTCGCGCCGAACGTCGCAACGTCGCCGTCGATCGCGTCGCTCAGCCCGGTGCCGGCGGCCGCGTCGTCGAATATCGTCTGCTCCTCGGCTCCCGAGCAACTCGCTCCGGCGCAGTTCGAGGTCGTGTTCGCGAATCGCATCGTCCCGGCGACGTAGGCGAACCCGGCGTCGAGCACGTCGCCGACGCGCACATCCGTCACGGCCGCCCCCTTGTTGTCGATGTAGAGCAAGAACTGGATTCGCGATCCTTTCGGGGCGACCGCGCCGCCGGAGAGCGGGTCGCCGTCGATCGTGAACGCGCGCTTGACGATCGTCGGGGCTTGCACCGCCGCGTTGCCGCCGAACTCCGACGTGTTGTTCGAGCCGTCGCTCGCCGTGCCGGTGATCTTGTCGCCGACCGCCAGCCCGCTCACGGTCAGCGCGCCGCTGAAATTCCCGCTGCCGTCGGCCGTGAGGAATCCGAGATACGTCTGCCCTTCGCCGTAGGTCGAGACATCGTCGTCGGACTTGAAGACCTCGACGCGCGCACCCGCGAAAGCGGACTGGCTCGGCGCGCTCCCGACGTAGCCGACGAGCGCGAGCGACGTCCCGCTGAGCACCGCCGACGTGAAGACCGGATAATCCATGTCCGAGTTGGGAAGCGCGGCGTTGAGCGTGCCGTTGTTCACGGTCACGCCGTTCGGCGCGCCGCCGCCGTCGTTCGTCAGATCGATGCCGAGATTCGTGTTGCCGTAGACGCTATTGAGCGTCAGGAAGTTGCCGATGGTAGTGCTCCCCTCTGTCGCCACGATGATTCCGACCGGGTTCGAGTAGAACCGGTTCTTGCGGACCGTGTTCCCGCGGGCGCCCTTCCGGAGCGTCGCGCCCGCGGTCACGTTTCCCCAGAACGTGTTGTTCTCGACGAGATTGTTCTGCGACGCGTTGAGAGTCGTGCTCCCGATCTCGAGCCCATCACCCCCTCCGGGCGAGGGCATGCCGCTGCTGGTGGTGTTCTCGTGGGAGAGGTTGTACTGAATCACGCCATTGATGCCATCGATGTCGAGCGCATCGTGGCTGCCCGAGTTCCACCCGTTGCCGACGAGTTCGTTGTACGTCGCTGTCACGGACGACGAGTTGGCCGTACCGAGAATCCCGCTCTGACCGTTGTACGCGACGAAGCATTGATCGACCGTGTAGGTCGCCGCGGTACTGACCTGAATCCCGTGCGCCGTGTTCCGATTCGCGCCGCCGGGGTTCGTGCCGTCGGCCAGCGTCCCGGCCAGCACGTTCCGAATCACGTTGGTGGTGCCGGCACCGCCCGTGATCGATATCGCGCTCGCTCCGTTGTAAATCGCGAACCCCTTCACGAGGATGTTCGACGCGGCGCCATCGATCGGGATTCCGTTCGCGTTGCCCGCATCGATCGCCACCTCGGGACGCGGATAGGTTGGGAGTGCGACGGCGTCGACGCCGACAGTGCCGCCCGTTCCCACCGTTCCCGCGTTGGTATCGCCGACGTTCGCGGTTTGCGTCGTCGCGTCGAGATAGGTCGACGCGCCCGCGAGCGTCGGCAGCACGGAGGCAAGCGTGATCACCGCGACGCCCGACGTCAGTTGGCTCGCTAGCCCGGCGCGCAATCCGGCGTGCGCGTTGCCGTCCGTGATCATGAAGATCGAAGTCTCGCGCGCCGCCGTCAGGCCGGCTTGCGCGAGGCTCGCTTCGCCGCCCAGGGCGTTCGCGTTGGTGATGAACTGCCGCAGCGACCCGTGTCCCGTGTCGTTCTTGTTGACGATCGTGTCGAAGTTCCAGCCGAAATCGACGCCCGTTGCGTCTGACGCGCCGACCGTGGCGGGCGCGAACGCGTGCGCCTTGCCCGAGCCGCTTCCGGAGAAAACCGCCGTGCCCGTGTTGAGAATCCAGCCGCTCGCGGCGTTGCCGGCGTCCGCCGTGGCCGGGTCGTGGCCGCCGACGTAGTCGGTGACGCTCGCCGCCGTTCCGCTCGACGCGTCGGTGCGATAGGTCATCACCGGCAGGAGGCCCGCGACGTACCCGGTGCGCGACGATGTAACGCTGCTCGTCACGACGCGAACCGTGTAGTTGCCGGGCGCGAGCGCGGTGAACGTGTAGTTCCCGGAGCCGTCCGTGGTGGCGAACGTGCTGTAGGCGCCAGCGCCGTCGAAGAGTTCGACGCGCGCGCCCGAGCGCGCCGACCCCGACGACGCGGCGAGCGTGCGCCCCGAGCCGCCGCCGTAGTTCACGTCTTCGAAGACCGTCCCCGAGATCGCCGGCGTGCTCTGCTGGCTTCCCATCGCGAAGAACGACAGCGGCGCGTTCTGGTTGTTGTACTCCGTGATCATCCAGCCTGACGACCGCACGACATTCGCGACGCGGATCTCGTCGAGGATGCCGTCCCATCCCTTGTCTTGTCCGGGCCGGTTTCCGATGTGGAAGTCGAACGCCGCCTCGCTCGTCGTCGATCCGGAGCCGGCGACGAACGAGCGGTACGAGATCTCGACGCCGTTTCGGAAGACCTTCGCGCCGTTCGTCGCGTCGTACGTGCCGCACACGTACTGCCACGCGTTGAGCGTTGCGCTGTTGTCGGCGCCCTCCGCATTGGCCGACGTCGTCGCCCGGTTCACGATAATCGCGAGATCGTTCGTTCCGCCGCTACTGATCTGCAGTTGCTTGCGCGCGGTCGTGCTCCCCTTGTGCATGATCCGGCCGTCGCTCTGCCCGCCCATGGTCCGCGGATAGGCCCAAGACGAGAACGTAAACGGAACGATGTCGTCGAGCGACGCGGGGCTTCCCGCATTGATGACGTCGTTGACGCCGTCGAAGTCGAGGCCGCCGCCGATCTTCGCGGCGACCTGGTCGCCCGTCGTCATCGATCCCGCGGAGGTGCCGTGATTGGCGTTTGTGCTGCTTTCCTGCATCTGCGGCGCGGTCCCGGACGGATCCTCCTTCAGGTGCCAGACGCCCTTGAAACTCGAGTTCCACACGCCGGTCGGATTCGCCGTCGGCGCACTGATACTCGAGTCGCCGTAGTACATCATGATGACGGTGCCGTCGCTGATCGACGGGACGCGCACCCACGCCACGAGTTCTCCCGTGGTGGCGACGTACTTCTCGACCTCGTGATCGAGGGCGCATGGCGACGACCCGCCGCACGTCGTCGCGTCGAGCGCTTTGAAGATGATGTCGTATCCGTTCGCGTTCTGAACCTGCCCTCCGTTGCCCACAGTCTTGAGATTCGCGTCGGTGATATTGACCAACATCGGGAAGTCCGTGTGCGGACCGCCCGAGACCTGGCTTGCCTGCACCGTGATCGTCTTCTGATACGAATAGGCGTGCGCGTCGTTCGCGCGAAGAAGCGACGCCGCGAAAATGGCGGCGGCCAGCGATGCGACTCGGATCGAGTTCATACGGGCGATCATTTGAGCACACCCGTCGCGGGGGTGGCTAGACGCTTCGCGACACGCGACGAGTCGGCCGAGAGCGAGAGTCCGCCGTGCGCGTGTTCGAGTCGCGTGACCACGAGCGAGCGGTACGCGGTATTGCCCGCCGCGTCCGCGGCTTCGACGATGACGAGATTCGGGCCCGGCTGGAGCGCGACGGAAGCGTGGAATCGGCCCGCCGCGTCGGTCGCGGCGGGGACGCTCGCGACGCGCACGCGGCTTCCGGCCGCGGCGCGCCCCTCGACCGTGCACTCCGCGTCGAACGTGCGCGGCGGCGGGAACACAACCGCCAGTGCCGGCGGCTTGCCATTCGCGGGCGTGCGCGGCGCGTCGTCCGGCCGCGCCGCGAGAAGCCGCGCACTCTCGAGCTTACCGCTCGAAACCGTTGGCGATGCGCTCGGGACCGACGGCGGCGCGACCGCGATCGACGGCGGCGCGCTCGATGTCGACGGTGGGGCGCTCACGTCCGCCGCCGCCGTGACTGCGTCCGCGTCCGAAGCCGCGGGCAGATCGGCGCCAGTACGGGCCGGCTCATCCGACGCCGGTGACGACGCGACGACCCGCTCCGTCTCCGCGGGAGCCGGCACACTGACGCGTGCGGTCGTCTGGAGCGCCACGCGCGCCAGCACGAAGAGCGCCACGAACCCGGCCGCCGCGAGGCCCGCGATCAACAACGCGCGGCCCGCGCGCTTCGGCCAGCTCCGTCCGTTCGGATCGCGCCCGTTCTCAAGCATCATCGTTGCTGCCCACCGTTCTGCGTTCTCACTAGTAATTCCCGTGAATCCGGACGAACCAGCCGCGCACCGAGTAGTCGTTGCGCGAGAATTCGTTGTCGGAGAAGTCGGTGAAATTGAATCCGGCGCCCAAGCGCATGTGCCGCGATGCGTCGTACGTCAGCTCGTTGAGCCATCCGCTGCGATGGTCCGCGGCCTCGCGCTGCGTCAGGATGCGATACTCGAGCCCGAATCCGATCGGTCCGCGCACGACCGTGTTCATCCGGTTGACCAGGAGCACGCTGTGCGTTCGCACCGCCACGGCGTCGCTTAGCTCCTCGCGCATCACGCGGCCCGCGCTCTTCGTCGACCACTGCATCCGCGAATTGAGATCGACCGCACCCTCGAGCGAAAGGACATCCATCGTCGTCCGCTCGACCGGATCGCTGGCGAGCCCCCGCGCGCGCTTGTCGGCGACGCGCGTCACGCGGGCGAGCGCGTTGACGCGATCATCGTGCTCCGGCCGGAACGCAACGCCGACGCCGTGCTCCTCGAAGCGCGCCTCGGTGCGGTCGAGAACGCGGTCGCGCGTCTCGCTGAAGCGGAAGCGCCCGAGCGCCGTGAAGCCCGAGCCGAGCCTCGCCTCGATCTGATTCGACGTGAGGGTTTGCACGGTCTTCTTGCTGCCGGTGTCGAAGCGGAGTTCGTCGCGCGAGGTGACGCGCCAGCCGGACGGCGACACCCACGTCACGCTCGTCGCGAGCGCGCTGTGCCGCCGCGCCGAGACGCGCGCGTCGCTCTCGCCGTGCTCGCCGCTCACGTGAAGTTGAACGCCTTCCGTCGGCTCCCAGCCCTTCTCGGCGCCGATGAGCGAGACGTCGCGCGCGCCGGTGTCGACGCGTTCCCACTGGTACTCGCTGTAGACGCGGCTCGATGGGCCGAGTGCGGTCTGCGCGCCGAGCACGGTCGTCATGCCGCGGCCGGCGCGATCGTCGCTCACCCGCTCGCTGACGTAGATCGAGGCGTCGCCGAGCGTCACGGTCGCGCCGCCCTTGATCGCGCTGCCGACCGAGCCGGTCGTCCCCTTCGTCTCGAGCGCCAGGAGCGAGTTGACCTTGTACTGCAGCCCGAGACTCGTGAGATCGTTTCGCGATCCCTCGAGCGTCTGCTGGCGCTCGACCCGCCCGGTGATCTTGTCGGTCAGGCGCGACCACGCGCTGGCGTTGGCGAGACTCGATTGGTCGAGCGCGCGCCCGTCGATATCGGAGCGACGGCGCGTCTGTAGCTCGGTTCCAAGACCCCAGCGCGCGGCGTCGCGAATCCAACGCGCGGAGGCGAGGCTCGTGCGGCGGCCGGCGCCCGCGACATCGACCGAGTCGACCTGGCGCTCGCCGTCGTAGCGCAGCCCGAGCGTGCCGCCGCGCGCGAGATCGACGCTCGCGCCGAGCCCCGCCTTCTCCGTTCCGCGTTCGCCCAGGTTGCCGCTCGACACGAACTCGCCGTCGACGCGCTTGTAGTAGCCGCGCGCGCGCACGCGGCCCGCGTCGCCGAAGAGCGCGCCGACGTCGATGTCGGCGGCGGCCTTCCACGCATGCCCGTCGATCGCACCCGCCGGCGTCGCCTCAGCGAAGCTCAACCCGCCGTCGGCGCTCGTGAAGACGCGCGACCCCGCGCCCGTGCTCGCCGCGAACTCGCCGACGATCTTCGAGTCCTTCCCGAAGCGCAGCTCGGTGTCGGCCGCGCGCAGGTCGTACTCGCTCGCGCTGAGCGCGTCGTGCACGTACGTCCCGCCGATCGCCACGTTGTCGCCGACGTGCTGCTGCACGCGCCCGCCGGTCGCCGACTTGTCGAACGCGGAGACGCGCGTCTCGTAGTCGACCTCGATCACCACCGGATCGCCCGCGAGCGCCTCGCGCGAAATGAACGCGCCCGAGTCCGAGACGCTCGAGACCGGGCGGTTGAAGAAGATCCGCCCTTCGAGGTACTTGATCGTGTAGTCGATGTTGCGTCGCTGTGGAACGCGCGAGTGCACGAGCCCCGTGTTGATGTCGCGCACGGCGATCGCGATCTGCTCGCTCCCCTCGATGACGTCGCGTTGGCTCAGGTAGTAGAGAGAGCCGCCGGTTCCGCGCAACTCGTCGCGCACGTGCGCCTGCCGCACGTCCGCCTGCACGAACGCTGCCTTCGTCGCGGGCTCGCCGTACGCCGTGCGCGCGCGCGACTGATAGTGGATCTGGCCGCCGTAGAGCGTGCGCTGGAAGCTCGCCAACTCGCCGCCGTCGAGCGCGAGCGCCGCGTTGCCGATCGTCGCGCGCAGGTCGTCGCCTTCGACCGCGAGATAGAAGCGCCCGCGCGTCGGTGTGTCGAAGACGAGCGTGCTCGAATCGCCGTACACCGGATAGAACCGGTCCGGGTCGATGTTCGTGAGGAGCCGTTCGTTGGCCGCCTCGTCCACATCGTCGAAGAAGTGCGAAAACTCGCTGATGCCGGTGTCGAACGCCGACGTGATGAGGTAGCGGCCGCGGACGGTGCCCTTCAAGTAGTAAGCGATACGGCCTTCCGCGTAGAGCCCCTTCTCCGCGCCGGCGCCCGCGCCATCGAGGAAGCCGCGTCCCTCGAGATTGCCGACGGTGCCGTCGGCGAGCGCGAGGAGGAAGAAGCGGTCCTTATCGACTTCGACCTCGCGCTCGACGCGCGAGACGCGGCCGGTCGAATCCGACGATTCGATGACGACACGGCTGCGGCCTCCCGGCAGTTGCGCGATGGTGCTGAACGAACCGTCGGACTCGACGGTGACGGGATCGCCGTTGACGGTGACGACGTTGCCGGGGTCGGTGCGGCCGGAGACCGGGTACGCGCCGTTGGCAAGCACGGCGTCCTTCGGCGGGAGGCTCACCGAGAGCACGGGGACGGCGCCCGCGGTCGCGACGAGCGCGCCGTCCGGCCCGCCGGCGGCGACGTTCACCGGAAGCGTGACGACACGCGTCATGCCGAGAGTGTCGCGCACGACCACGCCGAACGTGTTCGCTCCGAGACGCAGCGGCAGTTCGGCTGTGAACGTGCCGTCAGTGCGAACGGCGACGGGTTCGCCGTCGAGTTCGACCGTGTTGGCGGGGTCGGTGCGGCCGACGAGCCGGTGTTCGGCCACCGCGTCGCTCGCTACCGCTGTGAGTTCGCGGCCCGCGCTCGCCACCTCGGCGCGCGACGCCTCGAGCGCCACGCTCGAACGCGTGCTCGCGACGCGCGGCTCGAGGATCGCGACCTCGGGTAGCGACGCGCGCGCCTCCGACGCACCGCCCGTGCGATCGGTCATCGTCACGGCGATCGCCGGCGGCGCGCCCGCGGCGGCGCCCGAAATCTCGCGGCGCGCTTCGAACCGCCCCGTCGAGTCGACGGCGACCTGCGCGCCGTTGACGATCGCGGACGCTGCGGCGCTCTGCACGCCGGCGCGATGAATGCCGGCGCGATCGACGGCCTCGATGCCGCGATCGAGAATGCGCGCGTCGGCGCGGCGGTTGAGCGCTCGCCCCGCGGCGGTCGCGTTGCTCGCGGCCGGGCGTTCTTCGCCGAACCAGCGCAGTTCGAGCTGCTCGCGCGCCACGTGCGCGCTCGACACGAGGTAGTTCGCGACCGCCTCCGCGCGCCGGCGCGACAGATCGATGTTGGCGCTCGCGGCGCCGAGGGCATCGGTGTGGCCCTCGATGAGAAGCGTCGCGCCGGGTGCCGCGCGCAGATGCTCGCCGAGCGAATCGAGCGTCGCGTGCGCAGCGGGCGCCAGCAGCGCCTCCGCCGTACCGAACGTCACGCTGATCGACGCAACAGCGCTCGTGGCGCTCGTAGCGCTCGCGCCGTTCGTCGTCACAGCCACCGGCTCGCCGTTGACCGCTACCACGTGTCCGTTGACGTTGCCGCGGACGTCGACCGTCTCCTCCGGCTCTCCGGTCTCGATGTCGAGCGCGACGATCGGCGACTGCCCCACGACGACGCTCTCGCGCTCGAACGTCACGCCGAAGTTCGCCTTCGCGAGGAGCCCCGATGTCACGGTTACGACCTGCGCCTCGTCGGTCGTCGCGGACGCCACACCCGGCAGGCTCCCGAGGTTGATCTTCACGACTCGGTAACCCGGCCGCACCGTGCTGATGTGGTAGAGGCCGCGCGCGTCGGTGAGCGCGTAGGTGCCGTCGTCGAGCGCCACCATCGCGTTCGCCACGCCATCCTCGCCGCTCCCGAGCCGGCCGTCGCCGTCGGCGTCTTCGAACACGCGCCCGATGATCGTGCCGAGGCTGAACAGCGGGTCCGCCGTCACGGTGACGCTCGCTTCGGCCGTGTTCGAGATGACGCATTCCGCGCAGACGTCGCGCGCCACGACGGAGCTTGCGTACGGCCCGGGAGTCGCGCCCGCGCCGACGACGAGCCGGTAGCGCAGCGTCGCGTAGCCGGTCTCACCCGCGTCGACGCGCCCGTTCCCATTCGCGTCGATGAGCCCCGGCACCGCTCCGACGTCGAACACCATCGTGCGTTCCGCGGCGGGATCGGCGATCGGTGTACCGTCGAGCGTCGCGGATCCGCGCAGGTACTTGAAGTCCGGCGGGATGGCCGCGTCGATGTACACCGACGTGACGGCGTGCGCGCCCGGGTTTGCGATCGCGGCCGTGTAGGTCACGACGTCGCCGACCACAACGCGGTCCTTGCTCGGCGACAACTCGAGTTCGAGCGACGCGCGCTGCGTGAAGGTCACCTGCGCCTGTTGCACGACGGCCACGCTGTCTTCGACCACACGCGCCGTGATGGTCGCGACGCCCGGAGTGCGCGAGCGCACGACAGCGTTCGCCGCACCCGTCGCATCGGTCGGCCGATCGGGTTGCGTGATCGTGTCGATCGTGTCGCGGCTCGAGATGAAAACGATCGTCTTGCCGGTAATCGGTTGGTTCCCGGCGTCGCGCAGCGTCGCCGTGAGCAATCCGTTGGCCTGGCCGTCGGCGACGACGATCGCCGGAGCGATGGTGACCGACGAGTTCTCGCCGTCCACTGCCGAGACGACACGCACGCCCAGGCTGTTCGCGTCCGTGCTGTCGCCGTCCGAGTTGCCTTCGATCGACGCCAAGCCTCCGACGCGATTGACGAGCGCCGCTCCGAACGCGTAGCTCCCCACCGTCGCCGGTGCGTTGGCGGAGAATCGTACGCCGAGCAGCACCTGATCCGTCTTGACCGGCGTTGGGAACGTGAGGCTCACGACCGTGTTCGTGATCGCGACTTCGTACTGTCCGGTCTCCGGCGCCGACTCCACGTAGTTGAGAAGCGTGTCGCCTACCGACACCGATTGCACGACAACACCATCGAAGCCTGCCGGCACCTCGAACTCGATCCGGTTGATCCCCGGACTCCACGCCTCGATCGTCGGCCGGATGCTGAGATCGAAAACCACACCCCGGCTTCCCGCGACGACGGATGCCGGCGCGATTTCGGCGATGGAGGATGGAACCGTGGCGGACTCGCGTTTCAACGAGACGACGGCGCGAGTGCTGTCGAGCGCGATCCCGTTCGCGGTGGCCGTGCCGCGATTGAACACCGTTTGGGCCGCGATCGGCTGCGGCCGCGCGCAGATCCCCGCGAGCATCGCGAGGGTGAGCACGACGATCCAGCGACTCCGTCCAAGCGCCGCGATCGCGCGCAACGATCTCTCGTCGCGCCGGAGGCGCCTGCGAACAACATCACGAATGCGGGTATGAGTCGGCTGCATCTTAGTTCACCCGCACGCGGAATCGCACGGCTCGGAGTGTTCGGCCTGGAAGTTCGGCCGCGCGATTGGTTTGCCCCGGAACGGCGCCGATCGTGATGCGATCCGGGCCGCTGGGGCCGCCCGTATCCGCGATCGAGGCGATGTCGTCGGGGTCGTTGACTGCGTCGGTGACGGGCGTCCATGCCGCGGCCCAGATCGCCGCGTCGGAGGATCCCGCCGGTATGGAAGCGGACTCGAGCGAGCTGCTGTAATAGGTAAACGCAGACTCGTCGAGCGCGTCGGTGATCTGCAACTCTTGGGCGGCGTAGTCGGTCGGGTTCTCGACATACAGGACGAAGTAGATCTCGTCACCCGCCGTCACGGTGGAGCTGTCAGCCAATACCCGTCCCGTCAGATCCCGCGCCTGTTTTACCAGGGCAAGGCCTGTGACGTTGATGGTTACTTTGGCCGCACCGGTCCCGTCTCCTCCGAGCAGAGTGCCGTTGTCGATCCCGCCGATGCCTCCTCGCACCACATTGGTTGCGGCGCGCGACGGCAACGGAATCGCGACAAGCACCCACACCAGGAGCGTGACGAAGCCGTGTGAAAGTCGCTTCACCGGGCGTTCTCCCGCCTGAATGTGTGTTTCTACGGACGCATCCCGAACGCTGCGCTCTCCGTCCGGCTCAGTGCCTCCGCGCGCGCGCATGCGCGCCGGTCGGCGCCGTCGAAATGGACGGACACGCGGCAACGAGTTGCCCCGCCTTAGCGATACAAATCAGCGCACTAAGACCTGCGGCCTCACTGCACTGGGTACTTCCGGCTCAATGCCGGCTTCATCGGTTCGCTTCTCGCTACTGGACCTTCACCGTGTAGAGGAGCGCCCACACCGTGTTCGCCGCGACGTTGACGACGGCGTTGCTCGCATCCGAACCCGCGCTGATGGTCGCGACCGTGATGCCGGCCGCGTCCGCACCGCTGACCGCGTCGGTGAGAGCGGCTGCCGCGTTGACCGCCGCGTAGATGTCCGCTTCCGTAGCGCCCGTGGCTTCCGACGCGTCGACCTTGATCGTCCCCGCCTGGTACGCGAACGCCGCATTGAGCACGTCGGAGATGCTCACGTCGTTCACCGCGATGCCAGTCGTGTTGTCGACGTAGATCATGAACTTGACGGTCGTCCCCTTCGGGACGTCCGCGCCATCCGCGATCGGCGTGCCGTCCGAGAGAAACGCAGTCTTCACGAGGCCGAGGGTGGTCGAGTTGATGTTGAACGTGTTCGAGTCGGTGAGGTCAGCGTCGACGCCCGCGATGGTTCCGGTCGCCGTGTTGGGGACTACCACCGCGAGCGCACTCGACGGCGCGAACGCGGAGAGAAACACGGCGAAGAGCGCGACCACTTTGCAACACAACGTTCTCGGGTGGATCTGCTTGGTGAACAACATGGTGGTCCTCCTTGTGTTGGCCCCCTTCGAGGCCGGGTTGGGTAGTACGTTCGATTCGTGACAAAGACCGGCACCATATGCGCCGCGAGAACCGCCCTGAGGACGATCCGCGACGCGATTTCCCGGTTCTTCAGTTATCGGCCTCGAACTGCCATGGCTTGCGGGGTTTAGCGCGAATTGATGCGGCGGCCGCGGAGGGCCGCGATGGCGCACGACGTGGGTTCGAGGGAGACGCGTGGCGAAGCTACGGGCCGGCATCCTGCGGGCGCCGAATGCCGTAGCTACACATGCCGTTTATTGATTGCGTTAGGCCGGTACGCGGCTCGGGGACGGTATCAGCAAGGCGCTGCCGTAAACCATTTGGCGATATAACGCTATCGTCGTACTCCACGGCAGGCTCCGGGCGCCGCCGCCCGACTCACGGACTGTGCGACCGATGGAGCCAGCGACGCGTCGCCTGCGGGCTCTGCAGACAGAAACCTATACTGGCATATATAGACCAGCAACTCTCGCCTCGTGCGGTACCACAGCGTCCGACGCGACTCAGTGCGGGCCCGCAGCGGCGCGAATCCAGGAGTCCACTCGGAGAGAAGCGGTTAGCGCTGTCGGTATATGCCCGTTGAAGGATGTACGTGCGGAGATTGCGGGGGAGGGGGTCCGCGGAGGGGGTGAGACGGCGTTCGGCCGCCCCCGAGCGCTAAGCTAAGCCCGGACGCACTCGCTCGTCAGAATCGTGACGCGGTTCTCGAAGACGTGGAGGAACCCGCCGCTCGCGCGAAACCGCTCGATCTTGCCGCTCGGATCCGTGATGCGAAGCGACCCATCCCCAAGCGCGGAGACAAGGGGCGCATGCCCCGGCAACACACCCACCTCGCCATCGACACTCGTCGCCACGACGAACTTCGCCGCCCCCGAATACAACGACTCACCCATCGTCAGGATTTCGCAGTGCAGAGTCTCGGCCATCACGTATCTCTCCTGTCCTCTTCGCTTTCCCTAACCGTTCAGAGCGCGGCGTGCGGGGTGTCGCCCCCGAGGGCCGTCGCGAGACCGCTGCGCCGGTCACTCCGCGCTTGCGAGCCTCACGAGAATCGCAGCGCTCGAGCGCCGGAGCCGAGCGAGTTGCGTAGCACGAGCAAGCGTCCCGCGGGGGCGACACCCCGCACGCCGCGCGCGCGCCAACCCCTACTTCGTGCGCGCCTCGATCTCCTTCGCCTTCGCGATCACATCGTCGATCCCGCCGCAGTACGCGAACGCCTGCTCCGGCAGATGATCGTACTTGCCGGCGACGACTTCCTTGAATGAGCGGATCGTCTCGGCGAGCGTCACGTACTTCCCCTTGAAGCCCGTGAAGTTCTCGGCGACGTGGAACGGCTGCGACAGGAACTTCTGGATCTTGCGCGCGCGCGCCACGAGCGCCTTGTCGTCTTCCGAGAGTTCGTCCATTCCAAGAATCGCGATAATGTCTTGCAGTTCCTTGTACCGCTGCAGAATCTTCTTCACGCTCTGCGCGACGTTGTAGTGCTCCTCGCCGACGACGTTCGGATCCATGATGCGGCTCGTCGAGTCGAGCGGGTCGACGGCCGGGTAGATGCCGAGTTCCGCGATCTGCCGCGAGAGAACCGTCGTCGCATCGAGGTGGGTGAACGCCGTCGCGGGCGCCGGGTCGGTGAGGTCGTCGGCCGGAACGTAAATCGCCTGCACCGACGTGATCGATCCCTTGCGCGTCGACGTGATGCGCTCCTGAAGCTCGCCCATCTCGGTTCCGAGGGTCGGCTGGTAGCCGACGGCGCTCGGCATGCGTCCAAGAAGCGCCGAAACTTCCGAGCCCGCCTGCGAGAAGCGGAAAATATTATCGATGAAGAGGAGCACGTCCTGGCCGGATTCGTCGCGGAACTGCTCGCACATCGTCAGGCCCGCGAGGCCGACGCGCAGACGCGCCCCCGGCGGCTCGTTCATCTGCCCGTAGACGAGGCACGTCTTCGCGATAACGCCCGACTCCTTCATTTCGAGGTAGAGGTCGTTGCCCTCGCGCGTCCGCTCGCCCACGCCGCAAAACACCGACAACCCGCCGTGCGCCGTCGCGATGTTGTTGATCAGTTCCATGATGATGACCGTCTTGCCGACGCCAGCGCCGCCGAAGAGGCCCGTCTTGCCACCCTTCACGTAGGGCGCGAGGAGGTCGACGACCTTGATGCCGGTCTCGAACATTTGCGTTTTTGGCTCAAGCGCGTCGAAGTGCGGCGGATCGGCGTGAATTGCGCGCCGAGGCGTGCCGGCCGGCAGATCGCCGAGCTGGTCGACCGTCTCGCCGAGCACGTTGAAGATGCGCCCGAGCGTCGCGTTGCCGACGGGCACCATAATCGGCGCGCCCGTGTCGAGGACCTTCATGCCGCGCTGCACGCCGTCCGTCGACGACATCGCGATCGCGCGAACCTGATTGCGCCCGATCTGCTGCTCGACCTCGGCCGTGAGCTTGATGTGCGTGCCGTCGATCTTCTCGTCGATCGTGATCGCCGAATAGATTTGCGGGATTTTCCCGGTTTCGAACTCGACGTCGATGACGGGCCCGATCACCTGGGAAACGCGTCCTGTGTTCATCTCGGTCCTGATCTCCTGAATCGTGGTGGTCGTGCGAAGCAAATCCGCGGAAGCGCGGGGTCAATTCCAAGAAACGCGCGCTGGGTGCGCTGATGATCATCGATCGTTGCCGTCGAACCTCGAACCGAATCGCAGCGCCGATCGAGCCCTATGAACTTGGCGTTCTGGCACTTATACGACGCGGCCGCGCGCCGTGTCAAACGGTTTGTCAGGGCGTCGCACGCGACCCACGCACGACGGATTCGCGCTTGCCCGCGGCGAAGTCGCCGCCTATTCTCGCCGCATGGAGTCAATGGATCGCGTGGAGCGCATCGTCCACATCGCCAAGAGCTTCGAAGAGGCGGAGGCCTGGGACATCGAGCAACAGGTGCGAATGACCCCTGCCGAGCGAATGCGCGTCGCACGTGTCCTCAAGGATCGATGCTATCCGCCGAATTCTCCCGATGTGCGCGAATGCCATCGCCCCGCATAGACCCCGCACACTTCTCGCGCGACACGACTGAATTCATCAGTCTTCTCAACAAGCACGGCGTGCGATATCTGATCGGCGGCGGCGAGTCGGTGATCTTTCACGGCCATGCGCGGCTTACGGGCGATGTCGATTTCTTCTTCGATCGGACCGACGCAAACGCTCGCGCGTTGTTCGAAGCGCTCGTCGAGTTCTGGGGAGGCGGCGTGCCGAACATCGCGCGCCACGACGAACTTCTCGTTGAAGGGCTCATTCTTCAGTTCGGCCGCCCTCCGAACCGCATCGACTTGCTCAACCAGATTGGCGGCGTCGCATTCGACGAGGCATGGGCATCCCGCGCGGTGGCGAGCATCACGCGCGCGCCCGAGGAAATCCCCGTCCACTTCCTCGGCCTCGACGCACTGATCCGCAGCAAGGAGGCCGCCGGACGGCCGCGCGATTTGGAGGACATCAAGTTTCTGCGCCGCGCCGCTGATCGTCGAATTTAGGACCGCGAATCGCTCCGAAGGCTGGCTTGCCGCGAAGATCAATTCCCCGCCCACCGCCACCCGCATCCTCCACCGCGACGCAGAGCCCTCGCGGCCGCACAGGTTGCGGCGTTATAGTGGCCCTGTCACGCTCAGACTGTGACGGAGGACCACCCCTTGAGATCCGCTCCGAGAGCCTCGCGTCGAGCCGTGCCGCACTCACTTCTCGCCGCGGCCGCGGTTCTCTTGGTCGCTTCGTGTGGCAACGACGACGACGGATCGCTCGCGCCCATCGACCGAGCGCGGCCCGCGGATGTCGCGGACCTCGGGATCATTGCGACATCGCCAGCGTCTCTCACATTGGGCTGGACCGCGCCAGGCGATGACGGTACCGCCGGCCTGGCGTCGGCCTACGATCTGCGACATTCGAACTCGCCGATCACCGCGGCGCGATGGGATTCGATCGCGCAATTCGACGGCGAGCCCGCGCCGCGCGCGAGCGGGCAGGCCGAGACTTTGCGAATAGAGGGCCTCGCGCCTGACACGACTTACTACTTCGCACTGCGCGCGAGAGATGACGCATCGAACGCGAGCAGCCTCTCCAACATCGTCGCCGCCCGGACCGTGCTTGCGCCAACCGGACTTCCCCCCGCGCGGATAACAGACCTCTTCGCCGCGCCCGCGACGACATCGTCGATTGTCTTGACCTGGACTGCGCCTGGCGATCATGGCGCCTTCGGGACTGCCAGTCTCTACGACGTGCGCTATTCGACAACGTCGCTTGCAGGTGATGGCTGGTACGCCGGCACGTTCTTCGTTGGAGAGCCGTCGCCACAACCAACCGGGTCGCTCGAGGCACTCGAGGTTCGCTTCCTCACTGAGGCGACCACGTACTACTTTGGCATTCGAACATTCGGCGCCGGGTCCTGGTCGAGCGTCTCGAATGTCGTGTCTGCGACGGTTAAGCCTGACACGACACCACCCGCTCGAATCGACAACCTGGCCGCCACCGCCCAAAGCCCGATGAGTGTCGCTCTGCGTTGGACCGCGCCTGGCGACGACAGCCTGCGCGGAAACGCCGCCCAATATGATGTGCGATTCTCGACACTGCCCATCACCGAGAACGACTGGGAGAACGCGTCGCGCACCGACTCTCTCTTGTCGCCTGGCCTGAGCGGTACCGCGGAGAGCCTGCTCGTCCGCGGGCTTCAGAACGATTCCGCGTACTACTTCGCGATCCGGGCCGCAGACAACGCGTCGAATTGGTCGGCACTTTCAAACATCGTCTCCGCTGGCCCATTGATCGACGACTTCCCGCCCGCCGCGATTGCGGACCTTCGTGGCGGCCCGATCAATGGGACAACTGTGCGTCTCGAATGGAGCGCGTCCGGCGATGACGGTTGCGAGGGCGTCGCCGCGAGTTACGACATTCGATACTCGCCGACGCCAATCGACGAGGCCAGTTGGCCCCGGGCAGTCGTCGTATCCAACAGTCTCGCGCCGGATTCGTGCGGCGAGCCGCAGTCCCTCACATTCGATGTGCCGAACGATACCGCGTTGTACTTCGTCGCGATTCGAGCCGTCGACGAGCTTGGTCACATCTCGTCGATCTCGAACGTTCTCGTGCTGGATCTGACTCCCTCCGAAGGCGATAACTACTGGCGCACGGACCTCTCGCCAATGCAACCCTTAGGGCAGTTCACGGTCATTTACTGCGTCGAGGGATATGCTGGGAGCGTCGTCATCGCTGGAGTCTTCAACAAGATCGATAACGTGGAAGTCAACGGCGTTGCGTTCTGGGACGGGAACCGCTGGCAACCTATGGGTTCCGGATTCTGGCGCCCGACTGACCCGACCATTCCACCCCCTACAGTTTGGAGCGCGACGCAGTATCAAGGATCTATCGTGGTAGGTGGCGTCCTGTATGGTCAGGGACCGTTTGGCACGTGGAGCCGGAGTCCGTTTCTGCATCGCTGGGACCCGCCGGTTTGGACATATCTGGGGGCACCCTTCGGGAACGCGCGTGCCCAGGTCAATGTCGTGTCGGGTTGGGGGCAGTACCTGTACTACTCGGGCGACTACACCGTCGGGAGCTTTCCTCTTGATCTCGTGAGCCACCACTACGTCACACGCCGAACTGGCGCCAGCGCGGAAACTCTCGGCGAAGCGAACGCCGGCGTGCTCGCGATTGCCGAACATCAGGGCATGGTGATCGTCGGGGGCGCGTTCACCGAGATCGATAGCGTTCCAGCGAACCACGTCGCGATGTGGGACGGCAGTTCGTGGAGCGCGATGAACAATGGACTGGACGGAAACGTGCGCGCCTTCGTGTCGGACGGAGCCCGGCTCATCGCCGGCGGAGACTTCCGAACCGCTGGCGGCGCGGCGGCGAACCACATCGCCGAATGGGATGGTGCGTCGTGGCAGCCGCTCGGCGACGGACTCGGCGAGGCCGCGAACGAGTATGTGAGGTGCCTCGCGTTTCACGACGGCGAGCTCTTCGCGGGCGGAAGCTTCTCTGATTGGGAGTCCCGCGGCATCCGCAACATCGCGCGATGGAACGGCTCGGAGTGGCGCGGCCTCGGCTCTGGCACGAATGGGTCCGTCACCGACATCCTCAGCTACAACGGCGTCCTCTACGCCGTCGGCGCATTCGACAGCGCGGGCGCGAAGCCGACGAGCGGGGTCGCGGTTTGGGACGACCGATGAAAGAAGCGTTCTCAAGAAGCAGCCTCCGGCACGTCCGGCGTCTCATCGCGGCCGCCTTCCTGATCGTGGGATGTGGCGACGAAGACAACCCGCTCGCGGTGGTCGACCACGCGCGACCATCGGTCGTCGCGGATCTGGCTGTCATCGCGACTTCGCGGGAGTCGATCACGCTCGCGTGGACGGCACCGGGTGACGACGGACCGGTCGGCACCGCCGCGGCGTACGATGTGCGCTACTCAAACTCACCGATTACTGTGGCACGATGGGATTCGATTACGCAATTCGACGGCGAGCCCGCGCCGCGCGCGAGCGGCCAGGCCGAAACTTTGCGCATCGAGGATCTCGAGCGCGACATGACGTACTACTTCGTGCTGCGATCGCGGGATGAGGCGTCGAACTGGAGCGATCGTTCCGATGTGGTATCTGCGCGCACCACCATCGCGCCAAATGTACTTCCGCCCGCGCGGATCACCGATCTTGGGGCCACAGCGTCGACGGCGTCATCGATAGTGCTCACCTGGACGGCACCCGGCGACGACGGCGCGGTCGGCACCGCTGGTCTCTACGACTTGCGCTACTCAACAACACCGATAGACGGTGGGAGCTGGTACTTCGCCACTCTCGTCATCGGGGAGCCGTCACCGAAACCAGCCGGAGCGAGCGAGATGTTCGAGGTTGCGTCTCTGTCGGACGCGATCAACTACTACTTCGCGATTCGAACGCTCGACACCGGCGGGCTCTCCTCCGCCATCTCGAACGTTGCGTCGGCGACTACGAAGCCGGACACAACGCCGCCCGCGCGCGTCGACGACCTGGCGGCAGCGGTCGAGAGCCCTGCGCGCGTCGCGCTGACTTGGACTGCCCCGGGGGACGACAGCCTCGCGGGGAACGCGTTCCAGTACGACATCCGGTACTCGACGATGCCGATCGACGAGGTGAGTTGGGATACCGCGTCGCGCGTCGACACCAGCTTCACTCCCGCGTTGCGCGGCACCTCGGAGAATATTGTGGTGCACGGCCTCGAAAACGATTCCACGTACTACTTCGCGTTACGGGCGGCGGACAACGCTGCGAATGTGTCGGCGATTTCAAACGTCGCGTCGGCTGGGCCGCTGATCGACAATGTATCGCCCGCCGCAGTGACAGATCTTCGTGGCGGCCCGACGGGCGGAGCAACAGCGCACATCGAATGGACAGCGACGGGCGATGACGGCTGTGATGGACGCGCTGCAGCCTACGATATTCGGTTTTCGTCGACGCCCGTCACGGAAGACAACTGGCTCGACGCGGGCACGATCGCGACCAGCCTCAAACCCGACCCTTGCGGGGCAGCGCAGTCGCTGACCTTTGACTTCCCGAGCGACACCGCGAGCTACTTCGTCGCGATTCGCGTTGTCGACGAGCGCGAACAGCTCTCGCCAATCTCGAACGTTCTTCTTCTAGAGCTGGCGCCGACTCAGGGCGACAACCACTGGCACATAGGTCTCTCGTTGCCACTGCGACCGCGCGAGTACGGATGGATTGCTGGCGTCGAGAGCTATGCCGGGAGCATCGTAATTGCCGGACTCTTCCCGACGATCGACGGTGTCGCGACGAACAGCGTGGCTCAATGGACCGGCGGCCAGTGGCGCCCGTTGGGATCTGGGTTTCCGCAACGCGAATTGGCTCTGGGGCCGGGGCAGCTCTCAGAGACATCGCTCTATCAAGGTCAGGTCGTTGTGGGTGGAGCGATTCTTCAAACGGGGCGCCATGGCTCGTACGTGACTGACCGCATCCATGCGGCGTGGGACGGCACTGCATGGCGCGAGCTCGTAGCCCCCAGGGGGATTTCTTCTGCAGTTGGCGCCGTCTTCGCCTCGGGCCCGGCACTCTACTACGCCGGATCTTGGACGGAAGGCGATTGGGAGTCTCCGACGGGCGTCAACTACGTGGCGCGATTGAGCGATGGCGGTCGCGACCAGCTCGGCACGCCCAATGGAGGCGTATGGGTGATTGTCGAGCATCAAGGCACAATCACTATCGGTGGTGCGTTCACACGCGTGGACAGTGTGCCGACGAACCACATCGCCGGATGGGACGGCAGCGAATGGAGAACCATGGGGTCCGGGTTGGACGGAACCGTTCGCGCCCTCGCCTCCGACGGCAGCCGCCTGATTGCCGGTGGAGATTTCCTCACCGCGAGTGGCGTCGTCGTCAATCGCATCGCGGAGTGGGACGGGGCGTCGTGGCAGCCGCTCGGTGAGGGTCTCGGCGATGCTATGGGTGGGTGGGTGTCGTGCCTCGCGTTCCACGAAGGCCAACTCTTCGCCGCAGGCAACATTCCGGAATGGGAGAGTCGCGGCATCCGAAACATCGCGCGATGGGATGGCGCGCAGTGGCGCGGCCTCGGCTCTGGCACAAACAGAGCTGTCGACGACATGCTGAGCTACGAAGGTGTTCTTTATGTCGCGGGCGCATTCGACAGCGCCGGCGCGAAGCCGGCGAATTTGATAGCGACTTGGGAGGAATGACGCCGCGCTCTCAGCGCGCGGCGCGCACCTCCGCGGCGAGGGCGCCGCGGCCGGAGCGCTCGTAGAGGAGCGCGACGCGCTCGCGGGCGCGCTCCTTTTGGCGCGGCGAAGGGCCCGCGGCGGCTTCGAGTACAGCCTGGCTTCCGACCAAGAGCGACTCCGCCTCCGCAAGACGTTCGAGCGCGAGCATGCACGCGCCGAGGTCGCTCTCCACACGCGCGATTCGCCAGTGGCCTGGCGCGCGCGCAGCGCGCATTTTCGCGAGCGCCTCGCGCAACAGCGCCTCGCCCTCCGCCGCGCGGCCGCTGTCCGTCAGGAGCGTGCCCAATCCCGTGAGCGACTCCGCCACGTCCGGGTGATCGTCGCCGAGAGCCTTCCGGCGAATCGCGAGCGCCTCGCGGAAGAGCGGCTCCGCGGCGCGGTGGTCGCCGTCGAAATCGAGCAGGCCCGCCAGCGCGTTCAGGCTCGCGGCGACGTCGGGATGCTCGACCCCGAGCGACTTTCGGCGCATCGCGAGCGACTCGCGATGCATCGTGATCGCCCCGGCGGTATCGCCCTTGCGGCTGAGGAGCCCCGCCAAGTTGGAAAGACTTCGCGCCACGTCGGGGTGCTCGGCGCCGAGGAGCTTTCGGTGCATCGCCAATGCCTCGCGATGCAGCGCTTCGGACTCCTCGTAGTCGCCCTTGCCGCTCAGCACGACGGCGAGACTCATGAGCGTGCGCGCGATATGCGGGTGTTCGTCGCCGTAGCTTTTTCGCTGGCCCGCGAGGACTTCTCGAAACAGGACCTCCGCGCCGTCGTAGTCGCCTTTGTCCTTCAGGAGCGCGGCGAGGCCGCTCACGCCGAGCGCGACGTTCGGATGATCGTTGCCGAGCAACTTACGGCGCATGGCGAGGCCTTCCTTCAACAGCGGCTCGGCACGATCGAGGTCGCCCTTCTGGTGGAGGATCGCCGCGAGATTGGTCAGTGTGACCGCGATCTCACTATCTTCGTTGCCGAGAAGCTTTCGCTGCATCGCGAGCGTGATCGTCCAGAGCGAGTCGGCGCCGTCGAGGTCACCCGTTTCCGCCATGATCGACGCCAGATTGCTCATGCCCAGCGCGATCTCGGGCTTCGTCTCGCCGAAGAGCCGCCGCCGAATGTCGACGGATTCCTGAAAGAGCGCGCGCGATGAATCGTACTCGGCCCGGTTCAGCATGTGCGATCCGAGATCGTGCAGGATCACCGCGACTTCTTCGCTCTCGTTGCCGAAGACCGTGCGCCGGGTTTCGAGCGCGGCGCGAAGGTGCGACGCGGCGTCATCGTAGAGCCCGAGCGCATCGTACGTGTTGCCGATGGTCAGTCGAATGCTCGCGGCGACCTCGGGCTGGTCGGCGAGTTCCGTCTCCATGCGCGCCGAGGCTTCATCGAGCACCTCGCGCACCGTCACGTCCTTCCCCTGCGCGCGCAGCGGGTCGACGGCGCCGAGCATCTCCTGCACGAAGAGCGTCGTGCGCCGCGCCGTCTCCGCTTCCTGCTCGGCGCGCGCGCGCTGCGCATCCGCGCGCAGCCGCTCCGCGCGCTGCTGCCCAGCCATGAACGCCATCGTGATGCCGAACGCCAAGAGCAGCACGAACGTGCCCGCGACGACGCTCGCGAGTCCCTTGTTGCGCGCGACGAGTTTGCGCACCTGGTAGACGGTGCTCGCGGGCCGCGCCGCAATCGGCTGATTGGTGATGTAACGCTCGATGTCTTCCGCGAGCGCGACCGCAGTTTGGTAACGCCGCGCCGGTTCCTTCTCGAGCGCCTTCAGCACAATCGTCTCGAGGTCGCCGCGCAGCGCGCGCTGCACGACGCTCGGCCGCGCGGGCTCTTCCTCGCAGATGACGCGCACCGACTCGTGCAGCATCGCCTTCGACACGTCGTACGGAAGTTTCCCGACGAGCATTTCGTAGAGCAGCATCCCGAGCGCGTAGACATCCGTGCGCACATCGATGTCGCTCGAATTGCCGCGCGCTTGCTCGGGACTCATGTACGCGAGCGTTCCCTGCACATGGCCGCTGCGCGTCGCGGTCGCGGCGAGCGTCACGTCGGCGTCCGTAATGCGCGCGAGCCCGAAGTCGAGCACCTTGACCGCCGGCGCGTTCGCAGAGAACGCTGAGGATGTCGATGACGACGCAAACGCGGTCGACGCGGCCGCGGCGGTACTCCCGCTCGTCGTCGCACCCGGCGCGATGGGCGCGCCCGGCGCGCTCATCACAAGAATGTTCGACGGCTTCAAGTCGCGATGAATGACGCCGCGCTGGTGCGCATACCCGATTGCCTCGCAAATCTTCAGGAAGATTCGCAGGCGCAGGAGGATCTCGTCGCGCTGGCCGAAGTGCGCGGCGCGCCCGCGCAGATACACGTCGAGCGCCTCGCCGTGCACGTGCTCCATCGCGAAGAAATGCTGGCCGTCGCTTGTGCGGCCGGCTTCGTAGATCGCCGCGATCGACGGGTGCTTGAGCAGCGCAAGCGACTGCGCCTCGCGTTGAAAGAGCCGGATGCGCGCATCGTCGACGAACGCGCCGCCGCGAATCACCTTGAGCGCCACGAGCCGCCGCGGCGTTTCCTGCTCCGCCTCGAAGACGATCCCCATGCCGCCCTCGCCGAGCTTGCGCAGAATCTTGTAATTGCCGATGCGCATTCCGACGAAGCGCTCGTCGGAGATCTCGCCGGCGGCGATCTCGCTGAAGAGCGCGGCGCCGAGTTCGCTCGCCTCGCGCTTCAGGAGCGGCGCGGGGGCGCCGTCCGCGACGAGGAGCGCCTCGACCTCCGCGCGCAGCGCCGCGTCGGCGCCGCACGCGCGCGCGATCTCCGCGGCGCGCTCGGCCGGCGGCAGGTCGGCGACGGCGTCGAAGATTTCGCGCACCTGTTTCCAGCGTTCAGTGGCACTCAACGAGTCGCGTCCGGGTCGATGTCGCGCGCAGGGCGCGGGGAGTGTCGGGCGTTCGTGTCGCGGATGTCGGGCGCGTCACGCGCAGCGCCCGCGTCGCGCTCCGTTTCCAGTCCGCGCGATTCGCCCCCGTCGCCGGCCAGCTCGCGCGACAGAAACGCGCGCGCCGCCCGCCAGTCGCGCTGCACGGTTCGATCCGACACGTCCATCACTTCCGCCGTCTCGTGCTCGGAGAGGCCGCCGAAGAAGCGCAGCTCGACGACGCGCGCGAGACGCTCGTCGACGGCGGTGAGCCGTTGCAGCGCCCACTCGAGTTCGACGATCTCCGCCGCGCTCGATGCAACCGGAACCTCCGCGACGTCGAGCGAGAGATGCGCCGCGCCGCCGCCGCGCTTGGCCGCGTTGCGCCGCCGTGCGTAGTCGACGAGAACTTGGCGCATCGCCGTCGCCGCGATCGCGAAGAAGTGGCGCCGGTCTTCGAGCGATTCGAGCGGCGTGTGCGCAAGCTTGATGTACGCCTCGTGCACCACAGCGGTCGTGTTGAGCGTCGGCGAGCGGCCCGCGCGGGCAATCTGCGCGTGCGCGAGGCGGTGCACCTCGTCGTAGACGAGCGCGAAGACCTGATCGAGCGCACCTGGGTTTCCGCCGCGCGCGGCGGAGAGGAGCTGCGTGATATCCCTCGGCGTGCTCAACCTCTCGCCTCCTCGGTTCGGGGGCCTCAGTCTAGCAGAGCCGGCGATCGCGAGACCGCCTCAAGTCGCTGAAACATAAGGTCGATAAAGAGATTGGACAGTTTTCGCGCCAGCCTCGGAGAGACGATGCTCGCATCACCGAAATCGACAGCCGCCAAGGGCTCGCCCATCGGGCTCGCGGATGACGGATCGCTCCCGGCGAACGCCGTCGCCGCGTGGGTTGCGCAGCTTGCGCGCGCGCTGAAGACCTGCCGCCTCTACGACGGCGAGAATCCGACGGTGATCAAGTTTCGTGAGGATGTCGCGCGCGAACTCGCGCGGCTTCTCGCGGAAGGCGCGCCGTTGTCGCTCGGATTCACGTCGACGGACGTCGTGTACCGGGAGGCGTCTGTTTACGCGGCGCGATCGCGCGAGGACAACCTGGCGCGCCCGTTTTTCCGCGACGGCATCTCGGCGATCACGTTCCATCCCGGCATGCAGCCCGGTGATTTCGAGCGCTTCCTCGACCAAATGCTGCGTGTCACGGCGGCGAACTCGGCAGACGAGGACTTCGTGACGCTCCTCTGGGACGCGCAGATTCCGCATCTCGATTTCGAGTACGCGCCGACGATCGCCGAGGGCGACGCTGGCGCAGACCTAGGCGGCGGCGGCGAAAGCCCGGCGGCGACCTCGCTCCTCCCGTGGCCCGCGAGCGGCGGCTTATCCAACGGTGGCGGCGCGAGCGAAGGCGCGGCCTCCGACACGAGCGACACGGACCGCGCATTCGTCGAGGGCGACGTGCGCGGCCGTTCCGACGATTGGCAGACGAACGAAACCGCGGTCGACATCGAGCCCGCGTTCGCGCGGCTGGAGGCGGCGTCGGAGACTGAGATCGCGCGCTTCCGCGCCGAGATCGAGGCCGAGTTGTGCGAGACCGCCGCCGAGTCGGCGCTGCGCGTGATCGGCAACAGCCTCTCCGCCAACGCGAAGCGCGAGGATCACCTTGAGCTGGGGCTCTTCCTCCCGCGCGTTCTTCGCGACACGACGCGGACCGCGCAGTGGAAGACAGCGCGTGAGTCGCTGATTCTTCTGCGCGAGTGCGATCTTCCCGGCTGGTCGGTGCTCGATCTGATGCGCGAGCTTCTCGACGCCCCGTCCGGCATCACCGCGCAGTGCGTCGCGGCGCTCGACCAACAGCCCGACGCCGACGTCGACGCGTTCCTCGAGTTCGCGAAGGAACTCGGCGCCGAGGGCGTCGAATGGCTGATGACGGTTCTTGCGCAGAGCCAGCAGAAGCGCGTGCGCCGCCCGCTCACGAAGGTCATTGCGGATCTGTCGCGCCAGCATCCCGAGCGTCTTCGCCCGTGGCTTGCGCATCCGCAGTGGTACGTCGTGCGCAACGTCGTCCACATTCTCGGCTGGATCGGCGGCGCGAACGTCGTGCGGCTTCTGCGCGATGCCGCGGCGCATTCCGAGCCGCGCGTCCGCCAAGAAGTTGTCGCCGCGCTCAACCTCGCGCCGCACGCGGAGGCGCGGCCGATTCTGCTGCGCATGCTCGAAACCGCCGACGGCCGCCTCTTGACCGCGGTCTTGCATCAAGTTTCCGCGCAGCGCGACCCAGCCGTCGCGAAGAAGCTCCTCGACTTCGTGCTCGACCCGGCGATCGGGCAGCGCCCGCCGGAGGAGACGCATCTCATCTTCATGGCGCTCGCGGGTTGCGGCGGCGACGAGGTCCTCGCGCCGCTCGAGACGAAACTCTTCGAGGGTGGATGGTTCGCGCGAACCCCCGACGCCTATCGCCGCGCGGTCGCTCGCTGCGTCGCGCGCATCGGCAGCGCGAAGGCGGTCGAAGTCCTGCATCGCGGCGCGCGCGCGCGGCGGCCGGCTGTTCGCATCGCATGCGAGGAGGCGCTGACGAAGTCTCGTGGCACCGACTAACCCGACCAACCCAACCAATTCGGCCCGCGCGATGGGCGCGGCCGGCGCGACGAGTTCGACACTCGGGCCGCGCGCCAACACGCCCCCGGACGATCGCGCGATCGAAACCGTGCTCGGGCCGCAGCTCGTGCTGCGCCTGCACGGCCTTCTCCGATCGGTGCGCCTCTACAACGTCTCGAACCAAGCCGTTCAGACGCAGATCACGCAGTTGTTGGATTCACTCGGCGCCGTGTTGGAGGACGAAGCGAGCCTCTACATCAGCGGCGAACATTTCTATTTGAACGGCGTCCGCATCAAAATCGAGACGAGTCAGCTCGATCACTTCCGCGTCGTGGCGGCGGAGTTCGCGGCGCGCAAACTCGGCGGGCTGCGGTTCACGAGCGGGCTCTCGCGGCCGGAAATGGAGACGTTCGTGCAGATGTTCGCGGCGGCGCACGACGCGGCGCAGGGCGAGTGCCTGCCGGAAGCGCTGGTCGATGCGAAGGTGACGCACATCGCCGCCGTGTTGGCGGGCGACATCGCGGCGCAGACATCGAGCGCGCAGGCGATCGCCGCGCAGACGATGACGGCGGCGGGGCCGGCGCGCGCGACGGGCGGGGCGGGCGGCGGGGGCGGCGGCGCAGAGGAGCGCGCGCGCGCGCGCACCACGTTCTGGCGCGCGGTCTCCGGAAGCAGCGCCGCGCTCACGAACTCCGCGCGCATGCAACAGCCTGCGATGGCGATGGCGCGCCGCATCGTGCAGCCGCTCGTCGACACGCTCATGCGCGACGAGTATTCGATCCTCGGCCTCACCGCGCTCAAGAATCACGATGAGTACACCTACGCGCACTGCGTGAACGTGAGCCTCTTGTCGATCGCGATCGGTCGCCGCCTCGGGTTGCCGCGCACCACGCTCGCGAGCCTCGGCGTCGCCGCGCTCTTCCACGATCTCGGAAAACTCGCCGTGCCGGTCGAAGTGCTCAAGAAAGCGGGCAAGTTGTCGGACGAGGAGTGGCGTTTGGTTCAGCGCCATCCGATCGAAGGCGTCAAGCTCGTCAGCCGCCATCCCGGCCTCACCGGCTTGTCGATCGACGCGATGCGCGTCTGCCTGCAGCATCACCAAACGTACGACGGCGGCGGCTACCCGGCGTTCTCGCGCCCATGCCGGCAGTCGACGCTCGTGCGCATCGTTGCGGCGGCCGACTGCTTCGACGCAATGACCGGCCACCGCGCATACCGGCGCCGGCCGATGACGGGATTCGAGGCGCTTCAGCAACTCGTCGGCCGCGAGGCGTCGCACTTCGACCCGGCGGTGTTGTGGGGATTGGTGCAGTGCGTCGGGCTCTACCCGGCGGGGACTGTGATGCTCACCAAGTCAGGCCACATGGTGCTCGCCGCAACCCCGAACCCGGCGGATGCGCGGCGCCCGTTCTGCCGCGTACTGCGCGCGCCCGGCCAGCGCGATCTCGCCGCGAGCGCCAAGGTCGTCTGGGATCCGATGCCGGCGACCGAAGCCGTCGCGCGAGTCGTGCCGCCCGAAGAGATCGCCGTCGACGTGGAGACTCTACTCGGCGAGTGAGGTCGCCGCGATTCGCTAGCGCGCAACGCCTCCCGGCTCGAAGCAGCTCGCCCCCACCTCGCGGAACCAAACCCAGGTGCCGCTGACACATTCGAAACGCGTCGGATCCCATCCCGTCCATATCCTCGTGCGAGTTCGCGCGGTTCGCGCGACGACCGCGCGCTGGCCTTGGCGCGCATTCCGCCGTTCGCGGCGCGGATTTCGTGATCCGGTTCCCCGCCCGGCGGTGCGTAGTGACCGAAAACCGCTCACGCTCCCGCGCTGTCGCGGATCCGGCAGAGTAATTGGTCACTCCAACGGAGGTTTCGACATGGCTCGATCTCTCAGTTCGTGCGTCGTCGTCGCGCTCGCGGCGGCGCTCGCGCTCGTCGGCGCCGCGGCCGCAGCCGCACTGGCGCAAGATTCGTACGTCATCGAGGAGATTCATCCGTCGACGGGCGTCGGCAATTCGTCGTCGATCGCGCTCAACGCCGCGGGCGAGCCGTGCATCGCGTACATCGAGCCGACGGGGCCGTTCAACGATGCGGCGCTTCACTACGCAACGAAGTCGGGCGGCGCGTGGACGATCTCTTCGCGGCTCCAACTCGGCGGCTCGGGCTCGTACTGCTCGATGGATCTCGACGCGAACGGCGACGCGCACATCGTGATGGCGGAACTCGAGCTCGCGGGCCGCGTGCTCGTGTACGCGAAGAAGACCGCTGCGTCGTGGATCATCGAGCTTCCGGACTTTGCCGGGCCGAATGGTGAGTTCCGAAGCTGGCCATCGATCGCCGTCGACGTGAACGGCTCGCCGCGCATCGCTTACAGGTACCAGACGAGCAGCCCCAACCCCGGCGACTTGCGCATCGCGCGCAAGCCGGGTGCGTCGTGGGTCGTCGAGACGGTGGACGGCGGCGCGGACGACGTCGGATCGCACGCGTCGATCGCGATTGCGCCGAGTGGCGGCTCGCACATCGCGTACTACGACCAAACCAACGGCGACCTGAAGCATGCGTACAAGACGGGCGGATCGTGGATCGTCGAAACCGCGGACGCGGGGCCGCACGATGTCGGCATCGGGGCGTCGATCGCCGTCGACGACTCGGGCGACGTGCACGTGAGCTACATCAACCAGACGAACCACAAGCTCAAGTACGCGCGCACGAGCAACGGCGTGTGGAGCGAGAGCGCGGTAGACGACCCGTCGACCGCGATCGCGCGCGGGACATCGATCGCGCTCGACGCGGCGGGCAAGGTTCACATCACGTACTACGATTCGCTCGCGCAGGAACTGCGGCACGCGTACAAGAGCGGCGGCGCGTGGAACGTAGAGGTGATCGATGCTACCGGCACGCAGTCGGGTCAGTGGTCGTCGCTCGCGCTCGACGCCGATGACAATGCGCACGTGAGCTACTACTCGCTGACGGCCGACGAGGTGCGCTATGCGACGGTGGACATCGTGACGTCGGTGGAGCCGTGGGACGCGCGAGGCGCGGCAGCGGCGCGACCCGCGCTCGTCGTCTACCCGAACCCGGCGCTTGGAGGGCGCGTGGACGTGCTTTTCGAGATCGGCGGCGCGGCAGGACGCTCGGACTCGCCGGGGGCGAGCGGCGGTACGCCGGCGGCGGTCGATGTGTTCGATATCGCGGGGCGGCGCGTGCGCGCGCTGGCGCTCGACGCGCGTGCGAACGCGAACGCGGGGGGAGTCGCGAGTGACGCAGGCGGCGGCACGCTGTTCGCCGCGCGTTGGGACGGGCGCGACGCCACCGGCCGCGACGTCGCAGCGGGCGTCTACTTCATGCGGGTCGAGTCGGGCGGCCGTGATGCCGCGTCGCGGCGCGTGACCGTTGTGCGCTAGTACCATCACATCCAGTTGGTCGCGTTACCGGAAGAGTGCGTTGGTCGGAGGGGAGTGTCTCCGGTCGAGGGCAGGTCCAGAGCGTGCCCGCACGGGGCTGTCATGCGCGCGTTTTTCG
>JBJXGV010000049.1:0-18270 GCA_046160485.1 bacterium | reverse complement strand
CGGGGCCCGACGCCGCGTCGGCGCGCGTCGCGACCTGGATGCTCCCCGGCGCGCGCAACGATGTGCGCGCACGCGGCGCGACGCTCGCGCTCGATCTTCTTCGCCGCGCGCTGCTCGGGATCGGCGCGTGAGGGCGCGCGCACTGCCGACGCACGCGCGAGGTGTGCGCGGCGCGACGGCTCGCACGACGCTCACATCGCTCGCACCGCACGACGACGCGCGACCGATGGAGCGGTCACGATGAGCCACGTCCAAATCACTGGCGCGCTACTGATCGCGACGTTCGTGTGGCAGTTCCTCGGTTTCGCGCGCATCGGCGATCCGCGCTCGCCGCGCCCGACGCGTTTCATCGGCCGCATCTTCCTCTTCACGCTGATTCTGCTCTACGGCTATTGGCTCTTCGCGGGCGTGCTGCTCGTGATGCAGAAGACGGCAATCCTCCACGCGACGGCGTTCGTCTATGGGCAGGCGGGGCTCGCACGCGGATCGGGGCTTCTCCTCTTCGTCGCCGGCAACATTCTTCTCGCGTCGACGCGCCCGCCGCTCGGACGAAGCCTTCAAATGCCGACGACACTCCCGCGCGACGGCAACACGCTCGCGACCAACGGCCCGTACCGCTTCATCCGCCACCCGATCTATGTCGCCGACATTTTACTCGCGCTCGGACTCGGGCTCATCGTCGGCTCGTGGATCTTTCCCGCGCTCGGAGTCGTGGTCGCGATTCTTCTGCCCGGTATCGTTGCCGCCGAAGAGAAGGATCTCGCCGCACGATTTGGCGAGTCATGGAGCGCGTACTCGCGACGCACGGCGCGCGTGCTGCCCGGGATTTGGTGACGCGCGCGATGCGGTGCGAGTCGCGATGATGAGGAGGAGATCGTGATGAGACGAAATGGTTCGCGCGAGGCAATGCGGCGCTCAGCGGGTGGCGCGTTGATCGCGCTCATCGCGCTGTGTGTGATCGCGGCGAACGGGCGTGCGGCGTTGGCGGCGCCGTCGGGCTCGCTCGCGTCCGCATCGGCGCCCGCGCTCTCCGAAGAGGCGCGTGTCGAACTCGAGCGCATCCTCTCGACGCGCGGCTTCACGCGCGGCCTTCCCGCGAAGCCGATGCCGACGCCCGACGGCCGCCGCGTCTTCTTTCTTCGCAGCGGCGCCACCGATCGCATCCAATCGCTCTACGTCTACGATGTCGCAAAGCGCGCGACGCAACTCTTCATGACCGCCGATGGCCTCGGCGGCAGCGACGCGATCTCGAAAGAGGAGCAGGCGCGGCGCGAACGGCAGCGCGAGACGGAGCGCGGCATCACGGGCTTCTCGCTCTCCGATGACGGCAAGACGGTTCTCATTCCCCACGCGGGCGATCTGTTTCTCGCCGACGCTGCGACGGGCGCGTCGCGCGGACTCACGGCGACGCCGGACGCGGAGATCGACGCGCACCTCTCGCCGGACGGCGCGCACGTCGCGTTCGTGCGCGGCGGCGGTCTCGTCGTGCTCGAGATCGCAACGGGGCGCGAGACGGTCGTCGCGCGCAGCACCGAGGCTGGCGTCGAGTACGGAGTCGCCGAGCACGTCGCGCAGGAGGAGATGGATCGCACCACCGGACACTGGTGGTCGCCCGATTCGCGGCGCATTGCGTTCACCGAGGTCGATACGCGCGGCGTTCCGCTCTTTCGCGTTCCCGACTTCTCCGACCCGACGAGTGAAGGCTCGGTGAGCCCGTACCCGAAGGCGGGCGATCCGAACGCGATCGTCCGGCTCGGCGTCGCGACGATCGCGCGCGCGCCCTCGGACGTCGAGAAAGACGCGCGCGCTCGCGTCGGCGCGTGGGAGCGAGGCGGCGCCGCAGCGACGGCGGCCGCGGAGGGCGTCACGTGGCTCGATATCGGCGCCGACACCGAGTACCTCGCGCGCGTCGACTGGTCGCCCGATTCGCGCGCACTCTGGGTGCAGACGCAGCCGCGCAGCCAGAAGCGCCTCGATCTGCGTCGCATCGATCTGGAATCGCGCATGAGCGACGTCGTTCTCTCGGAGGAAGATCCCGACTGGGTGAATCTGCACGACGCGTTTTTCGTGCTCAAGCGCGGCGATCGATTTCTCTGGGCGTCTGAGCGAAGCGGCCACCGGCATCTCGAGATCGTGGGCGCGGACGGCGTGCGCGAGCGCGCGCTCACGTCCGGGGAATGGGACGTCATGCGTGTCGTTCACGTCGACGAATCGAATCGCGACGTCACGTTCATCGGGACGATGGAGGGCGTGCTCGAACGCCACGTCTATCGCGTCTCGCTCAGCGGCGGAGCGGTGCGAAAGCTGTCCACCGAACCCGGATGGCACGACGCGCATTTCAACGCGCGCTGCCACGGAGTCTTCGTCGAAACCTGGGAGAACGAGACGACGCCGCCGAAGTATCGCGTGCGGCGCCGCGGCGGCAGCCTCGAAGGCGAGCTGCCGTCGGAAGCGGCGATCCCCGACGCCGCGGAGATCGCGCCCGAGTCGCAGCTCATCCACACGACGACGCCCGTCGGCGTCACGCTCGACATGCGCGTCACCGCGCCGGAAGGCCGGCTCCCCGGCGACAAGCGCCCGCTCATCGTCTACGTCTACGGCGGCCCCGGCGCGCAGCAGGTCGCGCGCAAGTGGCCCGGGGAGCGCGGCCTCGTCGACGCGTGGCTCGCGCGGCGCGGGTTCATCGTGGCGCGCATCGACGGGCGCGGCGTCGCCGGGCGCGGCCACGACTCCGAGCGCATCTACTCGCTGCGCATGGGCGAAGAGGAACTCCAAGACCAGGTCGCGGGCGTGCACGCGCTCATGCGGGCGCTCCCCGAGATCGACGCGTCGCGCGTCGGCATCTGGGGCTGGTCGTACGGCGGCTACATGACGCTCATGGCGATGATGCGCGCGCACGACACGTTCGCAGCCGGCGTGTCGATCGCTCCGGTCGTCGATTGGCGCGGCTACGACACGCACTACACCGAGCGCTACCTCGGTCTACCGAGCGAGAACGCCGCCGGCTACGACTCGAGTTCGATCCTCACGTGCGCCGACGATCTCGAAGGCCACCTCACGCTCGTTCACGGCACCGGCGACGACAACGTCCATTTCCGCGAGTCGATGATTCTCGTCAACCGCCTCGTCGAGTCGGGGAAGGACTTTCGGCTCATGGTGTATCCTGGAACGCACATGATGGAGACGCTTGCGGAGCGGATGCACATCTACACGCTCGTGTGGCGCACCTTCGTCGAGCAGTTCGGCCGCGCGCCCGAGGCGCAGCCCGGCGCGGACTGATTCTTGCCAACGCCATGACGACCCGCGCGCACGCCGCCGCGGCGAACGCCCGAGAGGAATCGCGCATGAACAATCTCAAGCTCACGAAGCCGCTCGCGGTCGTCGATCTCGAAACGACGGGGCTCTCGATCGACCGCGACCGCATCGTCGAAATCTCCGTGCTCGTGATCCATCCCGACGGAACGCGCACGTCGAAGACGAAGCGCGTGAATCCCGGTATCCCGATTCCGCCCGAGGCGACGGCGGTGCACGGCATCACCGACGCCGACGTCGCCGCCGAGCCGCGCTTCGCGCAAATCGCCGCGAGCTTCCTCGAGTTCTTGGGCGACGCCGACATCGCCGGCTACAACATCCGCGAGTTCGACCTCCCGTTTCTCGCGCGCGAGTTCGAGCGCGCGGAGAAGACGTTCTCGGCCGAGGGGCGCGCCGTCATCGATGCGATGGAAATCTTCAAACGGAAGGAGCGCCGCGATCTTGCCGCCGCGTATCGCTTCTACTGCGACAAGAGCCGCGAGGATTTGCATTCCGCCGACGCCGACGTGCAGGCGTGCGCTGAGATTCTCGACGCGCAGCTCGGGCGCTACGGCGATCTGCCGCGCGACCCCGCCGCGATCGACGCGCTCTTCCGCCGCGGCTCGCCGGGCCTCGACACCGGCGGCAAGTTCGCGTGGCAAGGAAGCGAAGCCGTCGTCAACTTCGGCAAGATGAAGGGCGTTCCGCTGCGCCGCATCGCCGCCGAAGACCGCAGCTATCTCGAGTGGATCATCACGAAGGATTTCGCGCCCGACACCAAGGAGATCGCGCGCCGCGCGCTCCGCGGCGAGTTCCCCGTGAAGACGGGCTAGAGCAGCCCGAGCTGTAGCTTCGCCGCCTCGGTCATCATGCTCATGCTCCACGGCGGGTCCCAGACGAGGTTGACCTTCGCGCTCGAGACGCCAGCGAGGTCGCGGATCTTGCCTTCGACCTCCGGCGGGAGCGAACCGGCGACGGGACACATCGGCGACGTGAGCGTCATGAGCACGTTCACAGCGCCATCGTCCGCCACGTCGATGCCGTAGACGAGCCCGAGTTCGTAGATGTTGACCGGAATCTCGGGGTCGAACGTTTCGCGCAGAACCTGAACGACCTGGTCCTTGAGTTCGCCGGGAGTCATCGCGCCGGATGCCGGCTTCACGGGCTCCTGATGTTCGAGCATCGTCCCCCTACTCGGTCGAGATCGGGCGCTTCTCGTCGACGATCGCGGCCTTCAGCGTATGCCACGCCAGCGTCGCGCACTTCACGCGCAGCGGAAACTCGCAGACGCCCGCGAACGCGGCGAGCTTCCCGAGCCGCGCGGTGTCGGGCATGTTGTGCGGATCGCTCGTCACCATCTCGTGAAATCCGTCGAAGAGCGACATCGCCTCGGCGACGGGCTTCCCCTTCACGATCTCGGTCATGAGCGACGCCGATGCGGTCGAGATCGCGCAGCCGACGCCTTCGAACGCCACGTCCTTCACGACGTCGCCGTCGACCGCGATATACACCGTCACCTTGTCGCCGCAGAGGGGATTGTGTCCCTCGGCGTTGCGGCTTGGGCCCTCGAGCTTGCGGAAGTTTCGCGGCTTCCGGTTATGGTCGAGAATCACTTCCTGATACAGCTCGCGAAGCTCTGACATTACGCTGCTCCTTGTTGCATTCGAGTGCGCGCGTGCATCGCTCGCCGCGCGCGAGGCCGTTCTTCCATCATCGGAACACCTGGATCGTTTTCTTGAGCGCGGCGACGAACGTATCGACGTCGGCGGTCGTGTTGTACATCGCGAACGACGCGCGCGCCGTCGCGGGGATGCCGAAACGCGCCATGAGCGGCTGCGTGCAGTGGTGGCCGCCGCGAATCGCGATTCCCTCGACGTCGAGCCCGGTCGCGACATCGTGCGGATGAACGCCATCGACGACGAACGAAACGATGCTCGCCTTCGCCTCCGCCGTGCCGATCAGGCGAATCCCCGCGATCGCGCCGACTTCGTGCGTTGCGTACTCGAGGAGCCGCTGCTCGTGCGCCGCCGCGTCGTCGAACGGAATGCTGCGCAGGTAATCGACCGCCGCGCCGAAGCCGACGGCGTCCGCGATGTTCTGCGTGCCCGCCTCGAACTTGTACGGGATTTCGTTGTACGTCGACTTCTCGAACGTGACGGTGCTGATCATGTCGCCGCCGCCTTGGTACGGCGGCATCGACTCGAGAAGCGCCGCCTTGCCGTAGAGCGCGCCGATACCCGTCGGCCCGAACATCTTGTGGCTCGAGAACGCGTAGAAGTCGCAGTCGAGCGCGCGCACGTCGATGCGCATGTGCGGCGCGGCCTGCGCGCCGTCGAGGAGGACCTTCGCGCCGGCCGCGTGCGCCATCTGGATGATGGTCCGCACCGGGTTCACCGTGCCGAGCGTGTTCGAGATGTGCGCGAGCGCAACGAGCTTCGTCTTCGGCGTGAGGAGCCGCTCGAACGCGTTCATGTCGAGCGAGCCGTCGTCGAGCACGGGAACGACTGTCAGCGACGCCCCCGTCGCGCGGCACGCCATCTGCCACGGAACGATGTTGGAGTGGTGCTCCATCCCCGTGATGAGGATCTCGTCTCCCGCGCCGATCGACTTCCGGCCGAACGTCGCGGCGACGAGGTTGATCGCCTCGGTCGTGCCGCGCACGAAGACGATCTCGCGCGACTCGGCAGCGCCGATCCACTCCTGAATCTTCGTGCGCGCCCCCTCGTACGCCTTCGTCGCTCGCGCCGAAAGCTCGTGCACGCTGCGGTGAATGTTCGAATTGTCGTTCTCGTAGAAGTTCACGAGCGCGTCGATGACCGCGCGCGGCTTCTGCGACGACGCGGCGTTGTCGAGATAGATGAGCGGCTTGCCGTGAACGGTCGTCGCGAGGATCGGGAAATCGGCGCGGACGCGGAGCGCGTCGAACGCGCGCGCGGCTTCGTTGCGCGTTCCCGTCTGCGCCGCGGGCGCTTCGGTATGCGTTTTCATGACGTCGGATCTCCGTCGGCGCCGCCGCCCGCAAGTCGCGCGAAGAGCGCACGCTCGAGGCGAATTCGTGCCGTGTCGAATGGAATGCGGTCGATGACCTCACTCGCGAACGCGTAGATGAGAAGCGAGCCCGCCATCTCCTTCGAGATGCCGCGCGAGCGCATGTAGAAAAGCGCCTCGTCGTCGAGGTGGCCGATCGTCGCGCCGTGCGTGCAGCGCACGTCGTCCGCGAAGATCTCGAGCTGCGGGTTCGTGTACACCGTCGCGTCCTCGGATAGCAGCAGATTACGGTTCGTCTGCTTCGAGTCGGTCTTCTGCGCGTCTTTGCGAACGATGATGCGGCCGTTGAAGACGGCGCGCGCCTCGCCGTCGAGAACGCCTTTGTAGATTTCGCGGCTCGCGCAGTGCGGCATCGCGTGTTCGATCTGCGTGTGGTTGTCGACGAGCCGCTTGCCGCTCGCGACGTAGAGGCCGTCGAGGCGCGCCTCGGCGCCTTCGTCCGCGATGAGCGCGTTCACGTCGTTGCGCGTGATCGCCGCGCCGAGCGAAACGTTGTAGTGCGCCGCCGTGCTCGAACGCGCCAGCACGCACTGCGTCACGCCGACGTGATACGCGCGGGGGCTTTCCTCTTCGAGCTTCACCACGTTGACGATCGCATTCTCCGCCGCGACGACTTCCGTCACCGGGCAGGAGAAGTACGCGCCGATGCCCGCGCCGACGTGACTCTCGACGACCGTCGCCTGGCTATTGCGCCCCGCGACGACGAGCACGCGCGGGAACGTCGCCACCGGCGTGGTCTGCGATGTCGTCACGAAGAGAATGTGGATCGGCTTGGAGAGAATCGCGCCGTCGGGGATCTGCACGAACGCGCCGTCGTCGAAGAGCGCCGTGTTGAGCGCGGCGAACGGGTTCGCGCCGGTATTGACGTGGCGGCCGAGATGCGGCTCGAGCTGCGCGGGTTTCGCGGCCAAGAGCGCGGCGATGTTCGCGGCCGTCGTACCGCTCGGCAGCGCGCTGACGTTCGACAGCCCGGGCGAGTAACTCCCATCGACGAAGACGAGTTCCGCCGCGACCGCGTCGCCGAATCCGTGACGCGCGACGTCAGCGCGCGAAATCGCGCCGCGCGCGCCGCTCGCGACGTCGAACTTCGTCCCCGCGATCGGCGCGACGCTCGTGAAGCGCCACTCTTCCTGCGCGGTCGTCGGAAAGCCGATCTCCGCGAAGTGCGCGATCGCCGCTTTCCGGATCGCACGCAGCCACGCGGGCGACTGGCCGCCGAGCGCGTTCTCTCGCCGCGTGAATTCCGCGACGTACAGTTCCTTCTCGATCGAAACGTCCAGCATGGAGTCGTGATTCCTCTCGTGCGAATTCGGTGTGGTGCGCGCGTCGGTGCGCGCGCTTTCGCGACGCGTTACGTGCGCGCGGCTTCCTTCTCGAGCCAAGCGTAGCCCTTCTCTTCGAGTTCCAGCGCGAGTCCCTTGCCGCCCGAGCGCACGATGCGCCCGTCGACGAGCACGTGCACGAAATCGGGAACGATGTAATCGAGGAGGCGCTGGTAGTGCGTGACGACGATGATCGCGCGATCCGGCCCGCGCAGCGCGTTGACGCCGTTCGCGACGATTCGCAGCGCGTCGATGTCGAGCCCCGAATCCGTCTCGTCGAGAATCGCGAGCCGCGGCTCGAGCACCGCCATCTGGAAGACTTCGTTGCGCTTCTTCTCGCCGCCCGAGAAACCTTCGTTGATCGGCCGGTTGAGGAGTGTCTGATCGAGTTCGACGAGCGCCGCCTTCGCCTTCACGTGCGCGAGAAAATCGACCGCGTCGAGTTCCTCGAGGCCCTGATGCTTGCGCACGCTGTTGAGCGCGGACTTGAGGAAGTACGTCGTCGAAACGCCGGGAATTTCCACCGGGTATTGAAACGCCATGAAGATGCCTTCGCACGCGCGCTCTTCCGGCGCGAGCGCGAGCAGGTCCGCGCCGTTGTAGAGCACCTCGCCATCCGTGACCGTGTACGTTTCGCGGCCCGCGAGAACCTGCGCGAGCGTGCTCTTACCGGAGCCGTTCGGCCCCATGATCGCGTGGACCTCGCCGCCCTTCACATGCAGGTTGATCCCGCGGAGGATTTCGGATTCGCCGACCTTCGCGTGAAGATTCTTGATCTCGAGCATTCTGTTGACCTCTCCTTGACGGACTCGCCGCGCGCACGCGGCGCCCGCTCTAGCCGACGCTGCCCTCGAGGCTAACGCCGAGAAGCTTCTGAGCCTCGACGGCGAATTCCATCGGCAGCTCGCGGAAAACTTGTTTGCAGAAACCGTTCACGATCATCCCGATCGCATCCTCGGCCGAGATGCCGCGCTGCTTGCAGTAAAAAATCTGATCCTCGCCGATCTTCGACGTCGACGCCTCGTGCTCGACCTTCGCCGACGTGTTCTTCACTTCGAGATACGGAAACGTGTGCGCGCCGCACTTGTCGCCGAGAAGAAGCGAGTCGCACTGCGAGTAGTTCCGCGCGTTCGACGCGCCCTTCATGATCTTCACCTGGCCGCGATACGTGTTTTGCCCGAACCCGGCCGAGATCCCCTTCGACACGATCGTGCTCTTCGTGTTCTTGCCGATGTGGATCATCTTCGTGCCCGTGTCAGCTTGCTGGTGGTTGTTCGTGAGCGCGACCGAGTAGAACTCGCCGACCGAGCCGTCGCCTTGCAGGATGCAGCTCGGGTACTTCCACGTGATCGCGGAGCCGGTCTCGACCTGCGTCCACGAGATCTTCGAGTTGACGCCCGCGCACTTGCCTCGCTTCGTCACGAAGTTGTAGATGCCGCCCTTGCCGTCCTTGTCGCCGGGATACCAGTTCTGCACCGTCGAGTACTTGATCGATGCGTTGTCGAGCGCGACCAGCTCGACGACCGCCGCGTGAAGCTGGTTCGTGTCGCGCCGCGGCGCCGTGCAGCCTTCGAGGTAGCTGACCGTCGCACCGTCTTCCGCGATGATGAGCGTCCGCTCGAACTGCCCCGTGTCCTTCGCGTTGATGCGGAAGTACGTCGACAGCTCCATCGGGCAACGCACGCCCTTCGGCACGAAGCAGAACGACCCGTCGCTGAAGACCGCCGAGTTGAGCGTCGCGAAGAAGTTGTCCGAATACGGGACGACCGAGCCGAGGTAACGCTTCACGAGTTCCGGGTGCTCGCGAACCGCCTCTGAGAACGAGCAGAAGATGATGCCCATCTCGGCGAGCTTGTCCTTGAACGTCGTCGCGACCGAGACGCTATCGAAGACCGCGTCGACCGCCACGCCCGCGAGAATCTCGCGCTCGCGCAGAGGAATGCCGAGCTTGTCGTACATCTTCAAAAGCTCGGGATCGACCTCGGCGAGGCTCTTCGGTCCGTCGCCCTGCTTCTTCGGCGCCGAGTAGTAGATGATGTTTTGGTAGTCGATCGGCGGGTAGTGAACGTTGTGCCAGGTCGGCTCCGTCATCGTCTTCCAATGGCGGAACGACCGCAGGCGCCACTCGAGCATCCACTCCGGCTCGTTCTTCTTCGACGAGATGAGGCGGACCGTATCCTCGGAGAGGCCGCGCGGCGCCGAGTCGGACTCGATCGCCGTCTCGAAACCCCACTTGTATTCCTGCTGCGCGAGCTCGCGAATCGTTTCGTTGTTCGTTGCCATGAACTCTCCTGCGTGCGGCGGCTACGGCGACGTGCGGAAACCGGCGCCGAGCTTCACGAACGCGGTCTCGGCGAGCGGCTGCGCCATATTTTCCAGCGTGATGCCATCGAGCGCGTGCTCGACAGCCTGATTGATGATGTTCCAGTTGCTGCGCACCGGGCAGAGGCCCTCGATATTGCACTCGGGCGAGTCGTGTTCGATGCACTCGGTGATGGCGATGGGGCCTTCGAGCGCGCGGATGATGTCGCGGACCGTGATCTGCGCCGGCGCTTTCGCGAGGCTGTAGCCGCCCTTCACGCCGCGGTGCGAGAGCAAAAGCCCCTCGCGCGCGAGCGCCTTGAGAACCTTGCTGACCATCGGAAGCGGGAGCCCGGTATCGGAGGCGAGGTCCGGCGCGTTGTGGGAGATGTACGCCGGCCGGCTGGCGAAGTGCGTCAAAAGCACGATGCCGTAGTCGGAAAATTTCGTGAGCCGAATCATGAATGCTCTCCCGGTGCGTGGCGCCCGTTTCGATACCGGACGATTTCAGTCCTGATTACGAAGCCACTTATAAGCCTTGGGTTCGGGATTGTCAATGAGCCGGGCGGAGTTTTTTTCGAGAGCCGCGGCCGGGTGCGCGGGCCGGCCCGGCGCGGGGTAGAATCGCCTCGCCATGGACCGAATCCGAGCCTTCGTCGCGCTCCCGTTGCCGGAGACCGCGCGCGCCCGCCTTGCAGCGCTGCGCCACGCCGCGGATCCCGGCGCGCCCGTGCGCTGGGTCGCGCCCGACGCGATCCATCTCACGCTGAAGTTCCTCGGGGAAATCGAGCCCGCGCGAGTCGAGGCGGTGAAGGAGGCTCTTGCGCGGCACGTCGGGGAGCGCGGCGCGTTCGATTTCACGCTCGCGGGGGTCGGCGGCTTCCCGGCGTTGGCGCGGCCGCGCGTTCTCTGGGCCGGCGTCTCGGATGGCGCGCCGGCGGTCGTCGCGCTCGCTGAGCGGGTCGAGGGCGCGCTTGAGCCGCTCGGGTTTCCGCGCGAGGCGCGCCGCTTCACGCCGCACGTTACGATCGGCCGCGTGAAGGACTCGCCGGCGCGAGCGCCCCGCAATTGGGGTGAGCGATTCGGCGCCGCGGCGTCGCTCGAGCCGCTTGCCGTGCGCGCCGAGACGCTCGTGCTCTTCGAAAGCCGCCTATCGTCCTCGGGCGCGCGGTACTCGCCGCTTCTTCAGATCGCGCTCTAGCGGATGTCGCCGGCGTGCGCGCGGCCGCGCCGGATTCATCGCGCACCGTGACTGGGCCCATCGCTCGTCGGCGTTCAACTCAGGAATTTCCGCGAACGCGATGTCGCGCCGCGCGCCATGCCGAAGTTCTCGCCTCGCGACGCCGCGCGCCGGAGTTTCTCCTGGAAAACGCACCCGCCATTTCCTAAACTGCTCCGCTGCCGGGGCGTCCCGGCAAAACTCTCGGCTCCTACCGAACAGGAGCTTTCGCTCCTCCTCACCGTTGGGCTGGCGCAGAGCATTACAAATTGAGTCACGCGGTCTTCGGGCCGCGCACGTGTGGAGGTTGGGTGGGGATGACACGATCGGTGGAAGCACTCGCCACGGGCGAGAACGGTTCGGCGGAGAGCACGGAGAACACGGTAACCTCACGCGAAACGGGCGGCGGCGTTCGTCCCGCGCTCGCGGCGCTCGGCGACAGTCCACGGACGCGGCCAGACGCAGTGGAGAATCAGATGGAGAAGACGATGGAAAAGGGCGCCTCGAAGGCGGCGGGCAAGACCGATCGCGCCGACAAGGACAAGGCGGAGCGAGACAAGGGTAGGAACGGCGCGCGCGCGGCCGAAGACAAGGCGCAGGCCGCCGAGCGCGATCGCAATCTGGTTCTCGCCGTCAGCCAGATCGAGAAGCAGTTCGGCAAGGGCTCGATCATGAAGCTCGGCGAGAGCAAGGCGTCGGACCAGATTCAGGTCATTCCGACCGGCTCGATCTCGCTCGACATGGCGCTGGGCGTCGGCGGTATCCCGCGCGGGCGCATCGTCGAGATCTACGGTCCCGAGTCGAGCGGCAAGACCACGCTCATTCTTCATCTCATCGCGAATGTGCAGCGCGCGGGCGGGCTCGCGGCGTTTATCGATGCCGAGCACGCGCTCGACGCGGTGTACGCCCGCAAGCTGGGCGTCGACGTCGACGCGCTCCTGGTTTCACAGCCGGATTCCGGCGAGCAGGCGCTCGAAATCTGCGAGATGCTCGTGCGCTCGGGCGCGCTCGACATCGTCGCGATCGACTCGGTCGCGGCGCTCGTGCCGCGCGCCGAACTCGAGGGCGAGATGGGCGAGCCGCAGATGGGGCTTCAGGCGCGGCTCATGAGCCAGGCGCTGCGCAAGCTCACCGGCATCACGTCGAAGAGCAACACCACAGTCATCTTCTCGAACCAGCTCCGCATGAAGATCGGGATCATGTTCGGCAATCCCGAAACGACGACGGGCGGCAACGCGCTCAAGTTCTACTCGTCGGTGCGGCTCGACATCCGGCGCATCGCGTCGATCAAGTCGGGCGAGTCGGTCGTCGGCAACCGGACGCGCGTGAAGGTCGTGAAGAACAAGATCGCGCCGCCGTTCCGCCAGTGCGAGTTCGACATTCTCTACGGCGAGGGGATTTCGCGCGAAGGGGATCTCATCGACCTCGGGCTCGAGGCGGGGATCGTCGAGAAGGCGGGAACGTGGTACTCGTTCGGCCAGGATCGCATCGGCCAGGGCCGCGAAAACGCGAAGAACTTCCTGCGCGAGAACCCGAAGATCACCGACACGCTCGAGGCGGCCGTTCGCGAGAAGGTCGCCAGCGGCGCGTTCGCCGGCGGAGTGGTCACGGGCGGCGGGGAGAACGGCTAGGAAAGGCGGACGGGAACGGCGCCCCAGTCTGCACGGGGCGCCGTTTCGTTCAGCGGAGCGCGCGTCAGATGACGAAAGGCAAGCAGCAGTCGGGGACTAAGAAGCCAGCTCCGGGTACACGACAGAAACCGCTCCCTCCGATTCCGCCGGGTCCCCCAATTCGGATCTTCCGAGAGGGCGACGAGAAACCGCGTCCGCCCCGCTAATGCGAAGTGCAATGCGACCGACTCGGTCGTGAGCCACGGAGTCCAACGTTGAACGCATCGAATCACATCCAGCGAACGACCGGCCGCGAGTTGCGCGAGTCGTTTCTTCGGTTTTTCGAGGAGCGCGGGCACGCGCGCGTGAAGAGCTCGCCGGTCATTCCGTGGGACGACCCGACGCTTCTCTTCACGAACGCGGGGATGAACCAGTTCAAGGATATCTTCCTCGGGCGGCGTCCGGTGCCGTATGCGCCGGCGCGCGCGGCGAGCGTGCAGAAGTGCCTGCGCGCGGGCGGCAAGCACAACGATCTCGAAAATGTCGGCTTCACGACGCGGCACCACACGTTCTTCGAGATGCTCGGCAATTGGTCGTTCGGCGATTACTACAAGAAGGAATCGGTCGAGTGGGCATGGGAGTACGTCACGAAGGTGCTCGGCCTGCCCGAGGCGCGGCTTCACGCGACGGTGTTCCGCGAGGATGACGAGGCGCACGGCGTGTGGGCGAAGCAGATCGGGCTTCCCGACGCGCGCATCACGCGGCTCGACGAAGCGGACAACTTCTGGGCGATGGGCGACACCGGTCCGTGCGGGCCGTGCTCCGAAATTCACTTCGATCAGGGGCCGGCTGTCGGCTGCGGCAAGGCGACATGCGGTCCCGGCTGCGACTGCGGGCGCTACCTCGAAATCTGGAACCTCGTCTTCATGGAGTTCAACAAGACGGACGACGGAAAGCTCGCGCCGCTTCCCGCGAAGAATGTCGACACGGGGATGGGGCTCGAGCGCGTGCTCGGGCTTCTGCAGGGCGTGCCGTCGAACTTCGATACCGATTTGTTCGAGCCGGTTTTCGACGACATCGAAGCGGCGACGGGGAAGGGGCGCGGGGATCAGAAGTTCATGCCGTCGTTCCGCGTAATCGGAGACCACTTGCGTGCGCTTTCGTTCGCGATCGCCGATGGCGCGTTGCCGAGCAACGAGGGGCGCGGCTACGTGCTGCGGCGGATTCTGCGGCGCGCCGTGCGGCATGCGCGCATCCTCGGCATCGAGGGGCCGTACATCTGGACGCTCGTCGATCCGCTCCGCCGCGTGATGGGCGAGGCGTATCCCGAACTCAACGAACACGCCGCGAAGATTCAGCAGGTCATTCAGCGCGAAGAAGAGAGCTTCGGCCGCACGATCGATCGCGGCCTTACGCACTTCGAAAAGATCGCGAAGGACGCCGGCGGCGCGGGCGGCAAGAAAACGATTCCCGGCGACGCCGTTTTCCTTCTCTACGACACCTACGGGTTCCCGCCGGACATGACGGCGGTGATGGCGCGCGAGCGCGGCCTCGGCTTCGACGACGACGGTTTTCAGCGCGAGATGGACGCGCAGCGCGAGCGGTCGCGCGCGGGCGGCACGTTCAAGATGGCCGCGGAAGGCGAGTGGACGGAGGTCGCGGGCGAGCCGGAGCGCGCGGGCGAGTTCTTGCGCGCCGATCATCCGGAGATCGCGGCCGCGCTCGCGAAGGGTTCGTTGCACGTGCACGGCGCTCGTGTGCTTCGCTTCCGCGAGGCGCCGGCCGCAGTCGCGGCCAAGTACGCCATCGCGCACCTGGCCTCGTCGGACGCCGCGTCGCGCGCGCCGAGTGGCGCCGCAGCGCAGTCCGCGCCCGTCGCTTCGCTCTACGAGGTCGTTCTCGATCGCACGCCGTTCTACGCCGAATCGGGCGGGCAGATCGGCGATACCGGCCAGCTCGTGTGGGGCTCCGGCGCAAGCGCGCATCACATCCGCGTCGTCGACACGGTCGCGACGCTCGTCGGCAATGCACACCGCGTCGCCGTCGATCGCCCCGGCATGCTCGCGATGGCCGCGGAGCCGCTCACCGCGCAGGTCGACCTCGACCGGCGGCGCGCGATCATGCGCAATCACACCGCGACGCACCTGTTGCACGCGGCGCTTCGCAAGACGCTCGGCACGCACGTCACGCAGGCCGGCTCGCTCGTCGCGCCGGACCGGCTCCGTTTCGACTTTCAGCATTTCTCCAAGGTGACAAAGGAGGAAATGGCGAAGATCGAAACGCTCGTGAACGAGGCGGTGTATCGCGACCTGGCGGTGAGCACCGACAACACGACGTTCGATGGCGCGCGCGCGCGGGGGGCGATGGCGCTCTTCGGCGAGAAGTACGGTGACGAGGTACGCATGGTATCGATCGCGTCGAGCCCAGTGGACGCGGCTGCCGACCTCGGCGGTTTGAGCGCGATCGCTCCGGACAATCGGGACGCATTCGTGTCGCGCGAGCTGTGCGGCGGTACCCACGTCGCGCGCACCGGCGAAATCGGTCCGTTCCTCGTGACGCTCGAGTCGTCGGTGGCAGCCGGTGTGCGCCGCGTCGAGGCCGTCAGCGGCGAGGGCGCGTTGCGGCGCATCCACGAAACGCGCGCGCTCCTCGAAGAAGCCGCCGCCCTCCTGAACACGACGCCCAGCGAACTCCCGACTCGTGTTACCGCGGTGCTCGCGGCCGGCAAAGAGAAGGATCGCGCGCGCGAGAAGGCGAAGAGCGCGGGTGCGGGCGCGTCCGTCGACGGGCTGCTCGAGAACGCCGCGAGGGTCGGCGACGCGCGGGTGATCGCGTCGCGCGTCAGCGCGGCCGACATCGACGAACTCAAGTCGCTCGCCGATTCGATGCGCGCGAAGGGCGCCGGCATCGTCGGCGTTCTCGCTGGCGAGTGGGACGGCAAGGTCGCGTTCGTCGCGGTCGCGTCGGACGATCTCGCGACGCGCGGAGTGCATGCCGGAAAACTCGTCGGCGCGGTGGCGGCAGCGACTGGCGGCAAGGGCGGCGGCAACCCCACGTTCGCGCAAGCGGGCGGCAAGGACGCCGCGAAGATCGATGAAGCGTTGGGGCTCGTGGAGGCTTGGGTGCGGACGGCGCTCGGCGCCTAGGCGAGCGCGATGACGCCGCCCGTCTGTCGCTACAACGAAGAGCCCGAGCGCGACGCGGAGGCGCCGCGCGAAGACCTCGCTGAGCGCGCCGACCCGCCGCGCGGGTCGCTTGCGGTCGCCGAGCGCTTCTTGCGCGGCACGTCGGGCGACGGGACCGCCGCGGATGATCGCCGCGAGTCTGGTGACGATGCCTCTTATCGCGCCCCGCGCCCCGCGCGAATCGCCGGGCTCATCGATCCCGACCGCACGGCGCCGGACGAGGCGCGCGCCGTCGCGCTCGCGCTCGAGGCGGCCGGTTTCGATCTCATTCTCCTCGGCACGAGCGTCTCGCGTCTCGGCAACGAGGACGCGGTCGCGCGCGCGCTCCACCGCGCCACGTCTCTGCCGCTTGTGCTCTTCCCCGGCGGCGCCGATCAGCTCACGCCGCACGCCGACGCGCTTTTGTTCCTCACGCTTCTCTCAGGTCGCAACCCGCGGTACTTGATCGGCGAGCAAGTCCGCGCCGCGCGCCGCGTCCGCGACCTCCGCCTGCCCGCGATCCCGACCGCGTACATCCTCGTGAGCGGCGGCCGCGTCTCGACCGTCGAGCGCGTGACCGGGACGTCGCCGATCGCCGGCCACGACGTCGCGAGCCTTGTCGATCACGCGCTCGCGGCCGAGATGCTCGGCTTGCGCGCGATCTACCTCGAGGCCGGAAGCGGCGCCGAGCGCACCGTGCCGCCGGAGGCGCTGCGCGAGGTGCGCGCCGCGACGCGCGTCCCGATTCTCGCGGGCGGCGGCATCCGCACGCCCGACGCGTGCGCCGCACTCGCCGCCGCGGGCGCCGACACCCTCGTCGTCGGCACGCTCATCGAAGAAGGCGCCGACCCCGCCCGCCTCCGCGAACTCGCCGCTGCCGCGCACGGCCCAACCGCCCGAGAGGCTCACGTTGGATCGGCGAGGCTGCTATGATGATCGCTCTGAAGGGAGCGTATTGAGGATGCCGAGTTCGCAATCGACGACGCGCGCGAAGATCGTGGTGACCGGCGGGCGCGGGCAGCTTGGGCGCGCGATCGCGGCGCGGCTCGGCGGCGCGTACGACGTGGTGCCCCTCGGGCGCGCGGACCTCGACGTCGGCGACCAGCGCGCGGCGCACGACGCGATCGCCGCCGCCGCGCCCGCGATCGTGATCCACGCCGCCGCGATGACGGACGTCGACGGCTGCGAGCGCGATCCCGACGCGGCGTTCCGCACGAACGCGCTCGGCGCGCTCTACGTCGCCGAGGCCGCGGAGGCGGCGGGCGCGCGTCTTCTCGCGATCTCGACCGACTTCGTCTTCGACGGCGACCGGCCGTCGCAGTACTTCGAGTACGACGCGCCGCGGCCGCTCTCCGTCTACGGCGCGTCGAAGCTCGCGGGCGAGGAGCACGTGCTGCGCGTCGCGCGCGGGGCGCTCGTCGTTCGCACCGCGTGGCTCTACGGCCCCGGAGGGAAAAACTTCGTGGATACGATTCTTGCGCTCGGCGAGGCCAACGCGGGAGCGCCGCTTAAGGTCGTGGCGGATCAGGCCGGGTCGCCGACGTGGGCGCCAGATCTTGCGGACGCGCTCGCGCGGCTTCTCTCGTCGCCGCTCTCGGGAGTCGTGCACGCCGCGAACGCGGGACACGCGACGCGCTACGAACTCGCGCGGCGCGCGCTCGACCTCGCGGGCGGCGAGTCGGTGCGCGTCGAGCCGGTCACGACGGCCGAGATGCCGCGCCCCGCGCGGCGGCCCGCACACGCCGTCCTCGGCAGCCGCGTGTTCGGCGCCGCCGGAATCGCGCCGCTTCGCGACTGGGAAGATGCCCTCGCTGATCACATCGCGGCCCGCGCGGCCGCCGGTTCGGTAGCGCCGGCGGGGTCGAGTGCGACGGGCACAGCAGGCGCTCCGGGCGGCGCGAGCGTTTCGCGCGCGCCGGGCAACCCGAGCGCCAAGGCGCCCGCGTCGTGAGCTGGTTCAAGACGCGCGAGCGCGAACCGCGCCGGCCGCTCACGTTCTCTCGCCCCGCATCGACGGGCGTCTATGGCATCGCGTGGTTTCGCGCCGAAGATTGGGCGCGCCTACGCGCCGTGTCGGCCGACGCGATCGCTCTCGGAGCGACGCACGCCGAGTGGGAAGCGATCGCCACGCGCCGCGTCGAAGAGATGGCCGCGCTCGGCATCACGCTCCAGAAGGTGGAAGTCGACGTGGAGCGCCTCGCGGCGTGGTGCGCGGGGCGCGGCCAGTCGGTGAACTCCGACACGCGCGCGCTCTTCGTCGAGTGGATGCTGCGCGAGACGCCATCGCAGCCGGCGGCGGCGTCGCCGGGCGCGGG
>JBJXGV010000048.1:0-24396 GCA_046160485.1 bacterium | reverse complement strand
CGGCTGGAGAATCACGGCCGCAAGGAGCGCGTGCCGGTGGACGAGTACACCATCGAACACATCCTGCCGCAGAACCCCGACCTGCCGGCGGCGTGGCGGCAGGCGCTCGGCGCGGAGTGGCTGCGCGTGCAGCAGCAGTGGTTGCATACCCTCGGCAACCTCACGCTCACCGGCTACAACGCCGAGTACAGCGACCGCCCCTTCGCCGAGAAGCGCGACATGACGGGCGGCTTCAAGCAAAGCCCGCTGAAGCTCAACGCCGGGCTCGGCCAGCTCGACGCGTGGAGCGAAGCAGCGATCCAAAACCGCGCCGGGCGGCTTGCCGATCAGGCGCTAACAGTGTGGACCGCGCCGAAGCTCGATGCCGCAACCCTGGCCGCCTATGAGCCGGAGAAGGTGCCCGCGACCGGCGGCTACACCATCGACGACCATCCGAACCTGCTCAGCGCCGGTATGCGCGAAGTGTTCGAAGCCTTCCGCAAGGAAGTGCTCGCGCTCGACCCCTGCGTCACCGAGGAGTTCAAGAAGTTGTACGTGGCCTACAAGGCTGAAACCAACTTTGTAGATGTGATTCCGCAGGCCAAGCGATTGCGACTCAGCGTAAACCTGGATTATTCCAACTTGAATGACCCCAAGGGGCTTTGCAAGGACGTGTCGGGTACCGGTCGCTGGGGCAACGGCGACGGGGAAATCGGCCTCAGATCAATGGAGGAACTGCCTTACGTCATGGGCGTCGTGCGCCAGGCCTACGAGGATCAAATGGGTGACGGTGGGCAGGAATGATCGGCAACCTCAAGCCATATCCGGAATACAAGGAGTCGGGGCTGTCGTGGCTCGGGCAGGTGCCGGGACATTGGGACGTGCGGAAGCCGAGACACATCGGGTCACTACACAAGGGCGTCGGCGGGACGAAGGAAGATGCATTGTCGGCCGGTGTGCCCTGCGTGCGGTACGGTGAGCTGTATACGACGCACAGCTATTTCGTCCGGAGGCCAAAGACGTTCATCCACTCGGATCGCGCCGCGGACTACACGCCTCTCCAATACGGCGACGTCCTCTTCGCTGCCTCCGGTGAATCCTTGGAGGAGATTGGCAAGTCGGCAGTCAGCTTAATTGAGGGTTTGGCAGTCTGCGGAGGTGATGTCATCATCCTGCGACCGACTGTTCCCGTGCACGCCCCGTTTCTTGGCTACGTAATGGATTGTCGTCCTTCAGCGAATCAGAAGGCGACGATGGGCCGCGGCACAACGGTCAAGCACATCTATCCCGATGAGCTCAAGCATCTTCTCTTTCCGCTTCCGCCCGTGTCCGAGCAGGCGGCGATCGCGCGGTTTTTGGACTGGGCGAACGGGCGGCTGGAACGGGCGATCCGGACGAAGCGGAAGGTGATCGCGCTGCTCAACGAGCAGAAGCAGGCCATCATCCACCGCGCCGTCACCCGCGGCCTCGACTCCTCCGTCCCCCTCAAACCCTCCGGCATCCCCTGGCTCGGTGACATTCCGCAGCATTGGGAGGTGGCTGCATTAGGCCGACTTTGCATATCGCGTTGCGACGGTCCGTTCGGCTCGGGCCTCAAGTCTGCACATTACACAGACTCCGGTGTCCGCGTGATCCGACTACAGAACATCGGAAGCGGGGAGTTTCGCGCTCGCGATGGCGCGTTCATTTCGGCCGAGCACTACGCGACTCTTGGCGATCACGGAGTCATTGAAGGAGATCTGTTGGTCGCGGGTCTCGGTGACGACAAGATCCCGGCAGGTCGCGCGTGTGTCGCGCCGCCAGATCTCGGCCCAGCGATGGTGAAGGCCGATTGTTTTCGCTTTCGGCTGAGCGAGGGTCGAGTCGTTACGCAGTTCATGGCAGCACAGCTTTCGGCCACAGCGGCAGGCGCGACGGCGTGTCTCTCGACCGGCGCCACTCGACTCCGCATCAACTTGTCTTCGACTGCTTCGCGGTCAGTGGCCATTCCGCCGGTTGCAGAGCAGCGAGGAATCCTGACGTCGATCGGGCGAGCAGCTTCGCCGTTGATAAGTACCATCTCCCGCCTCGAACGCGAAATCGAACTCCTCCGCGAATACCGCACCCGCCTCGTCGCCGATGTAGTCACCGGCAAGCTCGATGTGCGCGAGGCGGCAGCGCGGCTGCCCGACGAGGCTCCGCTCGACGCGGTCGAGGACGCTCCCGACATGAGCGACGAGTCCGAATCCGCTGACGAAGAGGCCACCGCATGACCACCGACACCAGCGAGAAGGGCCTCGAATCGCTGATCATGCGGCACATGACCGGCTCGGACGGCCTCGCCGTCGTCCCGAACCGGGTCGCCGAACGGCCGCCGCCCTACGGCGGCACCGGCTACACCGCCGGCAGCGCGCAGGACTACGACCGCGCCCACGCGCTCGACGTGCCGCAACTCTTCGCCTTCCTGCGCGCCACGCAGCCCGAGGCGTTCAAGAAGCTGGCGCTGGCCGACGCGAACGACGCCAGGGACATCAACCGCCTCAAGTTCCTCGCCCGCCTGTCCGGCGAGATCGGCAAACGCGGCGTGATCGATGTGCTGCGCAAGGGCGTGGACCACGGGCCGGTGCACTTCGACCTCTTCTACGGCACGCCGTCGCCGGGCAACGCGAAGGCTGAGAAGCTGCACGCCGAGAACCGCTTCTCGATCACGCGCCAGCTCGCCTACAGCATGGACGAGACGCGCCGCGCGCTCGACCTGTGCCTGTTCATCAACGGCCTACCCATCGCCACCTTCGAGCTGAAGAACAGCCTCACCAAACAGACGGTCGAGGACGCCGTCCAGCAGTACAAGCGCGACCGCGACCCGCGCGAGCGGCTGTTCGAGTTCGGCCGCTGCGTGGTGCACTTCGCGGTGGACGACGGCGAGGTAAGGATGTGCACCGAGCTGCGCGGCAAGGGCTCGTGGTTCCTGCCCTTCAACAAGGGCTACAACGATGGTGCGGGCAATCCGCCAAATCCGCACGGCCTCAAGCCCGACTACCTCTGGAGAGTCGTGCTCACTCCGGCGGGGCTGACGGACATCATCGAGAACTACGCGCAGATCGTCGAGGAGAAGGACGCGCGCACCGGCAAGAAGAAGCGAAAGCAGATCTGGCCGCGCTATCACCAGCTTGGCGTCGTCCGGGAGGCACTGGCCGACGTGCGCGCACACGGCGCGGGCAGGCGCTATCTGATCCAGCACTCGGCGGGAAGCGGGAAGTCGAACTCCATTGCGTGGCTCTCGCATCAACTCATCGGCCTCAAGGGCGACGACAAGGAGGTCTTCGACTCCGTCATCGTGGTCACCGACCGGCGCCTCCTCGACAACCAGATTCAGACGACCATCAAGCAGTTCATGCAGGTCGGCGCGACAGTAGGCCACGCCGAGGACTCGGGCGACCTGCGCAAGTTCATCGAGCAAGGAAAGAAGATCATCGTCTCGACGGTGCAGAAGTTTCCGTTCATCCTGAACGAGATCGAATCCGAGGCCGGCAAGACGTTCGCGATCATCATCGACGAGGCGCACTCGAGCCAGGGCGGCAAGACCTCGGCGGCGATGAGCCAGGCGCTCGGCGATGTAGACGAGCGCGCGGACGACTGCGACGACTCGGGCGTCGACCCTGAAGACACGGTAAACGAGGCGCTCGCGAGGCGGATGGCGGCGCGCAAAATGTTGACCAATGCCAGCTACTTCGCGTTCACCGCGACGCCGAAGAACAAGACGCTTGAGATGTTCGGCGAAGCCCTGCCGGCGGATGCGGAAGGCAAGGTAAGACACCGGCCTTTCCATAGCTACACGATGAAGCAGGCTGTGGAAGAACGCTTCATCCTCGACGTGCTCAAGACCTACACGCCGGTGGCCAGCTACTACAAGCTCGTGAAGCGGGTCGAGGACGATCCGGAGTTTGACACGAAGAAGGCGAAGAAGAAGTTGCGCCGCTACGTCGAGAGCCACGACCACGCGATTCGTCTCAAGGCCGAGATCATGGTGGACCACTTTCACGAGCAGGTCATGGCCGCCGGCAAGATTGGCGGGGACGCACGGGCGATGGTGATCACGAGCGGGATCGAGCGGGCGATCCAGTACTTCCACGCGTTCAAGAGCTATCTCGTCGAGCGGAAGAGCCCGTATGAGGCGATCGTGGCGTTCTCGGGCGAGCACGACTACGGCGACGGGAGGGTGAGCGAGGTATCCCTCAACGGTTTCTCAGGCAGCGAGATCGCGGCGAAGATTCAGACCGACCCGTACCGCTTCCTGATCTGCGCCGACAAGTTCCAGACAGGCTACGACGAGCCACTGCTGCACACGATGTACGTAGACAAGCCCCTTTCGGGCATCAAGGCAGTGCAGACGCTGTCACGCCTCAACCGCGCGCACCCGCAAAAGCACGACTGTTTCGTGCTCGACTTTCAGAACAACGCGGAGGCAATCACCCACGCGTTCCAGGATTACTACCGCACGACGCTACTGGCGGAGGAGACCGATCCCAACAAATTGCACGACCTGAAGGCCGCGCTGGATGCCGCGCAGGTGTATTCGCCGGAGCAGGTGCGCGAAGTGGTGGCGTTATTCCTCGATGGCGCCGACCGGGATCGACTCGACCCAATCCTCGATGTGTGCGTGGACGCGTATGTGAAGCGGCTCGACGAGGACGCGCAGGTGGACTTCAAGGGCAAGGCCAAGGCGTTCTGCCGCACATACGGCTTTCTTTCGTCGGTGATTCCCTACCGCAATGCCGAGTGGGAGAAGCTGTCGATCATGCTGGATCTCCTCACTCCCAAGCTCCCAGCGCCGCAGGAAGTGGACCTGGCCAGAGGAATCCTCGAGGCGATCGACATGGACAGTTACCGCGTCGAGAAGAAGGCCGTGATGAAGATCGCGCTCACCGACGAGGACGCGCAGATCGAGCCCGTGCCGGTGGAGGGTGGCGGCAGGAAACCCGATCTCGAACTCGATCGCTTGAGCAACATCCTCAAGTCGTTCAATGAACGGTTCGGAACGCTGTTCGCGGACACCGATCGAGTCGTGAAGCGCATCCGCGAGGACATCGCGCCCCAGGTCGCCGCCGACACGGCATACCAGAACGCGAAAGAGAACACGCCGCACACGGCGCGCTTGGCGCACGATCAAGCGCTCGCCAAGGTGATGCAGCACCTCTTGACGGACGACACGCAAGTCTACAAGCAGTTCGTCGAGAACGAATCATTCAAGCGCTTCGTCGGCGACATGGTCTATGCGATTACGCGTCAGCAATGAACGGATCTTTCGTCCAACCAGAAACGGGAGTTGCGGAATCGCCGCGCCCGCGGCTGATGCCGATCGCTACCCCGAAGTTCGGACCAGATGATCAGGACATCGCGAGTGGAGGCCCAAAGCCATGTTCAGGCAAACCTCGACGGCATTCGGCATTTCCGAGCATTTCTCTCATATCGTGAGACTCGTGCTCGTGTTGTTCGCCTTCCCAATCTTGCTCGGTAGCAGCTGTGCGGCCCCACTGACGAATTCGACTTCCCCGGGTCTCACGCCAACAAACGTCCAGTCGCGCGAGCGGCACACCACATCAAGCCAGCATCTTTGTCCTTCCTGCAGAATGAGCATGTACTTCACCGGCGACACGGCGGTCGAGTGGGGAAAGTTGATGTACGCGTACCGCTGTCCAGCGGGGCATGCGTATTGGTACGCGTCGATGACCGCGCGGACACCGGCAGAACCGACCCGACCTAGATCTGACGCCTGTCCCATCTGCGGCATGGGTGTCTATTTCACCGGAAGAACGCGAGTGGAGTGGGGCAAGCTTCAGCAGATCTACCGATGCCCTTCCGGCCATGAAAGTGTGAGGTAATCCGGAAGGTATGACCCGCGACGAATTGAACGCCCTCGCGCTGCATCGAGTGATTGGTCCGTTAATGAATACAGAGGAACACAGGCGGGAGGTTTGCACGTGAACAAGCGCTTTGCCGAACTCGTTGACGCCCTGGAATCCAAGTATCGTAGCTTGCTCGCGATACGTGCGGTCAAGTACGACGCTCTGCCGCGCGAGATGCCGTCACGAGGCATCTATCTGTTTTCGGAGGGAGCCCTTCGGCTCTATGTCGGGCGGACCAACCGGCTGCGGCAGCGGCTCCAGAGTCACTGCCGCCCGAGCGGAACGCACTACACGGCGACGCTGGCGTTCCGGATGGCGAGGCACAAGACCGGAAAGGTGAAAGCCACGTACACGGCAGAGGGATCGCGGGACGCGCTCACGAACGATCCCAGGTTCGTTCGAGCATTTCGGGCCGCCAAGCGGCGGGTTCGGGCGATGGATATTCGATTCGTGGAGGAAGAGGAGCCCACGCGGCAGGCGCTTCTGGAGATCTACGTAGCGACGGTCCTCAAGACGAGATTCAATGACTTCGACACCCACTGAGATCGTGCCATCGCCGCACCGCCGAGTACGAGCAGATCTACGCCAAGCCCGAGCGCCAAGCCGACCTCGCGCGTGCGCGAGTGGCTGCGCGCCGCACTCGCCGGCCATCGCGTCCTCGAGGTCGCGTGCGGCACCGGCTACTGGACCGGAGCGCTCGCGTCGGTCGCGGAGGCGATCGTGACGACGGACCCGAGCGACGAGGTGCTCAACGTCGCGAGTGCGAAGCACTACCCGGCGCGGCGCGTGCGGTTCGAGCGTGCGGACCCCTACGCGTTGGCATCCATCGCGCTCGTCTTCGTACTCGAACTTTAGTCCAAGTTGTACGCAACTCGGGTCGATCTCCCCGAAGGAGCAACCCGCCATGCCGATCGTGAGTATCGAGCGCACCGTTCCGACCTTCGAAAACTGGAAGCGCGCGTTCGGCCGCGACACGTTGAAGACTCCGGCACGATGACCTCCCCAACACACTGCATCATCCTCTGCGGCGGCGAGAACACGCGCTGGGGAGGCCACCGCGAAACGCGCTGCAAACACTTGATCGAAGTTGAAGGCGAACTCTTGCTCGACCGGACACTGCGCCTGGTTGCCGCGCGCGAACCCATCACGCCGACCCACACCGTCGTCGTCGTGAACGAGAACGACCTCGGCGTCTACGCCTCGAGCCTATCCGGCGCCCCCGAGTTGTATGGGATCAGCCACGACATCCCCAACGAGACGGAGGCATACAAATTCCTCTCCTCGAAAGCACTCTGGAATGCGGATGGCAGGACGGTCGTTCTGTTGGGCGATGTGTGGTTCAGCGACGCCGCGATCGGGACGATCTTCGATGATTCGCGAGAGGACTGGACCGCATTCGGCCGGGCCGGCGCCAGCAGGTTCACAGGCTGCCGTCACGGCGAACTCTTCGCGCAATCGTTCACGTCGTTCGAAGAGCACGCGGCGAACCTCGAGCGGCTCGACGCGATGTACCGGCAGGGAACATGTCGGCGTGCGGCGTCGGGATGGGCGCACTACCAACTGATGATCGGAAAGGACCCGGACACGCACACGGTGGGGCCGCGCTTCGTCGCGATCGACGATTTCACGGAGGACTTCGATCGCCCGGGCGACTACGAGTCGTGGGTGCTGGGGCGGTCGGCGAATCGTGCGGCGCATCGCACTCCGGTCCGCAGCGCGACCCCGAAGACCGGGCGCAACGAGCTCTGCTCCTGCGGCAGCGGAAAGAAATTCAAGAAGTGCTGCGGTCGATGAACGAACGATTCACTCCCCGACTGACCAGCCGTACCGGCGCGCATTCTGTTGTTTTCGAAAGACATCAGCTTCGCTAATATGCTCCTCGACTGTTATCGCCGCCGCAAACAAGGGAGCCCATGACCGCATCCAGCGAATTGACGCGCTCGTCGCCCGGTGGCACGAGCGGTTCGCCGCGGTGCCTTCGCGGCTGCCCGAACGCGCGCTCGATCTCTTCGTCGAGAACCCCTTCTGGACGGTGAACAAACTCGCCGAGCGGCTCGGGGTCGCCTTCACCAAAGCGCGACGCCGATCCGTCGCGGCGAAGGAGTGAATCGAAATGCCGGCCGTGAGAATCGAGCACTCCGTCCCGAACTTCGAGAAGTGGAAGCAGGCGTTCGATCGCGACCCTGCCGACCGCAAGGGCTCAGGCGTTCGCCGCTATCAAGTTCTCCGTTCACACGACGACCCCAACTACGTCATGATCGACCTTGAGTTCGACAGCCTCCGCGAGGCCGAAGCGTTTCTCGTCACGATGCAGCGGATCTGGGGAGGCCCGGCGAAAGCGGTGATGCTCGATCCTCGCGCTCGCATCGCCGAACTCGTCGAGGCGAAGACGCTCTAGCTCGCGGCGCGCGAGCACCACGCACGCGCTCGCGATCGCGCTCACGTTCGCGATCGCGCACCGCGCACGCGTCCGACAACACTCACGACAATCGCGAATCTCACGCGAAAAGGAGAACCACCTTGGCTGACAAGAAGATCATCGCGGTCGTCGGTGCGACCGGCGCGCAGGGGGGCGGACTCGTCCGCGCCATTCTGAACGACAAGAGCGGCGAGTTCGCGGCGCGTGCGCTGACGCGCGACGTGAACTCGGAGAAGGCGCGCGCCCTCGCCGCGCAGGGCGCCGAGGTCGTCGCGGCGGACCTGGGCGATCTCGCGAGCGTCGAGCGCGCGTTCGCGGGCGCGCACGGCGCCTACTGCGTCACGTTCTTCTGGGAGCACTTCTCGCCCGAGACGGAAATCGCGGGCGCGCGCACGATGGCGCAGGCGGCGAAGCACGCCGGCGTGCGGCACGCGATCTGGTCCACCTTCGAAGACACGCGCAAATGGGTGCCGCTCTCCGACAACCGCATGCCGACGCTCATGGGCAAGTACAAAGTCCCGCACTTCGACTCCAAAGCGGAAGCCAACATCGCATTCTCCGAACTCGGCGTGCCGACCACATTCCTGCTGACCTCGTTCTACTGGGAGAACCTCATCTACTTCGGCATGGGCCCGAGGAAGGGCGCCGACGGCAAGCTCGCCTTCACGCTCCCGATGGGCGACAAGAAACTGCCGGGGATGACGGCCGAAGACATCGGCCGATGCGCGTACGGAATCTTCAAGCGCGGTGGTGAGTTCGTCGGCAAGACCGTCGGCGTCGCGGGCGAGCATCTGACCGGCTCGCAGATGGCCGCGTCGCTCGGCAAGGCGCTCGGCCAGGAGGTGCGCTACAACTCCGTGACGCCCGATGCGTATCGAAGCTTCGGTTTCCCCGGCGCCGAGGACCTCGGCAACATGTTCCAGTTCAAGCGCGACTTCGAAGCGGACTACTGCGGCGCGCGCAACCTGGAGCTTTGCCGCGCCCTCAATCCGGCGCTCGAGACCTTCGACCACTGGCTCGCGCACAACATCCGTCGCATCCCGCTCGAGTAGCGCGCGTCCTCGCATCGAACCTCGCGCCGCGCGCCGGCGCTGGCACGACCTCGTTGCCGGGCGCGGCGCGCGCGTGGTATTCTCGCGCAGCTTTTCTTGTATATCGCAAGGCCTCGTCCGGCACGCGATCCGAGGGCGTCAAGCCAGTTCCCCTTCGGCAGGCGGCTGCGCACGACAACCGAGCTTTCGCCACCGGAGGATCTTATGCAGCGCCGCCCGCGCAACAATTCCGCGTCTCTGGCTCTCGTCGGCCTCATCGCTCTGACCGTTACGCTTCCGTTCGCCGGTCCAGCGACGGTGTCCGCCACGCCATTCGTGACGGAGACGGCGCGTCCGGAGAATATCGCGTCGGGCGAGTACACATCGATCGCGCTCGACGCGCTCGGCAATCCGCACATCGCCGGGTACTTCTCCGCGGTCGGCGACCTCGTCTACGCCAAGAAATCCGCGGCGGGCTGGACATCCGAACAGGTCACGTTCTCGGGGAACGACGTCGGCAAGTACACCTCGATCGCGCTCGACAAATCCGGGAATGTGTACGTCGCGTACTTCGACGACACGGCCGACGATTTGCGCTACGCCAAGAGAACCAGCGCGGGATGGACCCTGGAGAGCGTCGACGCGCTGAGCGCCGTGGGGCTCTACACGTCGATCGCCGTCGATGCCTCATCGCTCCCCCATCTCTCGTATTACGATGCGGCCAGCGGAAACCTCAAGTACGCGAAACGCAACCCGGGCTTTTGGACGATTGAAACGGCTGATGCCAACGCCAACGACGTCGGCCAGTGGACATCGATCACGCTCGACGAACAGAGCAAGCCGCACATCGCCTACTACGACCTGACGTCAGGAAATCTCAAGTACGCGTGGAAGCTCGGTTCCTCGTGGGTGGTCGAAACGGCGGACGCGTCCGTGAACAACGTCGGGCAGTGCACGTCGGTCGAGTTGGACGCCGCGGGCCGGCCGGCCATTAGCCACTACGACCTGACGACGGGAAACCTCCTCTACACACGAAAGACATCCGGCGTCTGGTCTACGGAAACGGCGGACGGATCCGCAAGCGACGTTGGAGAATTCTCGAACCTCGAGTTCGCCGTTGATGGCAGCCCGGTCATCGCCTACTGGAACGACACGGCGGACGAGGTGAAGTACGCGGTGAAAGGGACGACCGGGTGGACGATCGAGACCGTGGACGGCGGCGGCACGACGTTCGTCGGTGCGTGGCTCAGCATGGTGCTCGACGCGCAGGGCAATGCACACATGTCCTATCAGAACTTCAATCCCTCGAGCCTCAGGTACGCGACGTCGGCGATTCGGGTGCTCTCGCCGAGCGGTGGTGAGAAGTGGGGCGTCGGAAGCCGGCAGAGCGTGTCGTGGTCCGGCGCTGGGGCGGTCACGATCTCGCTATCGACCGACGGCGGCGCGACGTTTCGAGTTCTCACCTCGGGAGTCACGGCAAGCCCCTGGTCCTTCGACGTGCCGGACGCGGAGACAGTGAGAGCGTCCATTCGCGTAGAGCGGTCGAGCCCGCTCTCGACAGCGACGTCAGAGGCGTTCTTCACGATCGGGACTTCCATCGACGCGACTCCCTTCGTTGTCGAAACCATCGACGGGTCCGCGAGTGACGCCGGCTACGACGTGTCCCTTGCGATCGACCCAGGGGGCGACCCCCACGTGGTCTACACGAATTTCCTCGCGACCTTGAGTCTGATCTACGCCCGCAAGAACGGCGGCGTCTGGACGACCGAGACCGCGGTCGGATCGCCAAGCGAAATTAATTTCGTTGGTGTCTCCCTCGCGCTCGACGCCGCCCGGAATCCTCATGTCGCCTATCAAGACGGCTCGATCCCCGCGCTGAGGTACGCCCGCAAGACCGGAGGCGTCTGGACGGTCGAGGCGCCGATGATCGGCACCCCCACGGGAAGCGACCCGTCGCTCGTGCTCGACGCGCAGGGCAATCCACACATCAGCCACAGGTCCGACCTGTTCGGCGGCGACCTTGTCTACTCCCGCAAGAGCGCGGGCGTTTGGATCAACGAGACGGCAGATGGTCCGTCGGGAAACGTCATCGGGTCGAAGAGCTCGATTGCGCTCGACGCGCAGGGTTACCCCCACGTGAGCTATCTCGACGAGTCTGCCAGCCGCCTGCGCTACTCCAGGAGGCTCAGCTTCATGTGGGTGAACGAGGTCGTCGATGCGAGCGATAACGGGTTCGCCGTGGAAACGTCCCTTGAACTCGACGCCCAAGGCAATCCGCACATTAGCTACTCGGACTTCTTGACCGGCGATCTCAGGTACGCCCGCAAGGCCGGAGCGACGTGGATCATCGAGACCGTGGGGGATGGCTTGACCACCGGCGGCAACTACTATGCGTGTCTCGCCCTCGACAACGAGGGGAACCCGCGCGTGACATACCAAAGCCTGTCGGGGTTCGGCGAGCTCACGTACGCCCGTAAGGTCGAGGGTGTGTGGACGATCGAGGCCGTCGACCGGGCGCGTCCCGCCAACGGCTACAACACATCGCTCGCGCTCGATGCGCAGGGCAATCCTCACGTCGCCTACCAGAGCCAAGACGAGTTCGACCCCAAGTACGCGACTGCGTCTGTGCGTGTGCTCGCGCCGAACTCGGGCGTCACGTGGGCCGTTGGCAGCCTTCAGAGGATCTCGTGGTGGGGCGTCGGGCCGGTCGACATCGCGCTCGCGCTCGACGGCAGCGAGAGCGCCGTGCCCGTTGCGAGCGGAATCATTTCGAGTCCATTCGAGTTGCGCGTGCCGCATCTGCCGACGCGCTTCGCACGCATTCTGATCGAGCGAGACGCGCCGTTTTCGTCCGACGCGTCCGACTCGTTCTTCCGCGTGGACGCGGCGATCGCGCTCAACAAATTCGAGGCGACGCTCGCGGGCGCGGCGGGTGCGGGCGCGCCGCCGAGCGCGCGCGCCGCGGACGGCGCGGGCTCCCCCATCGTTGCGTCGCCGGGCGTCCGCCTCGAGTGGAAGACCGCGCCCGCGCCGCCGGAGATCGCGGGCTACCGCCTCGAGCGCGCGCCCAACGCCGCGGCCCCGTTCGCGCCGCTGCACGGCGGCGTGCTCGACGGTGAAGACTACGTCGACGCGTTGGGAGATGAGTCAGCGCGCTACCGCCTCATCGCGGTCAACGGCCTCGGCGACGAGTACGTGCTCGGCGAGGCGGGGCTCGCGGCCGCGCTCGGGGCCGGGCGCCTGCTCGCTGTGTCGCCGAACCCAGCGCCCGGCGGCGAAACGCGCGTCGCCTTCCGCGTCCCATTCGATGGCGTCGCGATACAGCTCGACGTGTTCGACGTGAGCGGCCGGCGCGTTCGCACGCTCGCCTCGGGCGCATCCGCCGCGGGCGTGCGCGAGGTCCGCTGGGACGGTCGCGACGACAGCGGCCGCGATGTCGCGGGCGGCGTCTATCTCCTCCGATTTGCCCGCGGCCAATTCACCGAAGCCACGGAGCGCATCGTCGTCGTTCGGTAAGCGCGCGCGGACTCCTCTGCGCGCGCGTCGATCGCTCGGTCTGAGCGCACGCCTCCCGCACGTGCGCGCGCATCGGCGCGCTTGCGCGCGCGCACGCCGCACGCGACCCAACGCGCATCGCCGCACAACCCAGCCGCGCCGAGCGGCGTCTCTTCGGGCGGCGCGAAAATTGTATGTCCCCTCTCGGGCCGTCTTCGCGATGAACCTCTGTAGAACGCGCGCCTCGACCACGGATTCATCTCTTCCGAGGCCACGCCCAGCGGTCCGAACCGAACTCGATCTCGCACCGAAGCCGTCGCACGCGGCGGCTCGCACCCGAAGGAGAACGTCGATGAGGAAGTCTTCACTGATCGTCTCGATGCTCGCGGCTCTCGCCATCGTCGCGGGGGCGCGCACGCGCTCCGCCGCCGCTCCGCACGCCGCGAACTCGGTCACGGCCGATGCGCCGGCCGGCGTCGCTCTCGTTTGCGAGAGCCTCGGCGCCCCGGCGGCGTACGCGACCGCGGCCTTGCCGCGCGCCGCCGCGACGGGCGATTTCAACGAGGACGGCATCACGGACCTCGCGGTCGCCGGCGGCAACGCCGTGTCGATTCTCCTCGGCCAGGGCGCCGCCGGCGTCGGCGACGGCACGTACGCAGCGCCGGCGACGATCACGGCCGGAACGAGCCTGGTACACATCGTCGCGAGCGACTTCAACGACGATGGCATCATCGATCTCGCGGCCACCAACTCGAGCGGCGTTAACGTCCTCCTCGGCAACGGCAGCGCCGGCGTGGGGAACGGCACGTTCGGAGCGCCGGCGACGTTTCTCGCCGGCAGCAATCCGCAGCGCCTCGCTGTCGCCGACTTCAATGAAGACGGCATCGCCGACATCGCCGTTTCGAACGGCACGTCGAACACCGTCTCGATTCTCATGGGACAGGGCGCGAACGGCGCCGGCGACGGGACCTTCGCCGCCGCGGTGAATTACGCGACCGGAATCGCGCCAGGTCACCTGGTGGTCGGCGACTTCAACGAAGACGGAATCTGGGATCTCGCTGCCTCGAACAACTCGTTCACGTCGAACTCGATCTCGGTCCTCATCGGGCAGGGCGCCGGCGGCGTGGGCGACGGCACGTTTGCGGGCGCGGTCAACTATCCGACCGGCGGAAGCAATCCTACCGGCATGGCCTCGGGCGACTGGAACGAGGACGGCCGCACCGACCTCGCCGTCGTCAACGGCAACAGCGCGACGATCTCGATCTTCCTCGGCAACGGCATCGGCGCGCTCGGCGATGGGACGTTCGCCGCGGCGACGACGGTCGCGTCGAGCGCCGGCGGGCGCGATATCGAGACCGCGGATTTCAACGGCGACGGACGCGCAGACCTCGCGGTGGCGAACGTCACGACCGACAAGGTGCACGTCTTCCTCGGCGGCGGCGCCGGAACCACCGGCGATGGAACGTTCGCGCTCGCGTCGACCGACTCGGTCGGGCAGGACCCGCGCTCGATTGCGCTCGGCGATTTCAACGAGGACGGTGCGGCCGACGTAGCGACCGCCAAAACGCTCGGCTCCACGACGGCCGTGCTCTTGGGCGGCTGCGCGCCGGTGCTCGACACGAGCATCCTGGCGTTCGCGAGCGGCGGCGCGGTGGTGCCGGTCGGGACGCAGCAGTTCATCAACTGGACGCGAGGCGCCGCGGTGATGGCGGTCAACGTCGAGTTGTCGCGCGACGGCGGCGCGAACTGGGAGATGCTCGCATCGAACGTGACGGCGTTTGGCTATGCGTGGACGGTGACGCCGCCCGCGACGGAGGCGGCGCGCATTCGCGTCTCCGACGCCGCGGTGCCGACTCGCTTCGACGAAATCGACGCGGACTTCGCGATCTGCGCGCCGTTCGGCGCGGCGGCAGCGATTCCAGTGGGCGCCGGCCCGAACGACGCGGCTGTCGGCGACTTCAATGAAGACGGCATTCCCGATCTCGCGGTCGCGTGCCAGTCGCTCGGCAGCGTGCAGATCCTGCTCGGCAACGGCAGCCGCGGCGTCGGCAACGGAACGTACGCGCCGCCGATCGACTACGCCATCGAAGTCGCGCCCGCGAACATCATCGCCGGCGACTGGAACGACGACGGCATCACCGACCTCGCGTTCACGAAGCCGGGCACGAACACGATCGAGTTTCTCATCGGCGCGGGTGCGGGCGGCGTCGGCAACGGCAGCTTCACGTTCGATCCGATCTGCCCGCCTGTGGCGCCGGAACCGGGCGCGCTTCTCGCTCGCGACTTCAATGAAGACGGCATCCTCGACATCGCAGTCGGCAGCGCGAACGGCGGCGACGGCATCATCGCGATCCTCATCGGAATCGGCGGGGGCGGCATGGGCGACGGAACATTTGCGCCGCCGGTCAACTTCGGCATCGACGCCGACCCGAGCGACATCGTCGCCGCCGACTTCAACGAAGACGGCATTCTCGATCTCGCGTCGATCTCCGACGGCACGAGCAACATCATGATCCTGACGGGCCAGGGCGCGAACGGTGTCGGCAACGGCAACTTCACGTTCGATCCGATCTGCCCGCCGGTCGCACCGTTCGGGCGCGGGCTCGTCACCGGCGACTTCAACGGCGACGGCATCACGGACCTCGCCGCGACGAGTCCCTCCATGTCGGAACTCGTCATCATCAGGGGCAACGGCGCGGGCGGCGTCGGCGACGGCACGTTCAACATCATCGAGCCGACCACCATTCCGATCGCCACCACACCGTTCACGCTGCAGAAGGGCGACTTCAACATCGACGGCATCACCGATCTGGCGGTCGCGGGAATCGGCGGCGGTGGCGGCGGGCAGGCGGAGATTCTCTACGGCGGCGGCTCCGAAGGCGCGGGCAATGGCTCGTTCACGTGCCAGATGAAGTTCGCGATCGGCGCGGGCGCGACGAGGATCCTCGCCGGCGATTTCCTCGAGGACAACACGATCGATCTGTTCGTGCTCTGCTCGGGCAACGCGACGATCGCGCCGCTCATCGGCGGCTGCCAAGATCCCGACTTCGCGGCAATCAGCGTGACGTCGCCGAATGGCGGCGAGATCTTGCCGATCGGCAGCGCGCACACGGTTTCGTGGTCGACGAGCGAGGAGATCGACGCGGTGAACGTGGAGATCTCGCGCGACGGCGGCAACAACTGGGAAACGATCGCGCACAACACGACGGAGTCGAGCGCGTCGTGGACGGTCACGCCGCCGGTCTCGGTGAATGCGTTGGTGCGCGTGTCGGACAGCGCGCTCCCCAATCGCGCCGACATGAGCAACGCGCTCTTCTGGATCGCGACGCCGGTCGACGTCGGCGACCCGGAGGATGGCGAGAACGGCGCCGGCGCGGCGCCCTCCGCGAGCGCGCTCTCTGCCGCGTTTCCGAATCCTTCCGCGGGCGAAGTGCGCTTCGCGCTCGCGCTGCCGCACGCCGCGCGCGCGACGTTCGACGTGTACGACGCGTCGGGCCGCCTCGTCCGGCGACTCGCCGCGGGCGCGTTCGCCGCGGGCGAACACGCGCTCGCGTGGGACGGCCGCGCCGCCGACGGCACGCGCCCATCCGACGGCGTCTACTTCCTGCGCGCGCAGTGGCCCGGCTTCGAGGCGGTCCGCAAGATCGTGCGCGTCGGAGCAGACCGCTAGCGGCGCCACGCGATCGTGCGCGCGCGAGTGCGCGCACCAAAGCTCGCGAACGAGCGCACCGAAGTGCGCGAACGCACACACCACGAAGGCCGCGGCGACTCACACGTCCGCGGCCTTCGCGCACCGAGCGTGTCGGCGCCATGGCATCCAAGGCGTCCGCGTCACTTGATCTCGAAGCGCGCGCGGGTGTAGCCTCGTTCTCGCTTAGTGAAGCCCCCCGGCTGATCGCAAACTCCCACGCGACGGAGGGAATCCCGCCATGACTCGTCACGACCACAGAGTGGCAATTGGAACGCGCGCGCTTGGCGCGCCTAGCGTGCTGCTTCTCTCGCTTCTGTTCTGCGCTCTGTCGCTCGGCATGGCTGCCGCCGCGCACGCCGCGACGATTCGATCGACAATCGCCGGCGGTCCGTGGACTTCGGGATCGACATGGGTCGGCGGCATCGCGCCGTCCGCGTCCGACAATGTCATTCTCGACGGGCCGGTCACCGTGCAAGCCAACACGAACTGCGTCGGGCTCGAGGTCGCGGCGACCGGTTTGCTCCGCAAGAACACGGCCGCGCCCGTGACGTTCGCCGCCGCCGGGTCGATCACGAACGCCGGCACGATCGAAGACGGCAGCGGCGTGCTCAAGCTCCGCGTCGGCGGCGATATCACCAACGACGGCGTGTGGACGAACGTCGAGACGATTCTCACTGGCGCGGCGGCTCACCGGCTCTCTCAGTCGGCGTCCGCGGTGTTCGAGGGCGACCTCACGCGCGATCTCGCGGCCTCGGGCGCGCTCTTCCTCGACACGCCGTTCGCGATACTCGGCAACTTCGATCAAGACCTCCGCAGCGTCGTCATCGCGCCGCAGTGCCCGCTGACGCTGCGCGGCGGAACACTGCAGGGCGCCGTGCTCGCGCAGGGCAACGAGATCCGCTTCGAAGGGTGGTCGTACATCAACGGCGGCACGTTCGATTCGGCGGTCCTCGTCGGGACCGCGGTCGTCACGTCGGGGACCTTCACGGGCGGGCTGACGGTTGTCAATTCGCTTAGCAACTCCGGTTCGTTCGGCAACGCGCACATCTTCATCGAAGGCGGCCTCGTCAATTTCGGCATCATTCAGAACGACGACTACGGCTTCACGATGGACCTCGCGGGCGATCTCGAGTGCTACGGCACGATGCGCAATAGCTTCGTGCAACTCGACGACACGGCGCCTCACGCCATACGCATGGGACCGAGCGGCGACATCAACACGACGCTGCTTCTCCCCGAGTTCGGCGCGGGAACGATCGTCGTCGAAACGGACGCGCTCATCTCCGACGCTATCGCGCTCGGCAACGGAGGAACGATGATCCTCGAGCCCGGCGTCACGCTGACTCTCTCCGGCGGTTCGATCACGGGCGGTACGCTGCTCGCGCAAGGCAACGAGATCCTCATGAGCGGAACCGGATACCTCCGGCTCGCCGAGATCGACGATGTCGTCTTGAACGGCACGACGCAGTTCGCGGGATCGACGTCGGTCACTGGCGACGTGCGGGTCGACGGGACGCTGCAGAACTGGGCGTTCCTCGCGAGCGAGATCGACATCGAGGGCGATCTCGTCAACGCGGGAGTGATTCGGAACAACACGCAAACGCTCACGCTGCGAATTGGCGGCGACGCGTTGAACGGCGGCGTGTGGGAGAACAAGCGAGTCGTGCTCGACGGCGCGGAGGATCAACTCGTCGAAATCGGAGCGGGGATCGCGGTGCCGGAGTTCGTGCTCGCGGCAGGATTCGCATCATCGAGTTATCAGTGGACGCGCGATGGCGCGCCGATCGCCGGGGAGACCGCCGCCGAGATGGAGTTCGTGTCGGTCGCGGCCGCGGACGCGGGCGTCTATCGATGCGAAGGCGGCGAAGGGCAGATCTCGCGAGCGATCGTTCTCGGCGTGGGCGTCGTAACCGGAACACCAACACCGACGCCGAACGCCGCGACGACGCTCACGCTCGCACCGATCTGGCCGAACCCCGTGCGCGCCGCGCAATCCGCCGCCGCCGCGACGATCGAGTTCGCGCTGCCCGCGGCCGGCAACGTGAGCGTCGATGTCTTCGACGCGTCGGGGCGCGCGGTGACGCGACTCCCCTCGCGATGGTTCGCCGCCGGAAGTCATCGCAGAACGTGGGCTGTGAGCGGGGCGGCGCCGGGCGTCTACTTCGTGCGACTCGAGTCCGCGGGCGCCGTCGCTACGCGAAAGCTCATCGTCATCGAGTAGGCGTCGGCTCAGCCGCCCGAGCAACGTCGCCGCTGGCATCACCCCGTGGCTCGCCACGCAACGAGGAGCCTCTTGGTTTCGCGCCCGCGCGCTTACTCCGCGCTACGCGCGATGCCGTTCAGCATTCCCGCGAACACGAGCCCGTGAAGCGGGTAGACGGCGTACCAATACGCGCGTCCGAGAATCCCGACTGGGTCGTAGATCGCAGTTTGGCGAATGCGTGAGCCCGCGCCGTCGGGTTCAACCTCGAACTCGAGCCACGCGCGCCCGGGCAGCTTCATCTCGGCGACGAGGCGCAGGCGGCGATCCGGCTCGAACGCCTCGACGCGCCAGCAGTCGAGCGTGTCGCCGACGGCGAGCGAGTCGGGCTCGCGCCGCCCGCGCCGCATCCCGACGCCGCCGACGAGCAGATCGAGGAATCCGCGCAGCGACCAGAGCCAGTTCGCGTAGTACCAGCCGGTCGTGCCGCCGATGCGGCGGACCGGCGCGAACGCGCACGCCGGCGACGCGGCCACGTGTGTGACGCGCGAATCGACGCGGCGCGACGCGAAGCGCACGCCGCCCCACGATCTCTCGGTACCGCCCGACGAGAGCGCATCCGACCACCGCGTCTGCGCGATCTCGCGATCCTCGTTGCGCAGCGCGCTCGCGATGGCGTCCGCCACGCCTTGCGGGCGAATCGAAAACGCACGAAGCGCCGCGTCGTCGCGCACGACCGTCGGATTGCGGACGCTGTCGATGAGCTTGCGGCCGACGCGCGCGTAGAGCGGCGTCACGAGCCCGAGCCAGAGGCTCGACAGACGCGGCGAGAGCACGGGCACCGGAACGACGAAGCGCCGCAGCCCACGCTGCCGCGCGTACTCGCTCATGAGAAATCCGTACGAGACCTGGTCTGGTCCGCCGATCTCGAAGACGCGATTGCCGTCGAAGGATTGATCCATCGCAGCGACGAGGTACGCGAGAAGGTCGGCGATACCGATCGGCTGCGCGAGCACCGCCACCCAGCGCGGCGCGATCATCACCGGCAAGCGCTCGACGAGCGCGCGAATCATCTCGAACGAGAGGCTCCCCGATCCGAGAACGATCGACGCGCGCAGCTCGATGGTCTGCACGCCCGACGCGCGGAGCACTTCGCCGACTTCTTGGCGGCTGCGCAGGTGCGGCGAGAGGCGCGCGTCCGCGTCACCGAGGCCGCCGACGTAAATGATGCGCGCGACGCCCGCCGCGCGCGCGGCCTCGCCGAAGTTGCGCGCCGCCGCGCGATCGGCCTCCTCGAACGCCGCCGCCGAGCCCATCGAGTGGACGAGATAGTACGCGGTGGACACGCCGCGCATCGCGGGGACGAGCGACGCCGCGTCGAGCACGTCGCCCTCGACGACCTCCGTGCGCGCGCCGGCGCGCCCGCGCAGGCCGGCGGTGCGGCGCGCGAGACACCGCACCGCGCGCCCCTCGGACTCCAGCGCGCTCAAGAGCCGCCCGCCGATGTAGCCGGTTGCCCCGGTGAGCAGGATCAGCCCCTCGGCGCGACGCGACTCCGTCACGCCGCTACTTCCTCCGCGTGAAGGAAACCTCGACGACTTTGTAGTCGTCGCCCGCGTGCAGGTCGATGAGGTCCATCGTGTACTTGTCTCGGCTCTCGATACGGTAGACGTATTTTACGGTGCGGCCGACGACGCGCATGTTCGGCTCGTCCATCGCGCCGTACATGATGATCGTGTTGCTGCCGGGTGCGGACATGCCGCTATAGCTGAGAATCTCGGTGCCCATGTTGCTCGCCCACGTGCCGACGTACATGTTCTTGAAGTTATCGTAGCCGAGCATGCCGATCCCCTCGTGCGGCATCCCGAACATCTCGCCCTTCATCGTGCTCATCACGAAGCGCCCGCCGAGCACCCACTCCGCGTGGCTCGTCGCGTGAGACACGGCCGGCTCCGTCCCGGGCCCGCCCATCCACACCTTCGACGTCATCTCCCAGTCGCCGGCGAACGTCTCGAGCAGTTTGTGATGCTCTCCCGGCATCATCATCTGCATTGCGGCGGCCATCTCGGCCTCGGTGGGCATCGGTTGCGCCGCCGGAGGATCAGCGAGCGCGGGCGACGTAACGCAGAGCACGACGAGTAACGTTTCGATGGCAAGGACATTGGCGCGGTGACTCGGGCGAAACATGCTCCCCTCCTCTGGCTTCGATTCGATGGGTCGACGTAAGTCGAGCGAGTGAAACCGGATCAGAGCCTACCACACGCTGTGCGATTCGCGGCTCTGGGAGCGTTTCCCACATGAGGACCTGCCTATCCGCAGACCTCGCTCGCCGAGCGCGGCCCGCCCTGACGCCCCGGCAATCCAACCGTCTCAAACGCCACGACAGGAGATTCCGAATGCACACTTCTCACCGATGGTCACTGAAGCTCTTCGTTCTGTTCATGGTGGCGCTCGCCGTCACGTTGCCGCTCGCGCTCGGTTCGCCGGTGGCGCTCGCGCAAACGCTCGTCGTGGAGACGGCGGACGGGTCGGCGAACACCGTGGGTAAACACTCCTCGCTCGCGCTCGACGCGTCGGGGAACCCGAGCGTGACCTACTACGACGGGCAGGCCTTCGACCTCAAGTACGCGCGCAAGTCTGGAGGCATCTGGACGTCTGAGATCGCGGACGGGTCGGCGACCGTTCTGGGCGAGTACACGGCGCTCGCGCTCGACTCATCGGGCGACCCGCACGTGAGCTACCTGGACAATACGCTCTTTGACCTGAAGTACGCGCGAAAGTCCGGGGGCGTGTGGACGCGCGAGATCGTGGACGCGTCGGCGAACGCCGTGGGCTTTCACAATTCTCTCGCGGTCGACGCGTTGGGCAACCCGCATCTGAGCTACCAGGACGCCACGATCGACAATCTCAAGTACGCGCGGAAGTCCGGGGGCGTGTGGACGATCGAGACGGCGGACGGGTCGGCGAACGACGTGGGCTCCTACACCTCGCTCGCCCTCGACGCGTCGGGGAACCCGCACGTGGGCTACAAAGACGACACAACCGACGACGTCAAGTACGCGCGGAAGTCCGGGGGCGTGTGGACGCTCGAAACGGTGGAAGCGTCGGCGAACGACGTGGGCTCCTTCATCTCGCTCGCGCTCGATGCTTCGGGGAACCCGCACGTGAGCTACTGGGACGCCACGAACAGCGACCTCCGGTACGCGCGCAAATCCGGGGGCGTGTGGACCCGCGAAACGGTGGTCGGGTCGGCGAACGACGTGGGCTGGTACACGTCGATCGAACTCGACGGCGCCGAAAATCCGCACATAAGCTTCCACGACGTTACGACCGGCGACCTCAGGTACGCCCGAAGGGCTGGAGGCTTGTGGACGATCGAGACGCTCGATGGTGCGGCTAGCATCGTAGGCGCTTACACTTCGCTCGAGCTTGACGCGGCGGAAAGACCGCATGTTAGCTACTTCGACGCCACGGCCGGCGATCTGAAGTACGCATTCGTCCCGAGCCTCATCGTAAGCGCGCCGGGGGGCGGCGCCACGTGGGCCGTCGGCAGTACGCAGACGATCTCGTGGTCCTACACCGGCGGGCTCCCGGTGGACATCTCCGACGTTCATCTCTCCGTCGATGGCGGGCGCACGTACGACTTGATCGTGGACAACACGCGCGATTTCGGAGTCACGATCCGCGTGCCGCATTCGCCGACCCGATTCGCGCGCATCAAGATCGTGCAGCCGTCGCCGTTCACGGTCGGAGTGTCGGACTCGTTCTTCGCGATCGATGCGGCGATCGCGCTCGCGAAGTTCGACGCGCGTGCGATCGAAGGGACGCGCGATGTCTCGCTCGCGTGGAAGACGTCGCCCGGCCCTGAGGCCGACGTGCGTTACCGCGTCGAGCGCGCGGACGGCGGCGCTGCGGCCGGCGCGCCTGGCGCCGTCTTCACGCCGCTCCACGCGGGGCTCCTCGACCGCGGCGAGTATGTCGATCGCACGGCCGCGCTCGACGGCGAATCCGGTGACGCGAGCAACCCCGCGACGGCCGGCGCGCGCTACCGTCTCATCGCCGTCAACGGCCTCGGCGAGGAGTATGTGCTCGGCGAGCGAGAGATCGCGCCGTCGCTCGGCGCGAACGCGCTCCTCTCCGCGTACCCGAACCCGGCGCGCGGCGGAGAGACGCGCGTCGCGTATCGCGTCGCGACGGACGCGCTGCCGATCGACCTCGCGGTGTACGACGTTTCCGGACGGCGCGTGAAAACGCTCGCGTCAGGAACGCGACCGACGGGAGTCGGTTCGATCGCTTGGGACGGGCGTGACGACGGCGGGCGCGATGTGACGTCGGGTACGTACTTCTTGAGGCTCGCGTGGGGAGCGAACGCGGTGTCGAGCACGCGCGTCGTCGTGGCGCGATGACGACGCTCGAGGACATCCTCCGAGTCGGGGCGGCGCGCGGCAGCGCGCCTCTCGCCCGCGCAGCGCCGCAGCAGCGGCCGCGACTGTCGCGCCTGCGCGTCACCCTCCTCGCGCTCCTTGCGCTCCTCGCGGCGATTGCGATTCTCCTCCCGCTCTCGAGCCATGCCGCGCTCTACGCCGTCGTCGGCAGCGGCGTCGTGTTCGAGTCGATCGACGACGGCGTCACGTGGGTCGTGCGCGGAAACATCCCGGAGCCCGAGGTGGTCGCGCTCTCGCCCGCGCTCACGAACGGCATTCTCTTCGCTCTCGGCGAAACGGGAACGGTGTACCGCTCGACGAACGGCGGCGCGAGCTGGGCCGCGGTCGGCTCGGTGACCGCTTCCGACTGCGTTTCGCTCGCGATCGCGCGGAGCGGCGCGCTTCTCGCACTCACGCGAAGCGGCGATGTCCTCCGCTCGAGCGATGACGGCGCGAGCTGGACGCGCGAGTCGAACGCCGGCGCCTCCGACTGCGCCGCGATCGCCGTCGGCGGCAAGACCGGCGCGAGCGACACGCTCTACGTCGCGACCGCGTCCGGCGACATCGCGCGCCTGCCGAGCGGAACCGCGTGGACGACGGTCGGAACGACGAGCTTCACTCCGGTCGTCGATCTCGTCTGGATCTCATCGACGCTCTACGCGCTCACAGACGCGGGCGAGATCCTGCGCTCGTCGAACGCTGGCGCGACGTGGAGCGCGATCGGGACGATCTCGCAGGTGGGCATGCGCGACCTTGCGTACGCGGGCGGCAAATTCAAGGCGATGAGCCGCGAGGGCGAGGTCTACGAGAGCGTGGATGGAACCGCGTGGTCCGCATCGTGGATCGGCACGACGAACCAAGTCTTCGCCGTCGCGCTCGCACCCGGCGCGCCGGAGTTTCAGACGGGCGTCGGCGGTGCTGCTGCGCCGGTCGCGCGGCTCGCGCTTCGCGCGTACCCGAATCCGTTCACGAGCGAGCTGCGACTCTCGCTGACGAGCGCGGGCGGCGCGGATGACGACGCGCGCGCCGAGATCGCCGTGTACGACGCCGCGGGCCGGCTCGTCGCGCGCCCGTTCTCGGGCGCGTTGAACAGCCTCCCGCAGAATCTCGTTTGGCGCGCCGACGCCGCCGGCTCCGGCGTCTACTTCGTGCGCGTTCGCTCCGATCGCTTCGCCGAGACACAGCGCCTCGTGAAACTGCGATGACCTCGCCTCTGTCGCACCTACGGTCGGTGTTGGAATGCGATATTGCAACCCCACGTACACTCGGGAG
>JBJXGV010000047.1:0-4061 GCA_046160485.1 bacterium | reverse complement strand
TCGACCGGCACGCTCACGATCGCGGCTAGTTGTCCGCCCATCACGAATCTCGAATGCTCGTACTTTGCGCCCACGGACGACGTGATACTGACGTGGCAGAACGGCACGACGTACTGGAGTATCGATGTCTACGAAAACTTCACCGCGCTCATCGCGACCGCGCTTCCCGGCGATACGACCACGTTCGTCGTTGAGACTCCAGCGCGCGGCGAGCCGATCTACTCGGTGGTTGGTTACTGCAGCCCGTTCCTCGCGACGGAGACGATTTGCGACACGACGACGCCCGACGTTCTGTTCGTGCGCGGCGATGCCAACGGCGACTTGCTCGTGCACATCAGCGACGGCATTTACATCCTGAACTACATGTTCCAATCGGGCCCGGCGAATTGCGTCCTCGCGATGGACGCCAATGACGACGGCGGCGTGCAGATTTCCGATCCGGTCTACATCTTCAATTACCTGTTCACGAGCGGACCGCCGCCGTTATCGCCCGCGCCGCCGAATTGCGGCCCGGACCCGACGCCGGACGCTTTGCCGTGCGACGAGCCACCCGGCTGTCCGTAGCGCATCGGTACGCGCTCGACGGAGCACGCTGATCGTCGAGCGCGTGCGGGGGCGGGTCGAGGGAACACCTCGACTCGCGACCGCCGCGGTGAAACCGGCGAGAAGCTTGCCGATGCGCGGCTCGCCGCTCAATATTCGCAGGCGAGGAAGTCAACAATGAACGACGACTCGCAGGAGCACGACGACGCGTTGTACGACGAATTTCTCGCGGCGGTCGCCGCCGGGGACGATGTCACAGTCGAACAGTTTCTGCGCGCGCGCGGAGGCACGAACGCCGAACTCGCCCGCACGCTCGAAGAAGTCGCGCGCCGCTTGCGCGGTGTGCACGCCGGCCCGATCCTCGCGGCGAGCGCCGGTTCGCAACTCGGCGAGTTTCGGCTCATCGACCGAATCGGCACGGGCGGCATGGGCGTTGTTTACCTCGCCGAGCAAACCTCGCTCGGCCGCAACGTCGCGCTCAAGGTGATGCGGCCCGAAATCGCCGAGTCGGACGCGGCGCGACGCCGCTTCCTGCGCGAAGCGCGCGCGGCGGCGGCGCTCTGTCATCCGTCGATCGTCGCCGTGCATTCGGTCGGCGAAGACGGCGGCGTACGCTATATCGCGATGGAACTCGTGCCGGGCCAATCGCTCGATGCGCTGCTCAAAGAACGCGAGCGACGCGGCGAAAACGTCGCGACGAAACGCGTCTTGAGTTGGGGAATGGAGCTCGCGAGCGCGCTCGCGTACGCGCACGCGCAAGGCATCGTCCACCGCGACATCAAACCATCGAATGTGCGCATCACCACGGAAGACCACGCGCTGCTCCTCGATTTCGGACTCGCGCGCGAGCTCGGCAGCGACGACGCGACTCTCACGCACAGTTTCGTGGGCACACCGCGCTACGCCGCACCCGAGCAACTCTTGCGCGGACGCGGCGACGTCGGCCCGGTGAGTGATGTGTACTCGCTCGGTGTCCTCCTCTATCGAGCATTCAGCGGTCGCGCGCCGTTCGAAGGACAGACGCTGGAGCAGCTCGTACACGAGATGGCCGTCGGCGATGCTCCGCGGTTGCGCGCGCTGCGGCCGGATTTGCCGCGCGACGTCGAAACGGTCGTATTGCACGCGATTGAAAAGGATCCCGCGCGGCGCTATGCAAGCGCGACGGCGCTCGGCGCGGACTTGAGCGCGCTGCTCGAGCTGCGGCCGATTGCGGCCCGACCGCAGAGCGTGTTCGAACGGCTGCGCGTGATCGCGCGCCGCCATCCCGCGATGAGCGCGGCGATCTGCGTTGCGGGGCTTGCGCTCGTCGGGCTTGGCGGACTCATCGTGTCGCAAAGTCGGGCGGAGCAGCGCACGCGCCGTGAAGCGATCGAAACGGCGATGTCGAGCGCAAGTCGAAGCATCGAGCGATTGACTGACGACTTCTCGACGACTTCGGCGCTCGAGGTCGAGATTCGCGCGTTGTGGGCGGAGCGCGTCTGGCGCTACTTCACGGCGGAAGAAGACGCGCGCATCCAAACCAAGGAAGGCGAAGTGGCGCGGCTCAAGCTCGGGCGCGAACGCACTTATCATGAAGCGTTGCAGAGTCTGTCCGAAGCGGCGCGGCTCGGCGCCGATTCGGAGCGCGTCGCGACCGCGCGCGCGCGGCTCAACCTCGCCCGGTACTTCGAGGCGCTCCGGCTGCGCGACACGGATCAGATGCGTCTGTACCGCGAGTTGGTCGCGACCGAGGACCCGAGCGGCGCGGTACTCAACGAACTCGTCGGCGATGGTCGAGTCGAGGTCGTCAGCGACCCGCCGGGCGCTGAGCTGTACCTGTATCGCATGCGCGATCTCGCCGAGTTGATTCCCGACGCGGAGCCGCGCGTGGTTTTCACGCCGATCGGCGGCGACGGCGCGTCGCCGTTCGCGCCAGGGACGTGGGCGTTGCGCGTTGTCGCAGGCGCGGGCGAACTCGAGCCCGGCGATTTGATCTTCGAAATCTTGGACGAGCCGATCCGTGGCTCCGTGTTCGTTCGGCGCACGCAGCACGCGGGCGATGGCGCGCGGCTCGTGGCCATCGATGACGAGGCGGTGCAGGATCTCTACGAAGTGCGACGAGCGCTCGCGACCCCGGCGCAAGCGGCGCGACGCTTCCAACTCCGACGCGGCGCGAGCACCACGGTCGAGCGCGGCGTCAGTCTCGAATCGCTCGGCTGGGAGGCGCTCGCGCCGAGCGAGTTCGCAGCCGGTGGCGGCATGCGCGCGACGGTGTGGCGCGCGCGCGCGTTACAGCACATCGAACTTCCGGCTGGACTCGAGACGCGGCCGACCGCGCGACCGCTCGTGAAATCGGCCGAAGCCTTCGCGGGAGTCACGCCGCTCGAGAGCGCGAAGCTCGAATCGGGACAATATGTGCTCCTCCTTTGTCAGGCCGGTTACGAGCCGCTCGTGACGATGTTCCGACTCAGTCGCGGTAAGACGCCGCGACTCGAACTGAAGCTCTACGCGACGCGCACGACACCGCCGGGTTTCGTGCGCATCGTGCACGAGCCGCACGTCGCGGCGACGCGCCGCGACTATTGGCTGGGCGAGCACGAAGTGACGCTTGCCGAGTATCTCGAGTTTCTCGACGATCCAGCGACGCGCGCGGAGCTCGCGGCGCGACCGGAGCTCGTGCGCGTGCCGTCCGATTTCGTGCGCGAGCAGTTCTTGAACGAAGAGCCTGGCCAGCATCGATTACCGCCGGAGTGGCGTCTCGATTGGCCGGTGGTGGGTGTGAGTTGGCACGATGCCGCCGACTACGCGGCGTGGCGCACGCGGCGGGCGCGCGCGGCCGGACTGCCGCACACGTATCGCTTGCCGGACAATATCGAGTGGGAGCGCGCCGCTGGCACCACGACGGCATTCGTCTACGGCGATCGTTTTCGACCGAAATGGATGAGTTCGTGTTTCGCGCGCCCGCTCCCGAATCCCGAGCCGGTGATGAGCTTTCCCATCGACGAATCCCCGTTCGGTGTGTACGACCTCGCCGGCAGCGCGAGCGAGTGGATCGACCACTGGTGGCTCGCGGACCGCGGACTGCGCCGCTTCTGCGGCGGCTCGTGGGGCGACGGCGGCCCCGACGAGTTGTTCAGTGTCTACGGCGCCAACGGCCGCGCACCCGACACGCGCGTCGGCACGCTGGGATTTCGCTTGGCGCTCGAAATGGATTCCGACTAGCGATGGCGCGCGGTGCACGCGCGACTCGCGGTGGTCAGCACTCAGATGCCGCACGCCGCAAAGCGCAACGTGCGGCTCCCGGCCGCCAGCTGACTCAAGTCGAACGACCACTCCTTGCCCGGCCAGTAATACTCGGCAAGGCCGAGCGCCGGGCGATAGACCGCCGTGGACCGCCGTGTACTTCTCCGTCGCGCAAATACCACGATCGATAACCGGGCCACATCCGGTCGAAGAGCGCTTGCCACGCTTCGCCCGCGTCGGGTTCGATGATGGCTTCCAAACGGCGCTGTTGTCTGCGCCAACTTCGCGAAATCTGG
>JBJXGV010000046.1:0-5558 GCA_046160485.1 bacterium | reverse complement strand
CCGGGCGCTTCGTCATCGCGCCCGCGGCGCTCGCCTTCGTGCGCGGCGCGGGTTTCGCCGCGCGGGGGCGCAACTGATCGATCGCCGCGACAAGGATCACGGCCGCGACGAGAAGAAGAACGAACAGTAGAACTTGTGCCATTGAGGGATCGCTCCGCGGCTTCTGCGTGGACGCTACAACTGCCGCGTCACTAGGCGATGTATCGGCAGGCGGCGCGAAACTCACAAGTCTCTTCGTGCGTGCGCCCTGCCGCGCCGCATGACGCGATGTGTTAGTCTTCGACTCGAAATGATCAGAACCGCCAGAGTTTTGATAGGAATGATCGCATTTGCCGCGGCCACACTCGGCGCGATGGGCGCGAGCGCGCCGCACGCCGACCCGGCCGGCGCGGCGCGAATTGACCACAGCGCGTTCGACACGCTCCTCGCCCGCTACGTCGACGATGACGGCGGTGTTCGCTACGCCGCGTGGAAGCGCGACGACGACGACGCGCTCGACGTCTATCTCGACGCTATGAGCGCGGTCGACCCCGCCGCGCTCGCCGATACGACGGAACTCCTCGCTTACTGGATCAACGTCTACAACGCGCTCACGATCGACGCGATTCTCCACTTCTATCCGGTCGCCAGCATCAAAGACAAGGTCGCGATGTTCGGTTACAACGTTTGGGATGACTACACCATCACGATCGCAGGGCAAGAACGCTCGCTCAACGACATCGAGCACAAGATTCTTCGCAAGCTCGACGAACCGCGGATTCACTTCGCGATCGTCTGCGCGTCGCTCGGCTGCCCGCACCTGCGAAACGATGCGTACACCGGGCCGTCGCTCGGCGAACAACTCGACGCCGCCACGCGCGAGTTCTTCGCGAACCCGCAGCACATTCAGTTCGACACCGTCGCCAACACCGTTCGCCTCTCGCGGATATTCGACTGGTTCGGTGACGACTTCGGCGGCTCGGATGCGGCGAAGCGCGCGTTCATTTCGCGATTCGTGGCGTCCGACGCGGAGCGCCAATTCCTCCACTCGAAAGCTGCGCGCATCGAGTATCTCGACTACGACTGGCGCCTCAACGAAGCGAAGTAGTGTGACGCGCGACGACACAGCGAATGGCGGAGCGAACCGCCCGCTGCTCTCGATTATCATCCCCGCTCTCGACGAAGAGCGGTCGATCGGCGCCACGTTGCGCGCGCTCGATGGCGTGCGCGGCGCGGAGGTGATCGTGGCGGACGGCGGGAGCCAAGACAAGACGCGCGCGATCGCGGCGGCCCACGCCGGCGTACGCTGCGTCGAGTGCACGCGGGGCCGCGCCGCCCAGATGAATGCCGGCGCCGCGGCCGCGCGCGGAGATCTCCTCCTCTTCCTGCACGCGGACTCGCTCCTCTCCGCCGCCGCGGCCACGCGGCTCGTCGCCGTGATGCCGGAGCGCCCCGAGTCTCCGGGCGGCGCATTCCGTTTCGCGCTCGATTCGCACCGCGCGCGTTACCGCCTCATCGAGTTCGGCGTCGCGCTTCGCACGCAGGTCTTTCATCTTCCGTACGGCGACCAGGGGATCTTCGCGCGGCGCGCGGCATTCGGCGCGCTCGGCGGGTTTCGTGAACTCCCCTACGGTGAGGACGTCGATTTCATCCTGCGATTGCGGCGCCTTGGGCCGATCACCATTTCGCGCGATCGCGTCGTGACCTCCGCGAGGCGATGGGAACGCGACGGTTTCTTGCGAACGACGCTTAGGAATTGGCGTGATCTTGCGCGGCTGGCCACGCTTCCCTCGCTCCGAGAAGTTGCTCGATCGCCTCGGCGAACGGGCCCTCACGATAGCGCCGCGGAATGGGAGCGCGAACGGTCACGCGCTCCGCACCACCCACGCGCGACACCGTGATCGACCACGCGTGGAGGACGTATCCGAGGTCGCTCGGGAGCGCCCGCGCGCCGGCGATCGGACCGCCGCCCGCCGCATAGAACGGATCGCCGGCGAGAGGCGCGCCGCATGCCGCGAGGTGTATGCGAATCTGATGCGTTCGGCCGGTGACGAGTTGCGCCAGAACGAGCGAGCATTCGCGCGACGGGTCGCGCGCGAGCACGCGAAAGCGCGTCAGTGACGCCTTGCCATCGGCAGCGACCGCGTGAACGAGTCCGACGGCATCGTGCGCCACGAGCCCGATCGGGTGGCGCGCCTCGAATTCGTCCGGCAGATCGACGCCGCGCGCGATTCCGAGGTAGAGCTTGTGCGTCCCGCCGGTGCGAATCTCCTCGGATAACGCACGGCACGCGCCGGGCGTGATTCCGAAGAGGACGACGCCCGTGGTCCCGCGGCCGAGGCGATGAACGGGCGACGCGGCGTGACGCACAGGCGCGCTCGCGCGCACACGATGCAGAAGCGTGCTCTCGAGAAAACTTCCTCCCGGCAGCACCGGCAACCCCGTCGGCTTGTCGACCGCGAGGATCGCGCCGTCGTCGTACAGCACCGTGAAGTCGGTCGGAACCGCCGGCTCGCGCCACGGAACACGGTGGTACTCGAGTTCGTCCCCGCGTGCGAGCCGCTCGGCGGCGTGTGCTTCGCACCCGTTGCGCAGCACGCGTCCCGCGGCGATGCGCTCGCTCCACACGGCCTCGGCGGCATACGCGTAGCGCGAAGCGTAGAACGAGAGCACCGACAGACCCGCGTCGGCAGCGCCGGCGCGGTCACGGTAGGTCCATCCGCGGTTCAGATGACCCGAGGAATCCTCTCTCGCCGGCGCATTCATCACGGTTATCCTATCACTCGTGGAGGAGACGCAGTTCCCGATGTCGATGCGCACAACACGCCGCTTCGCGCGCGCCCGAGCACGATGAGCGCCCGCGCGCCGACCGGGCGCCTTCGCCGCGCCGCGGGAATTATCCTGCGCCCGAGCGACACGCCGCGAAGCGTCTACCTTGTCGACCGGAACGCCGACCTGGCGTTCTTCGGCGGCTACGCCGCGTTCGTCGGCGGAACCGTCGACGGCGGCGACGAGGCCATCGTGCCGGCCGACGCGCCGCGACACGACGACGAGCCGCCCGCGTTTCTCGGCGCGGCGGCGCGCGAGACGTTCGAAGAGACCGGCGTTCTCGTTGCGCGCGGCGCGGATCGCTTGAGTCCGTCGCGCCAGGCGCAACTTCGCGAATCTCTCCTCGCCGCGCCGCACTCCGGCGCGTCGCGCGTCTTCCGTGAAATGCTCGCCGCCGAGAACCTCGAGATCGACGCGAGGCGCTTTTCCCGAGTCTGCCGAATGACGACGCCGCCATTCACGCTCGTGCGTTACGAAACCGTCTTCTATCTCGTGGATCTATTACCCGGCGAGTCGCCATCGATCGTGCCCGGCGAGCTTGTCAGCGGCGCGTTCCTCGACGCGCGCGACGCGCTGGCGCGTTGGCGCGCGGGCGAGATGCTCATCGTTCCGCCCGCGATCATTCTGCTGACGATGCTCGCGCGAGCCGACGACGCCGCGCCGACCGAGCAATTCCTCGACGCGGCGCGGCACCTCTCGGCGGAATACGCGCGAGGGAAGATTCATCAGGTCTACTTCACGCCCGGCGTGCGAAAGCTGACGTTGCACACCGAGACGCGGCCCCCCGCGAATCACACGAACGCCTACCTCGTCGGAGAACGCGAACTCCATCTCGTCGATCCGGGTGCTACACGCGCCGACGAGCAGGAAAAGCTCTTCGAGGCTCTCGACGAAGCGGCGTCGGACGGTGCGCGCGTCACGGCGATCCTTCTGACGCATCATCATCCCGATCACGTCGGCGCCGTGAACGTCGCGGCGGCGCGGCTCGGCGTGCCGGTGTGGGCGCACGCCGAAACCGCTCGCGCGCTCGCGGGGCGCATCGAGATTGCGCACCACATCGCGGACGGCGAAACGATTTCGCTCGGCGAGAGCCCCGACGGGCGGCCGGGGTGGACGCTGCGCGCAATTCACACACCGGGCCACGCGCGCGGCCACCTCGCGTTCGCCGAATCGCGCTACAACGCGCTCCTCGCGGGCGACATGGTCTCGACGCTCTCGACGATCGTGATCGCCCCACCGGAGGGGCACTTGGCGACCTACCTCGCGTCGCTGCGGCGGCTGCGTGCACTTCCGAACGGGACGCTCTACCCGGCGCACGGCCCCGCGAAGCGCGACGCGCACGCGACGATCGACAGTTATCTGCGTCACCGAGCGCAACGCGAGGAGAAACTCTTGAGCGCGTGGGCCGGCGCGCCGGCGGAGTCGCGGCTGAGTCTCGACGCGCTGCTCGCGCGCGCGTACGACGATGTCGCCGCGGACGCGCTCCCGCTCGCACGGCTTTCGCTCGCTGCCGGCATCGAGAAACTCGTCGAGGAGGGGCGCGTCGAAGCGACCGCCGACGGGTACGCGCTGCGCACCGCGCCGCGATGACGACAAGGCGGCCGATCTTCTGAGCGCCCTGCGCGGCGCCACGACCCGCCTTTGGGCGATTCCGATCGCCGGCGTGCTGCTCACTCTGCCGGCGATTCTCGCGGGCCTCCCGCCGGGACACGACTCGCTCACACAGATGCAGTGGTTCCACCACTTCTCGACGCAGCTTCGCGCCGGGGAGTTCTATCCCCGCTGGCTCTCATCGATGAACGCTGGCTACGGGAGTCCGACGTTTTTCTTCTACGCGCCGCTCCCCTACTACGCGACGAGTGTGTTGGCCGCGCTCGGCCCGGGCGCCGGCTCGGGCTCGGGGCCCGGCGCCGCGGGCGCCGCCGCATTGCCGCTCGGCCTCGCGGCGGCGATCGCGCTCGTGGCGTCCGGCTTCGCGTGCCGGCTCTGGCTGCGGCGCAGCGCGAGCGAAGCGCAAGCGATCGTCGGCTCACTCATCTACATGGCGATCCCTTACCACCTCGTCGTCGACCTCTACGACCGCGCCGCGTTCGCGGAGTTCTGCGCGCTCGCGTGGCTTCCGCTCCTTCTCCACTTCGCGGATGGGATCGCGGCCGGCGAGCGGAGGGCAGCGCCGCTCTTCGCGATCGTCTACGCCGCACTCGCGGCCACGCACCTTCCGACGACGCTCATTTTCACGCTCGTGCCGTTCGCGAGCGTCGCGCTGCACGCGCGCTGGGACGCGCGCGCGCCCCGTGCGCTCGTGCGCCTCGCCGGCGCGTGCGCCCTCGGGGCGGCGCTCGCCGCCGTCTACCTCGCGCCCGCGATCGCGAGCCAACGCCACGTTCTCCTCGCCGAGACGCCCGCCGACCCGCGCTACTTCGCGAACAACTTTCTCTTCGAGTGGGGGCGCGAGCGCGCCTACAGCGAGTACCTCGCGCGCATGAGCCGCATCACGCTCGCGACCGTCGCGTTCGCCGCGGGAGCGTTTCTCTTCGCGCGCGCCGACTCGCTGCCGGCCGCGCGGAGCACGCGCAACTTTTGGCTAGCGACCCTCGGCGCGGCGATCTTCATGATGCTCCCGGTTTCACGCTCGCTCTGGAATCTCGCCGCGCCGCTTCAGACGATTCAGTTCCCGTGGCGGTTCCACGCGATCGTCTGCGTCGCGGCCGCGGCGCTCGCCGCGCGCGCGTTCGCCGCGTCGGCGCGGG
>JBJXGV010000045.1:0-34540 GCA_046160485.1 bacterium | reverse complement strand
CGCGGTGCAGGGCGAGAAGAACAGCCAAGTGCGCGCGGCCAGCATCGCGCTCGGGTCCATAGCAGGCGGACTCGCGTTGGGCGCAGCACTCGCGGCGGCGCAGCTTCTCCCCGGGCTCGACTACGCGCGCGACGCGCGCCGCAAGCAGCGCCGCTGCCGCCAGCGCGACCGCGATCAGCGCGAGGCGCGCCGCGTCGCGGGCGATCGCGTCGCGCACGTCGGCAAGCGTCTCCGCCGCTGCGGGAGGCGGGCCGCCCGGGAAGTACTCGTTCGGCGACGCGAGGGCCCGATAGAGCGCACCGGCGCGAGCAAGTCCGCCGTCGCCCGCGAGCGCGAGCCAAATTCCAACGCCGGCGACTCCGAGCACGGTGCACGTGATCGTGCACGCGCGAATCGCGCGGGCGTGCTGCGCGTCGTCGGCCGCCGCGCGGCGTGCGTGGTCGGGGCGTGTACCATCATCGCCGTGACGTGCGCGCTCGACCGCGCGCAAGAGCGTCTCAAGCCCGAACGCCGCGAGTACCGCGAGCGCGAGCGTCGCGAGCGCGAGGAACTTCGAGATGCCGCGAAACGCGCCAATCACCGGGATGCGCGAAACGATATCGAAGAGAGGCGTCTGCGAGCCGAGCGCGAGAATCGCCGACGCGAGAGCGAGCGCGGCCCACGGCAGAGCGCGGCGGCGCAGTTCGCGCGTCGCTGCCGCGAGCGCGATGGCCGCGAACGCGACGACGCTCACGCCGCCGTACAAACATGTCGTCCAGAAGCTCCACTCGCCGAAGTAGGGCGCGCGCAACATGTCGCCGGTCAGCGCCGGCAGCAAGAGCGTCGCGAAATTCGCGAGGGGCGCGTAGCCCATCGCAAGGAACTCGCGCGCCGCGCCGGAGCGAAGCGAGTCGCGCGCGTAGTCGAGTCCGGGGAGAAGCTGCGCCGCCGCGAGTGCTGCGCCCAACGCGAGTCCGCCTGCTATGGACCCGAGCGCGATGCTGGCCGCGCGCACTTGGCTGTTCTTCTCGCCCTGCACCGCGCCCGGCGCATCGTTCCGCGTTTCGCCCAGCCCGCCGTGGCGCGCGTCGCCGCGCGCGCCGCCGCGCGCGAGGATCGCCCGCGCCGCGAAGAGAATCGCGATCCCCGCCGCCGCGTAGACCGGATACTGCGGGAAACCCGCCAGCAGCGAGAGCGCGAACGCCGCCGCCAAGGCGATCGCGTCGCGCAACGCGCGCCGCCGCGCGAGCCGCTCCGCGAGCCAGAAAAGTCCCGGCACCCACGCGAGCGCCGCGACGTGCGGCGCGTGGCCGACGTGAACGTGCAGAAGCATGCGCGCCGAGAACGCGAACGCGATCGCGCCGAAGAGCGCCGCCGCCGCGCGCACGCCCGCATCGCGCAGGAGCGCGTACGTGAACACGCCCGCGAGCGCCACATGCAGCGCGAAGAGCCAGTTGAACGCCGCCGCAACCGGCAGCGCGAGAAAGAGCGCGTTCGGCGGATAAAGAAGCGCCGGATGAATCGTCGCGTGAAACGGAATCCCGCAGAAGAGATTCGGATTCCAGAGCGGGAAGTCGCCGGCGCGGATGCTCGCGACGGCGAACGCCTTCTGCGCGTAGAAGAGCGTCGTCATGTCCCAGCCAGGCAGGCCGAGGAGCGCGTCGGGATCGCCGCCGAACGCGCGATGGAGAAACACGAACGGCAGCGCGACGAGAACTACGAGCGGCGCGAGCCGCGCGGGAAATCGCATGCGCGCGATCCTACCATCGCGGCGCGATCGCCGCGCGCGTGCCGCCGCGATGCGCCGCGCGCCGTACTCGGCGCCGCACGTGCCGATCGCCGCGCGCCGCGCGCCCAACTGCCGCAGATTGCCGCACGCCCGTTGACCCGCTCCGCGGCCGCCGATATTCTCGCGCGGTGACAGCCGACGCGATTTACCTCTTGCTCGTCATCTCCGCGGCGCTCGTCCTCTACTACACGCAGTGGATTCGGCCGGACCTCACCGCGTTTCTCGTGCTGATCGCGATGGTCGTTCCGTGGAAGCCGGTCGACGGCCGCCTCACGGGAATCCTCACGACGCGCGAAGCGTTCAGCGGCTTCGGCAGCCCCGCGCTCATTATGGTCGCGTGTATGTTCGTCGTCGGCGCCGCGATGGTGCGCACCGGCGCGGCGGATCTGCTCGGCCGCCGCATCCTCAACGCGTGCGCGAAACGCGAACTCACGCTACAGCTCGCCGTGCTCGGCGTGACGACGCTCTTCTCCACGATGATCAACGACACGACGACGGTGCTGGTTTGGATGCCGATCGTGATCGCCGTGTGCCGCGAGCATCGCCTCTCGCCGTCGCGCTATCTCCTGCTCGTTGCGTACGGCTCGCTGCTCGGCGGTCAATGGACTCTCATCGGCACGCGCTCGAACATCGTCATCAGCGATTACCTGCGCGAACGCTCCGCCGACGGACACGGCTTCGGCTTCTTCGAACTCACGCCGATCGCGATCGCGGTCTTCGCGGCCGCGGCGATCTACTTCGTTTTGATCGGCCGCCGCTTTCTGCCGAGCGCGCGCGCCGAGACTGGGCTCGCCGACGAATACCAGGTGAAGGAGTACCTCACCGAGGTGATGATCACGCCGAGTTCCGCGACCGTCGGGAAAACTCTCGATGCCGTCGACATCCTCGGGCGCTTCAACGTGACCGTGCTGTCGATCATTCGCCGCAACGAGAAGATGCCGGCCGAAGGTTGGATGCATCTCGAAGCGGGCGACGTGTTCGTCGTGCAGGGCGAGATCTCGAAGATCGCCGAGCTTCTTCACTCGCCTGACTTCCAATTCAAAGAGGAGCTGAAGGTCGGCGAGCGCACGCTGCGCAGCATCGACCTCGCGATGGTGGAGGCGATTGTCGCGCCGAACTCGTCGTTCGAGCGCCGCACGCTCGAGGAGATCCGCTTCTCGCACGACTACGGCCTCACCGTGATGGGGATGTCGCGCCTCGGCCACGCGATTCGCGGCCGGCCCAGCGCGGTGCCGCTTCAATTCGGCGATTCGCTGCTCCTCGTCGGCCACCCGCAGGGAATCGAGAAACTTCGCGGCAATCCCGACTTCATCATTTTGGAGAATCAACCCTATCCGATGGTGGGGCGGCGCCTCGCGTTTACGACGCTCGGCATTCTTGTCGCAACGGTGGTTGCAATCGCGGCGCGCTTCCTCGACGCGGCCGTCGCGGTTTCGATCGCCGCCGCGCTCCTCGTACTGCTCAAGTGCGTCAAGCTTCGCGAAGCGTATCAGTCGATCGAGTGGGGCGCGCTCGTCGTCGTCGGCGGGATGATCCCGTTCGGCGTCGCGCTCGAAAAGACAGGCACCGCGGAGCGCCTCGCCGAAGCGGTCGTCGCGCGATTCGGCGGCGGCGGTCCCGTCGTGTTGCTCGGGCTGTTTCTACTCTTCGCCGTCGTGATGACGCAGCTTATCGAGAACGCGGCGGTCGCTGTCGTCCTCTCGCCGATCGCGTACGTTCTCGCCCAGGAGGCCGGCGCAAGCCCGCGCCCGTTCATGCTCGGCCTCGCGATCGTCGTCTCGGCCGCGTTCATGACGCCGATCGCGCACGAGTCGACGATTCTCGTCATGGGCCCCGGACGCTACCGCTTCGTTCACTACCTCGGCGTCGGCACCGGGCTCGCGATTATCACCTGGCTCCTGACGACGCTCTTGATGCCCGGCTACCGGCCGTTCTAGCGAGCCGTGGCGCTTTACGAAAAACCTCTCGCGACACGGTAGCGTTCCGGACGCCGCCGTCCGATAATGTGTGCGAATCGTCGGCGGTTCGCGCGTCTTTTCTCGATCGGTCGCGCGCGATGCCGCGGAACAGAGAGTCCCCTCCCAGTAGGACCTCATTCCCGGATCCCGGGGCGGCGCAACGCATCGCCCCGATTGTGCGCCGGCGTGCGCTCGGAGACGCGACATGTTCCCCCTTCTCGAAGCGCGATTTCTGTCGCAAGACGTGAAGTCGTTCCGGATCCTTGCGCCGAAAGTGGCCGCGAAACGAAAGCCGGGCCAGTTCGTCATCATTCGCGTCACGCCGGAAGGCGAACGCATCCCGCTGACGATCGCCGATAGCGACGCTGCCGCAGGGTGGATCACGATCATCGTGCAGGGCGTCGGGAAGACGACGAAGACGCTCAATCAGTTGGAGAGCGGCGACTCGATCGTCGATCTCGCGGGGCCGCTTGGAACGCCGTCGCACATCGAGAACTTCGGCACGGCGGTTTCGATCGGCGGCGGCGTCGGCGCGGCGATCGCGTATCCGACGGCGGTCGCGCTCAAACGCGCCGGCAATACGGTCATCTCGATCCTGGGCGCGCGCACGCGCGATCTCATGATTCTCGAGGACGAGATGCGCGCGACGTGCGACGAGGTCTATCCGACGACCGACGACGGCTCGTACGGATTTCACGGCTTCGTCACCGACAAGCTGCGCGAATTGATCGCGGGCGGGCGCAAGATCGATTTCGTGCTCGCGATCGGGCCGATCCCGATGATGAAGGCGGTCGCCGAGACGACGCGCGCGCACGCCATCAAGACCGTCGTGAGCCTCAACCCGATCATGGTCGATGGCACGGGAATGTGCGGCGGTTGCCGCGTGAGCGTCGGCGGCGAGACGCGATTCGCATGTGTCGACGGCCCCGAGTTCGATGCGCACGCCGTCGACTTCGATCTGCTTGCGCTTCGCAATCGCGCGTACTTCGGTTTCGAGAAGTCTCGCCTGCAGGCGTTTTCCGCCGCCTCGCACGACACACATGACACGCATGACGCTGAGGGCGCGCACGGTGCACACGACGGACTCCGCGCCGAGCGCTGCCGGTTCGAGGACGCGATCGCGGAAGGAGCCCGCCATGCCGAATGAACTCTCGAAGAAGGAACGCCTCCGAATCGCGCGGCAGGCGATGCTCGAGCAGAAACCCGATAAGCGAGTTCGCAACTTCGAAGAGGTGAACCTCGGCTTTACGGGGATGCTCGCGGTGCTCGAGGCCCATCGTTGTCTGCAGTGCCCGAAGCCGGTCTGCATCGACGGCTGTCCCGTCGGGATCCGCATCAACGACTTCGTTGCGTTGATCGCGGACGGCAAGTTCGCCGAAGCGGCGCAGGTCGTGAAGGAGGACAACTCGCTTCCCGCGGTGTGCGGGCGTGTCTGCCCGCAAGAGGAACAGTGCGAGGCGCGCTGCGTCGTCGGGAACAAGGGGCGGCCGGTCGCGATCGGACACCTCGAGCGATTCGTCGCGGACTTCGAGCGCGAAGCGGGGCTCGTCCGCCCGGCGGCGCCGGCGCCGTCGACCGGCAAACGCGTCGCGATCGTCGGCAGCGGGCCGGCTGGTCTCTCGTGCGCGACGGACCTTGCGCGCGCCGGGCACGACGTGACGGTGTTCGAAGCGCTGCACGAACTCGGCGGCGTTCTCGTCTATGGCATCCCCGAGTTTCGGCTGCCGAAAGAAATCGTTCGCGCGGAGATCGAGGCGCTTCGCGCGAGCGGCGTGCGCTTCGTCACGAACGCCGTGATCGGCATGACCGATACGATCGAGGAGTTGATGCAGCGCGAGGGTTTCGACGCCGTGTTCATCGGCGTCGGCGCGGGTCTACCGCGCTTCATGAATATTCCTGGCGAGAACCTCATCGGCGTCTACTCCGCGAACGAATTCCTCACACGCGTCAACCTCATGAAGGCGTATCGCGCCGACGCGGAGACGCCCGTCTTCAACGTCGCAAGAAAAGACGTGATGGTGTTCGGAGGCGGCAATACCGCGATGGACGCGGTGCGCACGTCGCTGCGGCTCGGCGCGAAGAGCGCGAGCATCGTCTATCGGCGATCCGAGGAAGAGATGCCCGCGCGCGCCGAAGAGGTGCACCACGCGAAGGAAGAGGGCGTCCGCTTCTTGATGCTGGCGAACCCGGTGGAGTTTCTCGGGAACGGCGACGGGTGGCTCACGGGAGTGCGCCTGGAGCAGATGACGCTCGGTGAGCCGGACGAGTCGGGCCGGCGCCGGCCTGTGCGAATTGCGGGGAGCGAACACAACGTCGCGGTCGACATGGTCGTGATTGCCGTCGGGAATGGCGCGAACCCGCTCATCAAGAAGACGTCGCCCGCGATCGAGCATTCGAAGCGCGGCACGATCGTCGCCGACGCGGCGGGAAAGACGACGATGCGCGGCGTCTTCGCGGGCGGCGACATTGTCACCGGCGGCGCGACCGTCATTCTCGCGATGGGCGCCGGCCGGCGCGCGGCGAAAGCGATCGACGAGTATCTGCGAAGTGGCGGCGGCAGCGCCGCTAGCTCTGGTTGAATACCTCGGTCGAGAAGTAGCGCTCGCCGCGGTCGCCGAAGATGACGACGATGTTGCCGCGCTCCATGCGCGACGCAACCTGCTGCGCGGCCCAGAGCGTCGCGCCGGACGAAATCCCCGCGAGCACGCCTTCTTTCGCCGCGATTTCGCGCGTCACGCGGAACGCGTCTTCATCGCGCACGTTGATCGTCTCGTCGATGATCGCGCGGTCGTAGATCAGCGGTTGATACGCCTCGGCGCCATGCTTGAGGCCGTCGATGCGCCCGCGCGGCTGCGGCTCGACCGCGACGATGCGCGCGCCGATGCCGCTCTCGTGGAACGCGCGCCGCATTCCCATGAGGCACCCGCCCGTGCCGAAGCCAGCGACGAACGCGTCGATCGCGCCGTCGAACATCGCGCGCGACTGCTCGACGATCTCGCGCCCCGTGCCCTGGTAGTGCGCGAGCACGTTGTCCTCGTTTTCGTTTTGATTGATGTAGAAGTAGCGCTCGGGGTGGGCCGCCGCCGCTTCCTTCGCGCCGAAGATGTGACTGTCGGGATTCTCTTTCGTCGTGAGGATCAGTTCCGCGCCCCAATGCCGCAGCATCTTCCGCCGCTCGATCGTTTTCGCCTCCGACATGTAGAACGCGACCTTGTAGCCCTTCACCGCCGCGACCATTCCGAGTGCGATCCCGGTGTTGCCGCTTGTTGCTTCGATGATCGTCTTGTCGCGCGTCAACGCACCGCTCTTCTCCGCGCGCTCGATCATGAAAACGGCGATGCGGTCCTTGAGCGATCCGCTCGGGTTGCAGAGTTCGAGCTTCGCCCAGATCGTGACGTTCGGATTCGGGCTCGATCGCTCGAGCCGGATCAGCGGCGTGTTCCCGATGGAGTCGAGGATGCTCATGAGGTGCCGCATTCTATCAGGTTCGCCGCGGTTGGCGAAACGCCGCCGCGGAGTTAACGTTGGGCGTGCCGGCCGCCGGTTCGCCGCCGCCGGCTCGATCGCCGCACAGCGTTCCCCTCCCGCGGCGGTCGACTATCCGGAGATGTTCTATGCGATTCGTTTTTGGCCCAGTCGCCTCGCGGCGCCTTGGCCGCTCGCTCGGAGTCGATCCGGTTCCGCTGAAAACCTGCAACTGGAACTGCGTCTACTGTCAGCTCGGCCGCTCGACGCCGATGACCGGAGAGCGCCACGAATACTATCCGCGCGACGAAATTCTCGAGGAAATCGCGGCGGCGCTCGAGGCGCTTCCTCCCGAAGGCGTCGACTGGCTCACCTTTGGCGGCTCGGGCGAACCGACGCTGCACGCGTCGCTCGGCTGGCTGATCCGGCGCGCCAAGGAACTCGCGGAGGTTCCGATCGCCGTGATCACGAACGGGGCGCTTCTGGCGCGCGCGGATGTGCGCAAGGATCTGCTCTCGGCGAACGCGGTGCTACCGACGCTCGACGCGGGAACGGACACCGTCTTCCGTCGCGTGAACCGGCCGCTTGCCCGGCCCTCATTCGCCGAAATCGTCGATGGGCTCATCGCGTTTCGCCGCGAGTTCCGGCGCAAGTTGTGGGTCGAGGTGATGCTCGTGCACGGCGTGAACGATTCGGAGGAGTCGCTGCGCGACATCGCGGCGGTTCTTCGTGCGGTGAAACCGGATCAGATCCATTTGTCGATGCCCGCGCGGCCGCCGGCGGAACTCTGGGTCTCGCAGGCGGTGAACGAGTCGATTGCGCGCGCGGAGGAGATCCTCGGCGGCGCCGCCCCAGTCCTTAATCTGGCAACCCGCGACGGATCGGCGCCGCTCGATTCCGCGCCGCCGCCATACGAGACCCCCGCGGACGCCGTCGCCGAGATGATCGCGCGCCACCCGATGCACGAAGACGATCTGCTCGCGCAGCTGGCGCGCTGGGGCGACGCTCGCCCCCTCGAGTCGCTCGCCGCACTCGTCGGCACCGGCCGCGTCCAGATCGTAACGCACGGCGGCACACGTTTCGCGTGCGCCGCCGCTTCGAAGTACGTCTAGTTCCGCTACCTTTCTGCCGAGTCGCTCGCGGCGACGACCGTCGGCCGGCGGTTCTTCAGGTAGTTCATGATCGCGTCGAACTGGCTGCGGCCATCGAGCCCTGCTTCGGCGAGCACCATGTCCGCTTGGCCGCTGCCGAGGTAGTGCCCCTTCTGGAACGGATGGAGCGTCGCCGCTCGCCCGCGCTCCGACATGATCCACCGATACATCGTCGAAAGCGTGAATCCGGTGATTCCCATCGCGACGCGCGCGTGCTCCTCGGGAAAGATTCGCGACTTCTCCGCGTCCGGAAGCATGTCGAACAGCTCGGCGCTCGCGACGTAGTAAACGTTGAGGTTGACCCCTTCGCGTTCGAGCAGCGGAAGCGCCTCCTCGACGAACGCGTACGCGACGCCGCTCTCTTGCAGCACGATCGTCCCGTCGCCGCGGCCGCGCGCGTCGCGCAAGAGGTACACGCCCGTCGCGGCGTCCGAAGCTGGCGCGAGATGCGCGCGCGCCCGGTCGATCACGCGCTCGGCCGGCCGTGTCACGAACGGCGCGATCACCGCCGGCCGCTTCGTAAGCGCCGCGGAGACGAGGTGCCAGATCTCCTGCGGATCCCAAGGCGTGAGCGTGATCATCGTGCCTCGCGGGAAATTCTCCTGCAGAAGTTGGAGAGGCTGCGGATCGGCGTGCGTCGGCCCATCCTCGCCGGTCTTCAGGCCCGCGTGCGCGCAGATCAGGATCATCGGCTTGTAGGGCTCGCGCGTCGCCGCGCGCCGCGCTTGGCATCCGATGGCGTGCAGCCGCGACGCGATGTGCCCGAGCGGTGCGATGAACGCCGCGTACGACGACCCCACGCCGATGTGAGTGCCGTACGTCGAAAGCCCCGCGAGCATTCCGGCGATCGCGTCCTCGCAAATACCGCCGATCGACAAGAGCCGCGATTCGGTGTTGGTGTTCGCGTTGTAGAAGCCGTCGCCGAAGCCCTTCGCCGTCGCGTTGACGCTCGTCGATCCGAGTAGGTCCGCCGCCGCCGCGAAGAGCCCGCCGCCGCTCGCGTGGTTGTAGTGGTTGAGCACGCGCCCGAGTTCCCCGCGCAGCGTCGTCGTCGAACCGGGCCCGATCGCGACGTCGCTCGGAACGCTTTCGCGCAGCTCGACGGCGCGCGCCGCCGATTCGTACACCGCGTCGATTCGCGGCGCGCCCGCGCGCGGCTCACGCCGTTGCGCGTCGAGCCGCTCGCGCGCCGCGACGAGCCGCCGCGCGAGCATCTCCACCGCCGCGTGATTGCGTTCCATCGCGTTGCGCACGACGAGAAGCGCCTCCCAGAAGCATTCCTCCATGACGGTGCTCTTCGTGTCGCCTACGCACCGCCGCGCGTTCGCCTCGCAGTGCGGCAGGAGCCGCGCGCTTTGCGCAAGAAGGGGCGCCACCGCGTCCATGAACCCGTCGGAGCAAAGGCCGTGTCCGGCGCCATGCGACGCCTTGCCCTCGATGCCGTACTTCCAGCCTTTCACCGTTTTGTAGACGATCGCCGTCGGTTGCCCATTGTCGATCGCCGCCGCGCGCCGCTGCGCGGCGATCACGAGTTGAACGTCCATTCCGTCGGGCACGTGCAGCACGTTCCAGTCGTGGAGGTAGGCGAGTTCCGCGGGAGTCCACTGCACGTAGTCGCCCGGCTTGCCGTCGTCGCGGCAGACGTGCTCCGAGTCGATCGACGCCTGGTTCCAGTCGACGTGAAGCACCGCGTTGCGGAGCGACATCGTGCCGCCCGCCGCGAGCGCTTCCGCGACGCGCCCCGGCGTCATGCCGCCTTCGCCCTCGACGATGTGAACGCGCGGCGCGTTGGCGCCGTACGTGTCGAGCGCACCGAGCGCGAGCCCGAGCGACGCCGGGAGTCCCACGCCCGACGCTCCCGTCGCGAGCCGCACGAACGGCGTCGCGGGGGTCGGGTGGCCGTCGAGCCCCTTCGCGTCGAAGAGTTGGAAGAGCGGCGTCATCGTGCTCGGATTTCGGCGGAAGCCGACGAGATCCTCGAGCCGCAGCCGGCGGCGCGGGTCCGCCGGCAAGAGCGACGGCGCGCCGATACGGAGCACCTCGTCGCGCAGCGCCCACATCGCGTAGAGCCCGAGCGCCTTGTGCCCGGCCGCGTACGAAATGATGTCGGCATCCTGTCGATCGGGATCCGAGGGGTCGTAGTCCATCGCGTCGAAAAGAAGCCCCTCGACCATGCGCCCCGACGAGATCGAGCCGCCCGGGTGGCCCGACATCGGCACGTAGTTGTAGAGCACGGCGCAGACCGCGCGGTAGATCGCATCGAAGGCGATGAAGTGCGAGGCGTCTTCATCCGAAAGCGGGTTGCTCCCGCGGGCGAGTTCTTCGGAGACGTCGATCGCGATCCCTCGTCTCGGCCCGAATCCATTCATTGTGACTGCCCCTTTCTCAGCGGCGGCGCGGCCGGCGTTGTTAGAAGAGATGCTTCCCTTCGCGGATGAACTTGGCGAAACCTTTGCGATCCCCCGCGGCCTCCGCGATTCGCAGCACCGCTGCTTTGAGATCATCCATGCTCGTTGCGACTGAAATGCGAATGAAGTGCTTCCCGGAAGCGCCGATCTGGCCGAACGACCTGCGGTCCATCGTCGCGATCTTGTAATGAAACAGCAGGAACATCTGGAAGAGCGTTGCAGCAGACGAGCGCCGCTTCGTGTCATCGGGAAGCGCCTCGTACGCGTCCAACGCGCCGATGTTCTCGCACGCGCCGCCGATATTCGGGAACGCGTAGAACGCACCCTTCGGTTTCTGGCACGTGATACCGGGGGTTTTGTTGAGCGCGGCGATGACGACGTCGCGCCTCTCTTGAAACGCGGCGACCATTCGCTGGGTGATCGGCGCACTCTCCGGCGATTCGATCGCGACCTTCGCGCCCATTTGGTTGTACGCGGGCAGGCACGAGTAGTAGTTGATGTTGAGATTCGTGAAGAGCGTCGCTTCGTGCGCCGTCGGGAACACGGCCCACCCGAGCCGCCCGCCCGTCCAGGAATACGTCTTCGAAACTCCCGACACGATGATCGTCCGCGCTTCCATTCCGGGAATCGACGCGATCGAAAAGTTCTTGCTCCCGTCGAAGAGGATTCGCTCGTACACCTCGTCGGAGTAGACGCGCGCGTGCGACGGGGCTTTGCGCCGAATGACCTCGGCGATCTCTTCCAGTTGGCCCCGCGTGGCGACGCCGCCCGTCGGATTCGACGGGAAGTTTAGGATGATGAGCTTCGTGCGGTTCGTAATGAGCGCCGCGAGTTCCTCACCGGTGAAAGTAAATCCGTTCTCCTCGCGCAGGTGAAGCGGCACCGGCTTCGCGCCGAGATAGGTCGCGAACGATTCGTAAATCGGATAGCCCGGGCTCGGATAGATCACCTCGTCGCCAGGATCGCAGTAGGTTTGCTGCGCGAAGCCGATCGGCGGTTTGCCGCCCGCGAAGACGACGACGCGATCCGGCGTGATCGAGAGGCCGCGCATCGAACCGATATCGCGAGCGATCGCCTCGCGCAGCGGGAGAATTCCTTGCGGGTCGCAATAGTGCGTGAGCCCGTTGTCGATCTGCCGCTTCACTTCCTCGGCGATGTGGGACGGAAGCGGAAAGTCGGGCTCGCCGAGGTTGCATCGGATGACGGGTTCGCCGCCCGCCTCGGCTTCCTTGATGTACGGCCCGAGACGAAACGCGTTCTCGGTGCCGAGCAGGGCGACGCGCTGCGCAAATGGAGTGCCCATGAAGATCCTCCCGGGATGGAGATGGTCCTGGAGCGATTGGCTCGAATCGCTCGTCACACGGGAGGGTGTCTCATTCTAGAACGGGGCCGCGCGCGGTGCCAGGGCATCGAGCGCAGCCGCCGCGCGGCCGAATCGGCTGTTGAAACCGCGGCGGCGCGCGTGGTACTCTAACTCCACTTTCGCCCCGCGAAACGACCCGTCCAGCCCACAGGAGGCTCTCCGCATCGCCGCTTGCTAGTGGTTTCAAAGGCCGAATGTTGCATTGCATCGAGGCGCAAAGGACAACGCGGGACGTCGCGGCATCGGTTGGGAGCCCATTGGCGAGAATCGGGGCATTCGTTCCCCGGCGATGGTTCTCCCGGCAAGAGTCGCAGCCCCAGCCCGCTGCGTGAGTTCCACCTCGGAAGCCGAAAACCAACCGATCGGATGAGGTCTTGCTGAACGCTGCGCATCTTTCGCGACAGGCGCTCCCGAAGCGCAGTCTCGGACAAAACTTTCTCGTCGACGGCGGTATCGCGCACCGCATGATCGACGCGATGGCGCTGTCCGGGAGCGAAGTCGTCGTCGAAATCGGCGGCGGACGCGGTGCGATGACGGAGCTTCTCGCCGGCACGGTGCGGCGGCTCATCGTCGTCGAGATCGATCGCTATCTCGCGGCCGATCTCGCGGAGCGCTTCAAGTCGTTCGCCGAGGTGACGGTGATCACGGCCGACGTGCTCGACCTCGATCCCGCCACGGCATTTGGTCTGGCGCCAGGTGAGAAAGCGGTCGTGTTCGGAAACATCCCGTACTACGCGTCGAGTCCGATTCTGATCTGGCTCGCGGAGCATTCGCGCTCGTTCGAGCGCGCGTACCTGACGATGCAGCGCGAGGTCGCCGAGCGCATCACGGCGCCGCCCGGCGGGAAGGCGTACGGCTCGATCAGCGTGCGCGTCGCGTATGCCGCGCTTTCACGCCGCCTCTTCTCGATTCCGCCCTCCGCGTTTCGTCCGAGACCGAAGGTCGTTTCGTCGTACGTCGAGTTCTCGTTCCACGAGCGGCCTCCCGTCGACGTGCCCGATGAGGCGCTTCTCTTCCGGCTTGTGCGCTCTGCGTTTGCGCAACGGCGCAAGACGCTTCGCAACACACTCGCGCTTCTTCCGGAAACCGCCGGCGGATTTCTCTCCGAGGTGGCGGCGGCTACCGGCATCGACTTCGGCCGCCGCGGCGAAACGCTCTCGCTCGTCGAGTTCGCGCAACTCGCCACGGCGCTTTCGGAGGCGCGATGTCGCGCATGACCGAGGGCCTCGCGATCCTCACGCTGGCCGCGGTGCTCGGCGCGGCGTCGCTCGCGTTCGTCGCCGCGGGTGCGGGCCGCGCGTGGGCCCAGGAGGAAGACGAGGAGGAAGATGTGCTGCCCGATTCTCTGGCCGCCGACTCGCTCGCGGCCGCGGACTCCGCGGAAGCCGGCAGCGGCGAGCGCGCACCGCGCCCGGTTAAGTCCCAGACCGGGTTTCATCCGAGCTACGACGTGCGCTACGGAATCGAGAAAGACGTGCGGACCTGGAATCACGGCGTCAACGCCGACTACATGGTCGGCGAGAAACTGCGCCTTAAGAATCAAACCGGACTCCGCGCGAAGGACGAGCAGACGCTGAAGCGCACGGTCGAGACGCGCACGACATCGACGAGTCTCGAGTACCTCCTATCCGAAGCGGTCACGATGGGAGTGCGCTACTCGACGAACTGGAACCTCGACGACAACCGCTCGCGCGCTTTAGCCGTCGAAACGAAAACGACGAACAGCGATGTCGGCGTCTTCTCGCGCTTCGAGAAGGCGGTCGCGGAGAACATGATTTTCAACGCGAGCACGTCGGCCGGGACGCGCAACAACGAATACTCGCAGTTTACGGAAGAGGGAACGCAGGCGGATATGGAGCTCGGAGTCGACTACACGCCGGTGAAGAGCGTGCGGACCGACTTTAGCTGGTCGGGCAATCGCGCAACGTCGACGACGATGACCATCGGTGCGGCCGACTCGCCCGAGGAGGCGCCGATTGAGGCCGAGAATCGCGACGTCGCGCAGCAAATCCGCGCGAACATCTCGTACAACCCGTCGTCGAATTTCAATTTTCGCATCGGCGCGTTCGACGCGAACGGTCAGTACCAGTACCCGCACGCCGATTCCGCGCAATACACCGAGACGCGAACCGAAGACCGCTCGAACGCCAGCTTCGGAACGAAATTCAGGGCGAGCGAGCGGCTCTCGCTCGGGATCGAGGCCTCGCGCAGCAACACCGAGAAAGACTACGACCTAGAAGCGGGCGCCAGCGACGCGCTGCGAACGCCTCTCGTGCGGCGTGGCAACCGGCAAACGAAGGAAGACGCGCGCGCCACGGTGAGCTACAAGGGTTGGACGGGCGGCACGACGAACCTCGCGCTCGACCGCGATCGAGCCTACGAGCAATTCCCGAATCAGCAGGCGCAGGAGAAGTCGATCGCGCACGGCGCCGTCACCCTCAATCACGACCAGAAGATCTCGGCGAAGCTGAGCACTGACGTCTCCTTGAAGATCGACCTCATCTCGTACATTTTCTTTCGCGCAGACGAGCCAAGAAGAGTTCCGACAAGCGACCGCGATCTTCTGGCGCAGTCGCTCGAGTGGAAGGGGAACTATGTCGTGTCGGACAAGCTGACAACGAACTTCGCGCTCGGCGTAAAGGAAGATCGCACCGTCAATATCGCCGCGGCGCAGTCGGGCGAGAACAACACGAAGCAGGCGTGGTGGCTGCGGCCGAGCTTCAGCGTGAAACCGCTCGCGGGTTCGACGCTGCGGCAAGTTTACGAAGTGCGTAACGACTACACGTTCGCCGAGGATGCGAAGGGCCAGAACTTGCTGACGCGCAAGACGCAGGTCGACACGAAGTTCACGTATCAGGTCACGAGCGTCGTCGACTTCGATCTTTCGCACTTCTTCCAGGTTCGCGACGCGGGTTCCTACGATCGCGTTCGCGAGACATTCCGCCGCGCGACGCAGTTTAGTAAGCAGAGTCTCGATCTCTCGACCGGATACGCGCCGATGCGGGGGGTCCGGCTGGCGGTCGGCCAGCGCATCGAATTGAATCGCAACTACGACTTCAAGGATGTCGACGGGACGATCCGGCGCGTGAAACAGACGGGGCCTCGCGGCGAATCGGAGCGCGTCGAGTTTTTCATCGAGGGGTCAATGCGGCGCGATGTCACGAAGCGGCTCAAGGTGGAGGCGCGGGCGCGGCGCACGCTCGCCGACGGCACCTCCGTTTCCGAACGCGAAAGGCGCTTTTACCGTGTCGAGGCGTCGGCGGGGTATGCGCTGTGATGCGCGCATTCGTTTCGCGCGGGCGCGCGGCGGCATGGGTTCTGCTGACGGCGGTCGCGATGGCGGTCAACGCGGTCGGAGCGGGGGGATGTTTCTTCAACCCGAGGGATTCCGAGCCGCCCGAGACTCTCGACACGTTGGCGACGCGCTGGCGGCAGCCGAATACGCCCGAGATCTTGATCAACAACGTGCGTGTCACGTTCGAGGACCGGCAGATCGACCGCTACCGGCTCGGCTTTCGCGCGGACTGGAAATTCATCCCCGACAAGCTCGATTCAATCGATCTCTGCTCTCAGAGCGAGTGTCCGTTCGACAACTACACGCGTGCTACGGAGGAAGAGGTCGCGCAGAACTTGTTCACGACCAACGATCGCATTCCGATCTCCTTCTTCTTCACGCCGGAATCGATCTTCGAGGTCAGCTCGGACACCGCGCGCGTTCGGCTCGCGTACGAGTTTACGCTCATCGATTCTGCCCCCGACGGGGGCGCCCCGGGCGTTATCGACTCGAGCAGCTACGCCGGGATTTTGGAGTTTTTCATGCGGGACGAAGGGAGTGGGTGGGCGCTTTACGCATGGCAGGACATCCGATCGGGAGAATCGGGCGTTAAGAGTTGGGGCGAATTGCGCGGAAGGACGCGGTCCTGAGGGCAGGACGCGGCGACCGCGAAGGAGGACTACACGCTGCCGGAAAAGTGGCGGCCTTGTTGACAGCTAAACCGTAGCTTCAGTAACCTGGGCGTTTGGCCGATGCGATGTTGGCGGTCTTGGCCGCTTGCACCAGCAATATGAGAGAAGAGAAGAGGAGGAGTACTCAACATGCACCGACATCTTGGAACTCGATGGAAGACCTGGATCACTCTGGCGCTGGGTCTTCTTGCCCTTGCGGCGCTCTGCGGCTGCCCGTTCTCGCCAGATGACGATGGCGGCAACCCCTGCCCGAACCCGCCGTGCAACGAACCGGAGCCCGTTTCGCGTAGGACGCCGGTCGAACTCTTGACGAACTACTTCGAGAAGGCCTATTCGGAGCGCGATTCGATCCTGTACGCCGCCATGCTCGACGAAGAGTTCCAGTTCGAGTTCCTTCAGGCCGACGCCGACAGCCTTCGCGACGTTCTGGGCTCCGACAACTTCTGGGGCCGGACACTCGACCTCAATAGTACCGGTCGCCTTTTCCGGCTCGAGCAGGTTACGGGGATCACGCTGAACCTTCTCGTCAACTCGAACAACGATTACCTCGGAGACGACTGCGCCGGCTGCCGCCAACTCGAAACGACGGTGACGCTGCGCGTGGCAACCGTCGGTGACGGAACCGAGCCACTCATCTTCACGGTCGACTCGCCGCAAACGTTCGTGACGAAGCTCGATCCGTCGGACTCTCTCTGGGTCCTGTTCCGTCAGATCGACCGACCGCGAAGTTAGTTTCTTCCGGCCGGCCGGAGACACACGATCCCGCGGCAGCGCGCCCTTCTCGGCGCGCACGCCGCGGGATTTTTGTCTTCGTGCCCGAGCCGCCGGCGCCGTTTCGCGCCCGGCACCGTGCCCAAGGAAAGTGTTGACGCTCCAACGCCCCTTCCATAAAATCGCGCTTTCGCTCCGGTGAAAAGGATTGCGACCCCGTTTCCGTGCGGAGGATCCGTGGCGGCGGCCCTTGTGGCCGCTTTCGTCTGTCTCGCGCTCTGCGCCGCTCCGGCGTGCGCGGCGAACGAGAGAGAGGATGCGCGGCTTGCCCTCGTCGTAGATGACTTTGGCTTCGTCTTCGGCCCCGTCGTCCGGGCTTTTGTCGACCTTCCCAGCGCCGTCGCCGTCACCGTGATTCCCGGCACGCCGTTCGCGCGCGAGGTTGCGAGCGCGGCGCGCGAGGCGGGACACGCGGTGCTCATTCATCTCCCGATGGAGCCGGAGGGTTATCCGGAGTTCGACCCGGGAGAGGGCGCGGTGATGGTGGCCGACGCCGATTCGACGGTGCGGGCGAAGGTTCGGAAGGCGATCGCGGCGGTACCGGGCGCGGAAGGGCTCAATAATCATATGGGCTCGCGAGCGATGGCCGATCCGCGGATCGTGCAAATCGTGATGGAGGAGCTTCGCGGCGCGGGGCTCTACTTTTTCGATTCGCATACGGGCGACGCGAGTCCGGCGCGCGCGATCGCGCGCGAGAACGGCGTGCGGTTCGCGGAGAACTGGCGGTTCTGGGACACGGGGTATAACGAGCCGGCGGCGATCGACTCGGCGCTCGTGTCGCTCGCGCGGCGCGCGCGGCGGCGCGGGAGCGCGATCGGGATCGGGCATCCGCGGCGCGCGAGCCTCGAGGTGGTGACGCGGTTTCTCGCGGGCCCGGAGATGAAGGGCGTGCGGCTTGTGCCGCTCGCCGAGTTGCTCGAGAACTAGGCGCGCAACGCGCGCGGCGCGCACGCGGCGCGGCGCGCGGTGCGCGAGACGCGATGCGCGATGCGCGAGGCAAACGAAGCGATGGCGTTTCCGATCGAATTAGGAAAGCCGCGGCCGGGGCGGCGCTGGGTCGAGTTGGGCGTGAATATCGATCACGTGGCGACGGTGCGCGAGGCGCGCAAAGGGCGCGAGCCCGAGCCGGTCGCCGCGGCGGTGCTCGCCGAACTCGGCGGCGCCGATCAGATCACGGTCCACTTGCGCGAGGACCGGCGTCACATTCAGGATCGCGACCTGCGTCTCTTGCGCGAGACGGTGCGGGCGCGGCTGAATCTCGAGATGGCGGCGACTGACGAGATGGTGGCGATCGCGCTCGCGACGCGCCCCGAGTCGGTGACGCTTGTGCCCGAGAGGCGCGAGGAAGTCACGACCGAGGGCGGGCTCGATGTGGCGCGGAGTGCGGCGGCGATGAAGGCGCTCGTCGCGCGCTTCGCCGGGTCGGGCGTCGAGGTCGATGCGTTCATCGATCCCGACGCGCGGCAAACGGACGCGGCGATCGGCGCCGGTTTTGGGGGCGTCGAGTTTCACACCGGCGCGTACGCGAACGCGGCGACGGACGAGGCGCGTTACGCCGAGATCGAAAAGCTCGCGGCGGCATCGCGGGTTGCGGCGCGCGCGGGTTTGCGCGTGAAGGCGGGGCACGGCCTGACGTATCTCAACGTGAAGCCTGTCGTGCACGTGCGCGAGATCGAAGAAGTCAACATAGGGCACTCGATCGTTTCGCGTGCCCTCTTCACCGGAATCGAAAAGGCGGTTTCTGAAATGATTCACCTCATCCGCGAAGCCCAGGCCGAGGTCCGAGAGCGCGGATAGTCTCTCGCCGCGCGCAACGGCGCGGCGGTTCGGAGGAGCACCATGGCGTCAGGTTTCAAATGGAAAGCCATTGCGGTCGTGATCGCGTTCCTCTTGGGTGCGTGGTACCTCAAGGACACGGTCCGCCACGCGACGATGAGCCCGGCAGAGCAGGCCGCGATGAGTCCCGAGGATCTCGCGAAGCTCCGCAGTAACTCGCTGAAGCTCGGTCTCGACTTGCAGGGCGGAATGCACATGGTTCTGCTCGTCGACAAATCGAAGCTCTCCGAGAAAGAGGCGGGCGACGCCGTCGATCGCGCGCTCGAAGTGATCCGCAACCGCATCGACCAGTTCGGCGTGACCGAGCCGTCGATTCAGCGGCAGGGCGACGATCGCATCCTCGTGCAGCTCCCGGGCGTTCAGGATATCGAGAAGGCGAAGGCGCTGATCGGCCAGACGGCGCTTCTCGAATTCAAGATCGTGCAGTCCGCCGTCTCCGTGCAGGAGGTATGCGGAAAGATCGACGAAGCGCTCTACATCCGGAATCAGGGGCAGAAGGCGCCGGGCGACACCGCGGCGGCCGACTCGCTTCTGGCGGGGATGAACGAGGACACCGAGCGGCGCCCGCTCACGCGTTACATCGGCTTCATGGGCCAGTCGGACACCGACAACCCGCTCGTGAAGGAGGCCGACTTCCCGACGGTGCAGGCGATGCTCGATGATCCCGCGGTGCAGCGGCTCATCCCAGGCGGCGTCATGTTCGCGTGGGGACGCGAGGCGCGGCTCCTCGGCGAAGAGAAATACCGCGACCTCTATCTTCTGCGCAAGACGGCCGACCTCACCGGTTCGGCGATTCAGAACGCGATCGTGCAGATCGGCATCGACCAGGACAATCCGGCCGCGCCGGGCGTCGAGCTGACGATGAACAGCCGGGGGCGGACGGCGTTCGCGCGCATCACCGGCGAGAACGTCGGGCGGCGGATGGCGATCGTGCTCGACGGGCAGGTGCACACGGCGCCGGGAATTCGCGAGCGCATTCCGCGCGGCGTCGCGTCGATCTCGGGCGGCTTCACCGACACCGAGGCGAAGATTCTCGCGATCGTGTTGCGCGCCGGAGCGCTCCCCGCGCCGATCGAGATTCTCGAAGAGAGAAGCGTTGGGCCATCGCTCGGTAAGGACTCGATCGACGCCGGCGTGAAGGCGAGCCTCATCGCAATGGGCGCGGTCTTCCTCTTCATGATCTTCTACTACCGCATCTCCGGTCTCTTCGCGAACATCGCGCTCATCCTCAATCTCTTGCTCGTCGTCGCGGCCATGGTGTGGATCGACGCGACGCTGACGCTTCCCGGCATCGCGGGCCTCATCCTGACGCTCGGTATGGCGGTCGACGCGAACGTGCTGATCAACGAGCGCATCCGCGAGGAGCTGCGGCTCAACAAGACGATCCGCGCGGCGGTCGACGCCGGCTACTCGCGCGCGTTCACGGCGATTCTCGACTCGAACGCGACCGTCGTTCTGACGACGTTCTTCCTTCTCTTCTACGGCACCGCGAGCATCAAGGGATTCGCGGTGACGCTCATCTTCGGAGTCACGTTCAGCATGTTCACGGCGATCGTCGTGACGCGTGTCCTTTTCGACATCATGATCGCGAAGTTCAACCTGCGAAAACTCAGCATTTAATCGGAGCGGACGATGCATCTTTTCCTAAGCACGCACTACCCGTTCATGAAGTGGCGGAAGATCGGCTACGCCTTCTCGCTGATCACGCTGGCGATCGCGCTCCTCGGACTCATCGTGAAGGGCGGCCCGAAGTGGAGCGTCGATTTCACGGGAGGCACGCTCGTGCAGATCGGCGTCGGTGCGCCGACGAACGTCGGCGCGCTGCGGTCGGCGCTCGAGCCGATCGGGTTCGCCGGCGCCGAGATCCAGCAGTTCGGCGGAACGAACGACTATCTGATCCGCGTCGATCGCTCGAAGTTCGGCGACCAGACGGCCATTAAGGTGGTCGAGGCGCTGCGCGCCGGCATGGCGGGAACGAATGTCGAGGTGCGCCGCACCGAAGACGTCGGCCCGAAGGTCGGCTCCGAACTCAAGTGGGGCGCGGCCAAGGCGCTCGCGCTCGGGCTTCTTGCGGTTCTCATCTATGTCGGCGTTCGCTACGAATTCCGGTTCGCGGCGACGGGCGTGCTCGCGCTCTTCCACGACATGGTCTTCGTCGTCGGTATTCTCACGATTCTGAACCGCGAGTTTTCGCTCAACGTCGTCGCGGCGCTTCTGACGATCGCTGGATACTCGATCAACGACACGATCATCGTGTTCGACCGCATCCGCGAAAACATGCGCACGATGCGGCGCGAGAACTTCTCCGACGTCATCGACGAATCGATCAACAACACGTTGTCGCGAACGGTCATTACGTCGGGACTGACGATGATGACGGTCGTCGCGCTCCTGATCTTCGGCGGCGAGGTGATTCGCGATTTTGCGATCGCGCTCATGATCGGTATCGCGGTCGGTACGTACTCGTCGATCTTCGTGGCCGGCGCCGTCGTTCTCGACTGGCGCACGCGCGCGTTGGCGTCTGCGGAGCGAAAGAAGACGAAGCCGCGCCCCGTGGCGGCGTAGGCCGCCGAGCACGCGGCGGGCGAACGCGGGTGCGAGGCCGGCTCTTCGTTCTTGCGTTATTCGCGGGCCTCGCGAGTGCGCTCGCGTTCGGTTGTGGCAGCGACCGCGGCAGCGGCGGCGCGGATCGCGGAGGGGCGCATAGCGATTCCGCCGGGCGCGCGACCACGGCGCGCACGGGCGCGCTCCCGAACATCATCCTGCTCGACCTCGACACGTTTCGCGGCGATCGCGTCGGTCTCTACGACGCGATCCGCCGCGGCACCGACGGCGCCCGCGCCAACACACCCCACCTCGACCGGCTCGCGAAGAACGGCCTCTACTTTCCGAACGCGTTTTCGCAGGCGCCGCGCACGCTTCAGTCGCAGATGTCGATCGTCACGTCGCGCTACCCGGGGAGCCACGACGTCGGGTCGGAGCGGTGGGCGCTGCCCGATTCCGCGACGACACTCGCCGGCGTTCTGAGCGACGCGGGCTACGAAACGGCGGCGTTCGTCGACCTCGGATGGGTGCGCGCGAAGTACGGCTTCGACGCGGGATTCGATCTCTTCGACGAGAGCGGCGGCGCGCTAGGCGCGATCGTTCCGCGCGCGCTCGCGTGGCTCGATGCGCGCGAATCGCGCAAGCCGTTCTTCGTCTGGCTGCACGCGTACGACACGCACTCGCCCTACGATCCGCGCTGCCTCGGCGAGGAGCGGGTAGTGACGGGGATGAAATTCGGGAAGAACCCGGGGTTCGAGGGGCGGCTGCAGCCTCACGAGATCCAGGCGATTCTTCGCGAGCGCAAGAAATGGCGCGCGTTCCCGGACTCCACGCGGCAGCTCATGGAGGCGTCCTACGATCACGCGATCGGATGCGCCGACACGTGGGTCGGCGAGCTTCTCGGCGGGCTCGATAGTCTCGGCGTGAGCGAAAACACGATCATCGCGTGCGTCTCCGATCACGGCGAAGCGTTTCTCGAGCACGGGCTCTTCTTCCACATCTCGCTGCATCACGAGATTCTGCGCGTGCCATTCTTCATCGTCGCGCCGGGCCGCGGCGGGACGAGCATCGTGGATGACCGCGTCGTCGAGACGATCGATTTGGCGCCGACGCTGCTCGATCTGGCGGGGCTCGCGCCGCAGCCTGCGTTCGAGGGGATGAGTCTTACGCGCGGCGGAGCGCTGCGGCCGCGCGACGAGTGGGCGGCGAAGGTCGCGTTCGCCGAGACGTCGCCGTGGGACGGCAAGGATCTCTGGTGGTCGATGACAACGGACTCGCTCCACTTTCTGCGATCGGTGAAGACGGGGGAGCGGGAGCTGTATGCGTGGCGCGTCGATCCGCAGGAGAAGAACGAGTTGGCGAAGAGCGACAGTGTGCTCGCGGACCGGATGCAGGCGGCGCTACTCGAGTGGGCGGCGCGGACGTCGGCGTCGGACAAGCCTGGGCACAAGCCGGAGCCGATCGAGGAGCCTAGCGCGGAGGAGATGGAGCAGATGCGCGCGCTGGGGTACGTGCAGTAGACAGACGTAGCGTCGCGCGCGTGCGTGTTGCGCGTCATGCTTCACACATCACGACGCGCGCGCCAGGCGAGGTGGTCGTTCTGGAAGATGGGCGAGCGAGCGAGGGGGCGTCTGCTGCGGGACGCTTGCTCGTGCTACCGCACTCGCTGCGCTCGGGGAGCCTCGGTGGCCGCCCTCGATTGCGTGGGACGATCGCCGAGTACGGAACTAGGCGGCCACCACTCCACGCCCGCTGCAGACGCCCCCTCGCTCGCGCTTGTGCGCACCCAACACCACGAGGGACCAAGTGACGGCCGTGCGGCTGCGAGTTGTTGCGCGGCTAGTCTAGGTCGTCGTTGGTGCCGCGGCGCGCGCCGCCTAGGCCGGGGGAGTGGGGGAGGCGTGCGCGTTCGGCGTCGTAGGCTTGGTAGGCGTCGTAGGCGGGGCGGAGACGCGATTGCTGTGTCGTGGTGGCGAAGGGGAGGATGGCGAGGAGCGGGTCGTTGATCGCGTCCATGTGGGCGACGAGTTTGTGGCGCAGATCGGCGAGGGTCGATTCGTAGTGCGGGTCGGCGGCGAGATTGGTGAGTTCGAATGGGTCTCTTGCGAGATCGAAGAGTTCTTCGCGGGGGCGGCGTTCGTAGAGGGCGACGCGTGTGGCGAGGGTGGTGTCGGTTACGGCGGCGGCGAGCATGCCTTGCCAGGTGAGGCCGGTCGTGACGTTCGCGCTGGCGGCGTCGGGCTTGTCTGAGAAATTGTAGATGTACTTCCACGTGCCGCAGCGGACGGAGCGCATCGGAAAACTCGGGCGGAAGATATCGTCGGTCTGCGAGCCGTAGACACAAGCTTCGCGCCGAGTGTCGTTCGCGCCGGGCTCACCGGATGCGCTAGCGTCGCGCGCCGCGTGCGCTGCGTCGGTGCGAAGCTGCGCGGCGAAGCTCTCGCCCTGAAGCTCCGCAGGGAGCGGCGCGCCAGCCACGTCGAGAATCGTTGGCGCGAAATCGACGAAGCTCGCGAGTGCGGCCGTGCGTGAGTGCGCGACGGTGTGTCCGGGCCAGCTCGCGATGAACGGCACGCACAGCCCCGCCTCGTAGAGCGTCGTCTTCGCGAACGGGAATGCGGCGCCGTGATCGCTCGTGTAGATGACGAGCGTGTTGTCGGCGAGGCCCGCGTCGCGCAGCGCGGCGAGACAGAGGGCAACGCCGCGATCGAGCCGCTCGATGTAGTGGTAGTAGAGCGTGAACTCGTCGCGCGCCTCAGCGATGTCGGGGATCGTCGGCGGAATGCGCACGGCGGCGAAGGGCTTCGCGTCCGCGTCGACGAACTGCTCGCGAAACGGCCGGTGCGGATCGTGGAAGTTCACCATGAGAAAGAATGGACGCGTGTCGCTCTCGACGCGGCGGCGCTGGAAGAAGCCGCGCACGTCGGCTTCGTAGGCGGCGATCGAGCGGCCGCCCTCCTCTTGCTTCGGATCGGTGGGCGCGTACTCGAAGCGGTACGCCTCCCACGGCGCGAGATGGCGCTTGCCGACGAGCGCGCACACGTAGCCGGCGTCGACGAGACGGGACGTGAGCGGCACCACCGCATCGTCGGCGGGCTTGAGTCCGAAGACGCCGCTCGTGTGCGGGTAGAGGCCGGTCATGAGCGCGGTGCGGCTCGGGCAGCAGATCGCCGTCGTCGTGTGCATGTTGTCGAACACGAGTCCGCTCGCCGCGAGGCTGTCGAGCGTCGGCGTGCGCACGGCGTCGTTGCCGTAGCAGCCGCTGTCGAGTTTGCCGTGATCGTCCGCGGTGAAGAGGAGGATGTTGGGGCGCGTGGCGCTGTGCGCGTCCACCTTCGCTCGCGCGTCGTCGCCGCCGAGTTGCGCCGCGGCGCATCCGGCGATGAGGAGCGCCGCAACGGTGAGCCGCATCGCCTTCGCTAGCATGACTACTCGGCGCCGGTGGGCGCGACGGAATCGCCCGGTGAGTGTGCGTGTGCAGGCGCCGACGCTAGCAACTGCTGCTCGTCGATGAAGCGCGCGAGTTCGCCGCCGGCGACGCGATGCCCGAGCGGCGTCCAGTGCCCTTCGTTCGGCCAGAAGAGCGGTCCCTCGTCGAGCGCGGCCTCGAACGACGGCGCGAGGTCGAGCACGCGCACCGAGCGCGAGCGCGCGTGCGCGAGCAGGCTCGCCTGGAACGGATCCGTCTTCTTCATGAAGCGCGGCGGCACGGTGATGAGAAGGAGCGGCTCCGCGCCATTCGCGCGCGACGTCGCGTAGAGGCTGTCGAAGAGCGCGCGGGTCGTGATCTCCGCGTCGCGGCCCGACAGCTCGAGTTTGTATCCGCCCGCCTTCGCGAAGAGGCTCTCCTCGCCGAACCGTATGAAAAGAAAATCGAGGCGCACGCGCACGAATGCGTAGAGCGCCGAGCGCTTCATCAGGAAGCGCCCGACCGGCGTCATCTTCCACGGCGTGTCCCAGCCGTCGCGCGGCGGCACGGGAACGCCAGCGAGCGCGATCGCGCCGCCCGCCGGCTTGAAGAACGGCTTGTGGTATCCGTGCTGCGCCGACGCGGAGTTGTTGAGCACGTCGTTCGCGTTGTACGCGATCACGACGACGTCGGGCGCGAATCGAATCGCGGTGTCGCGCAGGAGCAGGTACTCCTGATCGGTGCCGTAGCCGGCGGCACCGAAGTTGAGCACCTCGACCGGTGCGCCGGCGGATGTCGCGGGCGCCGCGGCGAGTGCGCGCTCGAGCACCTCGGAGTAGCAGCTATCGTTCTCGACGCCGAGCCCCCACGTCATCGAGTCGCCGAGGATCACGATGCGCCGCGTGGTGCGCGGTTTCTCCACCGCGTACTCGCGGTCGCGAAACCCGTGGCTGTTGTTCGAGACGAGAACATCGAAGTCTTCGCGGACGAATCGCGCGCTCGCGTTCGGCTCGAGGCGCCAGCCGAGGAGTTCGTCGTGCTGCGCGAACGAGGCGTTGAGGCCGCGCACTTGGTGGATCTCGACGGGATTCCACGCGCGCACGGCGATCTCGGCGACGAGTAGGCCAGCGCCGAGAGCGATCGCGACGGCCCCGGCGCGCAGGAGAAAATCTCGCAGGAACGTCGCGCGCATGCGGCGCATTGTAGCACGCGTCGATTCTCGCACGCGCTCGCGCGCGGCCATTCGTGATAGCCTGCTCGCGATGCGCGAGTCCTATGGCCGCTACAGGATCGACCGCAAACTCGGCGAAGGGGGTATGGGCGTCGTCTACGCGGCGCGCGACGAGAATCTCGCGCGCATGGTCGCGATCAAGACGATCCGCGAAGGCGCCGAGCCGCGCGCGCGCGAACGCCTCCAGCGCGAGGCGCGCCTCGCCGCGAGCGTGAATCATCCGAACGTCTGCCAGGTGTTCGAGGTCGGCGAGGAGGACGGCGAACTCTACATCGCGATGGAGCTGCTCGAGGGCGACTCGCTCGCCGCGCGCATCGCCGCGGGGCCCGTCGCGCTCGCGGAGTCGATCGGCATCGCGCGCGAGATCCTCGCGGCGCTCGGCGCGCTTCACGTGCGCGGCATCGTGCATCGCGACCTGAAGCCGTCGAACGTATTCCTCACGCCGCACGGCGTGAAGCTCCTCGACTTCGGGCTCGCACGCACGCACGCGCTCGACCTCACCGCGACGGCGATGGACGTAACGCAGCCCGGCACGCTCGTCGGCACGCCGCGCTACATGGCGCCCGAGCAGTGGGCGGGCGCCGCGCTCGGGCCCGCGAGCGATCTCTTCGCGGCGGGCGCGCTTCTCTTCGAGATGGTGAGCGGCCAGCCGGCATTTACGGGCGCGAGCGTCATCGAGATTCACAACGCGATCACGAAGGAACGTCCGCCGTCGCTTGCGGGGGGGGCCGCTGTCGCCGCCGTCGATCGCGTCGTGCAACGCGCGCTCGCGCGCCGCCCCGAGGAGCGGCACGCGACCGCCGATGCGATGGCGCACGATCTCGCGGAAGCGCTTCCGCTCATCGACGGCGGCGAAGCCCCGCGCGTCCGCTCGGTCAAGCGCCTCATCGTCCTTCCGTTCCGCATGCTACGCGCCGATCCGGAGGTCGACTTCCTCGCGTTCAGCCTCGCCGACGCGATCACCGTTTCGCTCTCGGGTCTCGAGTCGCTCGTCGTCCGCTCGAGCCTCGGCGCGGCGAAGTTCGCGGGGGAAAGCCCCGACATCAAGCGCATCGCCGTCGACGCGGAGGTCGACGCGGTCCTCTGCGGCACGCTCCTGCGCGCGGGCGACCAGATCCGCGTCACGACGCAGCTTGTCGAGGCGCCCGCCGGGACGCTCATCGCATCGAAGACCGCGCAGGCATCGATCGCGGACATCTTCACGCTTCAGGACGATCTCGCGCGCGAGATCGTCGACGTGATGGCGATCCCGCTGACCGCGCGCGAGCGGCGCTCGCTGCATCAGGATGCCCCCGCGAATCCGCGCGCGTATGAGTTCTATCTGCGCGCGAACCAGGTCGCCTACAACTCGCGCCGCCTCGCCGACGCGCGCGATCTCTACGAGGCGTGCCTCCGCGAGGACCCGCGCTACGCGCCGGCGTGGGCGCGCCTCGGCCGCGTCTGCCGCGTGATGGCGAAGTGGGGCCACGGCGACGCCGACGAGAACTTCCGCCGCGCGGAGCACGCGTTCGAAAAGGCGCTCGCGCTCGATCCCGACCTCGCGATGGCGCACAACCTCTACACGTATTTCGAGGTCGAAGAGTTGGGGCGCTCGCGCGAGTCGATGGTGCGTCTGCTCGAGCGGCTGCGTCGCGGCGCCGCCGATGCCGAGATGTATGCCGGTCTCGTGCTTGCCTGCCGGTTCAGCGGGCTGCTCGAGGCGTCGCTCGCCGCGGATGCGCGGGCGCGGCAGCTCGACCCGGGCGTGCGCACGAGCGTCGCATACAGCCATTTCCTGGTTGGCGACTACGAACGCGCAATGCTCGCCGACGACAATGACATGCGCTGGATCTACAACGTGTCGCTCTGCAATCTCGGCCGCGAAGAGGAAGCGCTGCGCCGCTGCCGCGAGATGGAGCGTTCGCAGCTCCCCGGACTCGAGCGTTCGATCCTCGCGGTCTTTCGCGCCGGGTTCGAAGCCAATCGTGAGGAGTGCATGGCGGCGCTACGCGAGGTCTCCGCGTCGCGCTTCCGCGATCCCGAAGGATTCTTGATGCACGCGCACGCGCTCGCGCACACCGGCGAGGTCGACGAAGTGATCGAGATGCTCGACTACGTCGTGCAGCGGGGATACTACTGCCCGCGCTTCCTCGCGACCGACCCGTGGCTCGAGCACGTTCGCGCAGACGCGCGCTTCGCGGCGATCCTCTCCGCCGCCGAAGCCGGCCAGCGCGCCGCCGCCGAGGCGTACACGCGCGCCGGCGGCGAGTCGCTCCTCGGTGCGCCCGCGCGGTGATGCCATGGCGCCGCCGTGCGTATTTCCGCTCCTGGCTCGCGTTTCGCGCTCTGGCTTGCTGATATTCGGGGCCCGGGATAGAATGGCCGCCGTGTTTGCACACTTGTGCGGGCCGGTCGCGCGCGCGGCGATCGTTCTCGCGGCGGTTCTCATCAGCGCTCTCTCGTTCGCGATCCCGCGCGCGGCGTTTGCGCAGGACGCCGCCGAGCCGGACAGCCAGGCCGCTGCGCCCGAGAGCGGCGCGGCCACCGAGCCTCGTGCCGACGCCGACACCGACGCGGCCGCCGACGCTGGCGCCGACAGCAGCGGCGCGACGCAAGCCGCGCAGAAGCCCGCCGACGAAGCGCCGAGCGACGCCGCGACGATGTCCGAGACCGGCGAGGCGGACGCGGCGCCCGGCGCGGACGCATCCGAAGAACGCCTCGAGCCCGGCACGGCGCTCGACGCGCAGCCGCTTCAACTCTTCGAACGCATCGCGCGCGCCTGGTCCGACGGCGCCGCCGACAGTCTTCTCGCTCACTTCGGCGAAGGGAAAGTGTCGCTCGCGTTTTCGCACGGCGGGCCGCGCGGCGGGCTCTTTACGCGCACGCAGGCCGGCTACCTCCTCGCCGATCTCTTCAAGTACTCGACGACGGAGAAATTCGAGTACGTGAAGTTCCGCAACATCGAGAAGGACGGCCAGCTTCCGTACGCGGTCGCCGACCGCGTCTTCCGCCTCGAGAACGGCATCCTGTACCACGATCAGGTTTACGTTTCGCTTCGCCGAGAAGCGAGCGCCTGGAAGATCGCCGAGATCAAGTCGATCGATCGATAACGCGGGGGGCGGGCAAACCTCGATGAGCCCGATTCCACAGTCGCCGCGTCCGAAATCTTCGCTGCCGGTGGTGATTCTTGCGGGCGCAGCGCTCATCGCGCTCGCGGCGCCGTGGCTTGCGACGCTCGCCGCGCCGCGCGACGACGATGCGTGGCGCGCGCGCGAGTCGGCGCGCCTGACCGCGCGCGGCGAACGCGAGGCCGCCGACATCATCGCGCTTGTGCAGCAGCTCTCGCGCGCCGCCGAAAGCGCGAGCGGATTTCTGCGCGGTGACGACGCGGCCGTCGACGCGACCGCGCAAGACGCGGGGGCGGCGAACTCGGTCGTGCGCACGTCGAATGCGCGTGCGTCGGACCCCGCGTTCGCGTTCGACGCGTTGGCGCGCGCGGCGGGCGGAGTGGCCGAGCCTCCGCTCCGCGACGCGGTGTGGGGGATCCTGCTCGACGCGGGCGGCAGCGAGTCGGCGTGGTGGGGCGAGCCGCGCGTGGCCGCGGGCGCGGGCCCGCCGATCGGTGCGTTCCTCGTCGCGGGGCGCCTTCGCTCGGCCGCCGCGTTCGCGCTCTCCTCGCCCGACGGCCGGCGGATCGTCGCGAGCGCGTCGCTCGACATCGGCAGTCCGCGCGGCGCCGCATCGCTCACGGGCGCCGCCGCGCGCGACGCATCCGATTCGTTCGCCGCGCACCTCGTCGTGGAGGGCCAGCCGTCGCCGCCGGAGGAGCCCGGGCGGCCGCGCGCCGTCGTGCCGGTTCAGATCGGCGGCGAGACCGTCGCGCACCTCGTGCTCGACGGCGCGACGCGCGCGGGCGATCTCGCGGCGCGCCGCGCGGCCGGCGCCGCGATCCGATTCGCGCTCCTCGTGCCGGTTGTCGTGCTCGTCGCCGCGCTCGTGCTCTCGAGCGCGCGCGTCCGCGCGCTCACCGCCGCGCCGCGACTCGCGGTCAGCATCGCCGCAATCTGGGCCGCGCGCGTGCTGCTCGCGCTCGTGCGCGTGCCGCCCAACGCGCCCGGCGCCGAGCTTTTCCGTCCCGATGGTTTCGCGGGCCCCGCGCCGCTCGGTCTTCTGCGCTCACCCGCGGACGTGTTTCTCACGATGCTCGCGCTCGCGCTCTCGGTGCGGCTCATCGATCGCGCGCTCCGCGCGGGGGCTCCGCCGCGCGCGGGAGTCGCCGCGCTCGTCGGCGCGTGTCTTGCGCTGCCGCTTCTCTGGATGCGCGGCGTGTGGGGCGCCGCCTCCGCGATCTACGCGAGCGCGCCGCGCCTTCTCGACACGCCGCTTCCCGACATGGCGCCCGCGCCGCTCCTCGTGCTCGTCGCGTTCGTGCTCGGCGGGTTCGCTCTCTTCCGCGCGATCACGATTCTCGTTCGCGTTGCGGTGGTCGCTCGGGCGGACGCGCACGTCGCATTGCCGCAGGCGTTTTTCTCGATCGTCGTCGCGGTCGTGATCCTGCGCGTTCTGCCGCAGGTCGCGGGCGGCGCGCGCATCGCGGGCGAGCCCCTCGACTTCTTCGCGACGTGGCCGCTCTTCGCGCTCTCGCTCGCGACGGCGACTGCGCTCGCGTGGCTCGAAGCGCGGCCCAACGCGACCGACATGGGGCGCGGCGTTCTCTTTCTCCTCGGCGCGAGTCTCGTTCTCGTGCCGGGCGTGGAGCGCGGTCTCGAGGCGCGCGACCGCGACCGCGTGCGCGAGGTCGCCGCGCGCTTCGCGGCGCCGCGCGACGAGTGGCGGCGCCTCGTGCTCGAGGAGGCGCTCGACTTCTTCACGCAGCGGCCGCGCCTCGTCGCAGCACTCGAAAGCGGCGCGCCATCCGATCCGGAGAATCTCGCGTTCGCCGAGTGGATCGAGAGCCCGCTCGCGTCGCTCGCGACGGAATGCGCGCTCGAGGTGCTCGACGCGTCGGGCGCGGTCGTCTCGCGCTTCGCGATCGGCTTTCCTTCGGAGCCGGGGCACGAGGCGACGTTCGCGTTTCGCGATGCGCGCGAACGCAAGCGGCCCGTCATTCGCTCCGCCGAGCGGCGCATCGGGCGCGAGACGATCGACGCCTATCTCGGCGCGGCGCCGCTTCTCACGCCGGATGGCCGCGTCGCCGGCGCGGTCGTCGTCACGATTCCGTACTTCTTCGAGAACCTCGCGTTCGCGACGCGGCCCGCGGCGGAGCGGCCGATTCTCTTCGGCAGCGCGGCGGCGGCGCGCGGCCCCGGCGGCGATGGCGGCGAGACGCGCGGCCTCGAAGAGCGGCTCACGGTTTCACGCTTCGAGGCGGGGGCGCTCGCGGCGTCGTCGGATCCGACGCTTGCGCCCGGCATCCCGCTCGGCGACGCGCTCGCGCAACCGCCGTTCGGCGATTTTCACGAGAGCCGGCTCTATGGACGACGCGAGGCGACGCTCGTCGTGCCGCTGCCGCGCGGAAGCGCCGCGAGCGGGGGCGGGGCGCCGCGCCGCGCAGCCGACGGCGATGCCTCCAGCCTTCTCGCGTTCACGCTCGCGCGCGGTGGCCCGCGCGAAACCGTCGAGCGCCTCATTCACGTCGCGCTGATCGCGGCCGCGCTCATTCTGAGCCGCGCGCTCGTTCTCATCACGCAGCGCGCGGCGCGCCATCAGCCGTATCTCGTGACGTTCCGCGAAAAACTTCTCGCGGCGTTTCTCGTGATCGCGATTGTGCCCGCGGTGCTCATGGGCGTGCTCACTCACGAGTTGACGACGCGCCGCGTGGCCGACGCGTCGCAGCGCGAAGCGATCGAAGGGCTCGAGTCGGTGCGCGCGCTGCTCAACGAGCGCTCGCTCGCCGAGGCGCGGCGCCTCTCGGAGACGACGCTCATTCGCCGCCTCGCGCTCGGCCTCGAAGCGCTCGGCTCGATCGATCTCGAAACCGGCCTGAAGAAGTTCGCGATCTTCGGGCCGCGCGGCGAAATGCTCCTGCAGAACGGCGTCGTTCCTCTCGTGCCGGGATCGATGGTGCGCAAGGTCGCGTCCGAGCTTTCGCCCGTCACGTTTTTCTCCGCGGATGACGGGCTCTCCGTGGTGTCGCTCGTGCCGATCGTTTTCGAAGGCGCGGATCAGCCCGGCAAAGGCGTGCTCCTTCTGCGCACGCCCGTCGACAGCGACTTGGTGACGGCGCTCGGCGAAGAGGGCAATCGCGACGTGATCGCGTACGCGCGCGAGGGGCTCGCCGCATCGAACCGGCCCGAGTTGTTTCAGTCGGAGATTCTGCCGCGGCGGATGCCGGCGGCCGCGTACGTCGACTGCTTCGTGTATCGCAAGGAGGCCGTGTTCGGGAGCGGCTCGGTCGCGGGGCAGCCGTACGTCGTCGCGTACGGATCGCTCGCGGGGCTTTCGGGCGAGCCGCTCGGCGCGCTCGCGGTGCCGCTTCTCTATCGCCAGCGCGAGATCGACGACACGATCGCCCGCTCGCTCGCGTCGATCCTCTACGTCACCGTGCTCGTGCTCGCGGCGGTTGCGTTTCTCGCGACGATCGTCGCGGAGCGAATCGCGAAGCCGGTCGCGGAATTGTCGGCGGGAACGAAGCGCGTTTCGCGCGGCGAGCTGTCGTTCGCACTGCGGCGATCGAGCGGCGGCGAACTCGGCGAGCTTGTCGACTCGTTCAATCGCATGACGGAGGAGCTGCAGCGTTCGCGCGATCGCATCCTCGAGCGCTCGCGCACGATCGAGGCGATTCTCGGCAACATCACGACGGGCGTGCTCGCGCTCGATCGCGACGGGCGGATCACGACGCTCAACCGCGGCGGCGCGCGCACGCTGGGGCTGCCGGACGGAGCCGGCGTCGGCAAGGGGCTCGATTTTCTGCGCGACGGCGTGCGCAACGGAATCGCCGACGCGCTCGAGGCGATCGGCAGCGCGCCGGGCGGAATTCTTGAGCGCGAGATCGCGCTGCCGCGCGAGGCGTTGGCGCGCGCCTCGGGCGACGCGCGTGGGGACGGCGTCGCGCATGATGCGCGTGATGCGCGCGACGCGCACGCGGACCCGACGCTACCGGGCGATCGCACCGCCGAGCCGATCCTCGCGGTGCGCGCCGTCGGCACGCGCCTCCTCAACGAAGCCGGCGAGGAATTGGGCCGCGTGCTCGTCTTCGAGGATCTCTCGGAACTGATTCGCTCGAAGAAACTCCTCGCGTGGAGCGAGATGGCGCGCCAGGTCGCGCACGAGATCAAGAATCCGCTCACGCCGATGAAGCTTTCGGCGCAGCACATTCGCGAGGCGTACAAGGATCGCGCGCCGGAGTTCGGGCGGATTCTCGAAGAGGGAACCGAAGCGATCATCAGCGAGATCGAAAGCCTGCGGCGCATCGCGACGGAGTTTTCGTCGTTCGCGCGGATGCCGCGGCGCGTGCTGCGCGAAGAGGCGCTCAACGAGATCGTCGAGGAGAGCGTGCGGCTCTATCGCGAGGCGCGCGCCGCCGCGCTCGACGTGGCGCTCGACGCGTCGGCGCCGCGCGTGCGCGTCGATCGCGCCGAAATGAAGCGCGTGCTCGTCAACCTCGTCGAGAACGCCGTGCACGCGAGCGCCCCCGGCGGCCGCATCCGCGTGCGGACGCTCGCGCCCAACGCGAGCCGCGCGGAAGTCACCGCGGCGCTCCCGACAGATGCCGCGCGCTTTGTCCAGTGGAGCCGCCGCGTTCCCGCCGACGGCGCGTTCGCCGCGGTCATCATCGAAGACGACGGCGACGGCATCCCCTCCGAGTATCGCGACCGCGTTTTCGAGCCCTACTTCTCGACGAAGACCGACGGCACAGGCCTCGGCCTCGCGATCTGCAAGGCGATCGTCGAAGAACACGGCGGCGCCATCCGTGTCTCGAGCGCCACCGGCCGCGGCACAGGCGTCATGGTCTTGCTGCCCGCCGTCGACGTCTAGACGAGTCGCGATGGCGAGTTGGAGCGCTATGCTATTCTCCACGCGCGACGGACTCGGCAACGCGGCGACCACTCTGACACGCACGGAGGCTATCGAATCGTGAGACGCGCGCGCGCAGTTCCGCTATGGGCGATCTCCGGCGTTCTTTGCGCGATGATGGCGTGCGGTGCGCGCGTTGCCGCTGCGCAATCCGCTCCGCCCGCGCGACCCGGTGTCGCGGCGAGCGCCGACCTCGCGAGTCTCTCCGCGTCGTACGAATCGCTCGCCGCGCGCGTCGCGCCGTGCGTCGTGCAGATTTTTTCCGCGGGCTACACCGCGGATGCGTGGGGCGCCTCGACCGCCGCGAGCCTGCTCGCGAAGGAGCGCACCACCGGCTCGGGCGCGATCCTCGACGCGAGCGGCTACGTCGTCACGAACGCGCACGTCGTCGTCGGCGCGACGCGCGTTCAGGTGATGCTGCCGAGCGCCGCGACGAGCGGCGCCGCGCTCGCGTCGATCCTCAAGCCGCGCGGCCGCCTCGTCGGCGCGCAGATCGTCGGGCTCGATCGCGAGACGGACATCGCGCTTCTCAAGATCGACGCGCCCACTCTCTCCGCGCTCGAACTCGGCGATTCCGACGGCGTGCGCCAAGGCCAACTCGTCTTCGCGTTCGGCGCGCCGCTCGGCCTCGACACCTCCGTGAGCGCGGGCGTCGTGAGCGCGGTGGCGCGCCAG
>JBJXGV010000044.1:0-20849 GCA_046160485.1 bacterium | reverse complement strand
TGCGGCGGCGGTCGCGAACGCGGCGCCCGCCACGAACGTCGCCGGCGCTCCGTGCGCGCTCCAGAGCGAGCCCGCGATCACACTCGCCAGGAGCAGCGCCACGCCGCTCACGAGATTGAAAATCCCGAAGCCTGTGCCGCGCAGTTCGGCAGGCGAGGCATCGGCGACGAGTTTCGAAAGCAAGCCTTGCGTGAAGGCCATGTGCAGCCCCCAGAGCGCGGCGCCAGCGAAAACGGCGGACACCGAGACGGCGAACGCGAGCAGGAGATCGGCGGCGATGAGAAGAACGAGCCCGATCAGGAGCAGCGTGCGATGGCTGACGCGGTCGGCCGCGGCGCCGGCCGGGTACGCGGCCCCGGCGTAGAAGACGTTCATCACGATCATCACGATCGGTACGTAGCCGATTGCGAGACCGATGTCTTGCGCGCGCAGCACGAGGAACGCTTCACTGAAGCGCGCGAGCGTGAAGACCGCGCCCATCAGGACGACGAGCCAATACCGGAGTGGAAGCCGCCGCACGGAGGAGAGTGCGAACGGCGCCTTCGGCGCGGCGGCGGCGGCGGCGGCGCCCGCAGCCGGGCGCGCGGGCTCGCGCACGTAGATCATGAGCAGCGCGACGGCGACGAACGCGGGCACGACCGCGACCCACATCACCGCGCGGATATCGTTGGCGAACGCGATCATCAACACGACCGCGAGGAGCGGCCCCATCGTCGCGCCGATCGAATCGAGCGCCTGGCGCAGCCCGTACGCCGCGCCGCGAAGCTGCGGCGGCGCGAGGTCCGCCACCAGAGCGTCGCGCGGCGCGCCGCGAATACCCTTGCCGATCCGATCGACGAAGCGCCCCGTGAACACCCAGCCGATCGACGCGGCGAGCGGGAAGACCGGCTTCGTGAAGGCGGCGAGCGCGTAGCCGAGAACGAGCAGGAACTTGCGCCTTCGGAGGTAGTCGCTGAGCGCGCCGGAGACAAACTTCACCACGGCGGCGGTCGCTTCGGCCGCGCCCTCGATGATTCCGACCGTCGCCATCGAAGCGCCGAGCGTCGTCACCATGAAGACCGGGAGCAGGCTGTGGATCATCTCGGACGAGATGTCCATGAAGAGCGAGCCGAAACCGAGCGCCCAGATGCCGGTGGGCAGCGCCCGCCAGGACGCCTTAGCGAACCTCAATCGCCACGACGGAGAGATCGTCGCCGATGCCGCGCGCACCGCTCCACCGCTCGGCCTCCTCGATGAGCGCGTCGACGCTTCGCTGCAGCGTGGCGCCGCGCTCCCGCACAAGCACCTCGATCATCCCCGCTCCGCCGAGTTCCTTCTTGTCCACATCGGCCGACTCCGGCAGACCGTCCGAGTAGAGGTAGAGACGTTCGCCGGGCGCGAGCTGAATTGTGTGCTCCACACACGTCGATTCGAATTGCTCGATCGGCACGAGCCCGATCGGAAAACCAGTCTTGCGAACGACTGCGCTCTCGGTGCCGTGCGACAAGTGGATCGGGCCCGGGTGCCCCGCGCACGCGAAGCGAAACTCGCGCGTCGCCAAATCGAGAATGCCGTAAACGAGCGTGAAGTACTGAAGTGTTTCGAGATTGAACGGGAAGCGCCGCGCGAGCGCGAGCGCGACCTCGCGCGGCGGGACGATGCCGCTATCGCCGCCCGCACCCGGACGGCGCACGATCCCCGATGGCGATTCGGCCGGCGACATCGCATGGCTAAGCGTTGCTGAGAGAAGCGCCGCGGGGACGCCGTGACCGCTCACGTCCGCGACGAAGAGCGCGACGCGCCGCTCATCCAGCGCGATGATGTTGAGCGTGTCGCCCGCCAGTTCGTCGCACGGCCTGTACGCCCACGCGAACTCCGCGCCGTCGAACGCCGGCAACTCTTGCGGCAGAAACGCCCGCTGAATCGCCGCCGCCGCGTCGAGGTCGTGTTTCATTCTGCGGTTCGCCGCCGCGAGCCGTTCGTTCGCGATCTTGAGCGCGAGGTGCACGCTCACGCGCGCGAGCGCCACCTTGAAGTCGATCGGCTTGGTGACGTAGTCATTCGCGCCCAACTCGAGCGCGCGCACGATGTCTTCGCTTGCGTCGCGCGCGGTCGCCATGATGACCGGGAGGTCGGCGGCGGCGTGGGTTCGGCGGAGCGCGCGCAGAACCTCGAAGCCGTCCATGCCCGGCATGTTGACGTCGAGCAGCACGAGATCGAAGCGCTGCTGCGCGACGAGCGCGAGCGCCGCGGCGCCGCCATCCGCTTCGGTGATCGTGTGGCCGCGGCGCGCGAGCCGCCGTCCAAGCACCACGCGGTTCTCCGCGTTGTCGTCGACGATGAGCAGCGCGCCTGCCACGGGCGCGGCGTCCCTCGGCGGTCGTTCGTCCATCGGAGCGTTTCCTTCCGGCGGCGATAGGAGGAGCGCTGCCACGCATCGCACGCGCGCGCGGCGCTTTCGCCGACGTTATCAGATCGAGTATGATGGCCGCCATCGGCGTGTGCGGCGCGGACGGAGACGTTGAGTCAGCCGTCGCCGTCCCCAACTTCGAAAGGAGCGCGACTGAAGTGGCATTCCAAATTCGTCAGGAAGACGCCGTCACCGTCGTGGAGATGTCAGGTGAGTTTTGGGGCGGCGAAGAAACGAAGAAGCTCTCCGACGCCTTCAAGCGCTTCGCCGCCGCGGGCCATGTCCGCGTCGTCATCGACATGGAGCAAACGACCTACCTCAACTCGCCGTCGATCGGCGTCCTCATGCGTCTGCACACGACCGTCGCGGGAAAGGCCGGCAAGGTTGTCCTGGCGAACGTCTCGAAGCGCAACCTCGACTTCCTCGAGATGACGAACCTCACGCTGATCTTTCAGGTATTCGCGAGCGCGGCCGAAGGCGTCGAGGCGCTCAAGGCGTGGAGCCCCGCCGCGGCGTAGCGCGCGTCGCGAACAGCGCGTGATGTTTTTCGTGGGCCACGCGGCCCGGGTGGCGCGTCTCGGTACGACTGCCCGCGAATCGCCGCGGCCGCCCAGGCGTCCGAACGCTATCCAGCCTTGATGAGCGTGTTCATCGTGATGAACTGCCCTGTCGCCATCTTCTTGACCACGGGATCAGGGGTCGATGCCGGAGGAGGCATCATCGCCGGTACGGTCACGGTGAACTCGATCATGATGGTGGCCCCCTTCAAGAGAATCGCCTTGTCCATACACTTCGTGACCATGGTCTTGTGGTTCGGCATCAGCGTGATCTTGAACATCCCCATCCCGGGCACGGAATAGACGGGGTCCATATAGGGCTGCGGCGCCTTCAGCGGCGGCGGCATCTCGTCGCCGTCGATGCAGATCGTCTGCGCCAGGCTGATTCCGGGAAAGACGCCCGTGCCAACGAGCGGCAGCGGCGCGATCACCGATGGGACAACCGTCGGCGGCGTCATCGTGATTTGCAGCATGTCGCCGTTCAGAATGATGTAGTCGTCCATGCACCCGCTGGCCTCCCGCGTGGTCGGTTAGAGAAAGACGAGAGCCTGGAGATCACTCGACAGTTGCGCGAGGGCCGCCCTCTGCGCGGCGATCGTCGCCGCGGACTCCTCAATGGCCGCGGCATTCGCTGCCAGCTTGTCTCCCATTACGGTTTGTGTCGCCTCAAGTGCCGCCACGCCCTGCTTCAGCGCGATCTGCGAACCGAGGACCTCCAGCGTGTTCGCGGTGAAGGTGGCGCTCTCCGTGCCGGTGATCGCGACCTTCTTCGCACTGAGGCTGATCTCTCCCGCCGCGGCGGCGAGGCTGATCTTGGCGTCTGCTTTGTCCGCGACCAGATTGATCTTCCCTCCCGCGCCGGTTGCGTTCAGATTGATCGTCCCGTCCGCTTGCGACGAATTGACTGTCACGTCCTTTGCGTCGTTGATCGTTATGCTCTGCGTCGCCGTTCCCATCGTGATGACGAGGCCCGCCTCCGAAAGCTGAACCGTCAGCTTGCTCTTGTGATTGAGTTCGATCTTCTCGAGTCCAGCTTCATTCTCCAGGAGAATCACGTTGTCGCCGGCGCTGATGCGGACCGTGCCCGCGTTTGGCGGTGTCGCCGCACCCTCCACGCGAATGTCGATCTTGTTCGGCGATGTGAGCACGAGTTCCGATTTAGCAAACAGTTCGGCCTTGCCCTTGCTGGTCACGCTGAGTTGCTGTCCCGCCGTGACGGCCACCTGCACGCCACCGGTGACGAGAGTGTGGAACTTACTGGCGATTTGCGCGCGCTCATCCGCTTGTACGCTGACGTTGTGAGTCGACCCGACGATGTGCCAATTCCGACCGTCAGCAACCTCGCTCTCGAAGGGAACTGGCAGGCGCAGACCCTTCGCCACGCCCAGTTGCTCGGGCCAGCCTTCGTGGGCCGCGCCCGGCGGAGGTTTTGGGAGAGCGCATGTGGCGCATGCCGGAGCGTCCGTGCTCGCCTTGAACTCTTTCGGGGCCGAGCCCGTGGCCGCGGTCGCAAAAAGGCTCCCCTTAGGCTTACCGGCCAACCAGTACGCGTTTGCGGCATTTCGCAGTTTCGCCCGCTCCAGGTACGCCTTCCAGTTCACCCAAACCGCGAATAGACTTCCCGCCGCGTCGGTGATGCCCCAATTGACTAGATCCCACGTGGCCAGAACGCTGTCGTTGCGTTCGACGTCAGCTTCGCCTTCCGCGATCTCGTCGTCTTCGTCGAGATCGTCGTCCGCGAGGATCGCGTCGCACTTGCCGTCTGTGTTCGCTTCCTCCCAATCCGCCTGCGCCTTCGTTGCTGCGGCCGCGGCCTCATTGGCCTCTTCCTGGGCGGCGGCGCGCGAATTCCGGAGCGACTCGATCGCCAGGATGTTGGCCTCTGCCGCCGCCAACGCGGTCTCCGCTTGGCGGACGTTGCATTCGGCGTCGTCCAAGTCGCCCTCGCGCGCCGCCTCGTTTCGAAGCACGCTCGACTCGAGCTGTTCGGCGGCGAGATGCGCGCTACTAAGGTCGTTAACCGCCTTTGAAGCGCGGCTGTACTCGGCCGTTGCGGTGTTGAACGCCCGCAAGAGCGGCGCATACTCGGGACGGCTGAGGTCTGGAAGCACGGCGTTGCCGTTCTCGTCGATCTTCGTGTTCGATGCGATGAAATCCTCAAGCGCGCTTCCCGCGGCCAACTGCGCCGCCAGAGCCCCACCCGGATTCTCCGGCGTTCCGCGAAGCGCCTGCCCGGATTCGTCCTCGAGGGCGCAAGCGGCCGCGACAAACTCCGCGCGAAGATCGGAGTACGCGTCCGAGCCGAAGTCGGGCGAGGGGCCGTCGGCAAACGCCTTGAGCCTCTGCGCGGCTGCTTGCAGCGCGCTGATCGAGGAGGCGTTCGGGTACGCGATCGGATCGAGGGCCAACGCGGCGGCGATGTCCTCCGAGTTGACCGGAGTCGCGCGAGTCTGCGCGCCGAGCGCGTTGGCCGTGAGTAGCGCCGCTTCGGCGGCGGACTTCGCCGCCTCGGCGTCCGCTAGCATTTGGTCGAGCTCCGCCTCGCTGGGATACGCGGCTAGGATCGCGTCCTTGCGCGCCTGCCCCGCCTGTGCGTCGTCGCGAGCCTTCTTCGCGTCCCAGCACGCTCTGGCGTTCCCAACGCGAGCCTTCTTCGCTTCCGCGGTCCACGCAAATGCCGCTTTCGTGATGCCTGACACCGAGCCAATCAAGCTCGCGCCTGCCGCCACCAACTCCGCCGTGTTCGCATCGCGCGCATTGCTGTAGATGCACGAACCCCACTTCGTGTCGACAAGCGCCCAGTAGTTCGTGAACCCACCCACGACATTGACGCCCAATCCGCCGCCGAGCGCCAGGTGCTGTGTCGTCGAAAGCGTGCCGCCTGCGTTCGCCGCATTCGGCGCGCCGAGCTGCAGAACCGTGTTCCCGTGCGGAGTCGTCATCTTGATGCGCTCGGATCCCTCGGAGTCGTCGATCTCGATCTCGTTGGCGCCCCCGGTGCGGATGACGTTCTTTCGCGAGTTGTCCGCGACGACCGGGCTGTCGGTTTGCGGATTCGGCACGGCGCCGGCGATGATCGGGCGATCGGGGTCGCCGTCGACGCAGGTGACCAATACCTCGGTGAACGGCCGCAGCGGGAAGTGGATTCCGTAGCCTGGGCCCGCGCTTGGCTGCGCCATGCGCACCGGCTTCGACGCTTTCCGCTCCCCCGGCGCAGCGGTGTCGAAGAGGAACTTCACGCGGTAGCGGCCGCGATCGTCGATGTCGGCGTACTGCTGGTTGTCGGAGGGTTCCACGATACCGGTGATCGTTCCGTGGACGCGCGGCTTCGGCGTGACGCGCGGCGGTCGATAGGTCGTCGTCTTCGCGATCGCGCGGAAATCGTTGGTGTATGGCGCTTCGGCGCCGTCCGTGTGCTGGAAGACCGACTGCACGGCCGTGTTGCGCACCTCCGTCAACAGAAGCGGCGTGTCGCCACCCGGGCCTTCCTCGAGCGTGAAGATGAATCCGGGCGCGAACCGGTGTTCGTGGCTCTCGCCGCGAAAAACCCGGCGGCCCGCCGAGATCTCCTGCGCGCGCACCTTCGCGAGCACGGCGGCCTCTTCGGGGTCCTTGCAGTGGACGCCGTACTCGACGACCTGGCCGTCTCGCCCCTCCGGGACCAGCTCCTCCGCCATGACGTCGAGCGACGGATTGCGGTAGTTGTAGTCGCGCACCACGACTTTGCTCGGCACGGCTTGCGTCCGCGCCTCGAGCGCGAACACGCCCTGCGCGGTCTCGCCGCGGTTGTAGAGCACCGCGCTCTCCTCGCCGATCGCTTTGAACGCGATGTTGCCGTCGGCGAAGACGATGGCGTCGCGGCCGTCGCGGTGCTCGAAGAAGAAAGTGATCCCCAGGTGTTCCGTCAGGCGCGAGATGAAATTGAGATCCGTCTCTTTGTATTGCACGACGAAATCGCGGACCGGGTACTTGCCCATGAGGCGAAACTCGAAATCGAGCTTCTCCTGAAAGCCGGCTGCCTTGAGGACCTTCGCGACGATCCCCGGGACGTTGAGGTCCATGAAGATGTCGAGCGTCTCGTGAAGCGAGAGCCGCCAAACGCGCGGCACGAATCGTACGCGGTAGCCCGTGAAGCCCCACTCGCACTCGAAGCAGTCGTCCACGCTCGCGATCATGCCGTGCACGAGGCGCGCGCCGCCGTCGTCGTCGCCTCGCTGGAAAACGAGCGTCGCCGAATTGTCGAGAAGCGCCTGCGGATCGACCGCGCCGTAGTCTCTCGCAAGGAGGTAAAGCTCGTAGTCGAATGGCTTCGACATGGCCTCGTGTCCCGAAAGCCTCCGAAGATGAACGTCTTCTCCAGAGAATGCGGGCGACTCGAATCGGACCGTGACGTACTCCGTCGCCCCCATGCCGGCGGCGTCTCGATTCTCATTCATGCTCGATACCTCGGGTCGGACGAGTGGGCGATTGCGTCAACCGCTGGAGAAGCCGGGAAGAATCTGCGTCGAGCGAAGGTGTCTGCGTGTCGAGGCAGGCTATCACGCCCGTCGAATCGGGGTCAATTTCGAGGCGGCATCCAAGGCGATCCGCTTGGCAACGGCCGTAGCGCGCGTGTTAGACTCCCGATCGATTGATTCCGGCGAAACGATCGTTCATCGAGACCCCGAGACACTCCGAGGTGATGCGCATGCGATCTTCTGGACTGATGACTCTTCGCGCTCTCGCAATTTGTACGCTCGTGTTCGGAGCGATCGTCGGCTTCGGCAGCGAGGCCGCCGCGCAGCCCGTCGCGTGGTCGCTCGCGCAAAACACGCCGAATCCTTTCTGCCCTGAACTCGACGGCACGACGTCGATCGACTACACCGTACTTCAAGATGCGTACGTGATCATCGTCGTGTTGAGCCCGGACTCGACGACGGTCGTCAAGACGCTCGTCGGCGCGGTACACGCGGCGGGGTTCTTCAAGGTGACGTGGGACGGGACGGACGACGCGAATGTGCCCGTCGCGCCGGGCAATTATCCGTATCGCATGACGGCGGAATCGTCCGGCGAGGCGACGATCTTCTTCGACGACACGAAGGTCGCGACGATCTCGTGCGCGAACGCGAACGAAGCGCAGAGCTGGGGCGCGATCAAGGCGCTGCACGCGAAGCCGTAAGCGCGGCGCTCGTCGATAGGCGCCGGATAGGCGCTCGATTGGTGATCTCTTCGGCCGGGGTGTTCGCGCCCCGGCCGTCTTCTTTTCCCCCGCGCCCGGCACGCCCGTGCCCACCGCCGGATTTCGAATGATCCGCCGCCGCCGGAAACGGTGCGTTCCTGGGTAGGGAGAGCGCGCGTCGACTCCCGGCGCCACGATCGGCGCCGGCGATTGTGTCGGCCTTCCTCCCGGGAGGTTTCCGATGCAATCCGCTGACAACACCGCACGCCACAGTCATCTCGAATCCGCAACGTCTTGGCCGCGCGCCGCGGCTGCGCGCACCGCGATTCTCGCGGTCGTCGCGCTGATCGCGGTCATCGCACTCGGCGCGCTCGGCGCACCCGCGACGAGCTTCGCCGTCACTCCGTTCGTCCACGAAACCGTCGATGTCGGCGGCATCGTCGGCCAGTTCTCGTCGCTCGAGCTCGACTCACGCGGGAACCCGCACGTCGGCTACAGCAACTCGACCGACGGCCGGTTCTGGTATGCCTTCCGAGCCGGCTCGACGTGGGTCCTGGAGTCGGGGCCCGTCGGCGCCGGCGGCGGATTCAGCTCGCTCGCGCTCGATGCGCAAGGGAACGCGCACGTCAGCAGCTACGACGTCGCGACCGACGATCTCGAGTACCACACGCGGATCGGCTCGTCGTGGACCAGCGAAATCGTCGACGCGCCGGGCGACGTCGGCTTCTACACGGCGATCGCGCTGACCGAGCAAGGGAGTCCGCGCATCAGCTACGTCGACTTCACGAACACGAATCTCAAGTACGCGGCGAAGAACGGCGGAGTCTGGACGATCGAACTCGTCGACGCGGCCGGAATCTCGCTGCACACATCTCTCGCGATCGACGCGCAAGGCAATCCGCACGTGAGCTACTACGACGGTCCCACGGGCAACCTCAAGTACGCCGTTCGATACGGTTCCGCGTGGTTCATCTCCGAGGTCGACACGAGCGGGACTGTCGGGTTGCACAGCTCGCTCGCGCTCGACGCGCAAGGCAATCCGCGCATCAGCTACTACCACAACGGGAACGCCGACCTCATGTTCGCATCGAAGACCGCTTCGTCGTGGACGATTCAAGTCGTCGACTCCGCGGGGAGCGTCGGGAGGTACACGTCGCTCGCGCTCGACGCGCAAGGCAATCCGCGCGTGAGCTACTTCGACGAAGGCAACGGCGATCTGAGGTTCGCGACGCGCGGCGCGGCGTCGTGGCTTATCGAAACCATCGATGCGACGGGGGTGGTCGGCACACACACTTCACTAGCGCTCGACGCGCAGGGCAATCCGATCGTTAGCTACGTCGATGAGGACATCGACGACCTGAAACTGACGAGCGCGGCCGTGCGATTGGTGGGCCCGAGCGGCGGCGCGACGTGGGCGGTGGGGAGCCTGCAAGAGATCCGCTGGGCAGGCGCGGGCACCGTCGACGTCTCGCTCTCCGTCGACGGCGGGCGAAGCTTCGAGCTGATTCGCAACGACTACATCGAGAGCGCGTTCGCCGTGCGCGTGCCGCATGCGCCGACGCGCTTCGCGCAGATTCGCGTGCAGCGCGGCAGCCCGCTCTCGGTGGCGTTCTCCGATTCGTTCTTCACGATCGACGCGGCGATCGCGCTCGCGAAGTTCGACGCGCGCGTGATCGACGCGAGCGTGGGCGCGCGCGGAGCGGCCGCGACGGCCGTCGCGCTGGCGTGGGAGACGGCGCCCGGCCCCGAGGCGGATATCCGCTACCGCGTCGAACGCGCGGTTGGGGCGGGCGCCGACTTCGCGCCGATTCACGCGGGCCTTCTCGCGGCGCGCGAAACGATCGACCGCGAACCGGGCGCGGGCGGCGATGCGCGCTACCGCCTCGTCGCCGTCAACGGTCTGGGCGAGGAGTACGCGCTCGGCGAGACGCGCGCGGCGGCGGCGCTCCGCGACGACAGCGCGCTCGCCGCGCACCCGAATCCCGCGCGCAACGGATCGACGTCGGTCCTCTACCGCGTTCCGTTCGCAGGGCGCGTGGCGCTCGACGTGTACGACGCGAGCGGGCGGCACGTGCGCGCGCTTGCTGCGGGCGCGTTCGCAGCAGGCGTGCGGAGCGCCGCGTGGGACGGGCGCGACGACGCGGGGCGCGACGTCGCCGCCGGCGCGTACTGGCTGCGGCTTGCGTCGCCGTCCGGATTCGCGGCGACGGAGCGCGTGACGGTGATCCGCTAAACCGCATGTGAGGCGCCGGCCGCGGGCATTAGGGTCGCCAACATTGATGGTGCTGCCGTTGGTGTTGGCGTGATACCCTAATCTTGCGCTTCAGCAAGTCTATCGATGGGGCGCGCGTCGCCCTATCGAGCCATGCGGAGCAGCTCCGCTCCCTCGGCAGAGGCTTCTGGTTACATCCTCAACCTCGCCGACGGAGGTCCCCATGCCGCCACGCTCACAGTGCTCCTCATCGCGTCTTGCCTTCGCCTTCTGCCTCGTGGGCTCGCTCGTGTTCGCGCCCGGCTACGCCGGCGTCGCGAGCGCGACACCTTTCGCAGTCGAGACCGCAATCGGAGAATCACAAAGCTGGGGCGACTACACATCGATCGCGGTCGACGCGACGGGCACCCCGCACGTCGTCGCATACAAGGGCGCAACGGGCGACCTCGTCTATGCGCGCAAGTCGGCGGCGGGCTGGACGCTCGAGACCGTGGAATCGGCGAACGACGTTGGAAAGTACGCGTCCATTGCCCTCGACGCCGCGGGAAACGTCTACGTCGCCTACTTCGATGAGACAAACGACGATTTGAGGTACGCCAAGAGGACGGCGGCGGGTTGGACCGCGGAGGCGGTCGAGGCGACGAACTCGGTCGGCGCCTACACCTCGATCGCGGTGGACGGCAACGGTTTCGTTCACGTGTCGTACTACGACGCGACGGGCGGCAACCTGAAATACGCTTCGCGATCGTTTTCGTCGTGGTCGATCGAGACGCCCGACGCGAACGCCAACGACCTCGGACAGTGGACGTCGATCGCGCTCGACGAACAGCGCAAGGCGCACATCGCCTACTACGACGCGACGCTCGGAAATCTAAAGTACGCGTGGAAGCTGGGCTCCGGCTGGACCGTCGAGACGGCGGACGCGTCCGTCAACACTGTTGGACAACACGCCTCCGTCGAGCTCGAGCCGTCCGGCCGGCCGAACATCGCGTACTACGACGCAACTACGGGAAACCTTCTCTTCGCCCGACGGGGCTCCGGCACTTGGAGCATCGAGGTGGCGGACGGGTCGGCGAGCGACGTCGGAGAGTACGCCTCGCTCGAACTCGCCGCCGACGGAAGCGCCGTGGTCGGTTACTGGAACGACAGCGCCGACGAGGTGAAGTACGCGGTCAAGGGCCCCACCGCGTGGACAACCGAAGTGGTCGACGGCGGCACGACGAACTTCGTCGGGGCGTGGATCTCCATGGCTCTCGACGCGCAAGGAAACGCGCACTTCACGTACCAGAACTTCAACCCGGCCGGCGTGAAGTACGCGAGTTCGGCGATCCGGGTCTTGTCGCCGCGCGGGGGCGAGCGGTGGGCCGCGGGAAGCCAGCAGAGCGTGTCGTGGTTCGGAGCCGGCACCGTGACCGTTTCACTCTCTACGGACGGAGGGGCCTCGTATTTGACGCTCGGGACCGGGATCATCTCCAGCCCGTTCTCGTTCGCGGCGCCGAGCCTCACCACGGACAACGCCGTTGTAAGAGTCGAACGGTCGAACCCGTTGTCGACGGCGATCTCTGACGGCGTCTTTTCCATTCGCGAAACAGGTCCAAGGACACCGTTTGTGGCGGAGCGCGCCGACGGATCGGCGAACCTCGTGGGGCAGTACACCTCGCTCGCGCTCGACGCGTCGGGGAACCCGCACGTGAGCTATCTGGACGGCTCGGTCGGCGATCTCAAGTACGCGCGGAAATCTGGGGGCGTGTGGACGTTCGAGACGGCGGACGGTTCGGCGAACGACGTGGGCTGGTACACCTCGCTCGCGCTCGACGCGTCGGGGAACCCGCACGTGAGCTATTTGGACAACACGACCGACGACCTCAAGTACGCGCGGAAGTCCGGAGGCGTGTGGACGCGCGAGACGGCAGACGGGTCGGCGAACGTCGTGGGCTTGTACACCTCGCTCGTGCTCGACGCGTCGGGGAACCCGCACGTCAGCTATCAGGACGGCTCGATCGGCGATCTCAAGTACGCGCGGAAATCTGGGGGCGTGTGGACGATCGAGCCGGCGGACGGGTCGGCGAACTTCGTGGGCGAGTACACCTCGCTGGCGCTCGACGCGTCGGGGAACTCGCATGTGAGCTACTACGACGCCTCGGCCGGCAATCTCAGATACGCGCGGAAGTCCGGGGGCGTGTGGACGCGCGAGACGGCGGACGGGTCGGCGAACTTCGTGGGCGCGCACACCTCGCTCGCGCTTGACGCGTCGGGGAACCCGCACGTGAGCTACCAAGACAACACGACCGCCGACCTCAAGTACGCGCGGAAGTCCGGGGGCGTGTGGACGATCGAGATGGCGGACGGGTCGGCAAACTTCGTGGGCTGGTACACCTCGCTCGCGCTCGACGCGTCGGGGAACCCGCACGTGAGCCACCACGACATCATCACTGACGACCTCAAGTACGCGCGGAAGTCCGGAGGCGTGTGGACGATGGAGACTACGGACGGGTCGGCGAACGTCGTGGGGGCGTACACTTCGCTCGCGCTCGACGCGTCGGGGAACCCGCACGTGAGCTACCAGGACGGCACGAACGACGACCTCAAGTACGCCTATATCCCCAGCGTTCTCATCGCGTCGCCCCTGCCCGGCGTGACGTGGGCCGTCGGCAGCGAGCAGACGATCACCTGGTCATTCACCGGCGGGCTGCCGATCGACAACTCGGACGTGTTTCTCTCCGTCGACGGCGGCAACTCGTTCACGCAGATCCGCAACGAGGCGCGCGATCCCGGCATGACGCTGCGTGTGCCGCACACGCCGTCGCGCTTCGCGTCGATCAAGATCATCCGGCCGTCGCCGTACACCGAGGCGTACATGGACTCGTTCTTCACGATCGACGCGACGATCACGCTGAACAAATTCGAGGCGCGGTTGGTGGACGGGAGCGACGCGTCCGTGGAGCGCGCGTTGTTGGGCGCGGACGCGAGCGGAGGCTCGCAAGGGTCGGCGATCACTGCGACGCGAACAGTGTCGCTCGCGTGGGAGACGACGCCGGGTCGCGAAGCGGACATTCGCTACCGCGTCGAGCGTGCAGCGGGGAACGATGCGACCGCCGCGTTCCTGCCGCTGAATCTCGCGCCGCTCGATGCGAACGAGTATCTCGACGCGGACGCCGTGAGCGCCTCCGGCGCTTCGGCGTCCGGCGCGCGCTACCGCCTGGTCGCGATCAACGGCCTCGGCGAAGAGTACGCGCTCGGCGAGGCGCGCGTCGCGCCGGCGCTCGCATCGGGGCGCTTGCTGGCAGTCACGCCCAATCCGTCCGCTGGCCAGGAGATGAGCGTGCTGTTTCGCGCGAACGCCGACTATCTCGACACGCGCGTCTCGATCTACGACGTGTCGGGCCGGAGCGTGAGGACTCTCGCGAGCGGCGTCATCGCACCGGGCGTGCAGTCTGCGGAGTGGGACGGCCGCGACGAGTCGGGCGCGCGGGTCGCCCCGGGCGTGTACTTCGCGAGGCTCGCGTGGGGCGGCGCGCCGCGCGCCACCGAGCGCATCACCGTCGTGCGGTGAGCGCAACTCGGATGCGCGGCGCGCCGTTCTCCTCGCCGAGAGCGCGTCGGCCCACGAGATTCACGCGCACGCTCGCCGAGCGCGCGTCACCGCACGAGCGTTACGCGCGCAGTCGCCGCGATCGCCCCGCGCGACGTGAGGCGCGCGAAGTAGACGCCGCTCGCGAGAGCGCGGCCCGCATCGTCGCGCCCATCCCAATTCACGCGCGCCTCCCCCGGCGACAGCGCGCCCGCCGCGAGCGACGCGAGCGTCGTGACGCGACGCCCGGCGACGTCGAATATCGCGAGGTCGATCTCGACCGCGTCTCCCGCCGCCGAGGCGCCGGCGCCTGTATCCGCTACGCGAAAGAGGATTGTCACGCCCCCCGATGCGAACACACTGGGGCGAGCCTCAAGAAGCGAACCCCCCGCCAGCCCTGCCGCGCCGTCAGAGTCACGAACGCCGTCCGCATCACCGTCGCCGCCGCCCACTCCCGTCGGGTTCACGCCGATGGCGTACAGCACGTCGTCCGCGGTGTCGTCGAAGTGGGCGACGCGCGGGTTGTCATCGGCATCGATCACCAGAGACGAAAACTGCCCCGTTGAGTTCGCGGACATGTCGACCGTCTCGATGGACCAACTCCCAGCACTCTTGAGCGCATACGTGAGATGCCCGAGATCGTCGTAGGTGATGTGTGGGTTGCCGTCCAGGTCGATCGCGATCGAGGTCCCTTGAGTCGACCCGACGTTCTCGACGGTTTCGACAAGCCAACTGCCGTCCGACTTCCGCGCGTAACGCAACCTGCCGCTGGATGTGAGGTAGCTCAGATGCGGAGTGCCGGTGTCGTCGGCGGCTAACGCGAGCCAATCGCCTTCGCTCGAGCCCGGGTCGTCGACCGTCTCTATGAACCACGCCCCGCCGGAGCGGTACGCATAGCGGACGGTGGAGCCGGCGCCGAACACGCGTTTGTACGCGACGTGCGGATCGTCGTTCGCATCCACGACGTGCGCGACGTATTCGAGTGCCTGTGTGTTGGTGTCGAGCGTGTGCACGTTCCAGATTCCACCCGGCTTGCGTGCAATGCGGAGTTCCGCTAGCGTCTCGCCCCACACGTAGGCGATCGACGGGACACCCTGGGCATTCATCGCGATGGATGTCCAGATCGCAACCGCGGTGTCGGGCTCCTCGGTCGTCCAGCTCCCGCCCGATTTGTATGCGTAGTACAGCGGCGACGATGGCCCGCCGTACGCGTAGCTGATGTGCGGCGCGCCGGCCGCGTCGAGCACGAGCGAGCAGTACTCGCCGTCGTCGCCGACCGTCTCGCGCACCCACGCGCCGCTCGCGTTCGTCGCGTACGTCACGCTGGAGGAGACCGTGAAGGGATTCTTGAAGTATGCGACGTGCGCGGCGCCGTCTGCGTCGAGGCGCAGAGACGTCGGCGAAGCGACATCGGTCGGAGCCGTGTCCACGGCTTCGGACGTGAATTCGGCTTCACTCTGCGACGGGCGCGCGAGAAACGCGAAACCGCCGAGGACAACGGCGAACACGACGTGGAGCAGCGCGCGCGGGCGCGGGCGTGCGCCCACGCGGGTGGCCTGACGAGAGACTCGAAGCATGACAGCATCCTCCATACTTTTCCGGGTGTGTTGTGGTTTGGGCGTGTCGCGGGGGTCGTGCTTGTCGGTCCACCCGCAATTTGCCTCCTAACGCACTACGTCCCGTTTCGTCTGGAGTGGGATCATGCGCGCGCGGACGCTGTCGATCGGATCCGCGCGCCCGCGGCCGGCGAGCAATCGCTCTGGGTTGTTCAGCGCGGTCGCGCGCTCACTCCCCCAGTTCGCGACGAATCCACGCTCTGGCAAGGCGCCAGGCGCGCTTCACGGAGACGGGCGACACGTCGAGGGCGGCCGCCGTCTCCTCCACGGAGAGCCCGCCGAAGAAGCGGCACTCGAAGACGCGTCCCGCCCGCGGGTCGAACGACTCGAGGCGTGCGAGAAGATTGTCCAGCTCGACCATCTGAAACGCCTGGTCGTCCGAGAGGGGAAGCGCGATCCGTGCGAGCGTCGGCAGGCGCTCGTCGGGGAGCGGCACCGGACGACTCGCGCCGCCGCGCTTCTGGCGGCTCCGATCGCGCGCGTGCTTGACGAGCAGGCGCCGCATGACGATCGAGGCGACGGCGAGGAAGTGGCCGCGCCCCTGCCACGACACGCGCTCCTGATCGACGAGCTTCATGTACGCCTCGTGAACGAGGGCCGTCGGCGTGAGCGTGTGGTCGGACCGCTCGTCGCGCAGGTGGCGAAACGCGAGCCGCCGCAGTTCTTCGTAGACGAGCGGCACGACCTCGTTGACCGCGCTCTGGTCTCCGTCTTGCGCGCGAACAAGAAGTTCCGTGATCGCTTCATCGCTCATGGTCGAGGGACTCCCGTGCCGGCGTCTGGGGGAGCGTGCCCCAACGGCGGTCTGCCGACTGCAATCGCAAGACCGCGAGCACGCACATGAAGAACGCTCGCATTGTACACGCCCGGCCGCGCGGTGCGGCGGTCTGAGACGCGGCATTCGGCGAGATGCAAATCGGTTGATCCCTCCTGGCCCGAAACGGGACGTAGCCATGTTGAGGGAACGTCGCCGCCACCGTGGACGCGGGAACCGGGGCGCGCCTCGGGGGCTCGAACGCGTCGGATGCTCACGATGACGCGAGTGGCGTCGCCGTGGGATGATGTGAGCCCTCGACCCGGGAGCTTGCGCGTGGATTCGAATCGTTGGCAGAAGATCACAGATGTGTTCGACGCCGCCGTCGAGCGGCGGCCGGACGAGCGCGAGCGCTTCTTGGATGACGCCTGCTCCGGCGACGACGACCTTCGCGACGAAGTCGCCGGACTCCTACGTGCGCACGACCTCGACCCCGAATGCCTCGACGACGCCGAGGGTGACGCGGCAACCGACGACCCGATTGTCGGGCGCGTCGTCGGTCGATACCGCATCGAACGCCGCATCGGAGACGGCGGGATGGGCGCTGTCTATCTCGCCGAGCGAGTGGTCGAGCGTCCGGGCGACTTCCGCCAGACCGCGGCGCTGAAGCTCGTGCGGCGCGGCATGGATACAGAGCACATCGTTCGCCGTTTCCAGAACGAGCGGCAGATCCTCGCGTCACTCGATCACCCGAACATCGCGCGTCTGCTCGACGGCGGGGTCGTGGACGACGGCCGCCCCTACTTCGTGATGGAGTACGTCGACGGACAGCCGATCGGGGCGCACTGCGACGAGCGCGGCCTCGGGCTGCGGCAGCGAATCGATCTCTTCACCACCGTATGCTCCGCGGTGCATCACGCGCACCAGAACCTCGTGGTCCATCGCGATCTGAAGCCGAGCAACATCCTCGTCTCGCGCGACGGCCGGGTGAAGCTCCTCGACTTCGGCCTCGCGAAGATCCTCGATATGGAGCGTCAGGATCACGCGCTCGCGACGCTGACGCACCCGCACGCGCGCGCGCTCACGCCCGAGTACGCGAGCCCGGAGCAGGTCCGCGGCGAGGCCGTCACGACCGCCTCCGACGTCTTCTCTCTGGGAGTTCTCCTCTACGAGCTTCTTACAGGCGTTCGCCCGTATCGATTTCGCACGCGAACGCCGGAAGAGTTCACTCGCGTCATTACGGAGGAGACGCCGCGGCGGCCGAGCGAGGCGCCGGCGCCCACGCCGCGTGAATCGCCGGCCGGCGCGGCCGGAGCGCCGCACGCGGCCACCGCCGCGTTCGCGTGGCGCACGCAGCTTCGCGGCGATCTCGACACGATCGTGATGAAGGCGCTCCAGCGAGAGCCGTCGCGGCGGTATACGTCGGCCGAGGCGCTCGCGGACGATCTACGCCGATACCTCAAGGGGCTTCCGGTCACCGCGCAGCCGGACAGCATTTCGTATCGCGCGAAGCGCTTCGTGAAGCGGAACACGCTCGGCGTCGCGGTCGGATCGGCGTTCGCGCTCGTTCTCATCGGCGCCACCATCGTCACTCTCGTCCAGTCGGGCCGTATTCGCGCCGAGAGGCGCGCCGCCGAGCGCGAGCGCGATGAAGCCCGAGCGCAGCGAGCGACCGCCGAGCAAACGACGCAACTCCTCGTCGATCTCTTCGAGCGCGCCAACCCCCTCGTCGTCCCCGGCGGCGACACGACGACCGTCGCGACGCTGATCGCAATCGGCGAAGAAAAAGTGGACGCGCTCGCGGGACAGCACACGCTTCAGGCGCGACTCTGGCACGTCTTCGCGGAGATCTACATGCAGCGCGGCCGCTACGATCGCGCGCGCGCACTCCTCGACAAGGCACTCCCGATCGAGCGCGCGATCGAGGGGCCCGACGGGCCGGCGCAGGCGAAGACCCTCCACCAGCTCGCGCGGGTTGTCGCGCAGACAAGCGGGCGAGAGAGCGCGGAACCGCTTCTGCGCGAGTCGCTCGCGCGGTTGAGCCGCACCGCCGGCGTCGGAGAGGTCGACGTGGCGACGGCGAGGATCGATCTCGCGGGCGCGACGAGTGACCGCCAAGAGCGGAAGCGGCTCTACGAGGAAGCACTGGGCGCGTTTCGGCGAGTGGGGGACGCGCAGCACGATGGAGCGGAGGTGGGGGTCGCTTCCGCACTAAACGGGCTCGCCAGTGACTACGTTGGCGCGAAGGCTTGGGCCGATGCAAGACCGCTCTACGAGGAGGCGTTGACCGTCCTCGAGAAGCGGCTTCCGGCCGATCACCCGTACGTCATCACCGTCCGACTCAATCTCGCGGCTACGCTCGGCGGGCTCGGCGAGTGGAGCGCGAGTGAGGCGATGTGTCGCGAAGTCCTCCCGTCGGCGCGTCGCGTGCTCGGCCCGAAGGCTCCGAGTGTCGGAAGCGCTCTTGAAAACATCGGCATCTGCCTGGTGAACCTCGGGCGGTACGACGAGGCCGAGGATGCGTTCCGACAGTCGGTGTCGATCTTTGAAGATGCCTACGGCGCGGAGCACTGGCACGTCGCCAACGCGCTACGCAATGTCGGGGTCTGCGTCGCCCTCGCTCGGGGACACGACGAGGCGATTCCGATGCTCGAACGCGCCGCGCAGATGATGGAGCGGGCGAGCACCTCGCCGTCGGCGGGCGCTGGGATTCGCGCGCAGCTCGCGAGAAGCCTCGCGCGGGCCGGACGACGCTCCGAGGCGATCACGATGCTCCGGGACGCGCTCGCGAAGCTCGACTCTGATCCGAAGCGCGTGCGCGATCATCTCGCGTCTGCGAAGGGCGTCCTCGGAGCCATTCTCGCGGAAGGCGCGCTGGACACGGCGGCAGGTGGCGAACGGGCCAGCGCCGCGCGCGAAGCCGAGACCCTTCTACGAGACGCGCACGACATCCGGCGTGATTACCAGGCCGCCGACGCACCGCAGGTCGCCGAGCTAGAATGCAGTCTCGGGCTCGCGCTCTTCGCGCAAGACCGCGCAAGCGAAGCACTCCCGATTCTCGAAGCGGCATACCCCATCTACGAAGCGTGGGGCCAAGCTGACGCGGTATTCGCGGCGCGTGCCCGCGCCGCCATTGAGAAGCTCGCGCAACGGTAGGTTCCGCGCCGCACCGCATCATCACTCCAGACCGCATCATCACTCCAGGCTGAAACCACGCCGAAATCGCGTGATCCCTACCGCGCGAATTCGGGACGTAGTTCTGTGACGGGCGAACACAGGATGCGCTCGGAGAGCCGCGGGGAAACTCCCCCGGAGTTCGAGGCCAGGCGCACAACAAGGAGTGGAAGAAATGGGTACCGCAGGGAGCAGCCGAGGCGCGCACCGAGCACCAACGACATCGGGTTCGAAGCACGCGCTCGTCGCAACACTGGCAGCGTTCGCGCTCCTCGTCCCGCTCTCGAGTCACGCCGCGCTCTACGCCGTCGTTGGCAGCGGCGTCGTGTTCGAGTCGGCGAACGACGGAGTCACCTGGGTTGTGCGCGGAAACATCCCGGAGCCCGAGGTGGTCGCGCTCTCGCCAGGACTTGCGAGCGGCACACTCTTCGCGCTTGGAGAAACGGGAACGGTGTACCGCTCGCCGAACGGCGGCGCGAGTTGGGCTGCGGTCGGCGCGGTGACGGCGTCCGACTGCGTTTCGCTCGCGATCGCGCGGAGCGGCGCGCTCCTCGCGCTCACGCGCAGCGGCGACGTCCACCGCTCGAGCGACGATGGCGCAAGCTGGTCGCGCGAGTCCAACGCCGGCGCGTCCGACTGCGCCGCGATCGCCGTCGGCGGCAAGACCGGCGCGAGCGACACGCTCTTCATCGCGACCGCGTCCGGCGACATCGCACGCCTGCCGAGCGGAACCGCGTGGACGACGATCGGAACGACGAGCTTCACTCCGGTCGTCGATCTCCTCTGGGTCTCATCGACGCTCTACGCGCTGACCGACGCCGGCGAGATCCTGCGTTCCTCGAACGCCGGCGCGACGTGGAGCGCGATCGGGACGATCTCGCAGGTCGGCATGCGCGACCTTGCGTACGTGGGCGGCAAGTTCAAGGCGATGAGCCGCGAGGGCGAGGTCTACGAAAGCGCGGACGGGAGCGCGTGGTCCGATTGGTGGGTCGGCACGACGAACCAAGTCTTCGCGGTCGCGCTCGCGCCAGGCGCGCCGGAGTTTCAGACGGGCGTCGGCGATGGTGCGGCGCCGAATCCGCAGCTTGCGTTCCGCGCGTACCCGAATCCGTTCACGAGCGAGTTGCGATTCTCGCTGGCGAGCGCGGACGGCGCGAAGGACGATGCGCGCGCCGAGATCGCCGTGTACGACGCCGCGGGGCGGCTCGTCGCGCGCCCGTTCTCCGGCGCGTTGAACAGCCTCCCGCAGAATCTCGTTTGGCGCGCCGACGCCGCCGGCTCCGGCGTCTATTTCGTGCGCGTTCGCTCCGATCGCTTCGCCGAGACACAGCGCCTCGTGAAACTGCGATGACCTCGCCTCTGTCGCACCTACGGTCGGTGTTGGAATGCGATATTGCAACCCCACGTACACTCGGGAG
>JBJXGV010000043.1:0-4554 GCA_046160485.1 bacterium | reverse complement strand
CCTCCCGAAAAACGCGCGCATGACAGCCCCGTGCGGGCACGCTCTGGACCTGCCCTCGACCGGAGACACTCCCCTCCGACCAACGCACTCTTCCGGTAACGCGACCAACTGGATGTGATGGTACTAGCGAATCAGGACGACGCGCTGCGTTTCGGCGCGCGCGTTCGCCGAGAGCCGCGCGAAATAAACGCCGCCCGGGAGCTGCTCGCCGTCGTCATCCTTGCCGTCCCACGCGGCGAACGACTCGCCGGCGGGGCGCGTTTCGTCGATCACCGTGCGCACGAGACGGCCGGCCGCGTCGAAGACCTCGAGCGTGGCGCGGTCCGGCTCGGCGAGGCGAATCGCGAACTGCGTGGAAGGATGAAAGGGATTCGGACGGTTGGGAGCGAGCATCGCGAAAGGACCGGGCGGAGGTGGCTGGATGATGATGCACGAGTCGGGATTCGGCGAAGCGGTGTCGAAGTAGCCGAGGACGCGGGCGATGAGGTCGGCGCGCGCGACATCCGCGGCGACGCCTTCGACGCCGAACGCGAGGAAGACCGTCGTCGGGCAATTCGCGGGGTTGCGCACGCCGGCGGCGTGAGTCGTCGCGTCGTACGCGAGCACTGCGACGCCGCCCCCCGTGGCGCCGACGCCGTCGGGGCTCGACTGATTGCCAGCGCCGCCCGCGATGGAAAACGCGAGCGCGTCGCCGATCGGTTCGCCCGCTACGCCGCTCAAATCGGTCGCGCCCGCGTTGTCGGCGCGGAACGCCACGTAGAAGTTCGATGCCAGCCACGCACACGCATCTTCCGAGTACTCGGCACTCGTCGGGTCGCAGAGCGACCGCGCGATGTTCTGCCCCGAGAGAAGCATCTCGCCGCCGCCCGCGAGGTAGCCGGTGATCGCCGCGCGGTCGGCCCCATCGAGGCTCGGCGACGCTTCGCCGGTGAGCCAGATCACGCGCTCGAACTTCGCGAGGTCCTCGGCGTCGGGAACCGCGTCGGCGCGCGACCACGCGCCCGCGACCTTTCCCGCCGGCAGCGCGTTCGCGCAGACGCTGTCGTACGCCGCGCCGCCATCGTCATCGACGATGAGGACGTCGACGCCACTCGTCACCGCCGTCAGCGTGTAACTCACCGCTTCCTCGGGCGCATCGACCGGCGCGACCGTCAGCACGGCGCCGCCGCTTCCCTCGTTCGTAAACGTCTGGATCCACGAGGCCACGGTATCGGTCGCGCCGGGTTCGACCGTCTCCTCGACGTCATTCACGGTGGACCGGTAGCAAAACTCCCCGATGCAGATCGAGGCCGTCCAACCGACAGGGACGCGGTCGACCTTCGTAACGCGAAACGTCTGCGCGGTCGGTTCGTTGTTCGTGAGGTACGTCTTGACCTTGAAGAGTGTGCCGAGCGTGCCGGCGCGGACCAGGTCACCCGGGCGATAGTCGAAGTCGACTGCGAGCGCAGGCGCCGCAATAGACGCAAAGATGGTCAGCGCGCATGCGGCGACGAGTGCGCGCGCGACGATCAGAGCGTGCTCCCCGTTCCGTAAACGACGCGCGTCGCGCTCGACTGCACGCACGCCACCGCGTCGAGGTTGCCGACGTTCCAGCTCATGCCGATCGGCACGGCGTACCGGAAGTTCACCGAGCCGCCGCTCGTGATCGTGAGCGCCACGCCGAGCGCGCCCGTCGGGAAGGTTCGCGTCACGTCGCTGTAGGCGAGATTCACGCCGTCGAGCGCGCGGTAGGTAATGCCGCTCTCGACGACGGCGACGGTGAGCACACCATCGAGCGGCGCGCCGACGCGATGCGTCACCGAGCCGGAGACGATGAACGAGTCGGCGACGGTCGCGGTCGTGACGATGACGTCGTACTGCGGCGCCACCGCCGCCGCCTCGAGAATGCGTGCGAGAAGCGCATCGAAGTCCGACGGCGACGTCACCTTCACGCCATCGACGTTGACCTGCGGAACCGCGAGCACGGAACGCGATTCGTAGCGCTCGCGAAACTGCGCGGAATCGCGCGTGCTGAAAAACGGATCGATGCCGGGGAAGTCGGTGTGCGTGCCGAACGAAACAACGCGTGTCGTGCCGAGTACGCCGAACGCGGTCGCGAGGTTCTCTTCGACCGGTCGGCACGGGATGCAATTCGCGTTCGTGTAGTGTTCGATCACGACGACTCGCGCGGGCGGCGGAAAATTGTTGTTGTCGTCGGGGCCCGTGCCCGAGTCGCCGCCGCATCCGAGACCGAGCGCCACGACGTACGCGCACACAAGTACCGCGGCCGTGCGCGACCGAGCCGATTCCATCGCACTCTTCGCCCTACCGATCCGTGAATTCGTCATGACCTTCCTATTTGTCTGGGTTGCGAACATTCGACGATCGACCGTTCGAGGGGCGGTGCGAGGAGGGGCCCCGGGGGGCACGCGCCCCCCGGGGATAACACTGCGATCCGAACTACCGAATGAACGTCATCTTCCGGGTCTGCGACTGCGTCGCGCCCTCGAGACGGTAGTAGTAGATACCGCTGCTGACGGGTTGGCCGTTGCGATCGAGGCCGTTCCACACCGCTTCGTGCGCACCTTCCGGCTGCGCCCCGTTAACGAGTTCGCGCACGAGACGACCGCTCGGATCGAACACCGAAAGCTTCACGGGGCTCGTCTTGTCGAGCGAGTAGCGGATCGACGTCGGCGTGCTGAACGGGTTCGGCACGTTCTGCGAAAGCTCGAAGCGACCGGCGGGAGAGGGACCAGCGACATCCGTCGTGACGGTGACGACCGGCGCCCAGCCCGAGTTGAGAACCGCGCGCTGCGACCACAATGTCGCATTCCTCTGAACCCAAACGACGACATTCAGCTTGTTGGGATTCTCTTCGCTCCCAGGACTCTGCGGGCATGAGCCGAGATCCGGATCATCGAAGCGGAACGTCCGCTGGAAGCTTTGCGAGTCGCCGATATTCGCGAGGTTGATGGTGATGCCGTTGGGTCCGTCTTCTTCCGTGAACCCACGGAACGGATACCATTCCCTACCCGCCAGATAATTGTGGTTCGTCTCGACGACGACCATGTAAACCTGCTGTGACGTGCCGACGTTCTCGACGGCCTCGTCATAGCTCACCGTGAAATTGCAGAACACGGTGTTGTCGTTCCGATAAACGTCCTGGAACGTGACGCTGACGGCCGCGGGCGTGTTGTACGCATCTTCGAAACGCGTGCGCATCTGGTTGTACCAGGTCGTCACAGGGTTCGTATAGCCGACGACGCGCTCCGTACCGTCAATCTGAAACGTGGGGACGGAGTTGATGCTGTAGTAGTCGATTCGCGTTTCCATGTCAGTAACGTCTGCGAGGTACATCGGATCGCACGCGCTCGGCCAGTTCACGTGCGGCCGGAACGGGGCGGCTTTGTTGTTGGCACGGAGCTCCTGGAAGATGGTATTCAGCGTGTCTTCAATGACGTCGCAGGGGGGGCAGTTGTCGTTCGTGAAGTCTTCGATCAGCGGCAAACGCTGAACCGCGAACGCGGGTGCGCACGAAATAAGAACAAGTGCCAGCGCCAGTATCCCTTTCGCCTTCATCCGGAGCCCTCCTCTGATGCAGGTGCGAAGTACGTGGATTATGAAGAAGTCGGAAACGTTAAGACCGATTTTATGGACTACGCGCTACGACAATATCACGCGCTAAATTCGCAGCAAAGGCTTTTTTTAGACTTTTGTCCTCGAACGAGGAGAATCGCGCGGGCGTTTTGAAACTATCGCTTAGAACCGTCGCGCCTCTTGGCTTGTCCCCGTTTTCGCACAGTGATAGGATGCCGCGCACCAGCCTTGGAACCTCAACTCCGCGAAAACCGCCGTGAACGCCTCCTGATTCTCTCCGGACTCCTTGTCGTGGGCGCGCTTGTGCGGATCATTTTGATCTCGCAGGCGCGCGGCACGCCGTTGTGGGATCTGCGCTTCCTCGACGCGCTCTCCTATCATAAGTGGGCGGAGCGGCTGGCCGGCGGCGATTGGGTCGGGACCGAGGCGTTCCACATGCCCCCCCTCTACCCGTATCTGCTTGGCCTGGTTTACCGAATCGCCGGGCCGGGCGACGCGATCAAGTACCTGCAGGCGGCGCTCGGGGTGCTGAACGGCGTGCTGATCTTCACGCTGGCGAACCGGGTCGCGGGCCGGACGGCTGCGATCATCGCGTTCGCGCTCTCATTGTTCTACGGGCCGTTTCTTTTCTACGAACTTCAGCTTCTCAATACGACGCTGGCGATCACGCTCGCGCTCGCGACGGTGCTCGCGCTCGACGGCGCGGTCGAGCGCGGGAGCGCTCCCTCGGCGGCGCTCGGCGGGCTCGCGCTCGGGGCGGGCGCGCTCGTGCGGCCGGAGTTCCTGCTCTTCGCGCCGCTTGCGCTCGCCGCGATTCTGTTCGTGCGGCGCGGCGGCGGCGCGGCGCACGCTGCCGGCGAGCGAGCGGCTGTGGGCGCGCTGGCCCTTCCTGGCCCTGCTCGCGGCGACCGCGATCATGGGGGGGGCGGTGTGGACGCGCGGCTTGGTAGTCAATCACTTCCCGAGCCAGACGATGAG
>JBJXGV010000042.1:0-49014 GCA_046160485.1 bacterium | reverse complement strand
CTCGACGAGCCCCGCCGCGATCGCGGCCGCGCGCAGCGCAGCGTGCTTCGCACCGTCCGCGTCGTCGCCGTCGAGAAACGCGTCCCCCGCGGCGCCATCCCAGCGCGCGAGTTCCGCCGCGGCGCGCTCGGCGTTGGCCGCGAGCATCGCGCGCCGTACCTCGAGCGCCGCATGGCCGCGCTCGGCGCGCTTCGCGTCGCGGAAGTAGCGATCGGAGTTTTCGCGCGCACTCTTCGCGGGGTCGAGCGGGATGACGAGCATGGTCTCCGCGTCCGCCGGGTCTGGAACGCGCGCCTCGCTCGCGCCGCGTTCGATCATGCGGAAGCTCGCGACGAGCGCTTCCGCCGAGCGCCGATACTCGCCGTAGCGGCTCGCCCACGCGAGATCGCGATCGACGGCGGTGAGCGCGCGGCGGGCCGCGCGATCGCGCTCGCGCCAGTGCGCGCGAAGCACCACGAGTATGCGCAGCCGCTCGGCGCGCGAGCGCGTGGCGGCACCCCACGCCTTTCCCGCCTCCGCGAACGACGCGAACCCGTCGGCGCTCGGGCGTGCCACGTCATCGCGCAACGGGCCGTCGGGCGGAGGCGGGTAGACATCGCCTATGCGAATCGCGCGCGTGATGTCGGCCGCCGGCGGATACTCGCGCACGCACGCGGCGATCACGCCGCCGTCGAGCAGCATGATGTTCGCGCGCCTACCGAAGTTCTCCCACACGAGCCGCAGGCCGTTGTCGAACTCGAACTGCGCCCAGCGGTCGCCGAACGGCTGCGCGATGCGCATCACGGACGCCCCCGCGAGGCGCGCGACGGCGGTCGCCGCGAAGCGCGTCGCGCGGGGCGGCACGCGCATCGCTTCCCATCCAACGCGCGGCGCGTCGATTCCCGCGTCGAGCACGAGCGCGCGCTCGGCGCGCGCGAACGTGACGACGATCACATCGGGTTCCGGCGCCGCGATCGTCGCGACGCGAAGCCCGACGAGATCGGCTTCGATCTCGCGCAACAAGAGTGTGAGGAACGCGGAGTTCATAGGGCGACCGCATGGTAGAAGCGCCGCCGCGCGCGGTCAATTCACGAACGGACGCGTGGACGCGAACGAACGCTTGCGAACGACCGCGCGGAGCGGGCGGAATGAGCGGCGATCGCGTCGTCGCTCATCGCGCGTCTTTTGGGGCTAGTGCGCGCCGTCCCCCGCCGCATCGCGCCGCGCGCGGTCGACCTGACGGATCTTCGCGCTCAGCAGCACGAGGACGCACGCGACGAGGACGAGCGACACGGCCAGCCCCTTGCGGCGGTTCTGAAGCTCCGCGAGCGCGCCGCGCGCGGCGGCGAGCGCCCCCGCGGCGACCGTCTTCCCCTCGTCGGTCCGCTTCACCAACCGGTCGGGGTCGAACGCGTGGATGAGCGCGCGCGCCTCGACCGCTGCCGAGACGCCCTTGCTCTTCAGTTCGAAAAGCGGCTCGCTCACCTCCATGCCGGCGACCTCCGCCTTGTGAAGCAGCGCGGCGGACTCGCGCACTTCACGATCGAGCGACGTTAGGGCGGCGTACATCTGTTCGGACGCGACGTCGCACGAATCGCCCTCCGTGTGGCAGTTGAGGCAGGCCGATCCCGCGACCGGCGTGACGCCCTCGCTCACGCCGTCGCGTACCCAGACCGCGCTCACCGCGGCGGTTGCAGAAACCGTCAACTCGAAGAGGATCGCGTCGCCCGCCTCGACCGGAGTGCCCGAGAGCGGCGTGATCGCGAGCGCGGCGGTAATCGCGCCCGCCGCGCCGCGCCGCGCGCTCTCACCGGACGCGAAATCCGCGCCGGGGCGCACGGTCGCGTCGATCACGATCGGCACATCGCCGTCCGCCGCGATCTCGACGGCGTGCGCGAGTCGCGCATCCTCCGAGGCGATGTGCGGCTTGACGACGACGCGCCACGACGCTTGTGCGCTCGCGCCCGCAGCGATGGCGCCGAGGTCCGCCGCGAATGGCGCGCTCTCGACGACGCGCCCCTGCGACACGCTCGGCGCCGATTTGCCGTGAAACAGCTCCGGCGTTGGATGATGAATCAGGTGATGGTCGTGGCAGACGGTACACTCGCCGACGTCGCTCTCCTCGAAAAGCGTCTTCTTAAACGATGCGTTGAAGAGCATCGCCTCGCGTCCATGGCACTGGCCGCAGACGTTCGCCACCGATTGCACTCCCGGCGGCGTCGCGCCGTGATTGCCGTGGCAATCGTTGCACGCGGGCGCCGCGACATCGCCGCGCTCAAGGAGCGCCGCCGCGTGCACGCTCTTCGAGTAGTTCGCGAATTGGTCGGTCGGGATTTCGTACGCGGCCATGAGCGCTGCGTCCGCATGGCAACGCGCGCACGTCTTCGGCACGTTCGCCGCATACACCGGCGACTCGGGCGACGAGACCGGACGAATTCCGTGCGCCGAGTGGCAGTCGGTGCACGTTGCGGGAATCGAATCGCCCTCGGCGTTTTTCTTCCCGTGAACGCTCGTGCGGTATTCCGCGAGCTGGTCGATGCGTGCTTGCGGGTTGTAGCGCTTCATGAAATCGGCGTCGGCGTGGCAGCGCGCACAGAAATCCGCGATGTGAAGGCGGTCCGGCGCCGGCGCATACCCTTTCGCGGGCGACATCGCGTCCTCTTTCTCTTCGATCGTGGGATCTCCCCCGTGGCACGAGTGGCACCCGAGCCCCGCTTCTGCGTGGACATCGTTCGTCCAGAGGCGCGCGGGTTCTCCCAGCTCCGCGTCGTCGAGAAGGTGGCACGTGACGCAGCTCGACGCCGCGCCCGCGTGCTCCGCGCTCTCTTCCTGCGCCGCGACCGGTCCCGCGAACGCCAACGCGATCACGAGCGCGAACGCGAGCTCGAACGCTATGAGGAAGACGATCGCGCGCGCGTTCATCGCCCGCCCTCCTTCCGCCGCGCCATCGCGCGTCCCGCGAGCCACGGCCCGCCGACGACGACCACGATCGCCGCGACGGGAACCCAGCTCTTGTAGCCGATCGCCGTCATCACGACGATGAACGCGATCGCGACCGCGCCCGCGATGTTCAGCACGCGGCTCGCCTTGTCGCTCGCGGCTTGGCCCGCGCCACCGCCGGCATCCGCGCGCGCGCGATCGAGGAACGGCGCGAGAAACGCGAAGAGCCCCGCCAATCCGAACGCGATGATTGCGAACGCCTCGTTCTCGATCCCGAGAATTTCGCCACCCGGCACATACTTGAGCGTTTGGAACATGAACATGAAGAACCACTCGGGTTTGATATCCGCGGGCGCGGCGGCGAAGGGGTCGGCCTTCTCGCCGAGTTCCCACGGAAAGAGCGCGGCCAGCGCGGCGAGCACTGCGAGCGCGAGCGTCCAGCCGAAGAGGTCGCGCAGCAGAAAGTCGGGGACGAACGGCATTCCGCGTCCGTTGCCGCGCACGCCCGACGCATCGAACTCGCGCTGCACTCCCGGCGGCACGCTCATGCCGTGCCGCTGCACGAGCAGGAGATGAAGTCCAAGCAGCGCGGTCGTGATCGCGGGAAGAATCGCGACGTGCCATCCGTAGAATCGCGAGAGCGTGCCGCCCGTCACGTGATCGCCTCCGCGCAGGAAGCGCACCAGGAACGTTCCGATCACTGGCATCGAGCCCGCGATGTCGGTGCCGACGCGCGTCGCGAAATACGCGAGCTTGTTCCACGGAAGCAGGTATCCGGAGAAGCCGAAGCCGAGCGATAGCACGAGCAACACGAAGCCGCTCATCCACGTCAGCTCACGCGGCCGCCGGTACGCTTTCATGAAGAAGACGGAGAAGAGGTGGATGAACGCGGTGCCCACCATGAGATTCGCCGACCAGGAGTGAATGGATCGGATGAGCCAGCCGAACGGCACCTGCGTCATCAGGAACTGAATCGACTCGTACGCCTCCTGCGACGACGGCCGGTAGTAGAGCATGAGCAAAATCCCCGTCGCCACCTGTACGAGGAAGAAGAAGAGCGACATTCCGCCGAAGTAATACCAAGCGGAGTGCCGGTGGATCGGAACGGTTTTCTCCTGCGCGACGTGGCGTAGCGCTTCGAGGCCGACGCGCTCGTCGACCCAGTCCGCGATCGCCGCTGGCGCCGATCGCGTTCTCCGGGGCGGTCGCGCCGCGTCAGGTTCGCGTGACAAAGAGATCCTCGCCGACGACCTGCACCGTGTACGGGGTGAGCGGATGCGGCGGAGGCCCCGCGACGTTTCGTCCGCTCATGTCGTACCAACCGTTGTGGCACGCGCACCAAATCCGTTTCGACGCCTTGTCGAACTGCACGGTGCACTCGAGGTGCGTGCACGTCGCGGAGAACGCGCGGTACTCGCCCGGCGCGGCTTGAATGAGAATTCCCGGCGTCGATCCGAACGGGAAGAGCTTCCAGTTTTCGGCGGCGAGTTCGGAGACTTTGCCCGCGAGGACGCGGTTGCTCGTCGCTTCGGGAATGCGCGGCGGGCTGATGAAGCGGAGGACGGGATAGAGCGCCGACGCGACGAGCGCCATCACCGACGTGCCGAGAAGCGTGTCGAGGAATCGGCGCCGGGTCACCGGCGCCGGACCGCGCGGGCATGGCCTCTCCGTCGCGTCCATTATTGAGCAACTCCGTCGCTTCCCGCCTCCGCGGGGCGGATCGTCCGCTTGTCCGTGTAGAACGTGATCCGCGTCATTCCTTCAGGTCCCCCTGTCGGTGCGTGTTCGTATTGAAGCGATGCCGTGACGTACGCCGTGGACCGCGCCGGTACCGGGAAGCGGAACGTCTCGACGCGCCGCTCGTCGGGCTGAATGCGCGTGTCGGACTCGAGCCGCACCCCTTTCGTGAAGAAGCGGCTGTCCTCGCGGATGCGGCTCCCGTCGGAGTCGATGAACGACTTCTCGTACACGCGCGACTCGTCCATCGTAGCGCCGCCGCCCACGCGCACGCCGACTCGCAGGATCACGCGCCGCCCGGGCATTCCCGTCGGAACCGCGTGGCCCGCGCCCTTGTTCGTCAGCCGCACCATGATGCCGAGCGAATCGCCGACGTGCTGCGACTCGATGAGAACGCCGATCGCCTTGTGGAGCTGGTCGAGCGAGTGCCCGCCGGGGACCTCGTGGATATTGATCTCGGAATCCGCGACGCGCGCGATCTTCGGGTCGACCACGTCGGCCTTCGTGCGGCCCATGTGGCATTCCTGGCAGTTCCTCCCATCCTTCGCCGCTTGGCTCTCTTGCCACTCGGTGTAAGTCGTCATGAGGGGCGTCCCCTCGGCGTTGACGAACTCGTGGCAACCGGCGCAGACGAGCGACGTCGTGTGCAGCTCGGAGTACGCGACCTCGTGCGCGCCCGACGCGGCGTCGCGAATCGGGCCGCGCTTCACCTCGCCGACGTCGAGCACCTGCCGCGGCCCGAAGCCAGACATGTCGACGGACACGAGGCTGTGGCATACGTCGCAGTTGACGCCCTCCCACGTGACTTTTTTCGCGAGCGCGCGGTCGTTGTTGTGTTCGAAAAGCGGCGCGTGGCATCGCAAGCACACGCGCGCGACTTCGTCGCCTTCGCGCGACTCCGTCATGCGAAATGCGTCGAGGAAGATCGGGTCTTCCATCGATTTGGCGTGCGCGGAGCCGCTCCACGTTCGATAAATCTCTTTGTGGCATTCGCCGCATTCGGCGCTCGTTTCGGGTGCCGCGTGCGCGGTGGCGGGCAAGAGCGGGAAGCGTGCGCTCGTGGCGCCGAGCACGGCGGCATGGGCGAGGATCGCGAGAAGCGCATTCGGGAAACGCGGGCGTCGCACAGTGACCCTCCTATCGTTGGAACCGCTTGGCTCTCTTGGCTGCCGTGATTTCGCTGTAGGGAGGGTTCAGCGAGACGAGCCTCTTATAATTTCGGCGCGTACGGGACGACGCCCCGCGTGGGTCATTCACGAGGCGTCGTTGGGGGCCGTGAACGCTTTGCGCGTGCGGCGCCGAACGCGTTACTTCGCAGCCGGCGGTGCCGCTACCTTGTCCTTCCAATGCTTGATCGCCGCGCTTGCCTTCGCGAAGTCGAACGGCTTGTAGTTCGGGCTCTTCTCGTTGTGGCAGCCCTTGCACGTCGCTTCGACCGGCGTCACGAGCCCGCCCGCCTTCCAGATCTTGCGCATGCCTTCCGGGTCGGCCTTGAACTTTTCCTTGTTCATCACGTCCTTCGCGCCGTAGATGCTGCCCGGCCCGTGGCACGACTCGCAACCGACGCCTTCTTCGTTGAAAGTCGTTGTGGCCGCGACGAACCCGGTCACGTGGCAGCTCACGCACTCCGCTTTCTTCGCCTCTTCCGGTTTGAGCCGGGCGAAAGTCGTCGCGTGACTCGACGCAGTCCACGTCTTGTGCTGGCTGATGTGGCACATCTTGCATTTCGCGGAGCCGATGTAGGCTGGTTTCGCCGCGTCCGCACCGCGCGCTACGCCCGCGTTCATCGTCAATCCAAGAGCCAGAATCAGTTCGAGCGCGATCGCGTTCTTCATTTTCATGGCGTCCCTTCCTCGCTTCTGCAGGCCGTTTGCGACGGCCAGGCTTGTCGATTCCGGAAATCTCTCTGACAGGCCAGGGGCCTGACGCTGTCTCCTCCGCAATCCTCACGCCATCGCGTGGCCGCGACCATCACGCCGCGCGTAAAACGTAACTTCGTCAACGAAAAGAACTCGGCACGATGCTGCGTGGACAATCGAGCGGCGTCAATGCGGAAGTGACGCGACAGAGTGTCGGTCCGCGCGCGCCGGTGCGGGACCTTCTGTCAGCGAGCGCCGTCGCGCGCCGCGTTCGCGGCGGGCGCCTGTTTGACTCTCCTTGCGCGATGGCCTACGATGGCCGCCTTCCATTCACTCCCGGAGGGTCCTCATGATCGAGAGTATGACCGGCTACGGCCGCGCCGAAGCCACGGTCGATGGTGCACGCCTCGAGGTCGAGGTTCGCGCCGTCAACAATCGCTTCTTCGACCTCGTCATGCGGCTGCCGCGCGTGCTGAACGCGCTCGAGCCGCAACTCAAAGAGGTCGTGCAGGGCGAAGTCAGCCGCGGCCGCGTCTCGGTCTCCGTGAGTCTCGACGAAGGCAACGACGGCGGCGCCGAGCAGATCGACTTCGATCCCGCCACCGCCGAAGCCACGATCGCGTTCCTCAAGAAAATGAAGAAGCGTTTCAATCTCGCCGGCGAAATCGACGTCGCGACGCTCGTGAGTTTTCCCGAGATCGTCAAGCGCCGCCGCAAGACGTGGGGAGAGGAAGAACTCTGGCCGGTCACCGAGAAGCTGCTCAAAAAGGCGCTCGCGGATTTTAACAAGATGAGGCGCGCCGAAGGCAAGGCGCTCGCGAAAGACCTCAAGATGCGGCTCGGACTTCTCGAGCGCGAACTCGACAAGATCGAGAAGCGAAGCCCGCTGCGCGCGAAGGAAGCGAAGGAGCAGATGCGCAAGCGCGTCAACGAACTCTTGAACGGCGAGTCGCGTCTGTCGGAAGAGCGGCTCGCGGTCGAGATTTCGCTGATGGCGGACCGGCTCGACTGCACCGAGGAGGTCGTGCGTTTTCGCTCGCACAACGCGCAGTTCCTCGAATGCATCAACGAAGGTTCGGCAATGGGGAAGCGCCTGAACTTCCTTCTTCAGGAAATGCATCGCGAGGCGAATACGGTTGGGTCCAAAGCGAACGACGCGGAGATCGCGAAGAGTGCGATCATTCTCAAGGAAGAAGTCGAGAAGATCCGCGAGCAGATACAGAACATCGAGTAGCGGGAGGAAAAGCACACCATGAGCAACCACGAACACGATACGTTCCTCAGAGAGACGCAGAATCCGTACGAGATGGTTGTACTTGCGGCGCGCGAAGCGGCGCGCATCAACGCGTCGCGTGTCGCGCCGCTCGATCGCAAGCCTGCGAGCGTCGCGATCGAGCGCGTCGCGCGCGGCGAAGTCACCGCGAAGCCGTTCGCGGACGAAGCGGACGTGAGCGTCGGCGTGAGCATGCGCGAAGGCGAATCGAAGACGGCCAGTTCCCAGCGCGGCGCCGAGCGCGGACCGGCGTCGGCGGCCTAGGCCGGAGCAGGGCGCCGTGGCGAAGCGCAAGCCGGCGCGGCCGACGGATCGGCCGCGGGAGCGCGCCCCGCACGGCGTTGCCACGCACGATCCGGCGCTTCCGCTTGCCGGCAAACGCGTTCTCTTCGGCGTTTCGGGTAGCATCGCCGCGTATCGCGCGGGCGATGTCGTGCGCGAACTCGGGCGACGCGGCGCGGTCGTCGTCGTCGTGATGACCGACAGCGCGAAGCGGCTCGTCACCGCCGAGACGTTTCGAGCACTGACGGGACGCGAGGTCTACTCCGAGCTGTTCCCCGATGCTCCCGAGCGCACGCTCGGCGAGCCGTTCGGGCCCGCCGGCCAACCGATTCACATCAAGCTCGCGTCCGACGCCGATATCGTCGTCGTCGCGCCGGCGACCGCCAACCTGATGGCGAAGATGGCCGCGGGAATCGCCGATGACTTGCTCTCGACGCTTCTGCTCGTGGCGCGCGCGCCGGTGCTTGTTGCGCCCGCGATGAATCCCTACATGCTGAGCCACCCGACCGTGCGCGCGAACGCGGAGACGCTCGCGTCGCGCGGCGTGCGATTTATCGATCCTGATGTCGGCCTGCTGGCGTGCGGCTATGAAGGCGAAGGGAAGCTCGCGTCGGTCGAGGCGATCGTCGCATCGGTCGAAGCGGTGGCGGCGTCGATGCCTCCGGGGCCGGGGATGCCGCTCGGCGCGCCGGGCGCTTCTCGCGAGAACGCCGCACTCCCCGCGCGCGGTCCGTTCGATGCGCCGCGTCTCACGTCGCGCGCGAACTCGCTCGCGGGCAAACGCGTGCTCGTCACCGCGGGCCGGACCGAAGAGCCGATCGATCCCGTGCGCTACATCTCGAACCACTCGAGCGGGCGGATGGGTTTCGCGATCGCGGCGGAGGCGCGCGACCGCGGCGCCGATGTCGAGATCGTCGCGGGCGTGACGGACGTGCCCGCGCCGCTCGGCGTGCGCGTGGCGCGCGCGACGACAGCGTCCGCGATGGCCGGCGCCACGAAGCGCGCCGCGCAGAACGCCGACATCGTCGTGATGTGCGCGGCGGTTTCTGACTGGCGCCCCGCGAAACCGTCGGCCGAGAAGATCAAGAAAGGAAAGAGCGCGGCGGTGTTCGCGCTATCGCTCGAGCGCACCGAAGACATTCTCGCGTCGCTCGGGCACGCGAAGCGCAACGGGACGCTGCTCGTCGGGTTCGCGCTCGAAACGTCGGGCGCCGCGCTCGCGGAAGGGAAGCGCAAGCTTCGCGAGAAGGGCGCCGACCTGATCGTCGTCAACGGCGCGGGCGAGTCGGGGACAGGACCCGGGGCGGAGAACAATCGCGTCGCGCTCGTCGATGCGAGTGGCCGCGTCGAGAAGCACGCATCGCTTCCGAAGGCCGAGGTTGCGCGCATCATCCTCGACAAGATCGAGGCGCTGCTCGCGGAGCGCTCGAAGAGTGGAAGCGGCACGAGGCGCGGCACGGCGCGGGAGCGCGGACGATGAGCGGCGCGCGCGACGGCGCGCCCGGCCGTGAGTTCGCGATGCCGCCCGAACTTCTCGCGGAGTGCGCGTCGTATCTGCGCGCGCGTGCCGAGGTCGAGCGTTTCGTTTTTCTGCCGATGGGCGCGCTTGGCGCGAAGGGCGCGGCCCCGGCGGTGCGCACGGCCGGCATCGCGACCCCGGCGTTCGTGACCGCGCTCCCGACAGCCGCGCCGATCACCGCGCCGAGCGATGCGACAGAGGCGACAGACGCGACACACGCGACACACGCGACACACGCGGCGCGCGTCATCGCCGCGCAAGTTTTGCCGGTCGCGCGCGCCGAATCCGTCGCACCGCCAGCGCGCCCGGTCGATAGCGCCGACCGCCTCGCCGCATTCCACGACGAAATCAAAGACTGCGTCTCGTGCCAGCTCGGCTATTCGCGCACGCGATTCGTTTTCGGCTCCGGCAGCGCGACCGCCGATCTTATGCTCGTCGGCGAAGCGCCAGGCCGCGAAGAAGACTTGCAGGGCGTGCCCTTCGTCGGCGCGGCCGGCGAACTCCTCACGAAGATTCTCGCCGCGATTCAGCTTCGACGCGAAGAGGTCTACATCGCGAACGTTCTGAAGTGCCGCCCGCCCGGAAATCGCGACCCGGAGCCGCACGAGGTCGAGTCGTGCAAACCGTACCTCGCGGAACAGATTCGCACGATCGCGCCGCGGCTGATCGTCGCGCTTGGGCGTTTCGCGGCGCAACTCCTGACGGGCCGCGCCTCGTCGCTCTCGCAGCTTCGCGGCGGCACGTATTTTTGGGAAGGGATTCCCGTCATCCCGACGTATCATCCCTCCGCACTCCTCCGGTATCCGACGTACAAACGGCCGACGTGGGAAGACATGAAGCGTGTGCGCGCCGAACTCGACCGCCTCGCCTCGCCACCGAATCCCGCCGGCCAGCTCACTTAGAGGTCACGTCATGGACAAGCTCACGCTGCTTGAAAAAACGCTTCCGCACTCCGAAGACGCCGAGGTCGCCGTCATCGGCGCGATGCTTCTCGACAAGGAAGCGGTGCCGCGCGTTCTTGAAATTTTGAACGACGCGTGTTTCTACGCGGAGAAGAACAAGCGTGTCTTCCGAGCGATCGTCGGGCTCTTCGAGCGCAACGAATCGCCGTCGGCGGTGCTTGTCGTCGAGGAACTCAAGCGGCGCGGCGAACTCGACGGCGTCGGCGGCGCGTACTACCTCTCGACGCTTCTCGACAGCGTCGCGACGTCCGCGAACGTCGAGAGCCACGCGCGTGTCGTGCTCGAGCGCGCGATCCAGCGGCGCCTCATTCACGCGGCGACGGCGATCGCGACGCGCGGCTACGAGGCGCGCGAGGACGTGAGCGAAATGCTCGACGCCGCCGAGAAGGCGATCTTCGAGATCTCCGAGAGCCGGCTTCGCCAGGGATTTCTCCCGATCAAGGACATTTTGCGCGGCACGTTCGAGACGATTCAGCGTCTCTACGACGACAAGTCGCACATGATGGGGCAGGCGTCGGGCTTCGTCGATCTCGACGCGATGACTTCCGGATTTCAGGCGGGCGATCTGGTGATCGTCGCCGGGCGCCCTTCGACCGGGAAGACATCGTTCGCGCTCAACATCGCGCAGCACGTCGCAGTCGAACAGCGCAAACCGGTCGGCGTTTTCAGTCTCGAGATGTCGAAGGAGCAGCTCGTACAGCGCCTTCTCTGCAGCGAGGCGCGTGTCGACGCGCACCGCCTCCGCACCGGGTACCTGCGCGACGACGAGTGGCCGATGCTTACCGTCGCGGCGAGCGTTCTCGCCGAGGCGCCGCTCTACATCGATGACAGCGCCGCGCTCTCGATCCTCGAGTTGCGCGCGAAGGCGCGCCGCCTCCACGATCAGGTCGATCTCGGCCTCATCATCGTCGACTACCTTCAGCTTCTGCGCGGCTCGGGACGCCCCGAGAATCGCCAGCAGGAGATCGCGCAGATTTCGCGCTCGCTCAAGGCGCTCGCGAAGGAGATCGGCGTGCCGGTGATCGCGCTCTCGCAGCTTTCGCGCGCGGTCGAGCAACGCGGCAAGGACCAGCGCCCGCAGCTCTCCGACCTTCGCGAGTCGGGCGCCATCGAGCAGGACGCAGATCTTGTGCTCTTCGTTTTCCGCCGCTGGTCGAATGATCCCGAGGTCGTCGTCGACGACACGGTCGCTGAGATCATCATCGGCAAGCAGCGTAACGGCCCCGTCGGCACGGTGAGGCTCGCGTTCATGAAGCCGTACACACGCTTCGAGAACTGGAGCGGCCGCGTCGCGATGGGAGTGGGCGGCGCGGACGACGCGTGAGGCAACCGCGCGCGTGAGCAGATTCTTCGCGAAGATCGGCGCCGACACTCTCGGCGGCCTGCAAATGCTCGGCGAGCTCGGCATCCTTCTTCGCAATCTCATCGCGGCGCTGCCGCAGCTTCCGCGCAGCGTGCACCTCACGTTCGTCCAGATGATGCAGATGGGCGTCCAATCGCTCCCGCTTGTTCTCATCACCGCCGCGTTCACGGGCGCCGTGACCGCCGTGCAGGCCGCGTATCAATTTCAAGGCTGGGTGTCGCTCATCTTTCTCGGCACGGTCGTCTGCCGCTCCGTCGTGATCGAGCTGGGCCCGGTGCTTACGGCACTCGTCGTCGGCGGCCGAGTCGGTGCGAGCGCCGCCGCCGAGATCGGCACGATGCGGGTGACCGAGCAACTCGACGCGCTCGAAACGATGGCGATCGATCCGACGCGCTTCCTCGTTCTTCCGCGCGTCGTCGCGATGGTCATCATGCTTCCCGTGCTCACGATCTTCGCCGACATTGTCGCGATCTTCGGCGCATACGTCGTCGCCTACTTCACGCTCGACCTGACGACGCACACGTTCGTGTCGGGACTGCGCCTCTTCTTCAAGATCGAAGACGTCGCCGGCGGGCTGATCAAGGCCGCGGTGTTCGGCTTCATCATGGCGCTCATGGGTTGTTTCTTCGGTCTGCGCACGGAAGGCGGCGCCGAGGGCGTCGGCAAGTCGACGACTCAGGCCGTCGTCTCTTCGTGCCTTCTCGTCCTCGTCATGGACTACTTCATCGCCTCGATCCTCTTCCAGTTCATCTTCGTATGATCCGCATCGAGGGAGTTCGGAAGGCATTTCGCGGCAAGCCGGTCTTGACCGGCGTCGATCTCCAAATCGAGAAGGGGGAATCGCTCGTCGTCATCGGAAAGAGCGGCGGCGGCAAGAGCGTGCTTCTCAAACTTTTGATCGGCCTGCTCAAGCCCGACGCGGGGCGCATCTGGGTCGACGATCTCGAGGTCACCGCGCTGCGCAGGCGAGATCTCTTCGCGCTTCGCACGCGATTCGGGATGCTCTTCCAGGGCGCGGCGCTTTTCGACTCCATGACGGTGGGCGAGAACATCGCGCTCGGTCTGCGCGAGCACACGAAGAAATCCGAGAGAGAGACTCGCGCGATCGTGAAGGAGCGGCTCGAGCACGTCGCGCTCGACGAGACGATCGTCGACCTCAAGCCGGCGGCGCTCTCGGGCGGGATGCGAAAGCGCGTCGGCCTGGCGCGCGCGCTGGCGATGAATCCCGAGTACATGCTCTACGACGAGCCGACGACCGGTCTCGACCCGATATCAGGCGACGTGATCAACGATCTTATCGTGTCGCTTCGCGAGAAATACAAGGTCACGTCGATCACGGTGACGCACGACATGAAGAGCGCGTTTAAGATCGCCGACTCGATCGCGATGCTTCACGAGGGCAAGGTCATTTTCCGCGGCAGCGTCGAGGAAACGCAGGCGACGGACAACCCGATCGTCAGCAATTTCGTGACGGGCGGCGACGACGAGATCTAGCGCGGTGCGATGCGCGCATGACGGGCGCCGCGACGGCGATATATACTGACGGCTCTTGAAAGATAGCGGCGCGCGGGGCGAGCGTTCGGCGCGGCGAAAACCCGAGGAGTACGAGTGGATCGTTCAGTAGAAATCCGTGTCGGAATCGTGATCTTCGCGGCGATTGTCGGGCTTGTGATCGGCCTCGTGTGGCTCACCGAGGCGCAAGTGCGCGATCGCGGCTACACGATCGAGGCGATCTTCCCGACCGCCGCGGGCATCGCGCCCGGCGACCCGGTTCTCGTCGGCGGCGTGAAGCAGGGACGCGTCAAAGCGGTTTCGCTCCGCGCGCAAGACGTGATCATCTCGCTCTTGATCAACTCGGGAACTCAGATCCGCCGCGACGCGAAGATTACCGTCGCCGACCAAGGGCTCATGGGGACGAAGATCGTGAGCATCAGCCTCGGTTCGTCGCCCGACGTGGTGCAGCCCGGCGAGATCGTGCAGGGCGCCACGTCGAGCGGGATCACCGAGGCGATGGAGCAGCTCTCCGGCGTGCTGAGCGATTTGGGTCGCATCGTCGACGACTTCGAGGTCGTGCTCGGCGACTCGACGAACCGCGAGATGGTGCGGCGCGCGATCACGAACAGCACGGAGCTTGCGGCGGAACTCAACGCGCTCGTGAAGAACACGCGGCCCGGCGTCGAGAGCGCGGTCGTCGATTTCGGCGCGGCGGCGCGCGGGTTGCGCGGCGTCGTCGAGGCGAACAGCGACAAGATCGGGCGCACCGTCGATCGCACCGAGGCGGCCGTGGCGCAGCTCGACAGCACGATGACGGATCTGCGCACGATGTCGGCGTCGCTCCACGCGATCACGGCGCGCATCGAAGCGGGCGAAGGAACGATCGGCAAGCTCGCCAACGACGAGATGCTCTACACCGACCTGCGGAAGACCGTCAAAGACCTCGATCAACTCCTCCTCGACATTCAGGCGAATCCGAAGAAGTACATCAACTTTTCGGTGTTCTGATGGCGTTGGCGAGGCAACGCCACGCGGCGTGCATCATCGTTGGCGGCGGAAGCGGAACGCGGCTTCCCGGCGCCGTCGAGAAGCAGTTCCTTTCGCTTGGCGGCATGCCGATCGTGGCGCGCACCGCGCTCGCGATGCAGTCGTCTCCGGAGATTGCGTCGATCGTTCTGGTCGTGCCGCGCGGGCGTGAAGATTTCGCGCGGCGCGAGATCGCGCAGGCGTTCGGCGTCGATCGCGTCGCCGCGGTCGTCGCGGGCGGCGCGACGCGCGCCGAGTCGGTACGCCTCGGCCTCGCCGCCGTTCCCGCGAACGTCGATTGGATTCTCGTGCACGACGCGGTGCGGCCGCTCGCGACGCCGGCGCTCGTCGCGCGCGTGCTCGCCGCGGCCGGCGCGACCGGCGCCGCGATTCCCGCGCTGCGCGTCGCGGATACCGTGAAGCGCGCGCGCGTCGCGGAACCCGCGCAGGCCGCCGCCGCCGATGCGGGCGCCGCGAGCACGACGGCCGCGCAGATCACGGTCGAGGAGACGATCGACCGCGCGCGGCTTTGGGCCGTGCAAACGCCGCAGGCGTTCGGCCAGCGCACGCTCGTCGACGCGCTCGCGCGCGCCGAGCGCGACAACATCGACGCCCCCGACTGCGCATCGCTCGTCGAGCGGAACGGCGGCGTGGTCGCGATCGTCGAAGGGGAGACACACAACATCAAGATCACGACGCCAGACGATCTCTTCCTCGCGGAGGCGATTCTCGCGGCGCGTCACGCAAAGGGGGAGGGCCGGTGAAGGAGAACAAGTCGACCGATGGGAACACGCCGCGGGCCGCGGCAAGAAAGACGACGGTGAAGCGGAAACCGCCGGAGGAGCGCTCGCGCCCGCGTTTCGGCATCGGCTACGACGCGCATCGATTCGCCGAGGGGCGGCGGCTCGTGTTGGGCGGCGTGTTGATCGAATCGTCGCGCGGGCTCGCCGGCCACTCGGATGCCGACGTGCTGCTTCACGCGATCATGGATGCGCTACTCGGCGCCGCGGCGCTCGGCGACATTGGCCAGCACTTCCCGAATTCCGATCCGGCGTTTCTCAACGCGTCGTCGCTCGCGCTGCTCGAGGAGACGTGCCTCATGCTGGAAGGCGCGGGTTTTATGCCGGTGCAGATCGACGCGACGCTGATCGCCGAGGAGCCTCACGTGTCGCCCTACTTCAGCATGATGCGCGAGACGATCGCCGCGGCGCTCGGCGTCGACGCGACCGCGATCTCCGTGAAGGCGACGACGCAAGAAGGCATGGGCTGGATCGGCCGCGGCGAAGGCATCGCCGCGATGGCCGTCGCCAACGTCGCCGAATTCATCTTCGACGAGGACTAGCTACGCGCTCCCATCGATTGCTCGATCGACTGCGCGGCGGAGCGACTCGGGATTGATCGCCGGATAGCGATACAACTCCGGCTCGATCGCGTTGAAGAGTGTACGGAGTCGACCGGGTTCGACGAGGTGATGCGCCAGCATTGCCGCGACATCACCGCGGTCCTGTTCATGGCCGCGCTCGATCTTTGCGAGGGCTTGCGCGTAGAAATCGTAGTGGTGAAACGCGACGGGTCCTTCCTTCCCGATGAACACACTCCGATCTTCCCACCCTGGAAGTGCGGGAATGAAGTGAGACGGCGCGGCGAGCTCGACGTTGATTTCGAGTTGCTCCTTCAGCGCCGGGATGGCGCGGAGAATGTCATCGCGTTCGGGAACAATTTCGATGTCGAGGTCGATCGTCGAGTGCCGCCAGCCCATGAGCACGGCGCTGACGCCGCCGGTAAAATAGACGCGCGTCTCGTGCGACGCCGTTTCACCGAGCGCCCGCATGAATTGGGCGATCCGCTCCGCTTCGACTAGCCGCCGCACTCAGCGGCTCTCTCGAAGCTGACAAGACTTCGGATGAGCGCGTTGTATCGAGAGTGCGCGCTGTCGGTGTCCTCACGTGCGAGCAGCGCGTAGAGTTGGTGCTCGACACGGTCAATTCGGATGTCGGGAACGGCGATTCCGATCCGACGCAGCCGCGGAGCCCCGACTAGTACGAGCAGCGCGGCTTCGGTCATCGCGCCGGCGGCGAGATCGTCGAGCCCCGTTCGGATCCAGAAACTCCCCGGAAGGTAGTCGATCTGCATGGCGGGATTATACGCGGCGTGTCCGAGCGCTACTAGGAGCCGTCGCGCCGCTACCTGGGGACACGCGCGAGGACGAGATCGACGCGGCGCGGGCGCCCTCCGCTGATGACGCGCTCGGGAAATCCGGTGGAGAGGATCAACTCGCTGCCGACCGTGACGCGCGCGAAAATCGCGTACTCGTCCTCATCTTCGATCAGAAGCGGGTCGTACTCGAGTTCGAAACGCGTGCGGCCCTCGTCGCAACACGCGAGCACGCGTTCCGCGACAACGGCGTCGCGATTGTCGGGCTGCGAGAGATTGCGGACAGTGATGCGGAGAATCGCGTCCGGCGGCGCCTCGATTCCTTCGCCGAGCACGATCGTCCCGGCAATTTTCCCCCATGCCGTGTCGGGCGGCGGTAGCGGCGAGTCGGTCTCTTCGCCCGACGCGGCCGCGGCATCGGCGCGTTCCGTGACGGCCTCCGTTGCGAGTACGCGCGCCGCGTCACCCGTGCGCTCGATGGTGTATGTCACGCGGCTCGTCGCCGAAGGGCAGCAGAGCGCGTCGTCCGGCGCGTAGCGCGCGAACTCTGCGACGATCTCCTCCTCGGAGAGGACGCGCACGATTGTCTCCGCGCCGTCGGTACGCGCGTCCATCGGAATCGGCGAGAGCGTCCCTGCGAACTTCCCGTCGTGGAAGACGAAGACTTGATAACCGAGAGGGCGGCACATGCCGTCGACCGCGCTGCGCGCCTTGACGACGGTCGTGCGGCCGTAGACTTGCGCGGCGCCGAAGAGCGTCCAACCCGCTTCGCTGACGGCGCGATCCGGCGCGAGCATCGGGCGGCGCGCGGTCTCGCGGCAACGCACCGCGTCCGCCGCGCTCGCGGCGCCGTCACGCCGCGGCACCGGCGGCACCGGCGCGCCGGCGCGATTCCATGCCGCGTTTTGCGCGCCGTTACGCATCGTCGTTGCCTTGTCGAGCCACGAACGCGGCGCCGGCGACGATTGCGCGGACGCGAACTCCGCGGCGCCAAGCACGACAGTAATCGCGAGCGCCGCGCCGACCACGCCGACCTGCATCTGCACTCTGCGCCGTTCTCCCCGAATCATCGTCGCTCCTCTTCGCGGCATGGGGCCGCCGCGCTGCCGGTTCACTCGCCGATCCTCGCGGGCTCCGCGCTTACTTGCGCGGAAGATACGTCGAGCCGTCCTTCGCGACTTCGTGCCGGCGCGATTCGCCGCGCGCGATGCTGAGCGATTTCCATTGCGCCCCGGCGAAGTGGCGCGCAAGGAACACGATTTGCCCAGTGTGATACGCGTAGTGCGTCATCTGCCGGTTGATCGCTTGCACGACCGTGTGCGGCTCGCCGCGAATCGTGATCGTCCGCGACAGATCATCGGGCGAGAGCGACCCGACCGATTCGAGCACGCATCTCCACCCGTTCTCCCACGCGGCGGCGAGCGACGTGCGCGTGTCCCACGCGTTGATCACGAACTCGTCGTCGCGATTGCGATCGGGTTTCTCGCCGTCGGTCGTCAGAAAGTTCGTCCAACGCGAGCGCATGTTGCCCGACATGTGCTTCATCACGATCGCGATCGAGTTCGCCTCCGCGTCGATCGACTTGAAGACGTTCTGGTCGCTCGTCTGCGCGAGCGCGGAGTCCGACAGCCGCTTCGACTTGCGAAACTCGAGCATCGCGTCTTCGAGAAAGTGTTTGCCGAGATCGCTCGGCGCGGTGTTCGCACTCATGCTGGCGCCACCTTTCTATCGTGACTTCCGACGATTTTGTTGAGCGGGCGGCCGATCCAAAACATCGCGATGCCCGAACACACGCCGAGCACCGTCAACATGAGGAAGAATTGATCGCGCCCGATCTTCTCCCAGTACGAGCCGAGGTAACCGGAGAGGTAGTTGCCGAAGAAGTTCGCGAGATACCAGACCCCCATGAGCATCGAGACCATGCGCGGAGGCGCGATCTTCGTGACGAACGAAAGCCCGACGGGCGAGAGATACAACTCGCCGAGCGTGAGAATGAACGTGGTGCCGGTGAGCCAGAGAAGGCTGCGTTTCACGTCGGGGGCGATCCCTTTCGCCGCGATGATCATGATGATGAATGAGAAACCGAGCAGGAAGCAGCCGATCGCCATCTTCATGATGCTCGACGGCTCGCGATTGCGCTTCGACTGCCACGCCCAGAAGATGTTGAGCAGCGGCGCGAAGATGAAAATCATCGCGGGGTTGAACGCCTGGAACCACGTCGACGGCACGGTCCAGCCGAGGAATGTCCAGCGCGTGTTCTGATCCGCCCAGAGCTGCATCGTGTTGCCTTGCTGCTCGTAGCACGCCCAGAAAACAATGTTGAGCGAACAGATTGCCATGAGCGCGAGAACGCGCATCCATTCGTCGCGCGTCATCGTCTCCTTCGCGAGTGGCGCGCCGGACGCGGCCGCGCTCGCGCGCGCCGCACGCACGTCGGGCGCGAGGTGTTTTTGCCCCCACAAATAGAGGCACAACCCGACGATCATGCCGACGCCCGCCGCGCCGAACCCGTAGTGCCAGCCGACCTTCTGCCCGAGCGTGCCGCAGATGAGCGGTGAGAGGAACGCGCCGAGGTTCACGCCCATGTAGAAAATCGTGTAGGCGCCGTCGCGCCTCGGATCGCCCTGCTTGTAGAGGAGCCCGACCTGCGTCGAGATGTTCGGCTTGAACGCGCCGTTGCCGAGGATGAGCATGATGAGCGCGGGGAAGAAGAGCCGTTCGCTCGCCATGAGGAAGTGGCCGATCGCCATGAGAATCGCGCCGAGCACCACAGTGCGGCGTTGGCCGAGCACGCGGTCGGCGAGCATGCCGCCGAAGAACGGTGTGAAGTAAACGAAGCCGGTGTAGAGCCCGTAGATTTGCGACGACAACGGCTGCGCTGCGAGTGGGCCGAACATCGATTCGAGCGCGCTCTTGAGCGCATCGAATCCGAGCACGCGCTGGCCGACGTCGGGCTGAATGAAAAGATGATTGACCATGTAGAGCACGAGAAGCGAGCGCATCCCGTAGTACGAGAACCGCTCCCACATTTCGGTGAGGAAGAGAATGAAGAGGCCGCGCGGGTGGCCGAGGAAATCCTTCCCTGAGACGCTATGCGCGGTGGTCGCGGTTGTCCCGATGCTCATGGGCCTCCTTCGAGAGGAATCACGGGTGATCGGCCGAAACGCGAGGCGCATTGTAGCACCGCGGCACGCGATTGACAGGATTGTCCCCCGTCGTGGCGGCGGCTGACACCCTGGCGCATCGCGGGCGGGAGAACGGCCGGGGGCGAGCGCGCCATCGCGTGCTGCTCGAGCGCTTTTCGCGCCTGGGTCGCGTGGCATCCCTCATGCGTATGCCGCCCGCGGAGTGTCGCGCATGACGAAACGATCGGGCTTCCCGTTTTCTTCGCACGCTCGTTTGGCGATGTCGGCGCTGCTGGCGCTGGCGGCGTTGGGTGGGGGTGCGTGCTTGCGATCGGAGGTCACTGACCTCTCGCTGCTTCATGTCTTCTACACGGCCAGCGCGGTCGGCTACATCGAACCCTGCGGCTGACGCATCGCTCCGTCGGGCGGTCTGCCGCGGCGCGCAGCGTACATCGCCACGAAGCGAGCGGATGCGCGAACACCGGCGATCCTTCTCGACGGCGGCGACAACATCATCGCCGGCGGGCTCGCAGACTCGATCGGCGCCGAGTTCTACTACGAAGGCTTGAGGCGTCTCGGGTATCGCGCGGCCGGAATCGGCGAGAAGGACCTCCTGCTCGGGCAGCGATATCTGCGCGACCTCGGGGAGCGGAAGCGGGTTCGATTTCTCTGCGCGAACCTCCACTATGCCGACGACGGCAAGCCCTTCGCGGACGCCACGCTCATCGAGTACCTCGGCGCGTCGACCTTTCTAGGGCGGCGCTTCGGCGGCGTCCGCGTCGGTGTGACGAGCGTGCTCTGGCCCGACGACTTTCGAAGGTTCTCGCCTCAACGCGAAGGCGACCGCGAACTCATCATCAAGGATCCCGTGCGCGCCACACGCGAGAGCGTGCAAAACCTTCGCCCGCGCTCCGACATCATCGTGCTGATCGCGCACACCGGGATCGATGCCGCGAAGGAAATCGCGCGCCAGGTGACGGGTATCGATATCGTGCTCGTCGCCCACGAAGACTACATGCCGAAGGAGGCGTCGTTCGAAGGGAAGACGATCCTGCTCGGGACGCCGAGCAAGGGGCGCGCGGTTGGAGTGATCGAGGCGCGCCTTACGGATCAGGGCAAGGTGCGCGCGGCGATCGGACGGGGTGTCATCCTCGACGAGAGTCACGCCGACGACGACGAGATGGCGTTCCTCGTCGACGAATACAAGGCCGCGCTCGCGGCCGCGGGGCTTTCGCCGCGCCCGGCCATCGACGACGACGAGGTCGCCGGCGAACACGCTGGCCACGCCGATAGTGCCGCCGTCGCGGCAACCCCTCTCTGATTCCTTCCACTGGCCGATATCTAAAGGTAGAATCTCGCCATTCACTTTGGCGCCGAACGAACGAGGAGCGCCGAAACGCAAGCCGCGGCCAACGAGGATGAGATGAAGGTGCTGGTGTTGATGGGAGGAAGTTCGACGGAGCGCGAGATTTCGCTGCGCACGGGGACGGGGATCGTGCGTGCCCTCGCGCGGCTGGGGCACGATGTGCGCGCGCTCGACACGGGGACGGGACAGCCGCTTCTGCTTGGGAGCGACGGGGATGTGAGCGCCGCGCCAAGCGCGATCGCGGGATCGAGCGGCGGTCCAATTGCGGCGGCGCCGAACACCGCGCGCGCGATTACCGCGCTCGGCGACATGGCGCGCGACGTCGACGTCGTCTTCATCGCGCTCCACGGCGCCGAGGGTGAAGACGGCACGATTCAGGCGCTGCTCGAACTCGCGGGCGTTCCCTACACGGGCTCCGGCATCCTCGGCAGCGCGGTTGCGATGAACAAAGAGATGTCGCGGCGGCTCTTCAAGGCGGCGGGGATTCCCGTGGCACGCGGATATTTCATCGCCGAGTACGACGGCGCCGTGCCGCGCGGGCTGCGGGAATTCGCCGCGACTGTCGGTTGGCCGCTCGTCGTCAAGCCGAACGACCAGGGCTCGACGGTCGGGCTCACGATTGCGACCGACACGAAGACGCTCGACGAGGGCATCAAGCTCGCCGCACGCTTTTCTCGCGACATTCTCATCGAGGAGTACATTCCGGGGCGCGAACTCACCGTCGGCATTCTCGGCGATGAAGCGCTTCCCGTCGTCGAGGTCGTGCCGGAGTCCGGGCTCTACGACTACGAAGCGAAATACACGAAGGGAAAATCGCGCTACGACGTGCCCGCGAATCTTCCCGAGCCGCAGGCAATGCGCGTGCGCGAACTCGGGCGCGCGGCGTTTCACGCGGTCGGCTGCCGCGGCTTCGCGCGCGTCGACTTCCGCCTTCATCCCGACGGCACGCCGTACTGTCTCGAGGTGAACACGATTCCCGGGATGACGGAGCTGTCGCTATTGCCGATGGCCGCGCGCGCCGTCGGCATCGACTACGACGCGCTCGTCGAACAGCTCGTGCAGCTCGCGCTCGAGAAACCCGCGCCCGCACGTCGATAGAGGAGCCCCGCGCACACATGATTCGCGTTCACGACAATCTCGATCGCAAGAAGAAGGAGTTCGTTCCCGTTCGCGCGGGACACGTCGGGCTCTACGTCTGCGGCATGACGGTACAGGGGCCGCCGCACGTCGGGCACATTCGCGCGTCGCTCACCGGCGACATGGCCGCGCGCTGGTTCGAGTACCGCGGCTTCAAGGTGACGGCCGTTCAAAACTTCACCGACATCGACGACAAGATCATCGAGAAGGCGAACGCGGAAGGCGTCACGTACCAAACGATCGCCGAGCGCAACATCGACGAGTACTTCGACGTGGCGCGGCGCATGGGGATTCGCGAGTCGGAGCACTATCCGAAGGCGACCGAGCACATCCCCGAGATCATCACGCTCATCGAGACGCTGATTGCGAAGGGCGGCGCGTACGCGTCGGGCGGCGACGTCTATTTCGCCGTCGAGGCGTTCGACGGATACGGGAAGTTGTCGGGGCGGACGCCGGACGAATTGCGCGCGGGAGCACGCATCGAGATCGGCGAGGCGAAGCGCAACCCGATGGACTTCACGCTGTGGAAGGGCGCAAAGCCCGGCGAGCCGGCGTGGGAGAGCCCGTGGGGCCCCGGGCGGCCGGGGTGGCACATCGAGTGCAGCGCGATGGCGATGAAGTACCTCGGCAACACGCTCGATCTTCATTTCGGCGGCATCGATCTGATCTTCCCGCATCACGAGAACGAGGTCGCGCAGTCGGAGATGGCAAGCGGCGCGCGCTTCGTGAATTTCTGGTCCGAGAACGGACTCGTCACGATGAACGCGCGCAAGATGTCGAAGTCGGAGGGGCACTTCTTTCTCGCGCGCGAGATTCTCGCCGAGGTCGACGCCGAGACGGTGCGCTTTTACTTGCTATCGACTCACTACAAGAGCCCAATCGAGTTTTCGCCGGAGCGATTGGCCGAGGCCGATCGCGCGCTCGATCGCTTCCGGAATTTCTTTCACAACATGACGCTCGTCGAAGGCGGCGGCGCGCGCGGTGCTGATGGCGCGTTGTCCGCGGCACCCGCGCTTCCCGCGACGCTCTCGCCCGACGCCGACAAGCTGCGCGCCACGGTCGCCGAGAGCACGCGGCTCTTCGAAGAGGCGATGGACGACGATTTCAACTCGGCGCTCGCGCTCGCGCATCTCTTCGATCTCGTGAAGGATCTCAACGGCTACGACATGCGCGCGAAGCCAGGCGCCGAGAAGTCGGCGATCCTCGCGCACGGCGAGGCCGCGGTGCGCAAGCTGGGCGGCGTGCTCGGTCTCTTCAGCGGCTTCGGGCGCGCGGTATCGATTCCCGAAAGCGTGATGGCGCGAGTCGCCGAGCGCAACGCCGCGCGCGGGGCGAAAGATTGGAAGCGCGCCGACGAACTCCGCGACGCCCTCCGCGCCGACGGCTACCTCCTCGAAGACCGCGCCGCCGGCACCAGCGTCAAGATCGCTAGCGACTAACTCCGCGCGCGCGTCATTACGCGTGCCGCTGCACACGCAATTGGGCGGATGCGCACCCGAGCACGCTGAGTCGGTCAATGAGGTGTTGCGAGTCGTGATGGAGGCCGCTGCTGCGTCGCCGCGGAATCGCGCGACGCGGAAGACGCGCGGCGCCAAGAAGTCCACGAAGTCTCGCAAGACTCATTCGCCCTCGGAGCGTTGAAGCGCCGGAGCGTTGGATTCTCGCCCGCCGAGGTTATCGGGACTCGCGGTGCGACTCAATCGCCCCCGTTCGCCTGAACGCGCTAACGCAAGAGCGTGAGCTTCGGCCCCGTGTCGATGCGGCCGCCGCTCTCAACCGATAGCAGATAGGTGCCCGACGGTGTGGCTCGCCCCGCGTCGTCGACGCCGTCCCAAGTGACGGTGATTGGTCCGCGCGCCAACGCGCGATCTAAGAGCGTTGCGACTCGCCGCCCCGCGGCCGAAACAACGTCGATCCGCACGCGGCCTTCTTGAAGAACTTCGATCGGGATGACGACGTGCGGATTGAACGGGTTCGGTCGAGGGGCTGAAACGCGAATACGCCCCGCGCGCAAAGCGCCGCTATCCGATTCGCCAAACGCTCCACCCGAGACTCGCGTCGCAGAATCGTCGAGGTACCAGCCCACCGTTGTCGGATGCGTCTGAAAAAACGTAAGGAGCATTTGCGCAACCTTGGCTGTTCCGAGATCGGAGGGATGCGTGCCGTCCGACTCCCAAAAATCGGCGCACTCCCACGTGAGTCCGTCGGCGCGCGGCGTCAGCCCATCCGCCCAGAGGTACGGCCCCCACGCGATCCACGGCGCCTCGACCGCTCCGTTCGCGGCCGAGAAATTGAGCGCGGGATCGCCGTCGATCTGATCCTTGATGAGCCATTTCACCGCGAACGCGGATTGGTAAGCGAACGGTTCGGGGTTGAGATCGATAGCTGCGTAGCCGCCGTAGGTGCGGCTTGAGCAGTATGCCAGCCGCGCCTTCGTGTAGCGGTCACGAATGATCCGCATGATTGTGATGAACTGATCGTTGAGGATGTTCGCGAAGAGAGGAAACGGTTCGGACGGAGACTCGTTCGCCTGTTTGAACCAGATCACCTGCACTTGGCTCGGGCTTAGGCCGAGCGCCGCGAGGCGCGCATCGACGACGCTCCAGAATGGCGCGCCGGGATCGGAGATCTCGAGCGCGGATTGGTTCGGCTGCGCGCCGTTCACGACGACGACGCGGGGATTGCGCAGCGGATCCGCGCCGGCGAGCGCGACGAATGCGTCGGATTCGTAGCTGCAGTTCGACATCCCGATCGTGAGCACGACGATGCGGCCGTTCGCGGCGTCGTGTTGCCCCGCGCTGTTCCGCGGCACGACGGCGCCAGCCTCGGCAAGCCCGGCGGCGAGGTGTTCGGACGGGATCGTATTCGACGCGTTCGGATAGAGACCGCCCGCAACGCCACGGTAGGACCCGGAGCCGAGTTCGGTGATTGGCGTCAAGCCGACCGAGGTGTTCGCGCACTCAGCCGCGCGCGCATGCGTCGCGGCAGCGCCCGCGAGCGCCATCGCGATCACCAGCGCCGCAATCGCGCGCGCGCCGTCTTGCCTGTGGTGCAAAAGATTCAATTCTCGTGTGTTTGACACTCGTTCCACCTCTCGGATAGACTGCGCCGGTTCGCCCCAAAAAGGAGCTTTCTCCTGCGACTTCAGCGCTTCCGACTCCAACGCGTGCTCGCACGAATTTCGTATGCGTTCGCCATAGCAATTCCCGTGCTGCTCGCGACGCGACTCGCGTTCGCCGGGGACCGGACACTCGAGGCGCTCCTCGCGTCGGGTGAATTCCTCACCGTCGACGAGCTGCGGACGGGAATGAAAGGCGTCAGCCGAACCGTTTTTCGCGGCACCGAGATCGAGGAGTTCGAGGTCGAGATTATCGGCGTGATGAAGAACGCCTCGGCCGACGGCGACATCATTCTCGGAAGAACGTCCGGCGGGCCGCTCGCGCAAACCGGAATCATTCAGGGAATGAGCGGCAGCCCCGTTTACATCGACGGGAAGCTGATCGGCGCGATCGCGTTCGCGTGGTCGTTCTCGAAGGAGCCGATCGCCGGCATTACGCCGATCGCCGAGATGCTCGACGTGTTCGCGCGGGCGGACATCGCCCCCGACGCGACGGGCGATCTCGACGGCTCGACCGGCGCAAGCGCCCTCGATCGCGGCGGCGATGCGTTCGCGGCGCTCGAGTTTCCCTCGGTCGCCGGCGCGCGCGCGAACTCGCAGTCGCTCGGCGCGCGCGCTCACGACAGCCGCCTCACGCAGATTCTCACGCCCGTCAGCGTCGCCGGATTCGATCCGCGCACGCTCGACGAGGTCGTGCCGTGGCTCGAGGGGCTCGGGTTCGTCGCCGCGCCCGGCGGCGGCGTGTCGGAGTCCGGCGAGGGCTACGAACCGGTCCCCGGTGCGGCGGTCGGCGTGCAGCTCATCTCGGGCGACGCGTCGGTCACCGCGATCGGCACGATCACGTATCGCGACGGCGACCGGCTCATCGCATTCGGCCATCCGTTCTTCCAAGCCGGCGACGTCGACTTCCCGATGACGGGCGCGTTCATTCACGGCGTGCTTCCGAGCGCGCTTTCGTCGTTCAAGATGGGATCGCCGCTCGGGCCGCTCGGCACGCTCAAGCAGGATCGCCGAGTCGGCGTTGCCGGAAACATCGGACCGCAGCCGAGCACGCTTCCCGTAACCGTCACGGTGCGTTCGGATGGCGATTCGCGCGAATACAATTTCCGCGTCGTGCGCGACAAGCGCCTCACGCCAGGTCTACTGCGTGTCACCGCGATGAACAGCATCGTTTCGCGTGATGCGTTTCTCGCCGAGAAGACGATCACGACGCGCGCCGTGTTTCATCTCGAGGGCGGGCGCGACCTCGTGCTCGAGAATCTCTTCGCGGGTTTCGGTTCGGCAGGCAACGCTCTCGAGGAACTCGCGGTTCCCGCGGAACTACTGATGCAGAACCGTTTCGCGCGCGTCGCGATCGAGAGCGTGGAGCTGGCCGTCGACCTCGAGCCGGGACGCCGCACGGGCCGCCTCGATGGTGTCGTCCTCTCGAAGAATCCGGTGCGACCGGGCGAAACGATTACGGCGCACGCGTACCTCAAGCCGTTTCAGGGCGCGACGCGCGTCGTTCCAATCGCGATCACGATTCCGACGGGAACGCCGGACGGCGAGTTGACGCTCAAGGTTTGCGACGCGGGGAGCACGGACGCATCGGACGTGAAGCGCGCGCCGCTCCTCAACGAGTGGCGCGACCTCGATACGTTCATCACGCGCATCGCGGAGCGCCGCCGCAACGACCGCCTCTACGCGCAGCTCGAAGAGCCGTCTGTCGGTGTCTCGATCGCAGGACGCGAGTTCCCCGCGATCCCGCGCTCGATGTTTTCGGTCGTCGATTCCGATCGTCACACCGAAGACGCAGGCGTCGTTTCGTCGTCGGTCCTCTTCAAGACCGAGGCGCCCGTCGACATGGCGATCACCGGCTGCACCACGCTTCCGATCACCGTGGACAGCAAGCTGCGATGAGCGACACGGCCTCGCAGCGCTCACGCACGAACACCGAGGAAAGGTACCGGATGCAAGGGACTCTGCGAATCGTCGTCGCCGCGCTCACGCTCGTCGCGCTCAGCCTCGCGGCGCCGCCCGAGGCGCGCGCCGTGCACACGACGTACTGGATCGTCACGAGCGAAGAGGACTTCAAAGACGGCAGTCTCGAGAAGGTTTCGCTCGAAAGGCCGGGCGCCGTTCTGCTCTCGCCCGCGCTCACGCCGATCGGCGGCGGCGGCGCGCTCTACGGATGGAGTCTCGTGCGCGACGGAGCGGACATCTATCTCGGCACCGGCGACGAGGGTAAGGTCTATCGCATCCCTCAACGCGGCGAACCGATCGAGTGGTTCGATTCGATCGAGATGGAAATTCTCTCGCTCGCGTCCGACGGGAAGGGGCGGCTCTACGCGGGCGGTTCGCCGGATGGCACGATCTACAAGATCACCGGCCAAGGCGCGGGAACGACGTTCATCGACACGCCGGAGAATTACATCTGGGCGATGGTCACGGACGGTTCGGGAAATCTCTATGCGGCGACGGGGCCGCGCGGCCTCATCTACAAAGTCGATGCGAGCGGAAACGGCGAGGTTTTCTTCGACGCGCATGACAAGAACGTGCTGAGCCTTCTCTACGACGCGCGGCGCAACGCGCTCATCGCGGGCACGGAGGGACGCGGGCTCGTGATCCAAATCGGTATGGACGGGAAGGGCCGCGTGCTCTTCGATTCGGGCCACGAAGAGATCGGTGCGCTCGCGATCGCGCCGGACGGAACGATCTACGCGGCCGGCTCGGGCGCGGGCGAATCGAAGGACCGCGCGGGCGAGGCGAACGGCGGCTCCACCGAGAGCGCGAAGAAAACCGACGGCGAGGCGGACCCGTCGGCCGGCACCGCGAAGAAGAACGCGAGCATCTATTCGATCACCGCCGGCGATGTCGTGAAACGGCTCTGGCAATCGCACGAAGAGTTCATCTACGGCATGGTGATTCGCGAGGACGGTAATCTCGTCGCCGGAAGCGGCAACGAGGGCGCTCTCTACGAGGTCACGCGCGCGGGACACGCAACGCTTCTGACCAAGTTCGAGGAGTCGCAGGTGCTCGATCTCGTCGCGTCGCCCTCGGGTGTGATCGCGGCGACCGGGAATCTCGCCAATGTCTACCGCGTCGGTCCTGGGCGCGAACGCGCGGGAACAGCGCGCTCGATCGTCTACGACGCGCGCAATGTGTCGCAGTGGGGAAGCGTGTCGTGGCTCGCGGAGACACCCGCGTCGACGAAGGTCACGCTGCGCACGCGCACCGGCAACACGGACAAGCCGGACGAAACGTGGAGCGAGTGGTCGGCGCCGCTGACGGATGGCACCGGTTCGAAAATCGCCGACGCGCGTTCACGATTCATCCAGTGGGAAGCCGAGCTGTCGAGCGATGGCGGCGACGCGACGCCGCGGCTTCTCGAGGTGCGCGTCTCGTTCGTCGAGGCGAACCTGGCTCCGCTCGTGGCCGATGTCGAGGTCTTCCCGCAGGGCGCGGTGATGTTCGAGGGCGATGCGAACGCGCAACCCGGTCCGATTTTTCAAGTCTTCCCGAACGGAACACGCGTGCAGTTCGAGGTCGACGAGCGACAGCCGCAGGTTTGGAACGAGGCGAGCGTGCCGTGGTCGCGCGGCATTCGATCGATGCATTGGGATGCCCTCGACCCGAACGGCGACGGGCTCGTGTTCGATATCTACTATCGCGCGCTCGACGAGAAGCGGTGGAAGCTCCTCAAGAAGGATCACGACAAGACGTACTTCGCGTTCGAGAGCGAGGCGCTCTCCGACGGCGAGTACGAAGCGCGCGTCGTCGCGTCCGATCGGCCCGACAACGCGGAGAGCGAGGCCGATTCTGCGGAGGCCGTCTCCGAACCGTTCTTCGTCGACAACACGGCGCCGGAGATTGCGAGCATCAGCGGTTCGCGCGGCGGCGACGGGCGGCTCGCCATACGGGCCGCGGCGCGCGACGCGCGCAGCTTTCTGAAACGCGCGGAGTACGTCGTGGATGCCGAGTCGTGGCGCCCGATCGCCGCGGAAGACGGTATCTTCGATTCGCGCGCGGAGAGTTTCAACTTTACGACCGACAAACTCGACGAAGGCGAACACACGGTCGTCATCAAGGTCTTCGACTCCGCGGGCAACACGCAGGTTTCGAAAGTCGTCGTTCGATAGCAGCCGGCATTCCGCGGCGCGTTGGTTGTCGCGCCGCGCGCGTGTCGCGCGAGGGTGAGTGATGCAACGCAATGTCGTCTTGATCCTGGCGATCGCCTTTCTCGGAGCCGGTCTTTACACGCTCGTGCGCGGTGGCCGCGAAGGCCAGGCGGCTCGGAAGGCCGCGAGCACCGCGATCTCCGTCGTGACTGGGACCCCGCGCGAGCGCGCGACCGCGAAACTGGAAGAGGGCGAAGCGCTCGAGCAACTTGAACGCTTCGACGAAGCGGAGCGGTCGTACCGCGCGGCGACCGAAGCCGACACGAGCTTTGGGCTCGCGAGTTTGCGCCTCGGCGCGCTGCGTCTGGTCAGCGGCTACCGCGACGAAGCGCGCGCCATTCTCGAACGCGCGATCGCGCTCGATCCGAAACTCTCCGACGCGCACTTCCACATGGGTTTCATTCACGAAGAGGAAGGCGAGAACGATGCCGCGGAGGCCGCGTACCGCGAGGCGGTGCGCCTCGATTCCGCGAACGCGGAGGCGTACAACAATCTCGGCCATCTGCTGACGCGCGTCGGCCGGCCGAGTGAGGCGATCCCCGTGCTCGAGGAGGGGCGCCGCCGCGATCCCGAGAGTCCGTTCCTCGCAAAGAATCTGGGCCGGGCGTACGCGCGCACCGGAGCGTGGGATCTCGCGCGGCCGCTCTTGGAGCAGGCCGCGCCCGTCGGTGTTCGCGATCCCGAGGTCTTCGCCGACCTCGCGTGTCTCTTCCGCGCAACGGGCGACGAGCGCCAAGCGGAGAGTTTCTTCCGGCGCTACCTCGCGACCGAGGCGGATTCGACGCGGCGCGCCGAAGCCGCCGCGCGCTTCGAGGGCGTCGCGCCCAAGAAATCGTAGCGCCGCGGTGGCGGCGGCCGCGACGATCTACACATTCGACATCGAACTCTCCGACGTCGATCGCGGCGTCTACGAGACGCTCGCGCTTCGCGTCGCGCGTCATGCTTCGGAGACGGAGGAGTTCCTCGTTACGCGCGTTCTCGCGTACTGCCTCGAGTACACCGAAGGCATCGGTTTCTCGAACGGGCTTGCCGAGCCGGACGAACCGGCGCTTGCGATTCGCGATCTCACCGGCGCACTGCGCGTTTGGATCGACATCGGCGCCCCGGATGCGGCGCGATTGCACCGCGCAAGCAAGGCGGCCGCGCGCGTCGCCGTCTACACGCACAAGGACCCCGAGCGGCTGATTCGCGAATGGTCCGGCGAGCGCATTCACCGCGCGGCCGAACTCGAACTCTATAGCTTCGACAGCGCGCTACTGGCCGAGTTCACCTCTCGGCTCGCGCGCCGCCTCGCCTTCGCGCTTTCCGTAGCGAGCGAACATCTCTACATCACGATCAACGGCGATCTTCTCGAAGGTTCAGTGGAGCGGCATGCCATCCCGCGAAACTGAGGCGGGGACCGAGAGGATCAAACTTTGCGTAGGTGTGGCGTCGCCGTACACTGCATCCGTCCCTCCCGGAATGGCACTCATCGCTGATGAGTCAGGAGTCACGTATGGAACGTTTTGACCCAATCGAGTCGTTTGCGAACCTGCGCCATGAGTTCGGCGAACACGGCGGCGTGAACAGCTCTATCGAAGCGAGCACCACATTTACCGTGATCGCCGCCGAGACGATGCCGCAGATTTTCCAGGGGCTCCGCGGACCCGAGGACGCCGGCGGCGGCTGCTACCTGTACGGCCGCCACTTCAATCCGACGGTGTACGTGCTCGGCAAGCAAATCGCCGCGTATGAGGGGAGCGAGTCCGCGTACTGCACCGCGAGCGGCATGAGCGCGATCGCCGCGACGCTTCTTCAGCTCACGTCGCACGGCGACCATGTCGTCGCGAGCGATACGGTCTACGGCGGCACGTTCGCACTTTTGCGCGACTACTTGCCGGCGAAGACGGGGCTCGATGTCACATTCGTCGACTTCACGAACCTCGCGGCGGTCGAGAAGGCGATGACCGAGAGAACGCGTGTGTTGTATGGCGAGACGATCTCGAATCCCACTCTCGCGGTCGCGGACATCCCGCGCCTCGCCGAAATCGCGCACGGCCGCGGCGCGCGACTCGTCGTCGACAACACATTCGCGCCGCTCATCGTGTCGCCGATTCACCTCGGCGCGGACGTCGTCGTCCACAGCCTGACGAAGTTCATGAATGGCGCGTCGGATATCATCGCCGGCGCGATTTGCGGGAGCACGCAGTTCATCATGGACTTGATGGATCCGCACACCGGGTCGCTCATGCTGCTCGGACCGACGATGGATCCGAAGGTCGCATTCAACATCAGCCTGCGTCTGCCGCACTTGGGGATTCGCATGGCCGAGCATTGCCGCCGCGCGATGACATTCGCCGAGCGGCTCGCCGAGCTGCGCGTTCCGGTCATCTATCCAGGGCTCGCGACGCATCCGACGCACGCCGTCCTCGATCGAATCGGAAACACGTCGCTCGGCTACGGCGGAATCCTCGCGATCGATTTGGGTGACGCGCGTCGCGCGAACGAATTCATGGAGATTCTGCAGAACAAGGACCGATTCGGATTCATCGCCGTGAGCCTCGGGTTCTTCGAGACGCTCATGTCGTGCTCGGCGAGCACGACATCGAGCGAGATGCCGGAGGATGCGCGGGCGCGCGCCGGGATCGCGCCGGGACTCGTGCGGCTCTCGGTTGGATACACGGGGACACTCGAGCAGCGGTGGCGGCAGCTCCACGACGCGCTCGAAATCCTGAACCTGGCGTGACGCGCGCGCGCCGCGGAAGGAGATTGTCGATGCCGGATCGCGTAGCCGAGTTCCGTGAGTTTCGCGAGAAGATGAACGCGCGCATCCTCGAGGAGAAGCACCTCGGAATCAATCGTTTCTTCGCGCTCGACACGCGCGCGTATGAAGCCGGCGCGCTCGACGCGCGCACGAAGGAGTTCGCCGGCCTCTCCGCGTCGCTCGTCTTGCGCTGCGACGACTGCATCGCGTACCACGTGATCCGGTGCAAGGAGCTGGGCGCGACGAACGCCGAGTTGTTCGAAATCCTCAACGTCGGACTCATCGTGGGCGGCTCGATCGTGATACCGCATTTGCGGCGCGCGGTCGCGCTCCTCGACGAACTCGACGCCGCCGCGCCGCCGCCCGAAGGCTGACGCGCGGGCGAGCGGGCGCGCGTTCGCGCGATCGGACGCGGCCCCTGCCGCCGCGTCGCTTGAGGCGCCCCGCGCGCGAGTGCTATTCTCGCCGCTCGTGCGCGCGCCTTCCGCGCGGTGCGCGCGACGCTCGTTCCGCCGCGCGCGGGTCAATCGGGGGAACCATGGAACGCGAGTTTCGAAAAGTCGGCGTCGTCGGCGCCGGAAACATGGGAAGCGGGATCGCGCAGAAGTACGCCGCCGAAGGTTATGATGTCGTGCTCGTCGATCTCGACGAAGCCGCGGCGGAGCGCGGCGTGGCGCGCATCGACGGTTCGTTGCGCGAGGCCGTCGAGCGCAAGATCTACTCGCCCGATCGCGCCGGCGAAATCCGCGCCCGCATCCACGGCACCGCCGATTTCCGCGCGCTCGCCAATGTCGACCTCGCGCTCGAGGTCGTCTTCGAGGATCTCGGCGTAAAGCGCGACGTCCTCGTTCATCTCGAAGAAGTCGTCCGCCGCGATGCGATCCTCGCGACGAACACGTCGTCGTTCATGATCGCCGAGCTTGCAAGCGCGCTCAAACATCGCGACCGTTTCATCGGCCTTCACTACTTCTATCATCCCGCGAAGAACCGGCTCGTCGAGGTCATCGCGGGCCGCGAGACGGCGCGCGACGTCTTCGCCGCCGCGTGGGCGTTTCAGGAGTCGGTCGGCAAGACGGCGATTCGATCGGCCGACGCGCCGGGCTTCGTCGTGAACCGGTTCTTCGTGCCGTGGCTCAACGAGGCGGTGCGGCTTCTCGAGATGGGGGTCGGCGACGTCGCGACGATCGAGGCCGCGGCGAAGAGCGCGTTCGGCACCGGCATGGGACCGTTCGAGCTCATGAACGTGACGGGCGTGCCGATTGCGTTTCACGCCGCGTCGACTCTCGGCCGCGAGCTGGGCGCGCTCTACGCGCCGGCGAAACTCCTCGAGACGCAGGCGCGCTCCGGAAAGCCGTGGGACCTCAGCGGCGAGCCGCGTGCCGATCACGCGAAGGACATTTCGGAGGAGTTGCTCGGCGTCGTCTTCACGATCGCGTCGGAGCTTGTCACGGTGGGCGTCGCCACCGTCGAAGAGACGGACATCGGTGCGCGCGTTGGATTGCGCTGGCCGCGCGGACCGTTCGAGATGATGAATCGCTACGGGATCGCGGATGGTGTTGCGCTCGCCGAGCGCACGGCCGCGCGCTACGAGCGGCCGCTTCCCGCGCTTCTCTCGCACCGGCGCGAGGCCGAGGGGCCGTTCGTCTTTCGCACGGTACGCCTGCACGTCGACGAGGGCGTCGCGACCGTCACGATGAATCGCCCCGACGCGCTCAACGCGCTCTCCGAGGATCTCGTCGCGCAGCTCGAGGAGCGCTTCCTCGAGGCGGCGGAGCGCAAGGACGTGCGTGCGATCGTTCTCGCCGGCACCGGAAAGGCGTTCGTCGCCGGCGCCGACATTCGATTCTTCGTGCGCAACATGCAGAAGGGCGATCTCGATCGCATCGTCGCGTTCACGGCGCGCGGGCAAGCGTTGTTGCGCGCGATGGAGCGCTGTCCGAAGCCGGTGGTCACGCGCCTGGCGGGGCTTTCGCTCGGCGGCGGCTCGGAGCTGGCTCTCGCGACCGATGCGATCGTCGCCACGGATCGCGGCTCGATCGGTTTTCCGGAGACGGGGCTCGGCATCTATCCGGGGCTCGGCGGAACGCAGCGCCTGCGCGCGCGCATCGGCCGCGGCCTCGCGCGCTACCTCGTCTTCACGGGCGACATCCTCGATGCGCGCGCGGCTCTTGCGATCGGCGCCGTCGACGCGCTCGTGCCGCATCGCGATCTCCCCGCGGCGCTCGCCGACGCGGCGAAGCGCGGCAAGCGCGCCGAGCCAAAGCCGGCGGCCGGCGGCGCCGCGCCGCGCGGCGCCGCGCTTCCCGAGCCGTATCGCACGCTCGAAGCGTTCTTCCTGCGTCACACGGCCGACGATTTTCTCGCGGGCCGCGTCGATGCGGGCGGCAACGCGGCGCTCGAGAAGTTGGCGTCGCGCGTGAAGCGCAAGGCGCCGATCGCGCTGCGCCTGGCCGAGCGCCTCATCGACGAAGGCGAATCGCTCGCGTGGGACGCCGCGCTCGCGCTCGAGATGCGCCACCTGCGCGAGATCTTCTCGACGCGCGACGCACTCGAGGGCCTCTCGTCGCTCGGCAAATCGACGCGCCCCGAATTTCGAGGCGAGTAGTGCACGCGACTCCGCCGACGAGAGACGGGATGAGACTGGTGATCGCGGCGACCGCGGCGTTGTGCGCGGCGTTCGCCATCACGCTTCACACGAGCCGCGGTGCGCACGCGCAGGCGGCTGACGCAGGAAGCGCATCACACGCCGCCGACGCGACGAACCTCGCCGAACGCTATCACGAGGCCGCAGCGCGCCTCATCGGAGAAGCGCAGCTCTCACCAGACGCGTACGACAAGCTCGCGTTTCTCTGCGATCGAATCGGCCACCGCCTGAGCGGCTCGCCGCGCCTCGATCGCGCGATTGAATGGGCCGCGGGCGCGATGCGCGCCGACGGACTCGCGAACGTTCACACGGAGAAGGTGATGGTGCCGGCGTGGGTGCGCGGCGCGGAGCGCGCGACGGTCTTGGAGCCCGCGGAGCACGAACTCTCGATGCTCGGCATCGGCATGAGCGTCGGCACGCCACGCGGTGGCATCACCGCTGACGTCGTTGTCGTCGACAGCTTCCCGCATCTCGATTCGCTCGGCGAAGCGGGCGTGCGCGGCAAGATCGTTCTCTTCGATGTTCCATACGCGGGCTACGGCAACACGGTGCCGTACCGCACGCGCGGTGCGTCGCGCGCCGCGAAGTACGGCGCCGCGGCCGTGCTCGTGCGCTCCGTCGGACCGATCAGTTTCGACACGCCGCACACCGGCACCCTCATGTACGCTGAGGATCAACCGAAGATCCCCGCGGCGTGCATCACGATCGAGAACGCGACGATGATGCGCCGCATGTCGGACCGCGGCGAGCGGATGCGCGTGCGTCTCGAGATGGGCGCGCACCAACTCGAGGACGCGCCCTCCGCGAACGTCATCGGCGAGGTCGTCGGGCGCGAGCTTCCTGATGAGATCGTCGTCGTCAGCGGGCACCTCGATTCGTGGGACGTCGGCCAGGGCGCGCAGGACGACGGCGTCGGATGCATCCTCGCGATGGAGGCCGCGCATCTGATTCAGCGTCTCGGCCTCGCGCCGCGCCGCACCATTCGCGTCGTGCTCTTCACGAATGAAGAGAACGGCGCGCGCGGCGGCAACGCCTACCGCGACACGTACCAGGGCGTGGCGCACAATCATGTCGCCGCGATCGAATCTGATTCCGGGAACGGGCCGGTCCAGGGATTCAGCCTCGATCTGCGCGCGATCGAAACGGGCGACAGCGCCAGCGACGCGAGGGCCGAGGCCGATGTCGCGGCGGCGCGCGTGCGTGGTGTCGCGATCCTGCGCGAGTTGGCGCCGCTCTTCGAGCCGCTCGGCGCGACCGGCATGGTGCCTGGCGGATCCGGCGTCGACGTCGAGCCGATGGTGAAGGAGGGCGTTGCCGGAATCGGCGTGCGCCACGACACGAGCCGCTACTTCGACGTGCACCACACGCACGCCGACACGTTCGAGAAGATCGACCGCGCCGACCTCAACCGCAACGTCGCCGCGATGGCGGTCCTAGCCTACGTTCTCGCCGACATGCCCGAACGCCTCGCGCCGCCGCGCGTCATCGGCACGCACTAGAACCTCTCGCGGGACGCAGCCACGTCCTCGATGCTGAACCGCCCCGAGTTTCCGAAGGCTCCCGATCGTGGGATGTCTTGGCGCACCAGGTGGCGCACGAGTCACTGCCGGGCGCGATCCAGATCATGGAGGACAGCTTTTCTGTGCGCCGGTCGAGAGGATGTGTTGGAGCCTAGTCAGTCTCAGCGGAATAGAAGTGCTTAATTCTGCCCCACGAAGCAGGTGTGGTCGCCGTAGGGCCTTCGCCAAGTAGCCAGTTCACGATGTTCTGAAGGAGCAGTTCCTCTTCGTCTCTGAGTCGCTCCGGATAGTAGGACGGGAAGAGAGGTGTGTTGTCGCCTGAAAAGACGACGCGGCCACCGGCTTCGTAAGCAGCAAGGACAGTAGGACTCGTATTGCAATTGGCAGAGTAGGCGTCCGCGTCGCCAGACCCAAGAATGAAGGCCGGCGGCGACACGCTTAGACAGCAACCAGCGTAGTAACCGAAGGACGAGACACCATCTGTAGCCGGATGAACAGCTAGCTCCGAGATTCGTGGCCAAAACCTCGTGTTGTCTTCGTTGTCTGTGGAATCTATGACCGTGTCATTGTAGAACGTAATGCCAAAGGCGCTAGCAAGCGAGTTGATCCCGGAAGGTGGCTTGCCTGAGTCGTGAAAGATCCAGACTCCGCCGCCGCCTTGAACATAGGACTCGAATGCCTCGACCTCGCTCGAGACGAACGGCAGGATGTTTGTGGTTCCAACTGGGATCATTACGATGTCATAGGGCGTCAGCAGATCCACGGTCACGGGACGGATGGTGTTGGTTTCCACCGTCCATCCCTGAGTCTCAAGAAAAGAGGTGAAGCCGCTGACATCGAAGGTCTCGATATGACCCCGCTCGATGAGCATGCTGCCGACGCCTTGCAACGCGAGGACTTCAGGTGCGTCAGCCTCGGGGACGGGTGCGGCGATTCCGAGCAGACCGTCTAGGTCTAGATCCGTGGGATCCGGGTCCGGCTGAGCGACGGCAACGGACGCGAGAACTACTGAAAGCACGCACATCCAGGGGATCGCACGTTTCATCGCTTTCCTCCCGTCAAGGTGACGGCATGGTTCTACTCCGAACGCGGATGACGCCGAAGGGCGAGAACTGACGGACGCGCAAGAAGCGAAGTGCCATGGGGCGTACCAGATGCAGGAGCGAGCTTACGCGAGTTCGCCAGACCAACTCAAGCAGGTTTTCAGGGCTAGTGCCTCCCGCCCCGTTGCTGAACGCGTCTGCCAGCGGCTTTGCCCAGGGTGTGGTTAGCGGTCGGTCCACTCCGGCCGCCGCTTCTCCATGAACGCGCGGATTCCCTCTTCCATGTCTTTCGTCTTCACGAGTTCGTCGAGGTAGAGGCGCTCGCACGCGGCGATCGCGTCGTCGGGCGCGTGCGCCCCGCCGAGTGCGATCGAGCGCTTCGCGATCGCGAGCGCGGCGCGGCTCTTCGACGCGAGCGTCTCGACGACGCGCGCGACCGCCGCATCGAGTTCCGCGTCGGGCACGACCGAGTTGACGAGGCCGAATCGCGCGGCATCGTGCGCGCTAAAGCGCCCGCCGAGCAGCACGATTTCCGCCGCGCGATGGCGCCCGGCAATTCGCGGATAAAGCGCCGACGCGACCGGCGGAAAACACGCGAGATCGATCTCCGGTTGCGAGAAGACGGCGCTCTCGCTCGCGATCACGAGGTCGCACGCGCTTGCGAGTTCCCAGCCGCCGCCGAGGCAGAGACCGCGCACCGCCGCGACGACAACGGGCTGCATGCGCGGGATCGCGCGAAGTGCGCCGTGGAATGCCGCGAGCATCTCGCCGACGCGGTCCGGCGTGTGATCGGCAACGCTCGCGCCGGCCGAAAACGCCTTCGCGCCGTCGCCGCGCAACACGATCACGTGCGGCGGCGCCGCGTCGTGCTCGACCGCGTCGAACGCCGCGGACAACTCGCGCAGCATCGCGATGTCGAGGATGTTGAGCGGCGGCGCGGCGAGCGAAAGCGCCGCTGTTCTTCCGTCGCGTTGCCACCGAATCTTCACGTCATCTCCCATGATTCCCTCCTTGGAGCGCGGAACGAACCGCGCTTGACGGAGTATAAGCGAGCGCATATGTTCGCCGGGTCTCGGTTCCGGAAAGCTCACTCATCGCTTGCGGCCCCCCGAGCCGGGAAGCCTCGTTCCGCAGCAAACCCATCCTTAGGAGGAATCTCGAAGATGTCGCGTTCCCTTTGCATCGCTCTATCTGCGTTCGGACTCATCGCTAGCCTCGGCGTCGCGCTCCCAGCCCGCGCGGCACTCGATACCTACGAAGTCGACGCCGGACACTCCGACGTCGGCTTCAAAGTTCGCCACCTCGTCGCGAAGGTCGCCGGCGGGTTCAAGGTTTTCTCCGGCGAAATTAAGCTCGACCCGGCGGATCTCTCGAAGGGCTCGGTCAAGTTCGACATCGACGCCGCGAGCATCGACACCGACGTCGCCGATCGCGACGCGCACCTGAAGGGCCCCGACTTCTTCGACGTCGAGAAGTTCCCGAAGATCACGTTCCAGAGCACCAAGATCGTCGCGAAGTCGCCGACGGATCTCGTCGTCACGGGCAACCTCACGATGCATGGCGTCACGAAGCCGGTCGATCTCAACGTCGCGTTCGGCGGTTTGATGGCGGACCCGTGGGGCAACGACAAGGCGGGCTTCGAAGTCACCGGCAAAATCGATCGCAAGGAATTCGGCGTGGTCTGGAACAAGACCCTCGACCAAGGCGGCACGGTGCTCGGCGACGATGTGCACCTCGCGATCAACATCGAAGCAACGAAGGTCAAGGCTCCTGCAGAGAAGAAGTAGCCACACGGCGCAACGTCGTCTTCTTGGGCCGCGATCGCCGCGACCGGCGCGAAATTCGTAATCGCGTCGTTGTTCGGATGCTCGCGGCCCATCGTCTTGTGACACACCGCGCGGCGCACTCGCGCCGCGCCAGCGAACTTTAGGAGGAGCGATATGACGCAGAGATCACATTCGTTCGTCGCACCCGCGGTTGTCGTGGCGGCGCTCGTCGCGGCCGCGTTGGCTCCGGCGGCGGCGCGCGCGTACGACACGAACGCGAAGAGCACGAAAGCGGAGGGCAGCACCAAGCCGAAGCCGGCGTCAGCGGCTGCGTCGGCGACGACGGCCACCACGAAGGTGTCGGCCGTCGGGCTTGTCTACGCGGTGCCGAGCACGTGGTCGGCAACGCCGATCACGTCGTCGATGCGCAAGGCGCAATACAAACTGCCGGCGGCGAAGAGCGGCGTCGAAGACGGCGAACTCGTGATGTTCCACTTCGGGGTCGGGCAAGGCGGCGACGTCGCGTCGAACATCGATCGCTGGATCAACCAGATGACACCCGAGGGCGGCGCGCAGTCTTCGAGCAAGGGACCCGCGGAACCATTCATGGTCGGCGATTTCAAAGTGACGACGGTCGACGCGGATGGCACCTACGCCTCGGGCATGCCCGGAAGCGGCGCGTCGCAGCCGAAGCCGGGATGGCGCCTGCTCGGCGCGGTCGTCGAAGGCAAAGGCGGGCCGTGGTTCTTCAAGGCAGTCGGCCCCAAAGAGACGATCGTCGCCGCCGAGAAGGAATTCCACGCAATGCTCAAGACCGTGAAATCTGGAGGCTAGCCGCTCCACGTTGTTCGATGCGCTGAAGCATCGAAACTTTCGTCTGCTGTGGATCGGGCTTCTCGTTTCGTTCTCCGGCTCGATGATGCAGACGGCGGCGGTCTTGTGGCACGTGTCGCTTCTCGTGCCGCCGGAGAAGAAGGGGCTCGCGCTCGGGCTCGTTGGGCTCGTGCGCGTCGCGCCGATCATTCTGTTCTCTCTCGTGGGCGGCGTCGTGGCCGACGCGCTCAATCGCCGCCGTCTTCTCCTTCTCACGCAAACCTGTCAAACGCTCACCGCGGCGGCGCTCGCGATTCTCGCGTTTCGCGGCATCACCGTCGTGTGGCCGCTCTACCTGTTGACGGCGCTCGGCTCAGCGGCGACGTCGTTCGACGGCCCCGCGCGCCAGTCGCTCATTCCGAGCCTCGTGCCGCGCGCGCACCTGCCGAACGCGATCAGCCTTAACACGATCATGTTTCAGATCGCGTGCGTGCTCGGACCGGCGCTCGGCGGGATCTTGATCGCCGCGCGCAGCGTCGCGTGGGTCTACGCGATCAACGCGGTCTCGTTTCTCGCGGTGATCGTCGCGCTACTCCTCATGCGCAACGTCGAGACGACGAAGGAAGAGCGCGGCGAGATCAGCTTCCGTGCTGGCCTCGCGGGGCTGCGCTTCGTCTTCACGCGGCCGCTCATCCGCTCATCGATGTTTCTCGATTTCTTCGCGACGTTTTTCTCGTCGGCGACCGCGCTTCTGCCGATCTTCGCGCAGGACATTCTCGATGTTGGTGCGCGCGGCTACGGGCTGCTCTACGCGGCGCCCGCCGTCGGCGCCGTCGTCACCGGCGGGGCGATGGTCTACTTCATCGATCGCATCGACCGCCGCGGACGCGTTCTGCTTCTTGCGGTGCTCGTCTACGGGCTCGCGACGATCACGTTCGGTTTCTCGCGCAACTTTTGGCTGACGTTCGCGTGTCTGGGCCTCGTCGGCGCGGCGGACACGGTGAGCATGGTGCTGCGAAACGTGATTCGTCAGCTTGCGACGCCCGATCACCTGCGCGGGCGCATGACGAGCGTGAACATGATTTTCTTCATGGGCGGGCCGCAGCTCGGCGAACTCGAGGCGGGGCTCGTCGCGAACGCGTTCGGTGCGCCGTTCTCCGTCGTGACGGGCGGGATCGGATGCGTGATCGCGACGCTGTGGATCGCCGCGCGCAATCCGGTGCTGCGACGCTACCGGCGCGACACCCCCGTCGAGGATCCGAGCGACGCCGCGCCGAGCGCGCCGAGCGCGCCGAACTCGCCGAGCGCGTCGAGTACTCCGCCGGTCGCGCGCGCCGCGGCCGTCACCGCGCTCCTTGTGTTCGCCGCGCTCGCCGCCGCGCCGGCCGCGCGCGCCGACGCCGCCGATTCATCCGACGCGGCCGCACCCGATCTCGCGCCCGCGAACGTCGCGCAGTACGAGCGTCTCTTCGGCGGCGCGCTCGTCATCGAGTCGGGCGCACACGATGTCGCTGGTCTTGCGCTTTCCGCGGCGGCGTTGGAGTTCGTCACCGCGCCGGCGCTGCCACCCGGCGCCACGCAGGCGGTTCTGCGCATCGATCCCGCGACGGGAGGCGTCGAACGTTTCGTGCGATTCCCCGCGGGGCTTCACATCGCGCGGCATTGGCATTCGTCCGACGAGACCATCGTGCTCGTGCAGGGGAGCGTCACGCTTTCTCTCGAGCAAGACGTCGCTGCGCCGGCGAAGCCCGCACCGCTCGAGGCGTTCGCGTATAGCTTCATTCCCGCTCGCATGATTCACGAAGCCTGGATCGGCGCGGAGGGCGCGCTCGTGTACCAGCGAATGAGCGCAACGCCCGATCGCCACGCCGCGCCAGAGTAGCGCGCCGAACTTGGCGCGTCGCGTCGCGCGCGTCGCGTCGCGCGCCGCACTTCGCGCGCCGCGAGCTGCGCGCATCGCGCATCGCATCGCGCGGTTCGCGTCGCGCATATGGCGCTCGTCACCTACTTCGGTTTGCGCGGGTCTTCGTCGCCGCTCGGCGCGTCGGCTTGCCAGCTCCGCATGAACGCGACGAGGCCTTCTATCTCTTCATCGGAGAGCGCACCGCCCTTCGACTTGGCGAACGGCTTCATCTCCGTACCGGGCCGGCCGCCCGCGACGACGTCGGTCAGCATCACATCGGTGACCGCGTCGAGGAAGCTCTTCGAACGCAGCGCCGGCGACGTGAGGTTGCCTTCGCCCTCGTAGCCGTGGCACTCGCTGCAATGCGCCATGAAGTTCAGCTCGCCGACGGGAATGAGCGCCGCGGTGCGCGCCTTCTTCGCAACGTCGTCTTCGTCCGCGAGTCGCGCAAGGCGCTGCGGCTCGTTCGCCGCGTAGAAAAGCAGGAAGAGAAAGACGCCCGCGCCGAGAACGATCGTCGTGAGTCTGAGCGCGGTGTGCTCGCGCGCCGCCGCGCCGCTCACAGCTTCACGACCTGATCGGCGCTCCAGCCCTTGCGCATCGTCAGCTTGCTCGTGTCGGCGACGAGCGCCCCGTCCGCGATTTCGAGCGCGACCAGATCGAGCGGACGCGGCGGCGGCCCGCTCTTCACCGCGCCGTTCGCGTCGAACACGCCGCCGTGGCACGGGCAGTGAAACTCGCCCTTCGCCGCATCCCACGGCACGAGGCAGCCGAGGTGCGTGCACTGCTGCGAGAACGCGAGGAAGCCGTCGTCGCGCCGCACAACGTAGAGCTGCGCCTCGGGGAAGAGCCGCACATCGCCGGGCGAATAGTCGTCGACGCGTCCGCACGCGACGCGCCCGCCCGCCGCGCCGCCGCGATCGGGCGAGACGTACGCGAGCACCATCCCCGCGACTTCGGCGAAGATCCCCGCGGCGATCGCCCCGAGCGCGCCGAAGAGAAAGCGGCGCCGGTCCGGATCGCGCTCGCGGTCTACTGCGCCCACGGCCACCTCCACGCCCACGCCGCCCCGCGGAAGAAATTCCCGATCGCGGTCACGATCAGAAACGCGGCGAAGCAGATTGTGCCGGCGATCACGACACGGCGGCGATCCGAGAGGAGCCGGCTCGGCGATCGATCGAGAAACGGCAGCGCGACGAGCAAGAGCACGCCGAACGCGGGCGCGACAATACCGCCCCAAAACGCGGAGTAGTGCACGAGCTCCTGAAGGCCGCTCACGAACCACGGCGCGCGCGCGGGATTCGGTGTCGTCGCCGGATCGGGCGGCGGCTCGATCTCGGGCAGGAAGACGACGCTCGCCGCGAGCATCACAAGCAGCGTCGCGAGAAACAGCGACGTCATCTTGAAGACGATCTCTTGCGACGAGTACGCGCCGCGTTCAGGCTGTCCGCCCGCCGCCGGCGCCGTGATGCCCGCCTTGCGCAGCGAGTAGAGATGGATCGCGAGGATCGCCGCGATCGCGCCCGGAATGAGCACGACATGCGCGACATAGAAGTGTAGAAGCGTCTGCGCGCCGATCGCGTTGCCGCCGAGGAGCAGGCGCTTCATGTGCACGCCGAGGAACGGGACGTAAGACGCGATGTTGGTGCCGACGACCGTTCCCCAGAATCCGGTCTGATCCCAACGCAGGAGATACCCGGTGTACGACTGCCCCGCGAAGAGAAGCAGGAGTCCGATCCCCGCATACCAGCCGAGAAGCCGCCCGCCTTTGAACGCCGCGGTGTAGAAGACGCGCAGCAGGTGCAGAAACATCGCCGCGAGGAGCGCGTACGACGAAACGACGTGGAGGCCGCGAAGCAGCGCGCCGAACGGAACGCGCCGCGTGATCGCGACCACGCTTTCGTACGCGCCGTCGGGCGTCGGCGTGTAGCGGAGCATGAGGAGCGGACCGGTCGCGAAGAGAATCAGCACGAGGAAGAACGCGATCTCGCCGAGGTAAAGCGTATGGCGAAAACACCACGAATCCTTCCGAACGCCCTTGGGAACAAGGACGTCGGAGAGGAAGCGTGTGAGGGTCGGCATTGTTTTTGCGGCTTCGGGCGCTCCCGTCATCTTCCCGCGCGTGCGAGCATCAGGTGTTTTCGGTACTGCTCTCGATCGACTCGGGGGATGCCGGTGTTTCGTGCGCGCGACTCGTCTCGGCCGGTTTTGGTGCGGCCGGCGCGGGCGCGCGAACGGGTACTCGTTGCGGGCCGCGGCCCCAAGTGCGGGGGCGGCGCGGTCCGGGGAGAATTAGCGAAGCGGCTCCCTCCGGCGAATCGCCGGGAAGCGGCGGCGTGGCGGGCGGCGCGCTCGACCACGCCTCGTCATCCGCGGTGAACGATGTTCCTGGAAAGTAGATCGGCGTGATGCGCGGTTTCTCGCGTTCGGGCGCCTCTCCGTCGATGTCGCGATCGTCGTCGCCGCTCGAACGCCGCCGGAACGAACCGCCGCCGCCTCGCGAGCCTCCGCGATCGCCACGGTCGCGTCCTCCGCGCTCGCGCCCGCCGCGCTCACGGCGGCCGCCTTCGCGATCGCGCCGGCCGTCGTCGCGGCGTCCGCCGCGCTCGCTCGGCTCACGCGTCGTAGGCTCGCTCACGGCGCCGACCGCATCGTCCGCGCCGGCATCGAAATCTTCGCCGCGCGGCGCGCGTACCGCGTCCGTGTCTCGAGGTTCGCGGCGCGGTGCGGCCTGCAGCGCTTCGTCGCCATTGTCGTCACGGCCCGCGTCATCGTCGGCGATGTCGTCCGCGAACGATGCGCGGTCACTGCGTGGCGGACGTTCGCCGCTTTCGCCGCGCGCGCCTTCGGGCGCCCACGGCGCTTGCGCGTCCGGGGTGCCCTCGCGCCCCTCGGCCCCGCGAGTGCGCCCGCGACGGCCGCGTCCTCCGCGCCGCCGCCGCCGGCGTGGCGTGCCGTCATCACCGATTTGATCGTCCGAACCCCGCGCGTCATCTCCGCCCGCGAACTCTTCCGTCGCGGGGCGCCGCGGACGAACAGTTTCGCCGTCGTCGATCTCCGCGCCTTCGCGATCGCGCAGACGCTCGCGCTTTTCGCGTTCGAGAATCTTGCCGGCCGCGCGAGAGAGATGTTCATCGACCCACTCGCCGCCCGCTTCTGTGGTCGGACGCCGTACGCCCGGGGCTTTCGCCGCGCCGGCTGTCCCCGTCGCGCCGCTGTCGCGGATCGCGTCGTTGCGCCCGCGTTCGCGCTCGCGTTCTCCGCCCTGATCGTCGCGCTCGCGGCCTCCGCGCTCGCCGCCGCGGTCACGTCCGCCGCGTCCGCGCCCGCGTCCGCCGCGTTCCCCGCGCTCGCGCCGCTCGCCGCGCGGTCCGCGCCCCTCGCGATCTGGACGCTCCTCCCGCTCGCCGCCTGGTGCGCGCTCGGTGCGCGCGCCGCGCTCTCCGCGCTCGGGGCGTTCGCTCCGTTCGCCGCGCGCCGGCCGCCCTTCGCGATCACGATCGCCGCGCTTCCCGCGCTCGCCGCGCTCCCCGCGCCCGTCGCGACCTCCACGCTCCTCGCGTCCGCGCCGCGCCTCGCCCTTCGCCTCGACACCCTCGGCGCCGAAGATCTCGACGAGCTTCCTCTGCCGGTACCCGAAGTAGTTCGCGATTGCGGGCCGGATCACGAGCGCATTGAGCAGCGGCCCGAAGAATCCGTACGGCAGCTCGTACTCGACCATGTCGACGACCGTCGTCATGTTGCCGGTCCGCGAGAAGAGATGCGTGTGCCGCCATTCCTTAAACGGCCCCTTCTCCTGCCAGTCGATGAAGCGATCCCCTTGCTTGAGGCTCTTGATCGACAGCTCCCAATTGATCGGAATGAGTCCGTATCGGAAGCGAATCCTGACGCGCGACCCGATCTTCAGGGGCAGTTCGACCGGCTCAACCTTTAGACCAGCGCCTCGGGGGGTGACCTTCACGAGGTTGTTCGGATCGGCGAAGAACTTAAAGAGGGTTTCGAGTGGTGCTCGAACAGCAATGCTAGTCCTGTAGTACTCCATTCACTCTCCCGGGCCTCAACCTCAATGGGGAGGCCGCTTCCGCTGGCTCATCGTCATGAATCCTTCATGACGGGTCGGCGATCTGAAGCCGACATTATAACTGTGGGCTCGGACATTCCACAGCGAATTGATTCGCCTACCACTTACGACCACCAACGAAGGCGACGGCGCCGTGTGCGAGTCCGAGCGTGATTGCCGCGTAATCGAGCGGCAAGAGAAGGAGCACGCGCAGGACAAAGATGGGGCCGCGCGCGCGGGTGAAGAAACCAAGCAGGTCGCCGAGCAGGAGCAGGATCGCGAGCAGGAGCGCGCCCGCGATCGTGGCGGCAGTGGCCGGTGTGATGAAAGCCGCGCCGCCCGAGCGGGCGCCCGCGAGCGCCGCGGCGATCGCGAGCACCGCGAGCCACCACGCGACGACCGACGCGACGAACGGCGTCGGGATCGACGTGTAGTTGCCGCGCGCCAGCCGCCGGAACCGATCGCGAAGCTGAACGCGCATGAGCCCCGACGAGCGGTAGAAATCCGTGACGAGAAGCGACCAGAGATCGTAGTGCTTGATGTGAACGACTTGCGCCGCAGGCTCGACGCGCAGCCGCGCCCCGCGCTCGGCGAGGCGCTTGCCGAGATCGGAGTCTTCGATGTTCGGCCGGCGGTAGTGCGCGTCGAATCCCTCGGCGCGCAGAAACGCTTCGCGCCGAATCGCGACGACGCTCGAGTAAAGGACCGACAGATCTCCTTCGAGTTTGAGGTACGTGTAGCGCAGCCAAAGGTTCTTATAGTCGCTGCAGAAGTTCGTGAAGGCGGGCGCCTCGGTTTGCACGCCGACCACGCCGTCGAGCGCGCCGTCCGCCAGGCGTTCGGCGACGACCGCGAGCGTGCGCGGCTCGAGCACGACATCGGAGTCGGTGAAGAAGAGGACCTCGCCGCGCGCCTCGCGGGCGCCGAGGTTGCGCGCGTGCGAGACGCCGGGCGACGCGTCGTTGCGTGCAAGCCGCACCGGGAAGCCGCCGGCGATCTCGCGCGAGCGGTCCGTCGAGCCGTCGTCGACGACGATCACCTCGAGCGGCGGGTGCGTCGACGCGAAGACCGATTCGAGACAGCGTGTCAGCGTTGCCTCGGCGTTCTTCATCGGAATGATGATCGAGATGGTCGGCACAATTACGACTTGCCGCCCGACCGAATCGCGGCGAGGCGCCCGTCGCGCGCCGCCGCCGCGCGAATGGATTCGCCGCCGCGCCGAATCGCCTCGGCGAGCGCCGCTCGCGCGCGGTCGAGGTCCTTCGCGCGCGTGTGCGCGACCGCCGCGCCGTAGCTGTAGCGCGGGTTTTCGGCGAAGTTGCGCGCGGCGCGCTCGAAGACGATCGCCGCCGTGGCCGCATCGCCCCAATCGAGGAAGATGTTCGCGACGCGCCACGACACCTCTTCGTCGAGCGGGTGGTCTTTCACCGCGCGCTGCAGTATCTGAAGCGCTTCGTTCGCGCGATTCATGTTCGAGAGGGTGATCCCATAGTGAATCAAGAGGTCCGGATTCGGCGGGCCGAGTGCGAGCGCCCGCCGGTAGTGCGGCTCGGCCTCCGCGAAGCGGCTCTTCGCGATGAGAAGGTCGCCGAAGCGCGACTCGATCGCCGCGATCGCGGGCCCGTTCGCCCCGTCACTGCGATCGAGAAGTTTGACGAGGGCCTCGTACTCGGCGATCGCCGCGTCGGGCCGCCCCGTCGCTTCGAGGAGCCGCGCGAGATTGGCGCGTGTGTCGACGAGCGTCGCATCCTTCGCGAGCGCGCGCCGGTACGCCGCCTCCGCCGCGTCGGGCGAACGCCCGAGCGTCTGCAGCGCGTACCCGACGTTGTTCGACGCCGCGGGAAGGAACGGATCGAGTTCCTCGGCGCGCGTGTAGTCGGCGAGCGCGCCCTCGAGATCGCCCTTCGCTTGGCGGCACGCCCCGCGATTGAGGTATGCGCCCGCGAAATCGGGATTCGTCGCCAGGAGCGCGTCGTACGTTTCGATCGCGCTGTCGATCTTTCCATCCTGCTGGTAGAGAGTGCCGAGGTTCATGTAGGCGTCGAGGTAGTAGCGGTTCTCGATGATCGCGTCGCGGAAGGCGCGCTCGGCGCTCGGGCGGTCGCCGCGGCGCAGCGCCGACTGACCGACGGCGACGTGCGAGCGCGCGAACGAAAGGCTCGGGTTGCCGGTGACGCGCACGTTGAGGAGCGCGGCCAGCGCCGCGACGACGACGAGGCAGATCGCGAGCGGACGCGCGGCGCGGGCGCGCGCGAACGCGGCGATGCGCTCGACGCCGACGGCCGCGAAGACGATGAGAAACGGCGCGGCCGGAAGGCGGTAGCGGTCGCACACGAAGAACCCGACGACGGCGGCCATGTTCGCGAGGATGAAGAGCGCGGGGAAGATGGCGCGCCGCGAGTTCGTTGCTGGCCGCGCGCGCTCACCGCTCGTTGTACCGCTCGCGTCACCGTTGCCGCCGCTGCTCGCGCCGCCGCCGCCGCCGCGCACAACCGACCACGCGCCGACGCACGCGAGCGGCACGATGATCCCGAACGACAGCGCGGCCCCGAGCAAGATCGGCGAGTAGCGCTTGAAGAAATCCCAGCTCGCATTGAGCGGGATCTCGTAGTTCCCCCAGTAGAGCGCGAACTTCCGCGCGACGAGCGCGGCGTACTGCCCCGGCTTCTCGCGCACGAACGCGAACGCCTTCCGATACCAGTAGCCCTCGACCTCCGACATCTTCAGTTCGCGCCCCGCGTCCATTTCGGCGAAACGCTTCGAGTCGCGCTGGTCGATCGCCTCGGGCGTCCCTTGAAAGTACGGCGGCGGCCGGTACGTCCCGTCGGTCGTCTCGTTGTTGCCCATGTAGAAGCTGATGCCGCCGTGGTGGGTGATCAGCACGCGATCGCCGGAGACGATGAAGTTGCGCGCGCCCGAGAGCGCGAGCGGCCCGGCGGCGCCGAGCGCGAAGAGAAGCGCGAGCAGTCCGGGCGCCGCGCCCAGCGCGCGTGCACCCGCCGCGCGCCCGCCCGGCCCGCCCCGGCCGGTC
>JBJXGV010000041.1:0-34935 GCA_046160485.1 bacterium | reverse complement strand
TGCGGCTCTGACGCCGCGAGCGTTAACCCGCGATCGAGCGTGGCGGCATGTCCGCCACCTGTCGGCCTCTCTCGCGAGAGAACCCGACTCTACGACCGCGAGCCGGTCGTTCCATACTGTCTAGACTACTCGGGCCCGCGCGCGTGGGCAATCGCTGTTCGGGAGCCAGCGGCGGCGCTCCCCGAACTCGCCCATGTATCCATCACAAATGAGGTGACGTGATGTTAGGGAATCTAAGCCCCGCGCGTCGCGACCGTTCGCACGCGAGTGCTCGTTGTCCCGCCGCGCGGCAGTGTGATAGTCTCGCTTCGCCGTTGTTCATGAAACTCCAGAGTAGTTCTTGCGACTTGTCTCCCGCGCAACGGCTCCCCGTCCGCGGAGCGGAGGCCAACACGGACGAGTTCGACGTGTCGCGATCGCGGCCGGCGGCTCGCCAGGAGGGTGGCGACAGTGAGAGTTGGGATGGCGATCGCGGGACTAGTGTTGGCGGTGGAAGCGACGAGCCCCGGAGTGTGCCGCGCCGGGACGTGGACGTTCACTGATGTGACGACCGCCGCGGGGTTCAATTATACGCACGGCTTCATCGGCGGCTCCAACACCGAGGCGAAGATTTACGCGGGCGGCGTCGCGTGCGGCGACTACGACAAGGACGGCTGGGACGACCTCTTCGTCGTGCGCGGCGATACGGGCGCGAATCTTCTCTTTCGCAACCTGGGCAATGGAACGTTTCAGGAGGTCGGCGCCGCGGCGGGTGTCGCGCAGACCGGCCAGCGCAGCAACGCACCCTGCTTCGCCGACATGGATGGCGACGGCTGGCTCGATCTCTTCGTCGGCGGCATCGAGACGACCGAGATCACCGTCTTCAAGAATTTGACCAACGGAACATTTCAAAACGTGACCGCGAGCACCGGGCTCGTCTACACGCGCGACACCTACTCGGCCGCGTTCGGCGACTATGACCGCGACGGCGACCAGGACGTTTTCCTCGCGCACTTCGGCTCGCCGCAAGGCACCGGTAATCTCTGGCGCAACAATGGCAACTTCACGTTTACCGACGCCGATAGCGCCGCGGGGATCGTCGTCGGCGGACTGGTTCAGTACGGCTTCACGCCGAACTGGGCCGACATCAACAACGACGACTGGCCCGACATGCTCCTCGTCGAAGACTTCGGAACGACGCAGGTCTTCTTGAATGACGGCGACGGGACGTTTACGGACATCACGACCCCGGTCATCACCGACGAAGACGGCATGGGCGGCACGGTCGGGGACTACGACAACGACGGCGATCTCGACTGGTTCGTCTCCTCCGTGTGGGGAACGTGCTGCAACAAGCGCGCGGAATCATCGTCGCGACTCCTCGGTCTTTCTGGGAACCGCCTCTATCGCAACACGGGCAACGGAACGTTTCAGAACGTCACGGCCGGCGCCGGCGTCTCGAACGGCGGATGGGGTTGGGGCGCCAGCTTCCAGGATTTCAACAACGACGGATTCCTCGACATCTTTCACACGAACGGATACGGCGGGCCGCAGTGGGTCGCCGACTCGTCGCGCATGTACGTGTCGAACGCGAACGGGACGTTTACGGAGAGCGCGCTTTCGCTCGGACTCATCGACACGAAGAAGGGGCGCGGGATCGCGTGTTTCGACTACGACCGTGACGGCGACCTCGACATCTTCGTGTCGAACAACGGGCAGACGCCGACCTTCTGGCGTAACGATGGCGGCAACGCGTTTTCCTGGCTCGATGTCAAGCTCATCGGCGACGCTCCGAACACCGAGGCGGCCGGCGCGCGCGTGTACTGCAACGCGATAGCGGGCGGCGGGACATTCATGCGAGAGATTCGCGTGGGGAACAACTACCTTTCGCAGGATCCGACGGTCGCGCATTTCGGACTGCAGGGATTGACCTCGGCCAACGAGGTGCGCGTGGAATGGCCGGACGGCCAAGTCGACATCTTCAACAACGTCGCCGCGAACCAGACGCTCGTCGTCTCGCAGGGCCTCACGGCGGTCGATCTTCCGTCTGAGCGTTCGCCGGTGGGCGCGGGTGTCGAGATGCTCGCGGTGTCTCCGAATCCCGTCGCGGACGAAACGCGCTTCCGCTATACGCTCGACCGGTCCGCGCCGGTGCGCCTCGAGATCTTCGACGCGTCGGGCCGTAGCGTTCGCACGCTTGTCGACGGCACACGCGCTGCCGGCGCGCACGAAACGCAATGGGACGCTCGTGACGCGGCGCAGAGGCGCGTCGCGGCCGGCCTCTACCTCTACCGCCTCGAATCGCCGGGACGAACGGAGCGCGGCAAGGTGTCTGTCGTCCGGTAACGCGTGAAAAAACTTCTGACGATTCCTAGCGTGGTTCCGATGCGGCGTCCCTCGTACGGGGCGCCGCCGGCGCCGCATCCCTCCGGCGAGCTGACGTGCACCGGGTGCAGCCACTGCTGCCACTACATCGCGCTCGAGATCGACAAGCCGACGGCGAAGCGCGACTACGACAATCTCTTTTGGTTCCTCCTGCACGATGGCGTGAGCGTCTATCTCGATCACTCGTCGCGCTGGTTCGTTCAGTTCGACACGACGTGCCGCGCGCTGACGAACGAGGAGCAATGCGGCATCTACGAAAAACGGCCGCAGGTCTGCCGCGACTACGCGCTCGATGAGTGCGTTCGCCACAACGAGGAGCCGCCCGAGAAACACCTCTTTCTGAAGCCCGAGGATCTCGAGGCCTATCTTGCGAAGCGCGGTGTCGACTGGCGGTGGAAGCGCCGTCCCGGCGAGACGCGCGCGGCGACTCAGACGCCGAGCCGGACGGAGAGCCCCGCGACGAACGTGACGCCCGTCGGGTAGTTACGGCCGCGGACCGGCACGGTGATCGCGGCGTCGATCGCCGCGCGTGCCGAGAGATCGAAGAGCGCGCCCGCTGAGATTTGCGTTGCGCGTTTTCCCGCTTCGACGATCTTGGTCGCGTTCGTACCGCGATCGATCGTCTCGCCGCCCCAGAGCCCGCTCACGCCGCCTTTCGCGAGCAGGCGCCCCGCGCGAATCCCCGCGTCGAATGACGCGAAGATCTCGTTTCCGGGATCGCGCCGCGTGTCGCGGTTCTCCCCGCGGACTCGATAGCCGCACGACGCGGCGAGAAACGCCGGGCGAGGCCAGAGCGACGCGCCCGCGAACACCCCTGCTTCGAGGTCGAGCTGCATTTCGCTGAGCTGGATCGCCTGCGGCGCCGAGGGTGCGTCGCCGAGCGGGATCTTCAGCGCGACGAACGGGGCGACCGGCGCCGCGCCGCGCGCGAGCGCGAATCGCGCGCCGATTCGGAGATCGCCGAGCCCGCGTGTACGCCGGCGCGTGAGCGTGTCGTCGAACCGGACTTGTGAGTATGAGAGGCTCGCGTCGAGCGCAACGCCCCGCGAGAGACCCGCCTCGGCCTCGACGATTCCAGAGCGAAGGCGCGACCGGCCATCGAACGCGTAGGCCGCGCGGCCGCCGTCGCCGCACGGATCGAGTTCGTCATCGACGCCGATAGCTGGGCAAAACGCCTCGTCCGAGTTCGATTGGATCCACTTCGCGCGCGCGAGAATCTCGCGAGCGTTCGGCAGCCACGCGCTCGACGCGGCGGCCGGCGCCGGCGCGCCGCCACCCAGTGCGCCCGCGACGGCGCCCCACGCGAACGCAATTCCGATGCGGCACGCGAGCCGGCGCGCGCAGAACCGCCAGCGCGAGCGCCGCGTCCCGAGCGGCCCCGAACGACAAATGTGTAAAGCTCTCATCCGCCCGCGCCGATTCTAAGAGTGTGAACGTTTGCGCCTTCTCTGGAACCGATCTCTCTCGAGCGTCTCACGCTGAGAAGGCGCGACACGGGTGGCGCTCGAACTCCTCGGAAAGGGGGATTCTATCAGTGAATAAGACCCAGCTCATCAACCAGGTCTGCCGGCAGACCAACTGCTCCAAGTACTCCGCGACTCAGATCGTGAACGCGTGCTTCAGCGCGATCAAGAAGAACACGAAGGCGCGCGGCGGTGTCACGATCGCTGGCTTCGGGCGGTTCTGGTGTGATGAGTCGAACGCTCGCAACGCGTACCGCATGAGCACGGGTCGCGCCGCGACGGCTTCGTCGAAGACATCCACGACGAAGAACACGAAGGGGACGAAGGGTACGACGAAGATGATGAAGGGCAAGAAGCAGGTTTGCTTCAAGCCCGCGACGCGCTGGTAACACCGGCGTCGCGTTAGACACGAGCGGGGTGGACGCGCGAGAGCGCCGTCCACCCCGCGTCCATTTCCGGCAGTCGGCCTCCGGCTTGTCTTGACGCGCTCTAGACCCCTACCTATACTGGCCGCGCAATTTCGTAAAACCTAAATCCCCTTTCGAGTTAACAGCCTTTCTGAGTAGGCGAGTCTGGGTTGGCGCGCGCCCCGTCCGCCGGAGGACGTGATGGACCACGCTGTATTCCTGCTCGCGGCGTCGATCCCGGGCGGCGGGATCGAGCAACAGATCCCCGCGCTCGTCGCGCAGGCGGGCCCCGTCGTCAAGGGTGTCATGCTCTTGACGCTCCTGCTCTCCGTCTATAGTTGGGCGCTCATCTTTCAAAAGATGCTCGCGTTCCGCAAGGCGCGGCGAGCGCTGCGCGAGGCGACGCTTCTCATGGCGCAGCCCGGCGGCATCGGCGATGTCGGGATCGCGCACGCACGCCTTCGCGGCTCGCCGTGGGGGAGCCTTCTTGCGGCCGCGTACGCCGAGGCGTTCGGAAAGAATCTGCCGGGCGAATCGTTCATCCCGAGCGGCGGCGAAGGGAGTCGCGAGGACTACCTCGAGCGCATGCACCGCGCGCTCGATCGCGCCGCCACCGCGGAGCGGGACCGCTTCGAGCGCGGCGTCTTGAGCCTCGGCACCGTCGCGAACGTCTCGCCGTTCCTCGGACTCTTCGGAACGGTTTGGGGGATCATGAATTCGTTCCTCTCGATCGGACTGAAGGAGACATCGTCGATCGCCGCGGTCGGGCCCGGTATCGCCGAGGCGCTCATCGCAACGGCGGCGGGGCTCGCCGCCGCGATTCCGGCGGCTGTCGCGTACAACCATTTCCTCGCGCGTTTGCGCGCGATGGAAGGCGATCTTGAGAGCCTTTCGGGTTTGATTCTCGACAAGGCTCGATACGGGGAGAAGGCCGCGGGTGAAGCGAAGCGCGTATCCTATTCTCTCTGAGATCAACGTCACGAATTTCGTCGACGTGATGATGGTGCTTCTCGTCATCTTCATGGTTGCCGCGCCGTTCTTGCAGGAAGGCGTCGAGATCAAGCTGCCGAAGGCGGATGCGACGCCGATCCCCGCGGAGCAGGGTCTGACGGTGACGGTGCTGCGCGACAGCTCGCTTCTCGTCGACCAAACGGTCGTGACGCTCGAGAATCTCGAGTCGCATCTGAAGCTCGTGCATCCGGCGGGCTCGACCGCGCCCGTGTTTTTGCGCGGCGACGCGAGCATTTCGTACGGATACATCGTCCGGTTGATGGCCGCGATGAACAAGGCGGGGCTTGCCGATGTCGGTCTCGTCACCGAGCCCCTCGAGATGGAGCCGCTCATTGGGCGATAGTTTCGTTCGCTACATGGTCATCTCGGCGGTGTTCCACGTCGGGCTTACGGGCGGATTCGCCGGGATCGCGATGTCGCGCCCGACGCCGGCACCGCGAACCGCTATCAAGGCACGCGTGGTAAACCTTCCGGGCCCGCGCGCCGTGGCGCGCACCGTCGTGGACGCGGCCCCGCAGACCGCGCTCGCGGCGCCGGCGCCGCCCCCGAAGCAGGCCGCCCCACGCGAAGAGCAGGTGAAGACGGCGAAGAAGGCGCCGGAAACGAAGCCCGCGCCGCCGAAGAAGGAAAAGAAAAAGGAAGCCGAGAAGCCGAAACCGCAGCCGCAGACGAAAGGCTCGGTGAAAGAAGATCCTCGCACGGGCGGTTTCAAGGGAAAGGTCGTCTCGCCGGCCGCGCCGCCGAGCCTGCTCCCGGGAGGCGGTGCCGCGTCGCTCGGCGTCGACTCCGACGACTTCACGTTCTCGTATTACCTCGTCACGATTCAAAACAGCGTCGCGCGCGAGTGGTCTTCTCCCGCGAGCGTCGCGGCAGGACAGGAGCGATTCACTGTCATCTACTTCCAGATCGAACGCGACGGACGCATTGTGCGGCCGACGATCGAAACGAAATCCGGTGACGACCTCTTCGACCGAACAGCGCTTCGCGCCGTCGAACGCGCGAGCCTTCCGCCGCTTCCGGATGAGTTCGCGGATAGAACCCTTGGAGTTCACTTTCAATTTGAATACGCGCCTTAGTCTTCGCGCCGCCGGGTGGCGCGCCGCGTCCGTTCTCCTCGCGAGTTTCTGTGCATTCCTCTGGCCCGCGGCGGCGTTCGCGCAGACGGCCGCGTCCGATAGCGGCCCGCGCGAGTTTACGATCGGCATTTCCGAGGTCGGCAAGCGCACGATCATTCTCGATGATTTCACCGCGGAAGAGGCGATCGGCGAAATCGCCGACCATGCGCGGGCGCTGCACGACATCGTCGAGCGCGACCTCGCGTACTCGGCGATCTTCACGGTTCGACGCCCGCCAGGTCCTGACGCGTCGCTTGCGGAACAAGCCGCTCCCGTTCGGGGCGAGTGCATCGTCTCGGCGAAGATCTCGCGCGGGCGCCGCGGATTCGAGCTCGCGGGCACGCTCACCGAACCGCGCACGAGCCGCCGAATCGCGAGCTACTCCTACGAATTCGACGCCGCCACCGCGTCGCTCACCGCGCATCGCTACGCCGACGACATCATATTTCACCTCACCGGCGAGGAAGGGATCGCGCGGACGCGTATCGCGTTCGTCGGGCGCAACCGCGACGGGCAAGAGCTCTACATCACCGACTACGACGGCGCGAACACGACGCGCGTCACGAACGACAAGTCGATCACGATCTCTCCGGATTGGTCGCCCGACGGCGGCGCGATTCTCTACACGTCGTTTAAGCGCGGGAATGCGGCGGTCTATTGGATTCGCCCCGACGCGACGGAAGGCGGCGCGGTCGCGCAGCACCAGGGGCTCAACTCGGCGGCGGCGTGGGCGGCCGACGGCAAGCGCCTCGCGGTCGCGCTCTCGAAGGACGGCAACCAGGAGATCTACACGATGCGGCGCGACGCGACGTCGCTCACGCGCCTGACGGTGAACAAGGCGATCGACACGTCGCCGTCGTGGTCGCCGACCGGGCGCCAGATCGTTTTTACGTCCGACCGCACCGGCTCGCCGCAGCTTTTTATCATGGAATCCGACGGTTCAAATCAGAGGCGCGCAACGTTCGAAGGCGATTATAATGCTTCGCCGGCATGGTCCCCGGACGGGCAGAGCATCGTCTACGTCTCGCGGACCTCGTCCGGATTCGATCTCTACATGCTCGATCCGGTCAATCAAACGACGGCGCCGATCACGCGCGGGCGGCATCTGTACGAAGACCCCGCGTGGGCGCCGAACGGACGGCAGATCGTCGCGACGCGCAACTCGGGCGGCGCGCGGTCGATCGTGGTGATGAACGCCGATGGAAGCGATGAGCGAGTCTTGCCCTCGGGCGGGCTCGATGCATTTTCGCCAACGTGGTCGCCGAGGCTGAAGTAGTTCACTCGAGGAAACGCGGCAGATTGGCCGCGCGATGAAAACTTGAACTGGCAATTTTGGAGAACTAACCCCGTAGGAGGTGGACGCAATGAAGACGATGAAGACGTGGATGGGAATGATGGCGGTACTCGTGCTTGCGCTCGCGATGGGCGCGGGATGCGGATCGAGCAGCAAGGCGAAACCCGGCACGAACACGACGGGCGAGCGAAGCGCTACTCCCGGGTCGGGTGAGAACGGCGGAAATGGTGTTCCCGGCGACACGAGGGACCCGATGTCGTCGTACAACCTCGCCGACATCCATTTCGATTTCGACCGCTACGATATCCGCTCGTCGGATCGCGAGACGCTTTCGCGGCACGGCCAGTGGCTCACGGACAACCCCGGTACGCGCATCATGATCGAAGGCCATTGCGACGAGCGCGGCACGGTCGAGTACAACTTGGCGCTCGGCGAGAAGCGCGCCCGCTCCGCGAAGGACTTCCTCGAGAACTACGGCGTCCCGGCGAGCCGTCTCGAGATGGTTTCGTACGGCAAGGAGCGCCCGCTCGACCCCGGCCACGACGAATCCGCGTGGGCGAGGAACCGCCGCGCCTCGTTCGTGAAGCGTTAGAGCGGATCGAACGCCGATGATTCGAGCACGACAATCGCGCCTCCCCGTTCGCGCGATCGCGATGACGCTTTTGACGCTTCCGCTCGCGGGATGTTGGGGGGCGCAGTTCGTGCGCATGCCCGGTTACACCGAGGAGACGCGCGCCGACGTGATGGATATGGCCGCCGAGAGCGCGGCCGATCGCGAGCGGCTCGCATCGCTCGAGACGGCGATCGCGGAGCAGACCGCGATGATTCGCGCGATGCGCGCGGAGTCCGCCTCCGAGATTGCGACGCTGAACGACAAGTTGAGCGCGCTCGAGCAGCAGCTCGGGTCGCAGTCGGAGCGGCGCTCGCGCGGCAGCTCGTTCCGGACGTCCGACGACGCGTCGTTTCCCGCGGACTCGTCGTCGCGCGCCGCGGCCGCCGCGGGTGAAAACTCGCGCGCGGTTTACGATGCGGCCTACCTCGAACTCTTGAAGGGGAACTACGATCTCGCCGTCGAAGCCTTCAACGAGTTTCTCGCGCAGTACCCGCAGTCCGATCTCGCCGACAACGCGCAGTACTGGATCGGCGAATGTCATCTCGCGCGCGGGGAAACGTCGCTCGCGATGACGGCGTTTCTTGCCGTCGAGTCGCGCTGGCCCGCCGGCGACAAAGTTCCGGGCGCGCTGCTGAAGGTCGCGCATTGCCTCCAGACGGAGAACGAGATCGATTCGTCGCGGCGAACGCTCGAGTCCCTCGTCGCGCGCTTTCCGAATTCCGAGGAGGCCCGGCTCGCACAGGAGCGGCTCAACAGGGCGTCCGGCGGGAGATAGGCGCCCCGAGTGACAAACGCGTTCGGGGCACGCGCCCCCTCATGATCGTCGTCGAGGGCCTATCGAAGCGGTTCGGCTCGAAGACGGCGATCGCGGATGTCAGTTTCTCGGCGTCGCGCGGCGAGGTGCTCGGGTTTCTCGGGCCGAACGGCGCGGGAAAGACGACGACGCTTCGCATCCTCGCGGGGCTCATTCCGCCGAGCGCCGGGCACGCGTCGATCGACGGCCACGACACCGTGCGCGACAGCCTCGCGGCGCGCCGCCGCGTCGGCTACCTCCCCGAGCGGGTTCCTCTCTACGATGAAATGCGCGTCGCGGACTTCCTCGAGTTCGCCGCGTCGATGAAGGGGCTCGCCGGGCGCGGTATCGGCGTGGCGATCGCGCGCGTCGCGGACGAGACGAACCTCGCCGATGTGTTGCGCGAACCGATCGGCCGCCTGTCGCGCGGCTACCGGCAACGCGTCGGTCTGGCGCAAGCGCTCCTCGCCGATCCGGCCGTACTGCTTCTCGACGAACCGACCGCGGGGCTCGATCCGCAGCAGATCGCGGAGACGCGTGCGCTCGTATCGCGCCTCGCGGGCGAGCGGACGATTCTCTTCTCGACGCACATCTTGCCGGAGGTCAGCGCGATCTGCGGACGCGTGATCATCCTCGCGCGCGGACGCGTCGTCGCGGTCGATACACCCGACGCGCTCGCGGCGCGGCTTTCGGGCGGCCGGCGCGTCGAGGTCGTCATCGAGAACGCGAATGGTGCGAGCGCCGCCGCCGGCGCGGTACGCGCGCTCGCGGGCGTTCACGAGGTGAACGACGCGGGCGCCGGGCGGCTCCTGATCACGACCGGCGCCGATCGCGACATCCGCCCCGAGATCGCCGCGGCCGTCTTGCGCGCGGGGGGACGACTGCTCGAGATTCGCGGCGTCGAGCACTCGCTCGAAGAAGTCTTCCTCGATCTGGTTGTCGACGAAAGCGCCGCCTCGTCGTGAGCCGCCTCTTCGCAATCGCGCGGCGCGAATTCGGCGCGTACTTTCAATCGCCCGTCGCTTACGTCGTCTTGACGGTGTTCCTCGCTGTCGCCGGTTACTTCTTCTACAGCATCATCGGGTACTACAGCCTCGCGTCGACCGAGTCGCTCCAGGGCGGCTCTCCTGCGTCGGAGTTGAATCTGCTCGCGGGCGTCACGCGGCCATTCTTCTCGAACATCGCGATCCTGCTTCTCTTCGTTCTTCCGATGATCAGCATGCGGCTCTTCTCCGAGGAACTGAAGAGCGGCACGTTCGAGCTTCTCTTCTCGTATCCGGTGCGCGAATGGGAGGCCGTGCTCGGAAAGTTTCTCGCGGCGATGCTCTTTCTTTCGATCCTCTTGGCGGGCGCGCTCGCGGACGCGGCGCTCATGGTGTTCGTCGCGAAGCCCGACGTCGCACCGTTCGCCACCGCGTACGCGGGGCTCCTGCTTCTCGGCGCCGCGTTTCTCTCGCTCGGGATCTTCGTCTCGGCGCTGACGCCGAACCAAATCGTCTCGGCGATCGTCTCGTTCGGAGTCCTCATCGTGTTCGTGCTCGTCGAGTGGAGCGCGCAGTTCGCGAACCCCGGCGTCGCGAGTGCGCTGACGCACCTCTCGGTGATGGATCACTTCGGCGATTTCGGCAAGGGCGTGATCGACACGAAGCACGTCGTCTTCTATGCGAGCTTCTCGGTCTTCTTCCTCTTCGCGACGACGCGCGTGCTCGAACTGCGCCGCTCGAGGGGATTCTGATGGCCGGGCGCCGCGTGCTGGCGAACTCGCTCGTGTCGCTCGCCGCGCTTCTCGGCGTTCTCGTCTTCGTCTATCTCTTCGCGGCGCGCCATCCGCTGCGAGCCGACTTCACGCGCGAGGGCCGCTTTCGTCTCACGCCCGAAACGGCGAAGGTGCTCGACGCGCTCACGGCCGACATCGCCGTCTTCGCGTTCTACCGCGAGGGCGACGAGAGCCGCATCGCCATGAAAGATCTGCTCGACGAGTACGCCGCGCACGGCAAGCGCGTACGATTTCAGTTCGTCGATCCCGATCGCAATCCGGGGCTCGCGAAGGAGTACAGCGTGAAGTCGTACGGCACGACGGTCGTGCAGTGCGGCGAGCGCCGGACGGCGCTGTTCAACGCGAGCGAGGCGCAGATCACGAGCGCGATCCTGCGCGTGACGCGCGAGGGGATGCGCACGCTCGGAATCGTCACGGGCCACGGCGAGCGCGCGATCGGCAACGCGGAGAAGGAAGGCCTCTCCGAACTCCGCGACGCGCTCGAGCGGTCGCGCGTCGACGTGCGCGAGGTCTTCTTGATGCGCGACGCGATCGATCACGAATCGCACGCCGCGCTTCTGCTCGCGGGGCCGGCGAAAGATCTTCTCCCGGAGGAGCACGCCGTTCTCGAGAGATACGTGGGCGCGGGCGGCGGTCTCGTCGCGCTCGTCGACCCCGGAGCGTATCCCGAACTCGCGGACCTGCTCGAGCACGAAGGGATCGGCCTCGGCGACGACATCATCGTCGATCGGCTTTCGCAGGTCTTCGGCGCGGACAACCTCGTGCCCGTCGTCTCGAGTTATCCGGCGAGTGTGATCACGAAGCAGTTCGGCCTGGCGACGTTTTATCCGATCGCGCGTTCGGTTGCGCTGCTCAACGACGCGCCGCCCGGTGCGCAAGGCGAGGTGATCGTCATGGCGGGGCCGGGAAGCTGGGGAGAGCGCGATACCGAGCGGCTCCTCGAGGAGCGCAAGGCTTCGGAGGACGCCGCCACGGATCGCACGGGGCCGCTGGCGATCGCGGTCGTGCGCGAGCGGCCCGCGGGGACGACGCGCGCGCGCCTCGTCGTCTTCGGCGATTCCGATTTCGCAAGCAACGCGCACTTCCTGCGCTCGGGCAACGGCGACCTCCTGCAGAACGCGATCTCGTGGGCAATGGGCGACGAAGATCCGTCCACCATTCGGCCGCGCGATTTCCCCGCGGAGCCGCTCGTGTTGACGCGCGCGCAGGGGCGCTTGCTCTTCTGGCTTCCCGTCGTCGGGTTTCCCGCGATCGTGGCGCTCGCCGGCGCGTTCCTCGTGATGCGTCGCCGCTAGCGCGGCGGCAAATCTCGAACGCAGCCTCGAAAGGACACCGGAGTGGAGAGACGATCCGCGATCTTGCTCGGGCTGTTTCTCGCCGTCGCGGGCGCGTTCTATCTTCTGGAGATTCGGGGCGCCTCCGAACGCGGCGCCGCGCGCGTTCTCGAGGAAACGCTCTTCCGGCTCGAGTCGGCGGATGTCGCGCGCGTCGAGCTGTCGAGCGGCGTCGTGCTCGAGCGCACCGCGCAGGGGTTCGAAATGCGGAGCCCCGTGATCGCACCCGTCGACCACATGGCCGTCGGGCGGTTCCTCGGCGCGATTCTCGCCATACGCCGCGAGAGCCGTTTCCCTGTACCGGCCGAGTCGCTCGCGGCGTTCGGGTTCGCGCCGGCGCGGGCCTGGTGCGTGCTGACGAACCGCGCGGGCTCCTCGCGGCGCGTGGACCTCGGCGCGACCACGGCGACCGGAAATCATCTCTACGCGCGCGACCCCGACACGGGCGAATGCGCCGTCGTGTGGGGGAGCATTCTGCGCGAGTTCCAGATGCGTCCCGACGAACTGCGCGATCGGCGCCTCGTGAGCGCGCGCATCGGCGAGATCGACGCGTTTCGCGTCGAGCGGCCCGCCGACACACTCGTCGTCGCGCGCGACGCGTCGCGTCTTTGGAGGATCGTCTCGCCGGTCGCGAGCCGTGCGTCGGTAGAACTCACGTCAGCGCTCTTGCAGCGGTTGACGGATGCGCGCGCGGCGCGTTTCGCCGATGATGCGAGCGCGGATTCGCTGCTTCGACTCACAGATGGCTCGGCGCGCCGCACGCTGATTCTCACGCTCTCGCCCGACCGCGGCGGGCTCGCGACCTCGCGCGCCGAGACGCTCCTCGTCGATTTTCCGTCGGGCCCGCTGGCGGCGCCGGTTGCGGTTCGCGCCGCGGCTCAGCCCCGCCCCGTCAACGTCGATCTCGATTTAGTCGTCTGGCTCGACGCGGCGGCCGAATCGCTCCGCGCGACACGCCTCTTGCCTCTGCCGCCGGATCAAGCGACGCGGTTCGATGTCGCGCGCGACACGGCGTCCGTCACGCTCGTTCGCGACGCCGATTCTTGGCGTCTCCTCGCGCCGTTCGCGTCCGGCGCGGATCCGATTCGCGCGCGCGCACTCTTGCGCAACCTCGACAACGAACGCATCGCGGCGTGGGCGCCGGCGGTCTCGCGCACCAGCGCGGGGCTCGATACGCCGCGTGCGCGCGTGCGCGTCGTCTACGACAATCTCCCCGAGGGCGATGGGTTCGCGATCGGCGCGGCGGCGCCGGGCGGCGATCTCTACGCGGCGTTCGATGGCGAGCCCGACGTCTTTCTCGTCGCGCCGCGCGTGCTCGAATTTATTTCCGCCGATCCGTGGGATTACGAGGCGCGCGAAATCCTTGCGGCAGCGGTCGGCGGCGCGCGGAGCGTGCGCGTTACGGCCGAGGGTCGCGACGAGCTCAACATCGAGCGCAGCGGAGATATCTGGCGCGAGTCGAACGGCCGCCTCGACGCGGCGGCGGCCGGCGCCCTCGCCGCGCGTCTGGCGCGTGTTGCGCCCCTCGACCAGCTTCCTGTCGATTCGCGCGGGGCAGGGCTCGGCTTCGACGCCCCCACGCTGACCGTCCAGTGGGACGGCGACCGCCCAGGGCGCTTCGAGGTCGGCGGTCTTCTCGATCCCGACCGGCGCTTCGCACGTTCGTCGCTGCGGCCCGGCGCGCTCTTCGTCTTCTTCGCTCCCGACCTCGACTCGCTTCTCCCGTGAAGGCGCCGTGGGCGGTGCGCCGCGCCGAGCCGCGCGTCCGTCATTCGCGGCGTCGAACGTGCCGATAATCCCGGGAACGAAATTCAGCGCCGGCTCGGATACGGCGGACAACAAGCTCGTTTTTCCGCCCGCGGGCGCGTCGCGTTGACGGGCCCGGGGCGCTCTGTTATAGCTGGGAGGCTCATGATGGTTCTCTCCTCGCGGCGGCTCGCCGCTCGCATCGCTCTTGCGCTCACCGTCGTCTGTTTCGCGGCCGTGGCGTCCGCCGACAACTCTTCCGTCGGAACGAGTGCGTACCAGTTCCTCAAGATCGGCGTGGGTGCGCGGCAAATGGGGATGGGCGGCGCGAACGTCGCGGTCGGCGGCGACGCGCAATCGATCTTCTGGAATCCCGCGGGGCTCTCGATGGTGCAGCGTCCCGAATGCGCGACGAACTACCTCTCGTATTTCTCCGGAGTCAATTCAGGCGGCGCCGCGTTCGCGCAGCCCGTCGGGAAGATGTCCACGGTCGGCTTCGGACTGCAGTTTCTTCGCATCGGCGGCATTCCGACCACGACTCTCGAGAATCAGACCGGTGAAGGACTCGACGAGTTCGCCGTCAACAACCTCGCGCTCTCGATGGGGTACGCCGGCCAGGTGCGTCGCCGCCTCTTCGTCGGCGCTTCGGCGAGTTACATCTACGAAGGTGTCTCGGCTTTCAGCGGGTTCTCTTCGTCCGCCGGAACGATTAACGCCGGGTTCCTCTACAGGACGAGCTTTCACTCGATTGCGTTCGGCGGCGCCGTTCGAAATCTCGGCGGACAGTTCTCGTTCTATAGCCTCGAGAAGGAAGATCTCCCGCTCACGTTTGTCGCGGGGATCGCGCTGCGGCCGCTTTCCGACGACCTTCTCGTTGCGATCGATGTCGAGAAGCCCCGCGATAACGACCCGGGCGCTCTCGTGGGCGTGGAGTACCAGCCGGTGCGCGACTTCTTCGTGCGCACGGGATATCGCGCGATCGACTCGCGTATCGGTGACGACGCGACGTCGAACGGCGACCTCGCGGGCTGGTCGTTCGGTGTGGGCGTCGCTGGCACTCGCCGCTACAAGATCGACTACGCGTATACCTCTTTCGCGGACCTCGGCGATGCGCACCGCTTCAGCTTCGCGTACGTCCTCCGCTAGAATGCCGCTCCGTCTCCGCGGGCGCTGTGCTCTCCGCGCCCTGACGAGGCGATCGTGAAGGTTCTCCTCGTCGGCTCGGGTGGGCGCGAGCACGCGCTCGCGTGGCGACTCGCGACGAGCCCCTCCGTGACACAGGTCATTGTTCCGAACGCGAACCCCGGCATCGCCGAGATCGCGTCGACGCCGGCGCTCCCGTCGCTCGAACCCGCCGTGCTCGCCGAGTTCGCGAAGGCGCAGCGCATCGACCTCACCGTCGTCGGTCCCGAGGCGCCGCTTGTGCACGGCATCGCCGACGAGTTCCGCCGCGCGAATCTTCCGATCTTCGGCCACACGCGCGACGCGGCGCGCATCGAGGGGAGCAAGGCGTTCGCGAAGCGCATCATGGCTCGCGGCGGCATTCCGACGGCGCGCCACGACACGTTCGAAATTCCAGAGATGGCGTTGGCTCACGTCCGCTCGCACAAGCCGCCCTACGTGCTGAAGGCCGACGGCCTCGCGGCGGGGAAGGGCGTCGTGATTGCGCAGAGCCGCGACGAGGCGGAGGCGGCGATCCGCGATTGGATGATCGAAGGAAAACTCGGCGCGGCGGGGAAGCGGCTCGTGATCGAGGAATTCCTCGAGGGCGCCGAGTCGTCGTTCATCGCGATCGTCTCGGGTGAGCGGTTCGTTTCGTTCCGCGAGGCGCGCGACTATAAACGCGCGTACGACGGCGATCGCGGCCCCAACACCGGCGGCATGGGAGTCGTCGCCCCCGTCGCGGGCGATCTGGCGCGCCGCTCGGAGATCGAGGAGAAGGTGATCGCCCGCGCCGCGTGGGCGATGAAGAAGGAAGGATGCCCGCTCTCGGGTGTGCTTTTCGCGGGGCTCATCTGGACCGGCGACGGCGCGAAGGTGCTCGAATTCAATTGCCGCTTCGGCGATCCCGAGACGCAGGCGCTCTTGCCGCTCTTCGAAGGCGATCTCGGACTGCTCCTACACGGCGGGGCGGTCGGCGAGTTGGACGAGCGGCCGCTCCGCTTCTCCAACGCGCACGCGGTGACGGTCGTCGTCGCGGCGGAGGGATATCCCGAATCCCCGCGCGCGGGCGATCCGATCGACGGATTAAGCGAAGCGGCGGCGGTCGCGGGAGTGCACGTGTTTCACGCTGGTACGCGCCGCGACGGCGAGCGCATCGTGACGAGCGGCGGGCGCGTCGCTGCCGTCACCGGTGTCGCGCCGGATCACGAGGCCGCGCGCCGGCGCGCGTACGATGGCGCGTCGCGGATTCGGTTCCGCGGCGCATGGAGCCGCAACGATATCGGAGAGGAGTCGTCGTCTTGAGCGAGAGCCCGCGTGTTGCGGTGATCGTCGGCAGCATCGGCGATAAGGAAGCGATGGAAGGATGTCTTTCGACGCTTACGAAACTTGAGATCGGTCACGAGTTCCGCGTGTTGTCGGCGCATCGCGACCACGAAGGGCTCGCGGCGTACGTCGCGGACGCGGAGCCGCGCGGCATTCGCGTCTTCATCGGCGCCGCCGGAATCGCGGCGCATCTGGCCGGCGCGCTCGCGTCGCGCAGCCTGCTTCCCGTCATCGGCGTTCCGCTCGTTGCGTCGCCGCTCGGCGGCATCGACGCGCTCCTCTCGACGTTGCAGATGCCGCGCGGGCTTCCGGTCGCAACGGTCGGCATCGGCAAGGAAGGCCCCGCGAACGCCGCGTATCTCGCCGCGGAGATTCTTTCGCTCATCGATCCGAGCATTCGGCCGCGCATCGCCGCCGAGCGGGCAGCGCTCCTGGCGCGTGGCCGCGGCGAAAATCGCGCGTGACGCCGCTCGCGGCCCTGAAGATCGATCGCGACCGCCCCGACGCGCGGGCGATCGATCGCGCGGCTGAAGTCATCCGGCGAGGCGGAATCGTCTTAATCCCGACCGAGACGCTCTACGGCTTCGCCGCGGATCCGTGGAACGCGAACGCGGTGGCGCGCATCATCGCGATCAAGCGCCGGGCGGACGACAAGGGGATGCCGGTTCTCGTCGGCGACTTGGAGTTCGCGCACCGGCTCGCGCGCGGAATCTCGCCGAGCGCGGAGCAGCTCATCGAGCAGCACTGGCCGGGCGCGCTCACGATCGTCGTCGCCGCGCATCCGCTTCTTCCGCGGGAAGTCGCGCCCGACGGCGTGGCGCTTCGCTGGACGGCGTGTCCGGCCGCAGCGGCGCTCGCGAGCGCCGCCGGAGGCGCGATCACGGCGACGAGCGCCAACCGGAGCGGCGACACGCGTCCGGCACTCGACCCGGATCTCATCGCCGCCGAATTCGGCTCCGCAATCGACCTGATCCTCGACGCGGGGCCTCTGCCGCCGAGCCTGCCGTCGACCGTCGTCGACGGCCGCACCGACCCGCCCGTCGTGCTCCGGGCCGGCGCGGTCCGCATCGGGCCGCTCTTCGGCCAACTCCCTACCGATCGGGGCTAACCCCCCGAGATTTCCGTGTCTTAGCTTGACACCTCCCGGCACGCGGCTTAGTCTCGCTGACGTGAATTCGCCCTCCGAACCGGATGCGGTCGAGCGCGTGAACGTGCTCTTCGTGTGCAGCGGAAACACATGCCGGAGCCCACTCGCCGAGGCTATCCTCGCCGATCTTGCCGACACGATCGGAAAGCGCGGGATCACGGCGTCGTCCGCGGGCGTGGCCGCCACGCCGGGCGAGCCGGTGTCGCGCCTCGCGCGGAAAATCGCGGAGGAACACGGCATCAATCTCTCCGGAAAGAAGGCGGCGCGTCTGACGGCGGATCTGATCGACGGCGCCGATCTCATCCTTGTCATGGAGCCGCGGCACAGGACGGACGTATTGAATCTCGTTCCGTCGGCGGACGAACGGGTGCATTTGCTGACGTCGCTCGCGCCGAAACGCGGGCTCACCGGAATCGCGGATCCGTTTGGCGGGTCGATCGAAGACTATCGGCGAACATTCGAGCAACTCTCGGGCGTCATCGCCGACGCGCTTCCCCAAATGGAGAACCGCGCCCGGCGGCGCGCCGAGAGGCGAGGTCCCGGACGCAGTTGAGACGCTTGCGCAGGCGTTCGCGGCCTACGAGAGGAGACTAACGAATGGCCTTCAACAAGAGCGAGCGAATCTGGATGAACGGCGCTTTCGTCCGGTGGGAAGACGCGAAGATCCACATTCTCTCGCACGTCATTCACTACGGCAGCGCGGTCTTCGAAGGGATGCGCTGCTACGACACGCCGCGCGGCCCCGGTCTATTCCGCCTCGATGATCACGTTCGCCGCCTCTTCGATTCCGCGAAAATCTACCGCATGGAAATTCCGTACACGCGCGACGACATCGTCAAAGGGATCAAGGAAACGGTTCGCGAAAACGCGATGCGCGCGTGTTACGTCAGGCCGCTCGTCTATCGCGGTTACGGCGCGGTCGGCGTCAATCCGCTGCCGTCGCCCGTCGACGTGACGATCGCGGTCTGGGAGTGGGGGAGCTACTTGGGTCCCGGCGCCGCTGAAAACGGCGTCGACGTCTGCGTCTCCTCATGGACGCGCATCGGGCCGAACACGCTTCCCGCGCTCGCGAAAGGCGTCGGCAACTACATGAACTCGCAGCTCGCGAAAGTCGAAGCGATCTCGGGCGGGTACGTCGAAGGAATCATGCTCTCGCCCGGCGGGCAGGTGTGCGAGGGGAGCGGCGAAAACATCTTCGCCGTTCGCGACGGTGTCCTCTACACGCCGTCCCTGGCCGCCTCGATTCTCGCGGGAATCACGCGCGACTCGACGATCAAACTTGCGAAGGACGCGGGCATCGAAGTCGTCGAGGCGAACTTGCCGCGCGAATTCCTCTACATCGCCGACGAGCTTTTCTTCACGGGAAGCGCGGCGGAGATCACGCCGATTCGCTCGGTCGACAAGGTCGTGATCGGCACCGGCCGCCGCGGCGAGATCACGAAGAAATTGCAGACGCGTCTGTCCGATATCGCGAATGGCAAAGCGCCCGATCCGTACGGATGGGTGCAGGTCGTCGAGGAGGTTCCCGCGTGAAGATCGCGCTGGGCGCCGACCACGCCGGGTTCGCCGCGAAGGAAGCGGTGCGTGCGTGGCTCGCGAAGCGGGGCGTCGAGGTCGAGGATTTCGGCACGCACTCGGCGGCGCCGAGCGATTATCCCGACGTTTCGTTCGCCGTCGGGGAAGCGGTTGCGGACGGGAACGCCGACTCGGGGATTCTCCTCTGCGGTAGCGGCGTCGGCGTGGCGATCGCGGCGAACAAGGTGCCGGGCGTGCGCGCGGCGCTCGTGAGTTCGCCCGAGGGCGCGGCGACGGCGCGCCAGCACAACGACGCGAACGTGCTCGCGCTTCCCGCGCGCCTCATCTCCGAGGAGGCCGTGCTCGCGTCGGTCGGCGCGTGGCTCGACGCGCGCTTCGAGGGCGGCCGCCACGCGCTGCGCGTCGACAAGATCACGCGATTCGAGCGGCTCGAGGGCGTCGCGATCGACGAACCGCCGCGCGGCGCGGGGATGACGTCGGTCGTCGCGCGCTGGGATCCACAGGTGGCGGCTTCGATGCGGCGCGAGATGTCGCGCGCGTTTTGGGGGCTCGAGCTCATCGCCTCCGAGAACGTGGCGAGCGAGCCTGTGCTCGAGGCGATGGCGTCGTTCATGAACAACAAGTACGCCGAGGGCTATCCCGGGAAGCGCTACTACGGCGGATGCGAGTTCGTCGACGAGGTCGAGACGCTCGCTCGCGATCGCGTCAAGGAACTCTTCGGCGCCGAGCACGCGAACGTGCAGCCGCACTCGGGGTCGTCCGCGAATCTGACGGCGTACTTCTCGCTCCTCGAGCCCGGCGACACGATCATGGGGCAGAGCCTCGCGCACGGCGGACACCTCACGCACGGGCATCCCGTGAATTTCTCGGGGCGCTTCTTCAAGGCCGTGCACTACGAACTCGATCCGGCGACGGAACGGCTCAACTACGATTCGATTCGCGCGAAGGCGATCGAGACGAAGCCGAAGATGATCGTCGCGGGGGCGAGCGCGTACTCGCGCACGATCGACTTCGCGGCGTTTCGCGAGATTGCCGATGAGGTCGGCGCCTTCTTCCTCGTCGATATGGCGCACATCGCGGGGCTCGTCGCGGCGGGGCTTCATCCGAGTCCGGTCCCGCACGCCGACATCGTCACGAGCACGACGCACAAGACGCTGCGCGGTCCGCGAGGCGGGTTCATTCTCTGCCGCGAGAAGTTCGCGAAGGCGGTCGACAAGACGATGTTTCCCGGCATGCAGGGCGGGCCGCTCATGCACATCATCGCGGCGAAGGCAGTCTGCTTCGGCGAGGCGCTCAAGCCGGCGTTTCGCACGTACCAGAAGCGCGTCGTCGACAACGCGGTCGCGCTCGCGGCGGCGCTTTCGCAGCGCGGGTGGACTCTCGTCGCGGGCGGCACCGACAATCACCTGATGCTCATCAACGTCGGCAAGAATGGCCTCACCGGAAAAGACGCGGAAGGCGCGCTCGATGCGGCGGGGATCACGGTGAACAAGAACGCGGTGCCATTCGATCCGAAGCCGCCGGTGGTTACGAGCGGGATTCGCGTCGGCACGCCGGCCGTGACGAGCCGCGGGCTCGGGATCGCGGAGATGGATAGGATCGCGGGCTGGATCGATCGCGCGCTGCGTGCTCCGAGCGACGCGACAACACTCGCTGCCGTGCGCTCCGAGGTGCGCGAACTCTGCGCGAAATTCCCGCTCTTTTCGCCGAGCCTCTTGGGGGATGCGTAGTGCGCTGTCCCGCGTGCGGCTTCGAAGAAGACAAGGTCGTCGACTCGCGCTCGACGCGCGAGGGCCGCGCGATTCGCCGCCGCCGTGAATGCCTCTCGTGCGCGCGCCGCTTCACGACCTACGAGTATGTCGAGCGCACGCCCGTGCTTGTCGTCAAGAAGGACGGCCGCCGCGAAGCATTCTCGCGCGAGAAGCTCCTCACCGGAATGGAGAAGGCGTGCGAGAAACGCCCCGTTCCTCAAGCGGCGCTCGTCCGTATCGTCGACGCGATCGAAAACGAACTCGCAGAGCTTGGGCGCGCCGAGGTCGATGCGAAAGAGATCGGCGAGAAGGTGATGGCGCACCTGTTCAAGCTCGACGAGGTCGCCTACGTGCGCTTCGCGTCGGTCTATCGCTCGTTTAAGGACCTCTCCGAGCTGATGAACGACCTGCGCGACCTGATGAAGCCGTAGCTCGATGACGAACGGTCGCGCCGCCCGCGGCGCTCGGGCCCTGCGGCGCGTCGCGCGCGTGCGTTCCTCCTGATGTCTCTGCTGACTCACCTCGAATGCTCCGCGTGCGGCGCGCATGAGAACGCGGCGCGCGTGGCGAACGTGTGCGTAGCGTGCGGCGGCGTGCTCCTCGCGCGCTACGATCTCGCCGTCGGGCGGCGCGTGCTGGCGCGCGGCGATCTGGCGGGGCGCCCGCGCTCGCTCTGGCGTCTTCGCGAGCTGTTGCCGCCATCCGCACCCGCGGAGCGCGTCACGCTTGGCGAAGGCGGCACACCGCTCTTGCGCGCACGCCGGCTCGAACGCGCGTGCGGTCACGAACCGGTATTCATCAAGGACGAAGCGGTGAACCCGACGCAGTCGTTCAAGGCGCGCGGGATGGCGATGGCGGTGACCTGCGCGATTGCACGCGGCGTGACGCGATTCGCGGTGCCTTCCGCGGGGAACGCGGGAGGCGCGCTCGCGGCGTACGCGGCGCGCGCCGGCGCGCCCGCGATCGTCGTGCTTCCGTCCGACACGCCGCGCGCGTTCATTACGGCCGCGCGCCTTCACGGCGCGCACGTCGAACTCGTCGAAGGTCACATCGGCGACGCCGGCCGCCGCGTCGCCGCGCTCAAGGAAGAAGGCTGGTTCGACGTCTCGACGATGAAAGAGCCTTACCGCGTCGAGGGTAAGAAGACCCTCGGCTTCGAGATCGTCGAGGACCTCGGGTTCCGGTATCCCGATTGGATCGTTTACCCGACGGGCGGCGGCACGGGGCTCGTCGGAATGTGGAAGGCGTTCGCGGAGCTCGAGGCGATCGGTTGGGTGAGCGGGCGGCGGCCGCGCATGGTCTCCGTGCAGACGGAGGGATGCGCGCCGGTCGTCGACGCGTTTCGCTCGGGAGCGGCCGACGTGACGGCGCCGGAGCGGCCCACGACACGCGTGTACGGTTTGCGCGTGCCGAAGCCGTTCGCGGGCCGCCTCATTCTGGCGGCCATCCGCGAGAGCGGCGGAACCGCGCTTGCCGTCAGCGAAAACGCGATCGCCGAAGGAACCGCGACTTTGCCGCGCCTCGCCGGGATCGACGCCGCGCCGGAAGGCGGCGCCGCGTGGGCAGGATTCCTCACGCTGTTGCGTGAAAAACGCATCGCGCGGGGCGACACGGTTGTCGTCGTCAACACGGGGGCTGGCGTGCTCTATCGCGACGGATCCGAGGAACAGCCCGCGTGAGCGCGGCACGCTTGCGATACGCGGCCGTCGCGGCACGCGCGTTCGCCGCGGCTCTCGTCGTCGCGGCGATCGCGCCGCCGGCCGCGGCGCTCAACCGCGTGCAGTGCGGCGTCTGTTACCCCGAGGATTCGCCGGGATACGGCTCGCTTTCGTCGCAGGCGGCAGTTCGGGCGATGTCCCGTCAAGCGGTCGAGTGGATTCAGGTGACGCCGTACGGTTATCAACGCGACCTCGGCGCGCCGGGGCTCGTCACGGACACGCGCGCCATGGCGGGGCTCGCCTGCGACGTGGCGCTCGCGCGTTCGCTCGGCATGAAGATCATGATGAAGCCCTATATCTGGAACCGGGAGTTCATGAGCGGGAAGTGGCCTGCGGACATACGGATGACGAACGAGTCCGACTGGGAGGCGTGGTTCCAGAACTACGAGACGTTCATCCTCACGTGGGCGCGTTTCTCGCAGTCGCTCGGCCTCGAGTCGCTCTGCGTCGGCGCGGAACTTTCCGGTTCGACGCTTTCGCGCCCAGATCGATGGCGCGAGGTGATTCGCAAGGTGCGCGACGTCTACGACGGCGAGATCACGTACGCGGCGAATTGGCACGGCGAGTTTCTCGACATCGCGTTTTGGGATGCGTTCGACTACCTCGGCGTTCAGTTCTTCTACCCGCTCTCGAAGGACTCTTCCGCGGCGCTCGGCGACTTGATCGCCGGCGCGCGGACGGCGGTGCCGATTCTTGAAGAGTTCTCGACGCGTTGGCAGCGGCAGGTTCTTTTCACCGAGGTCGGCTATCGCGCGGAGAGAGCGTCGTTCATCGAACCTTGGGCGCAGATTCCGGCGGGAACGCCCGATCTTACGACGCAGCGAATCGGCTACGAAGCGGTGCTGAGCGCCTTTCCGCCCGAACCGTGGTTCGCCGGGCTTTATTTCTGGGAGTACGAGCCCAACCCGCACGCGGGCGGCCCCGAGAACAATGACTTCACGCCGCAAAACAAACCCGCGGAGAAGACGATGGCATCGCACTATCGCGCGATCCGCGGCCTTGCTGACGGCGCCGCTGGGGTGCCGCTGCATTCGATTCTCGAGTGGATTCCGCCCGAGGAGAGCGCACTGCGATCCGCGGCGTCGGAATTGCTCGTCGCCTCGCGCGACACGCGCGCTGCGCAAGTCGCGGCCGGACTCCGCCGCGCCGTCGACGCCTATAACGCGAACGCCGGGTTCGCTCGCGCCGATGAGCCGGGACGTTTTCCGCTCTTTGCGATCCTCACGGCGTTCGATGACGCGATCGAGCGCGGGGCGGCGTCGCTTGCGGACACGCTCGTTGCCTGCGCCGAGCGCGTCGACGCGCCGCGCGCGGCGGCCGCGGTGTTTCACGCGCAGCTCGGGCGGCGCTGCCGCGCGACTGGGCGCGGCGAGGAAGCGCTCCGCGCATATCGCCGGTCGCTGGCGATTCGCGACGCGCGCGTCGCACGCGCGAGCGGCGACGCGATCGAGATCTTCCCCCACGGCGAGCAATTGCTGTCGGCGCTACTCGACGTGTCGCGACAGCTCGGCCGATGGGATCTCGGGGCGTGGCCGGCAACGAACGCGGAGGGCGCTCCCGCAGCGCGACCGACGCCGGGGGCGCGATGAGCGACGCGACGCCGAGCGGGAGCGACCGGGGCGATGCCCTGCCGACCGAGCCGATGCCCGACCCGAACTCGATAAGCCGCGGCCCCGCGCCGCGTGCGAAGGAGATGCCGTTCCTCGAGCACCTCGAAGAGTTGCGCCGCGCGCTCATCGATTCGCTCTGGGGGATCGTGATCGGAAGCGCGCTGGGGTGGCTCGTGGCGCCGCCCCTCACGGATTTCCTGATCCGCCCCGCCGGCCAGCTCGTCTTTCTCGGGCCCGCGGACGCGCTCAATCTTCGAATGAAGGTCGCATTCTTCGTGGGCCTCGTGCTCGCGTCGCCGCTCGTGCTCTGGAAGCTCTGGCACTTCGTCGCGCCCGGGCTCTTGCCTTTGGAGCGCCGCGTCGTCGGCCCGCTCGTCGCCGCGAGCAGCGTTCTTTTCGTCTCGGGTCTTCTCTTCGCCGACCTCGTTCTCGCGCCCGTCACGTTCAAATTCCTCCTCTCGTTTCAGAGCGAGAACCTGCGGCCACTCCTGACCGCGGGCGCCTATTTCGGATTTCTCGCGAAGCTCTGCATCGTCTTTGGAGTCTTGTTCCAGCTCCCGATCGTGATCGGCGTGTTGTCGTGGGTCGGCGTCTTGCCGGCGCGGTTCCTTCTTGCGCGTTGGCGCGAGGCGGTGCTTCTCATTCTCATCGCGGCGGCGGTCTTCACGCCCCCGGATGTCGTTTCTCAGGTCGTCATGGCGGGTCCGATTCTCATTCTCTATTCCATCTCTGTCGGCATCGCGTTCATCGTCGAGCGGCGCAAGAAGGGGCGCTCGTGATGGCGGTGCTCGAAGCGCGCATCGCACGCGACGCAGCCGTGCGCGCCGCGCGCGCCGCCGGCGAGGTCATCCTCGCGCGATTCGGCCGCCTTGCGGTGGGCGATGTCCGCCACAAGTCGGAGAAGGATCTCGTGACGGAAATGGATGAGCGTGCGCAAGAGATGATCGTCGAGGCGCTGTTGCGCGAGTTTCCCGACCACGGTGTTTTCGCCGAGGAAGAGATCACGCGCTCGCGCGACGCCGAATACGTGTGGGTGATCGACCCGATCGACGGCACGACGAACTACGTGCACGGCTATCCGGTGTTTTGCGTTTCGATCGCGCTGGCGCGGCGCGGCGAGCTTCTCGCCGGCGTCGTGCATGCGCCGGCTCTCGGCGAGACCTTCGAGGCGCACGCGGGCGGCGGCGCGTCGCTCAACGGGCGGCCGCTGCGCGTGAGCGGCGCGCGCGAACTCGCCGACAGCCTGCTCGCCACCGGCTTCGCGTGCGTGCGCGACGATCTGTGTGTCGACAACGTCGCGATCTTCGGTGACATTGTGCGGCGCGTGCAGGGCGTTCGCCGCGCCGGATCCGCCGCGCTCGATCTTGCATACGTGGCGGCCTCGCGCTTCGATGGATTCTGGGAACTCAACCTTTCGCACTGGGACACGGCGGCCGGCGTGCTCCTCGTGAAAGAGGCGGGCGGCATGGTCACCGATTTCGAAGGCGGCGCGCACTTCGTCGAGAAGAAACAGATCGTCGCGACGAACGGCGTCCTGCACGCACGCCTTCTCGACGCGATCGCGCGATCGCGCGCGCGCGCGGCGGATGCATCGTGAAGGCGCTCGTTACGGGCGGGACCGGTTATCTCGGCCGCGCGGTCGTCGAGCGGCTCCTCGCGCGCGGCGCGAGCGTGCGCTGTTTGGCGCGCGATCCGGCGCGAGCGGCGCTCGACGCGCGCGTCGAGGTCGTCCGCGGCGACATCACCGACCGCGACGCCGTGCGCGCGGCGCTCACCGGAGTGGATGCCGTCTTCCACATGGCGGCGTTCGTGAAGACGTGGGCTCGCGACCGCTCGCGTTTCGACCTCGCCAACGTCGCCGCCGTCGAAGCCCTCGTCGAAGACGCCGCGCGCGCAGGCGTCGGCCGCGTCCTCTACACCTCATCGTTCATGGGCCTCGGACCGACCGACGGCTTCGTCGCCGACGAATCGACCGTGCATCCGGGCGACCGTTTTCGCAACGACTACGAGCGGACGAAGGCGCTCGGGCTCGCGCGCGCGCGCGGTGCGATGGCGGCCGGTGCGCCGCTCTCGGTGCTGATCCCCGGCGTGATCTACGGTCCCGGCGCACTGACGGACGGCAATCACGTCGCGAAGATCGCACAGGATTTCTTGGCGCGGAAACTACCGGGCATTCCGGGGAGCGGGCTGAAGCGATGGACGTATTCGTTCCTCGACGACGTCGCGGACGGCCACATCGCCGCACTCGAGCGGGGGCGCGCCGGCGAGACGTACATTCTCGGAGGCGAAGACGAACACCTTACGGGAATCCTCGCGCTTCTTGAGAGCGCGTCGGGCGTTCCCGCGCCGCGGCGCCACGTGCCGATCGCGTTGCTCGCGACGCTCGGCCGCGCGGAGGTCGCGCTCGCGCACCTGACCGGCCGCACGCCTGGGCTGACCCCGGGCGTCGCCGAGATCTATGATCACGAATGGCGCATCTCATCGGAGAAAGCGAAGCGCGATCTGGGATATCATGTCACGCCGCTTCGAGAGGGGATCTCGCGCATGGTCGCGTGGCTCCGATCGCTCGAGGGTGCGCGGAGTGCGGGAAAGGAGAACGATTAGCTTGGAAACACGCAGGCAACTCGTGCACACGTGCGCCGGACTCTGCGCGGTGATTCTGCATTGGGTGCCCGCGTGGGGCGGGCTGCTCCTGGCGGCGACCGCAGTCGCCATGAACCTCACGCTCTTGCCGCGCATGGCGCCAGGTCTCTACCGCGCGAAGGAGGCGCGCAAGGGTTTCGGGAGCGGCATCGTTCTCTACCCGCTCGCGGTGTTCTTCGTGATTCTCGTGTTTTACGATCGCCTTCATCTGGCGGCGCTGTTGTGGGCGGTGCTTGCGTTCGGCGACGGTCCCGCCACACTCGTCGGCCGCGCGTGGGGCCGCGTTCACCTCCCGTGGAATCAGCACAAATCGTGGGCCGGGACGATCGCGTACTTCCTGGTCGGCGGCGCGTTCGCGACGGCGATCTCCTGGTGGGTCGCGAAGGGCTGCGCGCCCGAGGCCGCGAACCTTCCGCATCTGGCGGCACTCTCGTTCGCGACGGCGCTCGTCGGCGCGCTCATCGAAAGCGTTCCGATCGGTCTCGACGACAATGTCTCCGTTCCGCTCTTGGGCGCGCTCTTCTTGCAGGCGATCACGCTCGTCGAACCGGCGCGCCTCAACGACGCGGCGCCGCTTTTGGCTTCGCGTCTTCCTCTGGCGCTCGGCGTCAACATCGCGCTCGCCGCGCTCGCCTTCGCCGGCCGGTCCGTGAAACCCTCGGGCGTCGTCGCGGGCATTCTCATCGGCGGCGGGATCTATCTCTTCCTCGGCCACGCCGGGTTCTTGATTCTCTTTCTGTTTTTCGTGCTCGGCTCGGGTTCGTCGAAGCTCGGCTACAAGCGCAAAGCGGCGCGCGGCCTCGCGCAAGAAGAGGGCGGGCGGCGCGGTGCGAAGCACGCGATCGCCAATTGCGGGATCGGGCTTTTCACCGCGTTTCTCGCGCTGGCCACGGGGCACGAGGCGCTCTTCGCGCTCGCGTTCGTCGCCGCGTTCGCGACCGCCGCGGCCGACACGGTTTCGTCCGAGATCGGCCAGCTGCTTGGGAAGCATCCGTTCCTCATCACGACGCTGCGCGCGGTGCCGCCCGGAACCGAAGGCGCCGTTTCCGTCGAGGGTACCGTTGCCGGGATTCTCGCATCGGTCGCGGTCGGCGGTGTCGCGCTCGCGCTCGGACTCGTGTCGATCACAGGCGTGGCGGTCGTCGTCGTCGCCGCGTTCATCGGCACGACGATCGAAAGCGTGCTCGGCGCCACGCTCGAGCAACTCAAGATGGTCGACAACGAGGCCGTCAATTTCGCGAACACACTCATCGGCGGGGCCGCCGCGATCGCGATCGGACTTCCACTCGGGATCTAGGCGCCTGGCCGGTCCCGTCACCCTAGGAGAGATGTCCACACGATGAACGACACGAAGGCACGAGGCACGCTCAACGACTACATCCAGCTCACGCGTCCGTTCACGCTCTTGGCGCCGACGATCGGGTTTCTCTCGGGCGCGGCGATCGCGGCGCGTGGCATGCCGCCCGCGGCGGCGTTCGTCGGCGCGGCGTCCGCGGCGATCCTCAACGCGGCGTCGAACATCATCAATCAGTACTTCGATCTCGAGATCGACCGCATCAACAAGCCGAAGCGGCCGCTACCGGCGGGGCGCGTCTCGATTCCGGCCGCGTGGGTGTTCACGATTCTGCTCTACGTCGCGTCGTTCATCACCGCCGCGCTCGTGAACGTGCAGTTCCTCGTGATCGTACTGATCACCGCGTTCGTGACGTACGCTTACTCCGGGCCGCCGTTTCGAACGAAGCGCTGGGGAATTCTCGCGAACCTCACGATCGCGCTGCCGCGCGGCTGTCTGCTCATGGTTGCCGGCTGGACGTCGACGCGCCCCGAAACGATGTGGACCGCGGAGCCGTGGTTCATCGGAATGATCTTCGGCCTCTATGTTCTCGGCGCCGCGACCACGAAGGACTTCTCGGACATGAAGGGCGACGAAGAAGGGGGCTGCCGCACGCTGCCGATCGTCTACGGCGTGCGACGAAGCGCGAAGATCATCGCGCCGTTCTTCGTTTTTCCGTTTCTCCTCATGTGGGTCGGCGCGAGCGCCGGAATCCTCGAGGGTTCGAAGACGATACTCACCGTCACCGGCGTCGCGTTATCGGTGTGGGGCGTCTACATCGCCTATCTGATTCTTCGCCGCCCGGAGGAGTTGACGCTCGAGGCGAACCACGTCTCGTGGAAGCACATGTACCTGATGCTCGTCGCCGGGCAGATCGCGATCGCCGCGGCGTACCTCGTGTAGTGCCCCTCGTCGCTCTGGTCTCTCGCTCGACGCCTGCGATGATCGCGGCGCTTCTCGTCGCGATTGCCATCGCCGCGTTGCTCCCGGGACGGATCGCGTTCTTCGCACTCCCGCCGCTTGCGCTGCTTCCGCGCTTTATCGCGCACGTCCGCGCGGGCCGGCACGGCGCGGCCGCGCGCGATGCGCTCGTGTGGGCTCTCGCCCTCTCGATCCTCACGATTCTCGTGGTCCTCGTCTTCCCGGAGCGGATGGAGTCACGCGTCGCGCACGGACCGGCGTACCGCGACGAGACGTTCCGCTGGATCGAAACGGGAGTGGGGAAGGAGGGGAACATCCGCGAGTTCCTCCCCGAGCATCTGCTCCACCTGTGTGTTCTCTTGGTTCTTTCATTCGCCACGGGTGGGATCGCTGCGCTCTACCTCGGGGGCTTCCTCCTCGGCTACATGAACTTCTACGTCGCGAGCCTCATCGCAGTGTCGAATGCTCCGGCGCTCAGCGCTCTTGTCGGCTGGCCGGTCTGGAGTGTCTGCCGCGTCACAGGATTTGTCCTCGCGGCGGTTGCCGTCGCGCGGCCCGCGTATCGCCGCTTCCGCTCCGCCGGAGCCGATCTCGCTACCGGGCGCCGATTCCTCGCGGCCGGCCTTGGCCTCGCCGTCGTCGACATACTGCTTAAGCATTTCCTGGCAGAGACTTGGCGTGGATTTCTCAGGCATGGGTTGACGGGCTAGGCCGCCCGGGGCTTCAGCGCGATGCGACCAGAGCGATCGGCCCCCGCCCGCACCCTTCTCGAAGCGCTCCGCCCAAGCGTTCGCCGCACGCCCCCCCTCGACCGTCAACGCGACTGCTCCAATACGCGAATAGGCTTGACGGTATCTTTCGCCTTCGCATAGCATTCTGCGTCCTGCAACTTCCAGCCGATCAAGTCCGACCCGCATGCCCCCAGGCGACCCCGGGTCACTGAAGAGGAGGGTACCGAATGACGAAGGCCGACCTCGTCGAACAGATCTCCGAATCGACCGGGCTCACGAAGAAGGACACGGCCGACACGGTCGACGAGTTCCTGGCCGCCATCAAGAAGGCGCTGGTTTCCGGCAATCACATTGAGATTCGCGGATTTGGGACCTTCAAGGTGAAGGAACGCAAGGCTCGGACGGCGCGCAATCCTCGCACGGGGGACCCGGTTCCCCTACCCTCGCGCCGCGTTCCGGTCTTCAAGGTCTCCAAGGAACTCAAGGGCCGGATCAATCCCGGCAAGTGACGCCCAACAGCCGCGGCAAGCCGGGGACGAGCATGAAGCGCGGCCGGTTAATCGTCTTCGAGGGCCTTGATGGTGCGGGGACAACGACCCAGGCGTCGATGCTCCGCGACGCGCTCGCGCGCGAGCGGCGAAAGGTGCACCTCACGCAGGAACCGAGTCGGGGCCCCGTGGGCGGACTTTTGCGGCTCTTTCTCGAGCGGCGCTTGACGATTCCGCCGACGCGCGCGGGAGCCGAGCCGCTGAGCCCGGCCATGCTGGCGCTTCTCTTCGCCGCGGACCGGCTCGATCACGTTGCGTCCGAGATCGCGCCCCTCGTACGGGACGGCTGGACCGTTGTAAGCGATCGTTACCTTCTCTCGTCGCTCGCGTACCAGTCGATCGATTGCGACCGACAGTTCGTCGCGCAGATCAACGCGCATGCGCCGGAGCCCGATCTGACGGTGTTGCTCGACGTGCCGGTAACGGTCTGCCGCCGCCGGATTGCGGCGTCGAGGCGAGGACTCGAGTTGTTCGATGAAACGCGCAAGCAGGAGAAGGTACGCGCGAACTATCTTGCGCTCGCGAAGGCGGCGCGGCGCTCGAAGCGGAGCGCGATCGTCGTCGTCGACGGAGATCGGCCGAAGGCGGTCGTCCACGAAGAAGTGAAGCGGATCGTCGGGTAACCAGAGCGAGCAGGTGGTGTTCGCGGCGCGGACTTCCGCGGCGTGAAGCCGAGACAGGAGAAGAAACTCGTCGTGTCGAAAGATCAAAAAGAGGCGAAGTCGTTCCTCGTTCAGATGCCCGAACTCTCGAACGTGTACGAGATGGTCGTCGTGGCGGCCCAACGCTCGCGGCAGGTGAACCTGGCGAATCGGATTCTCCCGCCCGACGGACAGGTCAATCCCGTCGACAAGGCGCTGACCGAAACGCTCGCGGGCGATGTGAAGTACGCGGTTGCGGTGGAGGCGAAGCCGGCTTAGGCGTTCGCCGAGCCGTGTCGTGACCGACGCCCTCCTCCTCGCACTGCTCTTGGCGCTTTCCGCTTTTTTCTCCGCAGCGGAGAGCGCCCTTTTTTCGCTATCCCGGCTGCGGCTAGCACTCCTCGCGCGCGAATCGAGCTCGCGCGCTCGCGCCATCGTTGCGACGATGCGCGAACCGAACGCCGCGCTCGTGACGATCCTTCTCGGGAACAACTTCGCCAACTCGGGCGCCAGCGCATTCGCGACGGCGGTCGCAATTCGTCTCTTCGGCGAAAGCGGTCTGGCGGTCGCGGTTCCGATCATGACGATCCTGATCCTCTTCGTGACGGAGGCGGGGCCCAAGACGATCGCGATCCGGCACCCGGAACCGGTGTCGCGCATCGTGATCGGCCCGCTTCGGGTCATCGGGACGATTCTCGCACCGCTTCGCGCGCTCCTCTCCGGTCTCGTCGGCGTGCTGCTGCGTGGAATTTCGCAGCGCGGCGAGGAGGTTCTTCCGCTGGGCCGCACGGGCTCCGCCGCGGCGCTCATGAAGGCCGCGGTCGACTTCGGCCACGACGAAGGGATCATCGCGCCGTTCGAGAAGGAGATATTCGACAACGTTACCGAGGTGCACGATCTCGTCGTGCGCGAGGTGATGACGCCGCGCACCGAGATCGTCGCGCTCTCCGCGGCGACGACCGTCGAGGAGGCGCGCCGCTTCGCGAAAGAGAAACGCGTCTCGCGAATCCCTCTGTATGCCGGACGGTTCGAGAATCTCGTCGGACTCCTGCACGCAAGCGACCTGCTCGACGCCGGGCGTCCGGCGGCGAGCCTTCGGAGCCTTGCGCGGCCGCTCTATTACGTGCCGGAGTCGAAGCCCGTCGTCGAACTTCTGCTCGAGTTTAAGAAGCGCGGAGTTCACTTCGCGGTGGCGGTCGAGGAGTCGGGCGGAATCGCCGGGATTGCGACGCTCGAGGATGTTCTCGAAGAGATCGTCGGCGAGATCCGCGACGAACGCCACGTTGTGAACTCTCGCTACGTGAAGCGCTCGGAGGCGACGATCATCGTTTCGGCGCGCATCGATCTCGACGCGTTCAACGAGGCGTTCGGCGTTGTGCTCGAGTCCGACGACGCGGCGACCCTCGGCGGCTACCTTCTCGCGCGCATCGGGCGTATCCCGCGGGCGGGCGAAGTGATCTTCGTCGACGATCTCACGTTCTACGTTCGGCGCGCGGAGCCGAATCGAATTGTGGAGCTCGAGGTCACCAAACTCGGGGTCGCGCCGCGGGAGGCCCGATGAACCGCGTAGCCGTCGAAGTCATCGTCATCGCCGCGGGAGTTCTCGGGAGCGCGTTTTTCGCCGGCGTCGAGATCGGACTCGTCTCGTGCGATCGCATCCGCCTGCGATACCTTTCCGAGCGTGGCGATCGCCGCGCTCGCCTCCTGTTGAATCGTTTGATCGACCCGGAGCGGCTCGTGGCGTTGACGCTCGTCGGAACCAATCTCTCGAGCGTCGTCGCATCCGCCGTCTTCACGAATATGGCGCTGCGCGAGTGGGGCGGCCGCGGCGCGACGATCGCGATCGCGATCTTCATTCTCGCGACGATCCTGATCGCGGAGATCCTGCCCAAGGCGATATTCCGCGTGCGCGCCGATGCGTTGGTGCTCGCCTCCGCGTACCCGCTCGCCGCGGCCGGCTGGGTGCTCGGCGGGGCGGCACGCGTCTTTCACGCCGTGTCGCTTCTCTTGCTTCGGCTCGTGCCTGGCGGCGCGGGCGAAGGAAAGCCGAGTCTGACGCGTGAGGAACTCGCGCACTTTTTCGAACGTTCCGCGCATGCCGGCGGCGCCGGGCGTCGTTGGTTTCGCGCCGTGCTCGGATTCTCCGAGCGGACGGTCGAGAGCGCGCTCGTGCCCGTCGACGGCCTGCCCTCCGCGCTGGAGACCGACACCGCCGGCCGCGCCGCCGCGATTCTTCGCGAGTCGGGCGCGTCGTTCCTCGTCGTCCTAACGCCGCAGAGCGGCGAGCCGCGCGGCACCGTCGGCGTGCACGACCTGCTCGACACGCCTGCGGACACGTCCATCGGCGCGATCACGCGCCCAGCTCCGTTCGTCCCGGCGGGGCGTCGCATCGAGGAGATTCTCCCCGAGATTCAGGCGGGGAAGACACCGCTCGCGTTCGTGACGAACGACGCGGGCGAGGTCGTCGGGATCGTGACGCACGAGTCGATCGCTTTCGGGATCGTCGGCTTCATCGAGGAGGCCCGGTAGCTGGGCATCGATTCCTAAGATCGATGAGAAACGAGAGGGGCGGCTTCCGAAGAAGCCGCCCCGTCGCATTCTCAAGCTCCGCCGATAGGCGGCGCTCATCCGCTCGTCGCGGCTTAGCGGGTGATCCTCTTGATCCGCCCCCACGTCGTGGGTTCGGTCGCCGTCGGTGCGTTCTCCGGCGCGGACTTCGTCACGCCGGCCGTTCCCTTCTGACTGGTCGCGGACTTGCCACGCACGCCCGCGCGTTGCGGGGCGCACTTCATCCCGGCGTCGCACGAGCTTCCGTCCGGCCCAGCAAATCCACCCTGCTGCTTACAAGCGTCGGGAGTGAGGTCCTCACACTCGCCGCTCTTGAGGCAGCACGCGACCGTCGGCGTAGCGCAGTCCGCGCTGCGGCAGGGGACGCCGTATCCGCGGAAGTGCCCGCCATGTTCTTCGCAGCGTGCCGGTGTTCCAAAGCGGCACTCGCCGTTCGGGAAGCAGCACGCGCCGCGCGTCACGCACGTCGCGTCGTCACAATCCGAACCGACATCGCCCGGAATTCCGCCGACGCGCGAGCAAGCCTCGAACGTCAAGCGCACGCAGACCTCGTTCGGCAGGCAGCAGCTTCCCAGATGCGAATCGCAGTCGGCTTCTTCGCACGAAACGCCCCTGCCCTGGAACACGCCGCCCTCTGCATCGCATCGCGCCGGACTGAGGTACTTGCAGTCGCCGTTGCCGAAGCAACACGCGCCGCGCGGATCGCAGTTCACGGCGTCGCACGACACGTAGTCGCCGGCGTAGACCCCGCCTTGCGCTTCGCATTCAGCGGCAGTCGCGATGACGCATGTGCCGATGTGCAGGCAGCACGCGCCCTCAGGCTGCGGGCAGTGCGTCTCGTCGCAGAGCGTGAAGTCGCCGTAGTACGAGCCGCTCTCTTCGTCGCACTCTTCCTTCGTGAGTTCCTTGCACGAGCCGTCACGGAAGCAGCACGCGCCCTTCGGTTGTTCGCAGTGCACCTCATCGCAGAGCGAGAAGTCGCCGAAGTATTTTCCTTCGGCCGCGTTGCAACGCTCCTCGATCAAGGAGACACACTCGCCGCTCGGGAGGCAGCAAGCGCCTTCCGGCTGCGGGCAGTCGGCGTGAGCGCAGTCGGTGTCGTCACCGTAGTACTCGCCGCGGCGTTCGAGGCACTCCGCCTGCGTGAGCTCCTCGCAGGATCCATCGCGGAAGCAGCACGCACCCTTCGGTTGCGGGCAATCGGTGTGCGAGCACTCCGTGCCTTCGCCGTAGAAGGAGCCGCCCTCCTCCTCGCATTCTTCCTTCGTCAGGTCCTTGCATTCGCCGTCGCGGAAGCAGCACGCGCCCTTCGGCTGCGGGCAGTCCGTGTGGGCGCAGTCGGAGAAGTCACCGTAGTACTTGCCGCCGGCGGCTTCGCAGCGCT
>JBJXGV010000040.1:0-2801 GCA_046160485.1 bacterium | reverse complement strand
GTTCGAGCGCGAGGCGCGCGCGGTCTCGTCGCTCAATCATCCGCACATCTGCACGCTGCACGACGTCGGCCGCGAAGGCGAGACGGATTACCTCGTGATGGAACTCGTGGAAGGGGAGACGCTCGCGCAGCGGCTCGAGCGCGGCGCGCTTTCGTCCGCCGACGTGTTGCGGCTCGGCTCGCAGATCGCGGACGCGCTCGACCGCGCGCACCGCGCGGGGATCGTTCATCGCGACCTCAAGCCCGCGAACGTCATGCTCACGAAGAGCGGCGCGAAGCTCATGGACTTCGGGCTCGCGCGCGCGGCGGGCGGGGCGGGCGCAGGCGGCCGCGGCTCGAGCGCGACCGACGCGACGATCGCGGCGCTCTCGCAGTCGCCGACGGTGTCGAGCCCGCTGACGGCTCGCGGCACGATCGTCGGCACGTTTCAGTACATGGCGCCGGAGCAGCTCGAAGGCCGCGACGCCGACGCGCGCTCCGACATCTGGTCGCTCGGGTGCGTGCTCTACGAAATGGTGACGGGGCGGCGCGCGTTCGAGGGCCGCAGCCACGCGAGCCTCATCGCCGCGATCCTCGAGCGCGAGCCGGCGCCGATCCAGTCCGCGTCGCCGACGTCGGGTTCTCTCGCCGGCGCGGCCAGTCCGACGCCCGGCATCGAGCGCCTCATCCGCAACTGCCTCGCGAAGGACCCCGACGAACGCATCCAAACCGCGCACGACGTGAAACTGCAACTCCGCGGCATCGCCGAGGCGGCGGGGCTCTCGACCGGAGCGCCGACCTCGACGATGACGGCGGCGGCGACGGGCGCGGGGGTCGCGATGCCGGGCGCGCGGCGCGGCGCGGGCGCGCTCGCCGCCTGGTGCGTCGCGGCCGCGGCGGTCCTCGCGGCTGTCGGCGTCCAACTCTGGCACAGCCAGCGCGCGCCGGCGCCCTCGCCGAGCGCGCGTTTTCGCCTCGACGCGATCCCGGGCGTGGCGACGATGACGTGGCCGCGCGTTTCACCCGACGGGAAGTACGTCGCCGTCCTCGCGATCGACTCGGTGGGCGTGCGGCGCGCGCACGTGCGCCCGCTCGACCAGATCGACGCGCACCCCATCCCCGGGACGGAGCGGCTGCAGCGGCCGTACTGGTCGCCCGACGGGCGCGAGGTCGGGTTCATCGCCGACGGGAAGTTGCAGCGCGTCTCGATCGCGGGCGGCTCGCCGGTCATCGTGTGCCCCGCGAGCGGCGGCGCCGACTTGAGTTGGGGTTCGAAGGGGCAGATTCTCATCGATGGCCAAGTGACGGACTCGCTCCGCGTCGTCGCCGCGGGAGGCGGCGAGCTCACGCCGGCGACGCGAATTGAGCGCGACGCGGGAGAGATCGGCAGCGCGTGGCCCTGCTTCCTCCCGGACGGCGAACATTTCCTCTTCATCGGGTCGAAGCCGAACGGCGTCGCGGGGAGCATTCGGCTCGGCAAGCTCGGTTCGCTCGACTCGAAGCTGCTCGGCGCCGCGGATGGGCGCGTCGAGTACGCGCCGGGAGGGTGGGTCGTGTATCCGCGCGAGAACACGCTCGTCGCGCACAAACTCGACATGGGCGCCGGCAAATTCGTCGGCCAACCGATCACGATCGCGGACGACGTGCTCGTCGGCACCGCGGCGGGACACTTCTCCGTCTCGGAGAGCGGGATCCTCGCGTACGCTCTGCAGCCCACCGGGCAGATGGGAACGCTTCGCGAGGCCGACAGACGCGGGGCGATCGCGGGCGAGCCGCTGGCGACGGGAACGCTCGGTTGCCCGCGATTGTCGCCCGATCGCCGCCACCTGCTCTACCTGCGCGGCGATCGTTCGCTCGATCGCGGCGGCGACGTCTACATCGTCGACCTCGAGCGACGAACGGACACGCGGCTGACGTTTACGAACGGAGCCGCGAAGACGCCCGAATGGTCGCCCGACGGAGAGCGCGTCGCGTACGTTGCGCGCCAGGGAACCTCGACGAATCGCATTCGTGTGATCGCGGCGACGGGCCTCGGCGCACAGGACTCGATCGTCGTCGCCGACAGCCTCGGCGCGTCGCTCACGCAGTGGTCGGCGAACGGATCACGCCTCGTGTTTCACAGCGGCACGTTCGTGGGATTCACCGCGTCGGTCGACGGGGCGGACCGCGCGCTTCACACGCTCGCGGATTCGACGCAGCTCATGGCGCACCCGCGCATCTCTCCCGACGGCCGCTATCTGGCCTTCGCGTTCGGCGCCTTGCCCACCGTGCACGTCTACGTGATGAGCCTCACCGACGCGCCGGGCAAGTGGCAGATTTCGACCGCGCCCGGCTTCCGCCCGATCTGGACGCGTGGCGGCCGCGAACTCATCTACGAGGGGTTCGACGGGCGTTTGATGGCAGTCGACGTCGATACGTCGGGCGGACTTCGTGCTGGCATGCCGCAGCCGCTCTTCTCGCTGCCGCTGCGCTCGCCGGACGTCGATCTCTCCACTTGGACTTGCGACGAAGCAGGCGAGCGATTCTTCCTCGTCGTCGGGCCCGCCGCGCCGAGCGCCGGCACGATCGAGGTCGTGACGAACTTTGCTTCGCTCGTGAGCCGCAAGTAGCCGGATGCTGGCGCCTGGAACGAAGCTCGGGCCCTACGAGATACTCGCGCCGCTCGGCGCGGGCGGCATGTGCGAGGTCTATCGCGAGCGCGACACGCGGCTCGGTCGCGACGTCGCGATCAAGGTGTTGCCCGAGCATCTCTCCGCGGAGCCCGAGGTGCGCGCGCGGTTCGAGCGCGAGGCGCGCGCGGTCTCGTCGCTCAATCATCCGCAC
>JBJXGV010000039.1:0-13381 GCA_046160485.1 bacterium | reverse complement strand
GCTCGAGATCGTTCGCGACGCGGTGGTCGAGGTTCGCAAGCCGACGCTCTTCGGCGAACTGATCATCGCGATCGTCTACCTGCCGATCCTCACGCTCGAGGGAATCGAAGGAAAACTCTTCCGGCCGATGGCGCTGACGGTGATCTTCGCGCTTGCCGGTTCGATGCTCATGTCGCTCACGCTGATCCCCGCACTCGCGAGTTTCTCGCTGCCGCGCGGCGTCGCGCATCGCGAGATCGCGCTCGTACGCTGGCTCAAGGCGCGTTATCGCTCCGTGCTGCATGGCGCCCTCGCCCATCCGCGGCTGGTCATCGGCGGTGCGCTCGTCGCGCTCGCCGCCGCCGGTCTCGCCGCCACGCGCCTTGGATCGGAATTCGTGCCGCGCCTGCGCGAAGGGGTGATCGTCGTCAACACCGTGCGGCTCGCCGGCGTCTCGGTGGACGAGTCGGTGCGTTACGGCACGCACATCGAGCGCGCAATTCTCGAAATGTTTCCCGACGAAGTCGATCGCTTGTGGAGTCGCACCGGCACCGCCGAGATCGCGACCGATCCGATGGGCGTCGAACTCTCGGACGTCTTCATCACACTCAAGCCCCGGGACGAGTGGACGCGCGCCGGCACGCAAGAAGAACTCTTGCGGCTCATGTCGGACGAACTCTCCGCCCTGCCGGGGATGCGCCTGATTTTCACGCAGCCGATCGAAATGCGCGTCAACGAGATGATCGCGGGCATTCGCACGGACGTCGGCGTCAAACTCTTCGGCGACGATTTTGACGTGCTCAAGGCGAAGGCGCGCGAAATCGAGGACGTGATGAAGGCGACACGAGGCGCGGCGGACGTCGTCACCGAGCAGATTACGGGGCAGCCCGTGCTCGAGATTCGCGCGGACCGCGCGGCGATCGCACGGCAAGGGATCGCCGTCAACGAGGTGCTCGGTGTCGTCGAGGCGCTCGGGACCAAGAAGGTCGGCGAGATTCAGGAGGGCGAGATGCGCTTTCCGATCGCGCTGCGGATCGATGATGCGTATCGCAGCGACGCCGCGTCGCTCGACCGCATCCTTGTGACCGCGGCGAACGGCGATCGGATTCCGCTGGGACAACTCACCGACACCGAGTTGGTCGAGGGACCATCGACGATCAATCGCGAGTGGGGGCGGCGCCGGATCATCGTGCAGGGCAATGTGCGCGGGCGCGACGTCGGCAGCTTTGTCGACGAACTCGAGAGGCGCATCGCGGAGGAGGTCGAACTGCCGCCGGGATATTTCGTGCGTCTCGGCGGCCAGTTCGAACATCTCGCGCGTGCAAGCCGGCGGCTCATGATCGTCGTGCCGATCGTGCTTGCTCTCATCTTCACTCTCCTCTACCTCACGTATCGCCGGACGCTCGACGCCCTCCGCGTCTTCACGGGCGTTCCGTTCGCCGCGGTCGGCGGCATCTTCGCGCTGTGGCTGCGCGATATTCCGTTCAGCATCTCCGCGGGCGTCGGTTTCATCGCGCTCTCGGGCGTCTCCGTTCTCGGCGACATGGTGCTCGTGTCGTGCATTCGCCAGTGCCTCGCGCGCGGGTTGTCGATGCGCGAGGCGATCGAAGAAGCAGCCGAGACGCGATTGCGCCCCGTCCTCATGACGGCACTCGTCGCGAGTCTCGGATTTCTTCCGATGGCGCTCAACACGGGTTTCGGCGCGGAAGTGCAGCGTCCGCTCGCGACGGTCGTGATCGGCGGTGTCGTCTCGTCGACGCTCTTGACACTCCTCGTGCTGCCGGTGCTCTACGCAGTGTTCTCGGCGCGGTCCGCGGTGCAGCCGTCCGACGACTAGATCAGCGGGAAGCATCGCGCGCCGCCGACGCGATGGACGACCGGTGTGTGCTCCAGTAAACTCGCGCACGATCCCAATGGGCGCACCTGAATTTCTCAGCGGCAGCAATCTGACGATTCCGAACCTGGCGGCGATCGCGCGGGATGGACGCGGCGCGGCGCTCGATGAGGATGCGCGCGCGCGGATTCGCGCCGCGCGCGCGGTCGTCGAGCGCGCGGTCGCGGAGGGGCGCCGCGTGTACGGCGTCACGACGGGATTCGGCGCGCTCTCCGACGTGAACATTTCGCCGGACGATGCGCGCGCGCTGCAGCTTAATCTGCTGCGGTCGCATGCAGCCGGCGTCGGCGACGCGCTTCCAGCGGACGTCGTGCGCGCGATGCTCGCGCTGAAGCTCAACACGATCGCGCGCGGAACTTCGGGAGTGCGCGAAGCCGTCGGTGACGCCGTGATCGCGTTCCTCGAGAAGGACGTCGTCCCGCACGTGCCGTCGCAGGGCTCCGTCGGGGCGAGCGGCGATCTTGCGCCGCTTGCGCACCTCGCGCTGCCGCTCGTCGGTGAGGGCGAGGCTTGGCACCGCGGCGCTCGCGTGCACGCCGCCGATGCGCTGCGCGCGGCGCGCGTGACGCCGCTCACGCTCGAAGCACTCGAAGGACTCGCGCTCATCAACGGCACGCAAGCGATGACGGCGCTCCTCGGACTCGCGCTCTTCGACGCGCGTCGCCTTCTCGGCGCGGCGCAGGTCGCCGCCGCGCTCTCGATCGACGCGCTGCGCGGGAGCGTCGTTCCGTTTCGCGACGAGTTCCGGCGCGCGCGCCCGCACACGGGCGGCGCCGCGATCTCCGCGAACCTTGCGCGACTCCTCGCAGGAAGCCCGATCAACGCGTCGCACCGCGACTGCAAGAAGCTTCAAGACGCGTACAGCTTGCGTACGGCTCCCGCGGTGCTCGGCTCCGCGCTCGAGACGCTCGCGCACGCGTGGGGCGTCGTCGAGCACGAGATGAACGCCGACACGGGCAACCCGCTCGTCTTCGCGGAGACGAACGAGGTTCTCTCCGGCGGAAACTTCCACGGCGCGCCTGTTGCCGCCGTCAGCGATTTCATCGCGATCGCGCTCACCGATGTCGCGAGTCTCGCGGAGCGTCGCGTGAACCGCCTCGTGAGCGCGCACCTTTCCGAGCTCCCCGCGTTCCTCGCACGCGACCCGGGCCTTCACTCGGGTTTCATGATCGCGCAGTACACGGCGGCCGCGCTCGTTTCCGAGTGCAAGGTGCTTGCGCATCCCGCGTCGGTCGACTCGATCCCGACGTCCGCGGAGAAGGAGGATCACGTCAGCATGGGGATGACGGCCGCGGTGAAGGCGGCGCGCATCGTGAGTAACGTCGAGCGCGTCGTCGCGATCGAGTTGCTCGCCGCGGCGCAGGGGATCGAGTTCCTCCGGCCGCTGCAGTCGACCGAGGCGCTCGAGGCGGCGCACCGCACGATTCGCGCCGCGTCGCCCGCGCTCGACGCCGATCGCTCGCTTTCGTCAGACATCGAATCCATCGCGGCGCTGATACGCGACGGCAGCATTCTCGCGGCGACGCAGCAAGCCGCGGGGCCGCTCGAGTGGCCGAAGCCGCTGTGACCCACCGACACGTCCGGCACGCAAGAAGGAGTTCGAGATGTCCGTAATCAATCGACCCGGTTCCGCCGCGGCGCCTTCGGGCGCGCGCGCGGGCGCCTCCGGCGTGAAGTCCGCCCGCGACGGCGCGCGCGTCGTACGCGCCCCGCGAGGCACCACGCTCACCTGCAAGGGCTGGCTGCAAGAAGCCGCACTCCGCATGCTCATGAACAACCTCGACCCCGACGTGGCCGAGATTCCCGAAGAACTCGTCGTCTACGGCGGCGCGGGAAAGGCCGCGCGCAACTGGGAATGCTTCGATGCGATCGTCGCGTCTCTCCGCTCGCTCGAGAACGACGAAACGCTTCTCGTGCAGTCGGGCAAGCCGGTCGGCATCTTCCGCACGCACACCGACGCGCCGCGCATCCTCATCGCCAACTCGCTCCTCGTTCCCGCGTGGGCCAACTGGGAGACCTTCTGGGATCTCGAGGCGAAGGGGCTGATCATGTACGGCCAGATGACAGCGGGTTCGTGGATCTACATCGGCACGCAGGGGATCCTGCAGGGGACGTACGAGACGCTCGCGGAATGCGCGCGGCAGAAGTTTGGCGGCACGCTCGCGGGGCGGCTCGTCCTCACGGGCGGCATGGGCGGCATGGGCGGCGCGCAGCCGCTTGCCGTGACGATGAACGACGGCGTCGTGATCGTCGTCGAGGTGGATCGGCGCCGCATCGAGCGCCGCGTCGCGACGCGCTACTGCGACGTGCTCGAGACGAGCCTCGACGCGGCGCTCGCTGCGGCTGACGCCGCGCGGCGCGCGCGCAAGCCGCTCTCGATCGGTCTCGTCGGCAACGCCGCCGAGGTCTTCCCGGAGATTCTGCGGCGCGGCGTCGTTCCCGACGTCGTCACCGACCAAACATCCGCGCACGATTTGCTCCGCGGCTACGTCCCGCACGGCATGGCCTACGAGGATGCGGTCGCGCTGCGCGAAGCGAATCCCGACACGTACGTCGCGCGCTCGCTGATCAGCGTCGGCAAACATCTCGATGCGATGATCGGATTTCAGAAGGCCGGTTCGCTCGTGTTCGACTACGGAAACAATATTCGCGCGCAAGGCCAGCGTGCCGGCGTCGCGGATGCGTTCGCGTTTCCCGGATTCGTGCCCGCGTTTATTCGTCCGCTCTTCTGCGATGGCAAGGGGCCGTTTCGCTGGGCGGTGCTCTCGGGCGATCCCGAAGAGCTGCGCGCGACGGACCGCGCGCTCCTCGATGAGTTCCCGGACGACGCGGGCCTGCGCCGCTGGATCACGATGGCGGGGGAGCGCGTCGATTTTCAGGGTCTGCCCGCGCGCATCTGCTGGCTCGGCTATGGCGAACGCGCGCGCTTCGGCCTGCGCCTCAATCGCATGGTCGCCGACGGCACGCTCACCGCGCCGGTCGTCATCGGCCGCGATCATCTCGACTGCGGCTCGGTCGCGTCGCCGTATCGCGAAACCGAAGCCATGCGCGACGGCTCCGACGCGATCGCCGATTGGCCGATCCTTAACGCGATGCTCAACGCGATCGCCGGAGCAAGCTGGGTGTCGGTGCATCACGGCGGCGGCGTCGGCATCGGCTACTCGCTCCACGCGGGGATGGTCGTCGTCGCGGATGGGACCGCGGATGCGGCGCGGCGGCTAGAGCGCGTGCTGACAACCGACCCCGGCACGGGCGTCATGCGCCACGTCGATGCTGGCTATCCCGAAGCGATCGATGCCGCGCGGCGCGGCGGCGTCAAGATCCCGATGATGCCGCGGTGACGGCGCTTCTCGTCGAGAACGCGCGCGAGGTCGTAACGTGCGCGCCGGCGGGGCGCGGCGACGGAGTGCTGCGCCGCGTGACCGACGCGGACCTCGCGATCGTGCGCGGCGGCTCGGTGCTCCTCGAGGACGGCGTCATCACGGCGGTCGGCACGCGTGATGAGGTTGCGCCGGCGGCGGTGCGCGCGGCGCGTGGCGGCGATGTCACGCGCATCGACGCCGCGGACTGCGTCGTCACCCCCGGGTTCGTCGACGCGCACACGCACCTCGTCTTCGTCGGCAGCCGCGAAGACGAGTACGCGATGCGTATCGCGGGCCGCACGTATCAAGAGATCGCCGCGGCCGGCGGCGGGATTCACTCGAGCGTCCGCCGCTTTCGCGAAACGCCGATGGACGCGCTCCTGCGCGAGTCGAGTGCGCGCCTTGCGCGCTGCCTCGCGCACGGCACAACCACCGCCGAGGTGAAGAGCGGCTACGGCCTAAGCCTCGAGGAAGAACTCAAGGCGCTCGAAGCGATCCGCAAGCTGCAGACGATGCAGCCCGTCGACCTCGTGCCGACGTTTCTCGGCGCGCACGAGGTGCCGCTCGAGTTCCGCGAGGATCGCGAGGCGTACATGCGCCTCCTCATGAACGACATGATCCCAATCGTGAGCGAGCGGCGGCTCGCGTGCTTCTGCGACGTTTTCTGCGAGAAGGGCGTCTTCGAGATCGACGAGTCGGAGCGGATTCTCGAGAGCGGCAAGGCGCGCGGACTCGCGCCGAAGCTGCACGCCGACGAGTTCTACCCGCTCGGCGGCGCCGAACTCGCCGCGCGCGTGCGCGCCATTTCCGCGGATCACCTGCTGCGCATCACCGACGAGGGGATCGCCGCGCTCGCCGCGTCCGACACGATCGCGGTGCTCTGCCCCGGCGCGTCGTTCGGCCTCGGCGCGCCGTTCGCGCCGGCGCGCAAGATCGCCGACGCCGGCTGCGCGATCGCGCTCGGCACCGATCTCAATCCCGGTTCATCAATGTGCGAGTCGATGCAGGCGATCATCTCGTTCGCGTGTTCGCTCCTTCGCCTCTCGCCCGCCGAAGCGATCGTCGCCGCGACGCGCAACGCCGCCTTCGCCGTCGGCCGCGGCGCCGACATCGGCCGCCTCGCCCCCGGCTTCCGCGGCGACCTCCTCCTCCTCGACATCCCCTCGCACAACGCGCTGCCGTACCACTACGGCGTCAACCACGTTCTCGTGGCGGTGAAGCGGGGCGAGGTCGTGCATCGCGCGGCGCCGCCGCAGTCCTGAGCTGGCCCTGCGACCCGCGACGATCGCGCTCCGCACGCGTGCGCCGGAGGGAGAGCGGGAATCGCACTGCTGCGGTAGACTCCTCCGCACTCGCACTCTGATTCTCGTTTCGATGCGCTTGTCCGGCGCGGCGAACTGACACCCTTATCCGACGGAGACGAAATGGCTCAGATTGTCGAATGTGTACCGAACTTCAGCGAAGGGCGGCGGCCCGAGGTGCTCGATGAAATCGTCGAGGCGATGCGCGCCGTCGCGGGTGTTCTCATTCTCGACCGCGAGATGGATGCGAGCCACAACCGCGCGGTCGTGACGCTCGCGGGTGCGCCCGCGGCGGTCGCCGACGCGGTCTTCCGCGGCATCGCCGCCGCCGCTGAACGAATCGATTTGCGCACGCACACCGGCGAGCATCCGCGCATGGGCGCGACCGATGTCGTGCCGTTCATCCCGATCGAGGGCGTGACGATGGACGACTGCGTCGAACTCGCGCGTGCGCTCGGCGAGCGCGTCGGCCGCGAACTGTCGATCCCCGTCTTCCTCTACGAAGCGGCGGCGACGCGCCCCGCGCGCGAAAACCTCGCCGACGTGCGCCGCGGCGAGTTTGAGGGGTTGCGCGACGAGATCGGCAAGAATCCCGAGCGCGCGCCCGACTTCGGTCCGAACGCGATCCACGCCTCCGCGGGCGCGACTGCGATCGGAGCGCGCATGCCGCTCGTCGCGTACAACATCAACCTCGCGACGCGCGACGTAGCCATCGCGAAAAAGATCGCGAACGCAATTCGCTTTCAACGCGGCGGGCTTCGCTACGTCAAGGCGATGGGCTTCGAACTCGCCGACCGCGGCGTGTCGCAGGTCTCGATGAACCTCGTCAACACGAAGGGAACGCCGATTCATCGCGTCTTCACGATGGTCGAGCGCGAGGCGGAACGCTACGGCGTCGCCGTCATCGGCAGCGAGATCGTCGGCCTCGTCCCCGAAGAGGCGCTGATCGATTCTGCCGATTTCTTCCTAAAGCTCGAAAACTTTCACAAGGGTCAGGTCCTCGAGAACCGGCTGCGCGAGGCGCAGGAGGCGCGTTCCGAATCCAAGGAAGACTTCATGGATCGCCTCGCGGGGAGTTCGCCGACGCCGGGCGGCGGAAGCGTTGCGGCGCTCGCGGGCGCCCTCGGAGCCGCCCTCGTTTCGATGGTCGGAGCCCTGACGGTCGGCAAGAAAAAGTACGCCGATGTAGAAGAAGCTATCAAGGAAACACGCAAGCGTTCCGAATCACTAAGATCGAAGCTCACGCGTTTGATCGAGCGGGACGCGGAGGCCTTCGACGGTGTGATGCGCGCTTTCAAGCTTCCTCGCGCGAACGAGGCGGAGGAGAGGGCGCGCGCCGCGGCGATCGAGGCGAGCCTCCTGGACGCGAGCCAAGTTCCGCTCGAAACGATAGAGCGCGCGATCGAGGTGATCGACCTCGCGCGCCACGCGGCCGAAGCGGGGAACGTCAACGCGGTCTCCGACGCGGGTGTGGCGGCATACATGTGCGAGGCGGCGGCCAAGTCGGCGGCGCTCAACGTGCGGATCAACGCGAAGGGGCTCGGCAACGAGGAGGCGCGGCGCGACCTCGAAACGCGCGTGACGGCTCTTCTTGAATCGGTTCGGCGAAAGACCTCGGATGTCGAGGCGATCGTAGGGAAAAAGCTCTAGGAACCAGCGGCGGCCTCGCGAGTGGCGACCGGCGCTCGGGAGGAGTGACGTTGACGACGAGCTCTTCTAGCCTCAAGAAGGCTCAGGAGTACGCATCGAAGAAGGATTGGGACAGGGCGATCGCCGAGTACGAGAAGCTGCTCGACCGCGACTCGACGCAGAACGCATCGTTCTACAACCTGATCGGCGACCTCCTTGTGAAGAAGGGCGACTACGACCGCGCCTTCCAAAACTTCGAGAAGGCCATCGACACCTATTGCGAGCAGACGCTCTATAACAACGCGATCGCGCTCTGCAAGAAGTGTCTGCGCGTCGACGAGTCGCGCGTCGAGATCTACAACAAGCTCGGCGGTCTCTTCGCTTCCCAGGGGCTCGTGCAGGACGCGCTGCACCACCTCGGCGAGTACGCCACGCGCAAGCGCGTCACCGGCGACACGAAGTCCGTCGACGCGACGTGGAAGCGCATTCTCGGGATCGCTCCAGGCAATGCGGCGCTTCGGCAGCGCTTCGCCGACGTGCTTTTCGAAATGAATCGACAGCGCGAGGCGGCGGCTGAGCTTTCAACGGTCGCGCAGCTTCTTCGCGAGCAGGGCGAGGAGCGCGGCGCCGAGGCGGCCGAGAAGCGCGCGCGGGAGATGGCGCAGGCTGCGCAAGAGTCGGGCGGCGGCGCCGTGGCGACCGCCGAAATGGGCGCGGACGCGGCTGTCGTGGAGCGCATTTCGATCGACTGGGAGTCGAATGACATGGCGATTCCCGAATCGCCGGGGATGGAAGAATCGGAAATGATCGTCTCGCGCAACAAGGACCTTTTCGGCGCGGGCGCGGACTCCGACGAGGCCGTCATCGACCTCGGGATCGATCTTGCGCTAGAAACCGCCGATGAGAGCGGCACGGACGCGTCGGGCGCGCTTCACGGCGTGGAGCGTGCCGGGAACGTGTCGGTGCGCGAGCGCGCCGAGCAGGAAGACGACCTCATCGACTTGAACGAAGTTCTCGACGAGTTCCGCGCGGGCGTTTCGCAGGTGATCGCATCCGAGGACTATCAAAGCCACTACGACCTCGGACTCTCGTTTAAGGAGATGGAGCTTTACGACGATGCGATCGACGCGTTTCGCGCGGCGACCGCGTCGCCCGAGCTGCGATACCCCTCCCTCGAAATGATCGGCGAGTGCCTTCTCGACAGGGGTGACGCGGCATCGGCGGTAACGCATCTCGCCGCGGCGCTCGAAGACGTGGCTCTCGACGACGATGCCTCGATGGGTCTTCGCTTCGTGCTCGGAAACGCGTACATGCGGCAGAACGACCGCCCGCGTGCCGCGGAGTGCTACGCGGCCGTGCTCTCGATCGATCCGACGTTCCGGGACGCGGCCGCGCGCCTAAAGCACGTTACGGCCGAACGCGTCTAGCTTTCGCGCGCAGCTTCTTTTGCGCCCGGCGCGTGTTCTTGTTTATACTCGCCCCCCGTGAAACTCCGCGAACTGCTTCTTCCGCTTCTTCTCGTCTGCGCCTGCGCCGGCGCGTACCACAATAGCTTCGACGGTGATTTCCTCTTCGACGACCACGGAGCGATTCGCGACAACGTGAATATTCGCGCCTTGTGGCCGCCGTGGCGCGCGGCGGCGGCGGCGCCCGAGTCGGCGACGGCGCGCCGGCCGCTTGCGGCGCTCACGCTAGCGGTCAACTACGCCGCGGGACGGCTCGACGTGCGCGGCTACCACCTCGTCAATCTCGCGATTCACGCGGCCGCGACGCTCCTCCTCTTCGGCGTCGTGCGGCGCACGCTCGCGGGTACGCGCCTCGGCGCGCGGTATCGAAGCGCGGCGCCCGGTGTCGCCGCGGCGATCGCGCTCGTCTGGAGCGTGCACCCGCTCCTGACCGACGCGGTCGACTACGTCGTGCATCGCACCGAGCTCCTAATGGCGCTATGTCTCCTCGCGGCGCTCTACGCCGTGATTCGAGCGGCGGCGTCGCGCGCGGCGGGGCGCTGGCACGCCGCTGCGATCGTCGCGTCCCTTCTCGGCGCGCTCTCGCAGGAGACGATGGTCTGCGCGCCGCTCGTCGTCCTCTTCTACGACCGCACGTTTCTGGCGGGCTCGTTCGGCGGCGCGCTCCGCGCACGGCGCGGGCTCTACGCGGGGCTCGCCGCGTCGTGGGCCGTGCTCGCCGCGCTCGCGCTGTTCGTGCCGACGGCGACGCCCTGGAGCGGAATGCTCGGCCCGAACGCGGGCCTCTCCTACGCGTTCACGCAGCCGAGTGTCGTCGTTCACTACATTCGTCTCGCGTTTTGGCCGTCGCCGCTCCTCCTCGACTACGACGGCTGGAAGATCGCCCGCTCGGCCGGCGAGGCTCTGCCGTCGCTCGCAATCGTAGGCGCACTCCTCGCCGCGACGATCTGGGCGTTGCGGCGGCGCCCCGCGGTCGGATTCGTCGGCGCGGTCTTCTTCCTTCTCCTCGCACCGACGTCGAGCGTCTTTCCGAATCCGGCCCAGATCGCCGCGGAGCACCGGATGTATCTCCCGCTGGCGGCGATCGTCACGATCGTCGTGCTCGGCGCACACGCGCTTGCGGGTCGATTCCTTCGCGGACGCGCACTCTCGATCGCGTCGACTGGCGCGGTCGTTCTCATCGCGGGCCTGCTCGGCAGCGCGACGATCGCGCGTAACCTCGACTATCGCGACGAACGCGGAATGTGGCAGGACGTGCTCGCGAAGCGCCCGAATTCGCCGCGCGCGCGCGTCCAACTCGGGATCACGCAGATGCGGCGCGGCCAGCTTCAGCCCGCGCTCGATGAGTACCGAACGGCGAGCACGCTCCGGCCGGAGTGGGCGATCCCTCACTTCCACGCGGCGGGTGTCTTGCGCGCTCTCGGAAAACAGGAAGAGAACGTGGCGGCGCTGCGGGAAGCAGTGAGGCTCGATCCGAAGTGGAGCGAGGCGCAGCTAAATCTCGGCGCGGCGCTCGTCGAAGCCGGACGCCTCGACGAGGCGGTCGAGCATTTGCGCGCGCTCGTAGCGCGCGAGCCCGACTGGGCGGAGGCGCACAACAACCTCGGTTTTGCACTCTCGCGGCAGGGGAAACCCGACGAGGCGATGCGCGAGTTCGAGGAGGCGCTGCGCGCGAATCCGTCGCTTGCGCGCACCCACAACAACCTCGGAAAGGCGTTCGCGGCGCAGGGAAAAAACGACGAGGCGCTCGCGCGTTTCACGGAGGCGCTGCGTCTTGATCCCAATCTGCTCGAGGCGTGGAACGGCCTCGGGCTCGTGAAGGTCGCGCAAGGCAAACGCGAGGAAGCGTCGCGCCACTTCCAGGAGGCGCTGCGCATCGACCCGCGTTTCGCCGAGGCGCACATGAATCTCGCGATGACTCTCTTCAACGACGGGCGCATCGATGAGGCGCTCCGCCATGCCGAGCAGGCCATCATGCTGCGTCCTGATTTCGCGCCCGGTCACCATTCGGCCGCGCTGCTGCTTTCGCGAGCGGGACGCGCGGCCGACGCGATCGCGCAGCTTCGCGAAGCGGTGCGGCTTGCGCCCGAGTGGACGGAGGCGCTCAACAATCTCGCATGGGCGCTCGCGACCTCGTCGGATGCATCGCTGCGCGACGGCGCGCAGGCCACCGTGCTCGCGGAGCGCGCGTGCGCCGGCGTCGCGAATCCGCCCGCAAATCTGCTCGATACGCTTGCGGCCGCCTACGCCGAGACGGCGCGCTTCGCCGACGCGACGCGCACCGCGGACGCCGCGGTCGATCGCGCCAACGCCGCGGGGCAGACCGCGCTCGCCGCCGAAATCGCACTCCGCCGTGACCTCTATCGAGCGAGGCGGCCGTTTCATGAACCGAGTTGAGGCGGATCTCCATCTCCACACTTCCTGCTCCGATGGTGCGCATACGCCCGAGGCGGTCGTGCTGCTCGCGAAACAGAAGGGACTCGGCGGGATTGCGCTGACGGATCACGACACCGTCGGCGGTCTTGCCGAGGCGCGCGCGGCGTCGGATCGAGCCGGACTCGTCTTCGTCAACGGGATCGAGATGACGTGCCGCTGCGAAGGGCGCGACATCCACATCCTCGGCTACTTCTTCGACGAGTCGAACGAGCAGCTGCGCGCGAGCCTGACGCGTTTCCGCGAACGGCGCGAAGAGCGCGGCCGCGAGATGGTCGCGAAGCTCAACGCGCTCGGCGTCGAGATCTCATTCGCGGACGTGACGAAGATTTCGGGCGCCGCGCCAGTCGGGCGGCCGCACGTCGCGCGCGTTCTCGTGGCGTCGGGCGCCGTGAAGAGCGTCGATGACGCGTTTCGTCGCTACCTGCACGACGATGGCCCCGCGTTCGCGCCCGCGTCGACGCTCTCCGCAGCCGACGCGATCGCGCTGATTCGCGCCGCGGGCGGGATCGCGTCCATCGCGCACCCGGTTCTTTATCGCGGCCGCCCGACCGCGGAGACGCTCGTCCAGGTTCTCGCGGACGAGGGCGTCTCGGCGCTCGAGGTGTGGCACCCGAAGCATGGTCCCGACGATACGCAGCGCCTCGTCGACCTCGCGAAAAAATACCGGCTCGTCGAGACGGGCGGCTCCGACTTTCATGCGCTCGCGTACGGCACCGTCGCGCCGGGCGACGCGGGAGTTTCACTCGAAGCCGTCGAGCGGTTGCGCGCTCTCGCGGGCTGAGCGTCGTGTCGCGGGCGCGAAGTGTGGCGCGAGTCGGTCTTCTGGCTGCGCTCGCCGCCGCCGCGGGCTACGCCGATCCGATCCCGAACGTCGAGATGATCTCGGTCGTGCTCTTCCTCGCGGGCGCGCACCTCGGCGTTCGCGGAGGTGTTCTCGTCACGATCATCGCGCGCGGACTTCATAGCGTGGTGAACCCGTGGGGGCCCGCGCCGCCGGTGGTCATCGTCGGCAACATTGCGGGCTCGATGGTGATGGGGATCGCGGGCGCGCTCACTGGGCCCGTGCTTGCACGCCGGTTTTCCGTGCCGCCGCGCGCCGCCGCGCTCGCGCTCGTCGGCGCGGTGCTCACGCTCGCGCACGACCTCATCACCAACTTCGCGACCGTCGTGACGATGGGCGCGCTCGCGAATCCGCTTCCCGTGTTCGTCGCGGGCGTTCCGTTCGCGCTCGTTCATATCGCTTCGAACGCGGCCGTTTTCGCGGTTGTCGGGACGCCGCTCGTTGCGCGATTGGCGCGCGCGCCGCGCGCCGCC
>JBJXGV010000038.1:0-73617 GCA_046160485.1 bacterium | reverse complement strand
GCTCTGCGCGCCATCGCCGGTCGCCGCGGGTGGAAACAGCGGCGCGCCGTCGGGCCACGCGGGCTGCGCGACGCTCGTGAGGAGCCGCGTGAGGCGATCCTCGCGCGCGGCCCGGCGCGTGCACCGCGGGCATCGCGCAACGTGCGCCGCGAGCGCCGCGCTCGCGTCGGCTTCTAGATCGCCGACCGCGTCGCGTCCCGCGAGCAGCCCCCAATCTTCGCACGAGTTCTTCTGCAGGCGCGCCGACCCGATGCTCACGCTCGATTCTCTGCGAAAATAACCCACTCGTTGCTCCTTGTGCCGTGCGTCCGCGGCTAGAGATCGCTCTCGAGCCGCTTCGAAAGTTCCGCGCGCGCGCGGGCGAGCCGCGACTTGATCGTTCCCTCGCGTGTCCGCAACGCGATCGCGATCTCCGCAACGCTCATTCCCGCGAAGTAGTGGAGCACGACCGCCTCGCGCCGCTCGCGCGGAAGCAGCAGAATCGCCGCGCGCACGCGCTCCTCGCGCTCGCACTCCTCGATCGCCCTGCCCGGCTCCGCGTCCGACGCTGCGCTCGCCGCTGCGGCGTCATCGCGCGCCGCGGCGCCTCCCATACCGCCGTACCGCGCGAGCTCGCTGCCCCACAGCCCTTCGCGCCGCCGCTCGCGACGCGATTCACGAAAGACGATCCGCCGCGCAATCCCGATGAGCCACGTCAGCGGCGCGCTCTCCTCGCGAAAGGTTTCGATGTCGCGCCACGCCGCCAGGAACGCCTCTTGCGCCGCGTCGAGCGCCGCATCGCGATCGCCTGTCATGCCGGCGAGGTATGCGAGGAGCCGCTCGCGCTCCGGAAGAAAGAGCTGCTCGAATCGGTCGCGCTCCACTCGCGTTACGCCCCTCCGCGCGGCCGACGAATGAGTGGCCGCGAACCCGCCGGCGGTTCCCAACTTTCTTTCGAGCGCGCCGCTCGCCCGCCGGCATCAAAATGCACGGCCCACCATCACGGTCAGCAGGTGTTCGACGAAGTCGTCTTCGCCGCCGCCGTCCGACGACTCCTCGACGCGCTGATACTCCGTCGAGAGCGTCGTTCTTCGAATCGTCACGCTTGTTTGCGCGGTCGCGGTCCACCGGTCTTCGCTCGCGTCGAGCGCCGGATCGGTGTGCGTCCACCGCAGTCCCGCGCGCGGCGTGACGCAACCGAGAAGCCCCGAGTACGCCGCGGTTCCGTTGAGCGTCCACTCGCGTTCCGACCCGGAGACCGTCGCGTCGTCGTCCGCGGTGCCGTCGTCCGAGAAGAGCGTTGTGTCGTAGACGGCGGACTCGGTTTGCGACCGCGTGACGCTTGCGCTCGCCGAGCCGCGCCCGCGCTGCGCGAAGACGCCGAGCGTGCCGTAACGGTTCTCGTACGGGATGTCGTCGAACGGGACGCGATAGAAACGGCCGAAGAGATACGTCGAAAGCGTCGCGCCGCCGCGCGCGAACTCGCGATCGAGCCGCGACGTGAATTGCAGGATCGGGGAACCCTCTTCGAGCGGCTGAAAGATGTCGCGATCGGTGTAGATCTCCGCTTTTACATTCGCGCGAAATTTCGCGGGGAGGCGGCCGCTCGCATCGATGACCGCGCCGCGTTCGCCGCTGTCGGTCGTCGGACTGCCGATCGAGAAGAAGCCGCGCCCGTAGTCATGCACTTCGAGTTTGATCTCGTTCTTGCCCGCTTCGCCGAGCGTCGCGACGATGCGCGCGGCGTTCGCCGTCTCCGTCTCGTCTTCGCTCGTGGAGGCGTGCGCCCCTTCCGCAGCGACCTGGATGCGGCGCGTGAAGCGTCGCGACACACCGAACGTAACGACGCGATTCGCCTGCGGATTCGTGAAGCGCGCCGAGTCGGGAACCGAGGCTTCGCGATCGTGTCCGTAGAGAAACGCGAGCGCAAATCGCGTGTGGCCGGCGCGGACGGCGGCCTCCGCGCCATAGAGAAACTGCGAATAGGTTCCGAAGCCTTCGAAGATGTCGGCTTCGAGCGTGCGCATTCCGAAGAGCGACACGTTCGCGCGCCCCAGTTCCTTCGCGAGGAACGCGCCCTTGCCCGACTGCCACGCGACCGACAGCTCCGACAGGTACGGATAGATGTCGCCGCCTTCGATGCGAAGTCCGGGCCGGTCGATGCGCGCCGTCGCGCGGATCTCGTCGTCGTAGATGGGATCGCGCGAGGCATCCGCGTGGAACGCCGTCGCGCCGCGCGCGCCGTCGAGCGAGGCGTAGAACGTCGCGTCCGATGTTTCGTCGTAGGGGAGCCTGTCGGGATCGGGTTCGTCCTCGGCGCGAACGAGCGCCCAGCCCGCTTCCCATCGGCCGTAGAGCGACGTGTCGCGCGAATGCGCGGCGCCGCGCGCCGCGTCGCCGCCGCTCGCCTCGAGCACGTGAAACCGCCACGAGAGCGCGATCGGCGCACCGGAATCGGGGAACGCGACGATCGACGCCTCGTGCGCGCCGGTCGCGAGCGCCGTCTTCGGCGTGTAGAGAAGGAAGTCGACCGTCCGTTCACACTCCGCCGATTTTTCTTCGCCGTCGACGAAGAGCGTCGCGCGCGACGCATCGGAGAGCGGCGGATCGAAGAGCGCGGCGATGTCGGGCGTCGGCGAGTCGGTGATCTCGCCGTCGGCGGGGCTCAGCACGATGATGCTGCCGGGCGGCGCGGGTTGCGCGGGTTGCGATCCGGGGCGCGCGCTGACGCTCACGCGCACGGGACGCTCGCGCGGCGTCTCGAGCGGATATGTCGCCTCGATTCCGCCGGAGGCGCGTCCCGCGACGAAGTACTCGATCGCCGGCGGCGCGACCGCTTCGCCCGGAACGGCGGCGCGAAATGCCCCGCGATCGATGCGAAGCGCCACGAGTGTGTATGCCGTTTCGCCGGCGCGGCGGTGGAAGAGAGTGAGTTCTTCCCATTCGTTCGGGCGCGCGACCTGAACGACGCATTCCCACGCGCGGCCGGCTTCGAGCGACGCGGGCGGCTCGTGGACGATCCGGCGTTCTTGCGCCGCGGCGGGGCGTGGCGCGAGCGCGATAAGCAATCCGGCGAGTGCGATCCGCGCCGCGAAGACGAGGCCGTTGAATTGGATCGCCCGCGCGTTCGAACCGGGGCAGACGCGCCGCGCGCGGCCCCCCACCGTGCTACCTCAAGCCCATCATCGCGCGCGTTTCACCGATCGTCGCCTCGGCGATCGGGCGGCAGCGCTCCGCGCCGTCGGAAAGAATCTCTTCGATCTGCGCCGGCTGAGCGAGGAGCGCGTTCGCCTTCTCGCGAATCGGCGCAAGGCGCGCGACCATATTGTTCGCGAGCGTCTTCTTGCAGTCGATGCAGCCGATGCCCGCGACGCGGCACTCGCGATCGACGAGCGCGATTTCGTCGGGCGACGAGAATCCCTTGTGCATGGTGAAGACGTTGCAGACTTCCGGATTTCCGGGATCGGTGCGCCGCATCCGCGCGGGGTCCGTGACCGCGACCATGAGCTTCGAGCGAATCGCGTCGGGTTCTTCGAGGAGGCTCAGGTGATTGCCGAGGCTCTTCGACATCTTCGCCTTCCCGTCGAGACCCATGACGCGCGCCGACGCGGTGAGGTGCGCCTGAGGCTCGGGAAACAGCTCGCCGAATCGCCGGTTCCACGCGCGCCCGATTTCGCGCGCCAACTCGATGTGCTGCACCTGGTCCTCGCCGACGGGAACGATCTCCGCTTTGTAGAGGAGGATGTCGGCGGCCTGCAGCACGGGGTAATCGAAGAGCCCGACGTTCGCGTTTTCTTTGTGCTGCTCCGACTTCTCTTTGAACTGCGTCATGCGTCCGAGTGCGCCCATCGGCGTCACCGTGTTGAAGTACCACGCGAGTTCCGAGTGCTCGGGAATGCGCGACTGCACGAAGAGCGTGGCGCGCTTCGGATCGAGTCCCGCGGCGATGTTGATGGCGGCAGCGGTCAGGATGCGCTGCTTCAGCACGGGCGGATCGTACGGAATCGTGAGCGCATGAAGGTCGACGATGCAGAAGATGCAATCGTGTTCGTCGATCAGGCGGACCCAATTTACGATCGCGCCGAGATAGTTGCCGACGTGCAAGTCGCCCGACGGCTGGATTCCGCTGAATACGATGCGTCGTTTCGTCATGCTCTCCTCGCTCTCGCGCGCGCGTGTGGGGCCGAGTGATATCACGGCCACTCGCGTCGTTCAAGCGAGGGCTCGCGCAGTGGGATCGCGCGGCGTTGCCCCGGCGCGCGCGCTTCAATAGAATGCGGCTTGAGCAAACACAGTCCCGGATCGGAGGCCCACGTCATGGCAGCTTACGCGCACCCCGAAGTGCTGGTCGAAACCGACTGGCTCGATCAAAACCGAAAGAGCGGCGAGTACAAGATCGTCGAAGTCGACGTCGACACGCTGTCGTATCACGAGGGGCACATCCCTGGGGCGATCGCGTTCAACTGGCAGACGGAACTACAAGATCAGCTCCGCCGCGATATACCGTCGAAGGCCGCGTTCGAATCGCTCGTCGGCGGACGCGGCATTCGCGAGCGCGACACGATCCTGCTCTATGGCGATAACAACAATTGGTTCGCGGCGTACGCGTTCTGGATTTTCAAGATCTACGGACACGCCGACGTTCGCCTCGTCAATGGCGGGCGCAAGAAGTGGCTCGTCGAAGGGCGCGAGATTTCGCGCGACGTGCCCAAGTCCTCGCCGGTGACGTATGCGGCGAAGCCGGCCGACTGGTCGTTGCGCGCGCTGCGCGACGACGTGCGCGACGGGCTCGGCAAGCCCGCGCGCGCGCTCGTCGATGTGCGCTCGCCCGCGGAGTTCGCGGGCGAAGTGATCGCGCCGCCGGGGATGTCCGAAACGGCGCAGCGCGCGGGGCACATTCCGGGCGCGGCGAGCATTCCGTGGGTGCAAGCCACGCGTGGCGACGGCGCGTTCAAGTCGCTCGAAGAACTCAACGCGCTCTACGGCGGCGCGGGCATCACGGGCGACAAAGACGTCATCTCGTATTGCCGAATCGGTGAACGTTCGTCGCACACGTGGTTCGTGCTCAAATACCTCCTCGGCTACGAAAACGTTCGGAACTACGACGGCTCGTGGACGGAGTGGGGAAGCGTCATCGGCGCGCCGATCGAGAATCCTTCGGCCACGCCGGCCAGCGGCGCGGAGGCGTGTCCCTCCTAGCGCCTAGCGGAGCTTCAGATTTTGAAATCGCGCGTCGGCGCGCAGCGGCTCGAGATCCGGATCGGACTCGAGCCGTTCTTTTTCGGCGAAGCCGCAGTCGATGGCGCGCGCGAGGTCGCCGATCGCGCCGTCGATGTCGCCGACGCGCGCGCGGACGCAGGCGCTGTTGTAGAGGACGAGCGGGTTGCGTGGCTCGAGCGACGTCGCAAGTTCGATCGCGCGGAGCGCGGTGACGTGGTCGCCCGCAAGCGCTGCGGCGAGCGCCCAGTTGACGCGTGTGCCGACGGCGCTCGGGTTGAGGTGCGCGGCGCGCTCCAGTTTCTCCGCTGCGAGGCGCGCGCGATCGCGCGACGCGAGCGTGTCGCCGCGCGCCGCGCGCGCGCGCGACTGCGAGAGATAGTGCGTGCCGAGATTCATCCACGCGTCGGCGTGATTCGCGTCGCGCGCGATCTCGCGCGTCCAGAGCGTTTCTGAGTTGCGCCACGCGCTCGCCTCGCGCCGCGCGGCGGGCGCGAGTACCGCGACGAGCGCGCACGCGGCGATCGCGACAGGGACGCGCGCGCGTTCGGCGCTCCACCGCGCGGGCCAAAGCGCGGCCGCGGCGAGCGCCACGCCCGCGAGCGGCAGGTACGCGTATCGATCCGCCATCAGAATCTGAAACGGAACGAGCCCGAGCGTCGGAAGGAGCAGAAGGAGAAACGCCGCGGCGCCGGCCGCGGCCAGCGGGCGCGTGCGGGCGATCGCGACCATGAGCGCGATCACGGCGAGAAGCGCGAGCGGTGCGAGCCACGAGGCCGGATCGCCCGGGCTCGGCAGCGCCGGCGAGTAGAGCAGGTGGAGCCTCGCGGGCCACGCGATATTCGCCGCGTACAGAAACGGGAGCTTGCAAGCCAGAAGGAGCGACTCGATTGCGCCGCGGTCACCGCCGCTGCGGAGCATCCCCGCACCGCGCGACGTGGCGAGCGCAATTGCCGCGACGAGCGTGCTGATCGCGAGGTGCGGCGCGGCGCGCGCGACCGCGGCGCGGATCGAAATCCGGGAGTTCGCGCGGCGCGACGCCGCGTTCGCGAGGTCCGCTGTTATGAAGGCGAGCGGGAGCGCGACGACCGTCGCCTTCGAGAGCGCGGCCGCGAGGAAGAGTGCGGCCGACGCGGCGCGCCGCTCGCGCGCGTACGCAAGCCACGACGCGAGCGCGAACGCGGCGGCGAGCAGGTCCTTCCGCCCCGCGATCCACGCAATCGACTCGGTCTGAATCGGGTGCAGCAAGAACAGAGCGCCGGCGAGGAAGGACGCCGGGGCCGCGACGCCGAGCGCCGCAGCGAGCCGCACGAACACGAGCCCGCTGACGATGTGGATGACGAGGTTCGTGAGGTGAAACCCGCCGGGGCGCGCGCCTCCGAAAAGAGTGCGGTCGATCGCGTACGACGCGTCGCGCACCGGCAGATACTCTCGCCCGCGTTCGAATTCGAGAATGGCGGCGAGACCGCGATCGGGCAGATGCACGCCCCCGTCGTCATCGAGGACCGCGCTCGCGTCGCCGCTCAGCGCGATCGCGTCGTCGAAGTTGACGAACTCGAAACGCCACACGCCCCAGTAGACGGCGATCGTCGCGGCGACGAGCGCGAGCGGCGCGATCCACGCGGCGGTCGTGGGGCGCGCGCGCGCAGTCTGCTTCGAGGGTTGCACGCGCGCATTCTATCCCGGACGCCCCGCGCAGGCACGCGCCCCGTTCGCCGCCGCTATCGCTCCGCCTCGCGGCGCCGATGACCGCCTGCATGCTGTCGAGGAGGCCGAACTGCCTCCGGCGGTAGCCTCAGGTCGACGCGCCGAAGTACCACGCTCTAGCGCGCGATCACGAGCTTCCGGCTCAAATTTCCGTGCGCGGTTTCCAGCCTATAGAGATAGACGCCGGACGCAACGCTGCGTCCGCTCACGTCGCGCCCATCCCACGCCACGCTCCCGGCGCCGCGATCGACGACGCCGTCGACGAGCGTGCGGACGAGCGCGCCGTCCAAACCGTAGACGGCGATGCGCGCCGCTCCGCGCGCCGGCATCGAGAACCGTATCGTCGCCCCGCGCGAGGTGGGGTTCGGCTCGCCGCCGAAGAGCGCGAACGCGGGAGCCGCGGTCTCGCGTGGGTCGACCGACGTCGGCGCGTTGACCGTGATCGTATCCGCGCCGAAGACCGTCGAGGCATTGCCGACCGAGTTGGTACTGCGCGCCTCCACTATGTGCTCCCCGTTGGTGAGCGTGGGCGACGTCCAGACGAACGTCTCCGTGTGACTGTTGAACGATCCGTCGCCCGCGCCCGCGGGGCTCCACGCACCGCCGTCGACACGGCACTCGACGAGTATGATCGTGGCGACCGTCATGTCGTTCGGCGGGAAATACCACGACGCGGGATTGAGGTTGGGGATCGTCGCCACCTGAGCCGTCCCGAACCACGTCGGAGTCGAATCCTCGATCGGGTCCGGCGTGAGCGCGACGAGTGCCGCCGTCGGCGGCGCGTCGAGCGGCTCGATGACCCCGTTGCCGTCGGTGTCGCGCCATCCGAGCTGGCGCTTCGATTGCGCGCAGACGCGCGTCGAGTCGTTCTGGTTCATGATGCAGAGCACGCTCGTGCTCGCGTTGTCGTTGGTGTTGAGATAGCCCTGCCACTGCTGAATGCCGTCGTACTCGTCGGTATTCATGTAGATGTGGCCAAGCTCGTGCATCGGGACGACACCGTAGTAGTTCTGCCAATTGAACGCCCACGTCGAGTAGCGCGACATGTACATCCAGGGGCCGCCGTAGTATGCCCACGCGTACCCGCCGGTGGAGAAGAGACCCTGGTTCACCGCGGGATCGCTGTCGACGATGACGATCGAGAAGCACCAATTCGTATCGAAGAGATCGCGAATCGAGTTGTTGTACGCGGCGCACTTGTCGAACGCGTCGACACCGGTCCAACCCTCGTTGTTCATCACCTCGTTCATCCACACGGCGTCCGACGTCATCGGGTTCTGAATCGGCACGCCGCTGACGGGAACGTCGGTGTGAATGTCGACGAAGAACGTGAGAAACGCGCTCGTTCCGCCCTTGGCGACCCAATTCGCGAGGCTCGCCTGCACACCTGCCAAGGTTTGGTCTTCCTCGGCCTGCGTCCAATCGTATGTGGCGCCCGCCGCTTCGAGGAGCCAAATGCCGACCGCTGAGGATCCCGCGAGGAACTCGCTCGTGTCGTAGTACTCGGCGCCGTAGGGGAGGTTGTCGGAGAGCGCCTGGCGCGGCGGCAGCGCAGATCTGTTCGCCGACACGGGGCGCGGGCCGGCGTCGGGCACCGGCACGAAACCGGCGGGAACTTCCACGCTGAGCTCACCCATCCGGAGAGCGCCGTTCCACGCGCGGGCAGCGCGCGCCGTTTCCGCGCCGTACGCCGCGAGCGCGATGGGATCGGTCTCGCGCAGGTGGGATTCCGCGATCCAGTATCGGAGTTCCGGCGATTCGAGGAGCTTCGGGTCGGCGAAGACGGTGAGCGCGCGCGGAGGATAGACGACCGCGGCGTGCCCACCGGCGGTCTCGAGCACCTTCACGAAATCGCGCATGTCGCCTGGCATCCCGTCGCGCAGTACAACGAACTGCTCCGGGGCGGCGGTCCATTCGATGATGGCCGCGGCGACGGCCGGTCGCACGACATTGCCGATGGCGGCTCCGAGGACGATCGCGAACAGCGTGACGGTACGGGCGGGTGATACGGGGCGGCGTAGCATGATCGTTCTCCTTGTGCGGGATAGGGAGCGTCAAGGAAACACAGCCGTAGCGAATCGGCCGCTATTATATTCCCGTCGCGATGGCGTGAGAAGGGCGTCCCGGCTCGCGTGCCGCCCGTAACGCTCCGCGCGCCGCCGAAATTTCCTTGCGCCGCGCCGGGGGCAGTCGATACCCTGCACGGGCTCGCAACGCCGCCTCGGCGGTCCCTCGATCCTCCACCTTTTCCAGCGAGACGGCCCATGACGAACCGATCGAGTTCCTCCGACGGCGAATACGGCTTCGAAACGCGCGAGGGGATGCCCACCGCGCTCGCGGAGAAGCGTCTTCTCGATCACGGTTTCATTCGTCTGGTCGATGTCATGGGCGACGACACCGCCGTCGTGCAAGCGGCGCGCGTCTCGTATGGCCAAGGCTCGAAGGGCGAGGAGAAAGACAAGAAGCTGATTGCCTTCCTCATGAAGAACCACCACGAGACGCCGTTCGAGATGGCGAATTTCAAATTTCACGCGCGCACGCCGATTTTCGTCGCGCGGCAGTGGTTTCGACATCGCTGGGGATCGTTCAACGAGATCAGCGGGCGGTACACGGAGCTTGCGTACGAGTTCTACGTCCCCGCGCGCCTGCGCCGGCAGCTCGCGAAGAACTACCAGTTCGAGGAGTCGTTCGACGCCGCGGAGAACGCGCGCGTGCGCGAGCAGCTTGCCGCGCACTTTCAGGCGTCGTATCGCCTCTACGCCGAACTGCTCGAGAAGGGCGTCGCGAAGGAAGAGGCGCGCATCGTTCTGCCGCTGTCGCTCTACACCGAGTTCTACTGGAGCGTGAACGCGCGCGCGCTTATGAACTTTCTTAAGCTGCGCGCCGAGGTGCACGCGCAATACGAGATTCGCGTCTACGCAGAAGCCGCGCTCGAGATCTTTCGCGAGCGGATGCCGTGGACGTGCGAAGCGTTCGAGCAGTTCGTCTTGCCGAAGGCGCCGAGCGAGGGCGCGGCGTAATACGACTGGCGTTCGCCGTCTTGAATCCCCACTCTTGATCCGTTGGCGGAGTCAGGAGGAGGGCGGTTCATGGCTGTGACGCAGTCGCACAAGCAAGGCCTCATCGCAGTTTTCACGTTGGTCGCGATCGCGCTCCACCTCGTGCTGCGCTACGCCGTGCACGCGAGCGAGCTGGTGCGCGGCGTCCCACTCCACGATCTGCCGCTTCTCGCCGCGCTCGTCCTCGGCGGCATCCCGCTTGTCGTTGGCCTCGCGCTTCGCCTTCTTCGCCTTCAGTTCGGCTCGGATCTCCTCGCCGGAATTTCGATCGTGACGTCTGCGATACTCGGTGAGTATTTGGCCGGCGCGCTCGTGGTTCTCATGCTCTCCGGCGGCGAAGCGCTCGAAGCCTACGCCGTGCGAAGCGCTTCCTCCGTTCTTGCGGCGCTCGCGAAGCGCATGCCGAACGCGGCCCACCGCAAGCGCGACGGCGCGATCGAGGATATTCCCCTCGCCGACGTCGTTGTCGGCGATACCGTCGTCGTCTTTCCCCACGAAATCTGCCCGGTCGACGGCACGGTGCTCGAAGGCCACGGCGTCATGGACGAGTCGTACCTCACCGGCGAGCCCTACATGATGTCGAAGACGCCCGGAAGCGAAGTGCTCTCGGGCTCGATCAGCGGCGAGACGGCTCTGACGATCCGCGCTGACAAGCTTGCGGTGGATTCCCGCTACGCGAAGATCATGAAGGTGATGGCCGCGTCGGAGCAAGAGCGCCCGCAATTGCGGCGCCTCGGCGACCAGCTCGGTGCGTTCTATACGCCGGTGGCCGTAGCCCTCGCCATCGCCGCATGGATCGCGAGCGGCAGCCCGCTCCGCTTTCTCGCCGTGCTCGTCGTCGCGACGCCTTGCCCGCTTCTCATCGCGATCCCGGTCGCGATCATCGGCTCGATCTCACTTGCGGCGCGGCGCGGGATCATCATCAAGGACCCGGCGGTGCTCGAGCGGATCGCGAAGTGCCGGATCGCGATCTTCGACAAGACGGGAACGCTCACGTACGGGCAGCCGAAACTGACGGAGATCCTCCCCGCCGACGGATTCACCTCGGACGAGACGCTCTCACTCGTTGCGGGTCTGGAGCGCTACTCGAAGCATCCGCTATCGGGGGCGATCCTGAAGGCGGGGCGCGACGCGGGGCTTGCGCTGAAGGAAGCGAGCCAGATCAGCGAGCGGCCCGGCGAGGGACTGCGAGGCGTCGTCGACGCGCGTAACATTCAGGTCACGAGCCGCAAGAAGCTCACTGAGCAGGACGCCGCGGTGGCCGCTCTCCTGCCGCCGGTGACGGGCGGTATGGAGTGCGTGATTCTCATCGATGGCCGCTACGCCGCGGCGTTTCGATTCCGTGACGAGCCGCGCCAGGACGGCGTGACGTTCATCAAGCACCTCGGGCCGCGCCACCGCTTCGACCGCGTGCTCCTCGTCTCAGGCGATCGCGAGTCGGAGGTGAAGTACCTCGCGGAGAAGGTCGGCATCACCGAGGTCTACGCCGGCCAGACACCCGAGCAGAAGTTGGAGTTGGTTCGGAAAGAGACGAAGCAGGCGAACACCGTTTTCATGGGCGACGGCATCAACGACGCGCCGGCGATGACCGCGGCGACCGTCGGCATCGCGTTCGGGCAGAACAGTGACATCACCGCCGAGGCAGCGGGCGCGGTGATCATGGACAGTTCGCTCCAGAAGGTCGACGAGTTCCTACACATCAGTACGCGGATGCGCCGGATCGCACTGCAGAGCGCAGTTGGCGGCATGACGCTGAGCGTCGTCGGAATGATTTTCGCCGCGACGGGGATGCTGCCGCCGGTCGCTGGCGCGGTCACGCAGGAAGTCATCGACGTCTTCGCCGTCGCGAACGCGCTTCGCGTCGCGATTCCGCCGAAGACGCTCACCGACTACTAGGCGGCGTCGCGCGACGGAACCGCGGGGGCGGAGCGCCTACTTCGGGCCGGCGATCTTGTTGAGCGCCGCGGCGAGGGCGTGCATGTCCCCGCCGCGAAGCGCGTCCGAAAGTTCCGGGGAGCGCGTGAGGATTGTGCTCTGCCACGAAGGCGGCTCGAGCGGAGTCGCGGCGGGCGCCGCTGTTTTCGACTGCGACTTCCGAGATGGCGGCGGTATGGACGGGCGCACCGCGATCACGCCGAGCAGCGCGTCGGCAAGCCGCGCCGCGCGCTCCGCGCGTTCGGCGTCGCCGCTTTGGCCGAGGAACCGTGCGATCCCGTCCGGGGCGCCGTGTGCCTCGATCGCCGCGATTACGAGCGCGCCGCCGGCCGCCGCCTCGAGCGCGGCCTCGAATTGCGCGCGCCGCCTCACGGCGTCGATGACGATCACATTCGCTTTCCGCCTCCAGATCTGATCCATGATCGTATCGGTCGACGTCGCACCATGCGCCAGATCGCAGTGTTCGATGATCCCGCGTTCTTCGCGCAGCCGGAAGCGGCGCGACTCCTCGTACACGACGACGTGGCGCCCGCGATCGTTGCAAGCCGCCGCGGAAAGCGCGGCGCAGAGCGACGATTTACCGCCGCGCGGGCCGGACGCGACCAGCACGAGTCCGCTCGCAGCGCTGACGAACGGCGCGATCCTCGCGGGCTCGAGGCCGAACGCGCCCATCGGCGGTGGCTCGGTCTCCAAGATCGTGATCAGGAGGCGCCGCAAGTCTTCCTCTTGGATTGTCTCGAGCCGCACGTAGCCGACGCCCTCGAGAAGCGCTTCGCGCACGACGCGGTCGCGCATCTCGAGCAGCACGAGTTTCTCGCTGCCGCCGAGGAACGCGGCCGCGATGCGATCGATCGCGCGTCGCGTCACCGGCCCGTGGCCGAGAGGGAAGATTCCGCGCGGACCCCGCGCCTTCGGAACTTCGCCGTCGCGCAGGAAGAGCGACGTCGCTCCGCGCCGCACGACGCCTCCGAGCAGCGTCTCGATCGGAATCTCCTTGCGGAAGTCGACCTCGCCCTGCATCTCGCTGTCGAGCGCGCCGAAGAGATCGGCGAGTTCGCGCGCGAACCGCTGTTTCTCGACGAACGCCGCTTCGTGCGAAGAGCCCGCCGCGCTTCCGAGCGCGCTCTCCTCCGCGGAAGCTCCGAGCGCCTCGGCGGCTTCGTCCATCTTGCGCGCCGCTTCGAGAAGCAACCCATCCGTCGCCGTCGTGATTCGCGACGGACCATCGACGATGACCGCTTCCGCGGCGAATTCGAACGAGCCGTTGCGCCACGTCAGTACGCGCTGCGCCGCGGTCTCGCCTTCTTGCATACGCTCGTCGACCGCGTTGACGATTTGCCCGTCGATGAACTTAAGCGTCGCGCGGCGGCCGTTGCTGTCGATGCGAAGCGTGCCGGTCTTTTGCGCGATCATGAGGAACTGCGCGGTGTCGAAAAGCGCGATCGCTTCGATGTCGCCGGAGATGCGCTTCGCGAGCCCAGGTTTCGGCGTCATTCGACGGCTGCTTTCGCGCTGCTCGCATCGCGCCCGCGAACCCCCGCAGTCTCCTGCGTGATCTTGCCGTCGCGCAACAGTTGAAGCACCGCGTCTTCGAAGAGCATCATCCCTTCCTTCTTGCCGACCTGCATCGCGGAGAGGATCTGCATCGTCTTCTTGTCGCGCACGAGCGCGGCGACCGCCGGCGTCACGAAGAGCAGCTCGACGGCAGCGATGCGTCCGTCGCGATCCGAGCGCCGCAAGAGCCGCTGCGCGACGACGCCGCGCAGCGAGTCGGCGAGCACCGTGCGAACCTGCTCCTGTTCGTCGGCGGGAAAAACATCGATGATGCGGTTCACCGTCTGCGCGGCGCTCGACGTATGCAGCGTCCCGAAGACGACCTGTCCGACCTCGGCCGCCGTCAACGCGAGCTGAATCGTCTCCCGGTCGCGCATTTCACCGACGAGGATGATGTCGGGATCTTCGCGCAGCGCCGCGCGCAACGCGTCGGCGAAACTCGAAGTGTGCCGTCCGACCTCGCGCTGATTCACCAAACTCTTCTTGTTCTTGTGCACGAACTCGATCGGATCTTCGATCGTGATGATGTGCTTTCGCTGGTTCGTGTTGATGTGATCGATGAGTGCGGCGAGCGTCGACGACTTGCCGCTGCCCGGCGGCCCCGTCACGACGACGAGCCCCTTCTGAATTTCGGTGAAACGCAACACGTCGCGCGGCAGCTCGAGCTGGTCGACCGAAAGAATCTGCGTGGGCAAGAGCCGGAAGCACGCCGCGATGCCGAGGTGTTGCTCGTAGACGTTGGCTCGCACGCGCAGCTCGCCCGCAATCTCGTACGAGAAGTCGATGTCGCCCGTCTTCTCGAACTGCGCGACTTGCTCGTCGGTCATGATTTCGTAGAGCAGCCGGCGGCACTGCTCGGGCGTGAGTTCCTGGAATTCGATGGGGCAGATTTCGCCGTGAACGCGGAGAACGGGCGGCGCGCCCGCCGTCAAATGAAGATCCGACGCCGACTGGTCACGCACGCCTCGCAAAAGCACGTCGATTCGCGCCACGCCACGGCCTTCCGAGTCGAGCGCGCGGGGTCATTCCCGCGCCTCTCGCTATGTATCGGAATCGGCGGCGGTTTTCATGACCCGGCGGCGGCGTGCGCGCTCACCGGTCGCAGCGCCAGTTGGCCCTGTCGCGCGAGGTCGATCGCCTCGGCGAGAATGCGGGCCGCTTCTTGCGGCGCATGGAAGCCGGTGGAGTTTTCCGCTTCGACGAAATCGAGGCGGAATTGCGCGTCGCGCTGGAGCTTGCGCGCCGGGGCGAGTTCGTCGTCCGTGGCGCCGGCGCCGCGCGCCGCTTCGAGGTCCGCGATCAGCTCGACGAGCGCGTCCATTGCGCGATTGCGCAGCGCGTAGGTGCGATCCTGAATCGTCTCGACGCGCGCTTTGAGTTCCTCTTCCGGCCATCGGTGGCATGGCTGGCACGCGGCGTTGATGTTGAGGAGCGGGCTCTGCACGTGGTGATCCGTGATCTTCAGCGCTCCGACGCGCGTGTACGGCATGTGGCAGTCGGCGCACGCGACGCCCGATCGCGCATGGATCCCTTGAGACCACATCTCGAACTCGGGATGCTGCGCCTTGAGCGCGGGCGCGCCCGTCGTCGCGTGTGTCCAGTCTTTGTGTCCGACCTCGTCGTAGTACGCCATGATCTCTTCGACCTTGACGCCCTTCGACCACGGATAGACGAGCCGCTTCTCGGGGCCCTTGAAGTAGTACTCGACGTGGCACTGGCCGCAGACGTATGAGCGCATTTCCTGGCGCGACGCCATCGTGTTCACGTCGTAGTCCGCGATGCCTTCCGACGCCTTCAGCGCGCGAATCCCTTCGATAAACCCTGGCCGCGTCACGCGAAGCTGCATCGTGTTCGGGTCGTGGCAATCGATGCACGCGATCGGATGTTCGACGAGTTCACGCGCCTCGGCGTACGGCATCTGGTTCATCTTCTCGAAGCCCGCGGTGAGATCGCCGTTGCCGAGTTCGAGGTACGGAACGTAGACCGACCCGTGGCAGTGCATGCACGTACCCGGCTGTTTCGCGGCGAGCTGCCGCTCGGTGTACGTCTGATCCTCGAGCATGTAGGCGTGGCCGCGCTCCTCGCGAAAGTCGCGCGAGAACGCGTAGCCGGCCCAGATCGTCTTCAGCCGCGGATCCTCCTCGAGCTTCGAGCGCGCGACCACCGAACGCGGGTCGGCGGCGGTGGGCGTGCGCTGAATCGCTTCGCTGCCGCCGTAACGCGTGCGCACTTGGTCGGCCGATCTTAGGTAGCCGTCGTACTGCTGCGGAAAGTTCTTGCCCCAGATTTCGGGGTCGCCCGTCTTGTCCGTGAGTTCGACGACGCGGAAGAACGGGTTTCGCGCCTCCTGCTTGCGTTCGAATATGTTCGTCAGGAGCGCGGCGGCTCCGACAGCAGCGAGCGCCGAGAGAACCGCGACCAGTACGACGAATCGTGCCGAGCCCGCATTGGCTTTGCGGCGTGCGCTCTCTCTGCTTTCGTTTCTTTCCCTCATTGTGTTCATCCTCTTTCCGGTTTCAGCATCGTGCGATCTGGGTCCTAAGTCGCTCATTCCAGGTGGCCCACCGAGCGATGGCACCGAATGCACGACGTCGGTTCGGCGCCTTTGTGCGGCCCATCGATGGCGACGACCATGTCGTTATGACAATGCCGGCACGCTTCCTCCGTGATCTCGCGGTCGTGCGCTGTGATACGAATCGGTTCGTGAAACTGGCCCGTCGTAAATGCGAGGGAGTGGCGGAAGCCGTTTTCTGCTTTCGTGAGGTACTTCCCGATGATGTTGTGCGGCGTGTGGCAGTCGTTGCAGGTCGCGACCGCACGGTGGCTCGACTTCGTCCACCCTGTGAGCTGCTCGTTCATCACGTGGCAGTTGGCGCACGCGTTCGGGTCGTTCTTGAGGTAGGCCGCGCCCTTCGCGTAGATGAACGTGTAACCGCCGAGGCCGGCCGCGAGTCCGACGGCCACGCCGATGGCGATTGTGGCGAGGGGAGGGGACGTCATCGGGGGCAGACTAAGACCGGATCGCGCGCGCGTCAACGACTGAGCGCACGCCGCGCGCGCGGCGGCTAAGTTTGTTCACCGCGGATGATGCGTACGGCGTCACTGAGGCCAGGCGCGCGCTCCGCGCGGGCCTTCGCACTCGTCGCGTTCGCACCGTCGCCGCTGTCATCACCCTCGCCGGGCGCGAGAAAAAGATTCGCTTCGAGCCCTTGCTGGCGCGTGTAGAGATCGAAGTAGCGCCCGCCGCGCGCGTAGAGCGTTTCGTGCGTTCCGCGCTCGACGATCTCGCCGCCTTCGACGACGAGAATCTGGTCGGCGCGCCGAATCGTCGAGAGCCTGTGCGCGATGACGAACGTCGTGCGGCCGCGCATCAGATGCGAGAGCGCCTCTTGAATCCGCGATTCCGATTCGGAGTCGAGGCTCGACGTCGCCTCATCGAGAATGAGTATGCGCGGGTCGGCGAGAATCGCGCGCGCGATCGAGACGCGCTGCTTTTGTCCGCCCGAGAGTTTGACGCCGCGCTCGCCGACGACGGTGTCGTACGCGTCGGAAAACGACTCGGCGAACTCGTCGACGCGCGCGGCGCGGCACGCGGCGAGGATCGCGTCTTGCGCGGCGTCGGGGCGCGAGAACGCGACGTTCTCGCGAATCGTTCCGTCGAAAAGAAACGTGTCCTGCAAGACGATGCCGAGCTTGGAACGGTACGAATCGAGACGCACCGTCGAAAGATCGACGCCGTCGATGGAGACGACGCCGGCGAACGGCACGTGGAACGCCGCGACGAGTCCGATGATCGTCGACTTGCCGGAGCCGGAGGAGCCGACGAGCGCCGTAACGGTGCCCGGCTCCGCGCGAAACGAGACGTCGCGCAGCACGGTCTTGTTCGCTTCGTACGCGAAGCTCACGTTGTCGAACACGACGTCGCCGCGGATCTCCGCGAGCACGGCGGTGCGCCGCGGATCGGCGTCCTCCGGCCGCTCGCTCAACACCTCGCGCGTGCGTTCGAGTCCCGCGAGGGCCTCCGTGATCTGCGTGCCGATCGAAACGATCTGAAAAATCGGCGCCACCAAAAATCCGAGGAACACCGTGTACGTGAAAAACTCTCCCAGCGTCATCGCGCCGGAGAGAACTTGGCGGGCGCCGACGAACATCACGGCCGAGCCGACGAGCCCCATGAGGAGCGTCGACGAAAGCCCCATGAATGATGTGGCCGTCAGAGTGCGCAAAACGTTGGCGAGCAGCCGTTCGACGCCGCCCGCGAAGACGGTCGCCTCGCGCGCCTCCGCGTGATAGCCCTTCACGACGCGCACCGCGCCGAGCGATTCCGTAAGCCGACCCGAAACCTCCGCTGTGATGCGGCCGCGCTCGCGAAAGATCGGCCGGATCGTGATGAAAGCCTTCTGCAATGCGAATCCGAAAAGGAGAAGCACGACGGCGGAGATCGTTGTCATTGCGAAATTGATGCGCATGAGAATGGCGAGCGCGACGCAGGCGGTGAGCAGCCCGCCGACGAACTCGACAAGTCCCGTGCCGATCAGGTTTCGCACGCCTTCGACGTCGCTCATGATGCGGGAGACGAGCGCCCCGCTCTTGTTCGCGTCGTAGTACGCGACCGGCAAGCGCCCGACGTGCGCCTGCACTTTGCGCCGGAGTTCGGAGATGAGCCGCTGCGCCGATTTCGAGAGAAGCTGCGTGAGCCCGAACGACGTCGCGGCCTGCACGATCGTCGCCGCGAGCACGACGCCGACCAGCGGCGCGAGCAGGCCGATGTCGCGCTTCCCGATCACGTCATCGACGAGGTATTTGGTCGATGCCGGCAGCACGAGCCCCGAGAGACGGTTGATGATCATGAGCACGAGACCGACCGCGATGATGCCGCGCCGCGGCTTCACGAGCGCCCAAACCTCGGGCATCACAGAGAGCGTGACCTTCGGGCGTGGTTTTTCGTGCGCGCCGGCGGCAGCGGTCGTCCCGCCGCCGCGCCGGTTCGACGGGTCACGGACGATGCGGTCTCCCGTCGGCATGCGAATTCCTGGAGGCATGTCGCGCATAATACACGAACGCGCCGCGAAGGCCTTCGGCCTAGCGCGGCGCGCCGTCGGACTCGTGGGTCGGTTAGCGCATCAAGACGAGTTTCTTCGTGTCGCGGAATCCCGTGGCGTCCATCCGGAGGAAGTAGACGCCGGAAGATGTGAGGCCCGCGTCGGCGGGGCGCCACGCGACGGGGTGGCGCCCCGCCGGGCGACCGCCATCGACGAGCCGCGACACGAGCCGCCCGCTCGCGTCGAAGATCGCGAGCGAAACGGGAGCGCCCGTCGTCGGAATGTCGTACTCGAACGTAGTACCGCTCGCGAGCGTCGAAGGATTCGCGCCGACGACGCGCAGCGCGTAGGCCGTCGGGGTCGCGCTCGCGCTCGCGCCGGGATCGACGTCGTTGCTCGGATCGCCGGCCGGCGGAAGCGCCACTCCCGTCGCCACTGTCGCCACCAGCTCGACGGCGAACGGCGTGTACTCCACATCGAAGACGTCGTCGAGATACGGGTCCTCGAAGACGATCGTGGCGAACACGCCGTTCCGAGATCCGCACGTGATGATCGGAATCCGCTGGCCCGCGTCGACGCTCGCTCCAGGGAGCAATCCGATGCGCAGAGTGCCCGACAGAACGGCCGTGCCCGCGACGTTGAGTTGGTCCCACACGACCGACGCCGACTTCGCCACCGACTCTTCTCCGATCGCGCCGTCGCCTCCGCTGGCGATCGAACCACCTCCGCCGACTTGGACGGCGATCGTGCCCGTGTTCGTGAACCCGCCCGCGACTGTGAGCGTGCCGATCGGGTCTCCAACTTCGATGGTTCCGGCATTGAGGAACGCCTCCGCGACCGCGCCGGACCCGCTGAGAGTGCCGCCGATGGGGACGACGACTGGAACCGAGTTCGTCGCAAGCGTCCCGCCGTCGATCGTCGTCAGCACGCCGAGATCCACAGTGCTCAGGTCGAGAAGTGTGACGACATGCGAACCGACGTGCATCTCGCCGGCGTAGTTGAAGCCCGTGATCTCCGAGTAGCCGATCGTCAGCGGCCCGCTCGCGATGATGACGTTCTCGGACGAAGGCCCAATGAGCCGACTGTTGACGGTCCCGAAGCCGGAGAGGGTGTCGGCACCGCTGAGGTGGAGTGCAACGGCGCCCGGCCCGTAGGTGAGCGTTCCCCCGGCGAGCGTCGTCGATCGACCCAGGTTCGCAAACCCCGCCGAACGGATGGTGACCGACTGCGCGCCGATATCGAGCCGGCCGTCGCTGATGACGCGAGTCGCGAGGAGGATATTTCCGAGCGTCAAGGGCCCTGTCGCCGTCAGCGACGATGTGCTGTCGATGAAGACATCGGCGTCGATGGTCCCCGCGCCGACGAACCCGCCCCCGTTCGTGAAGCGCACGAACGTGCCCGAGCACCCTTCTCCTGTTCCGTTCACGATGCCTTCGAATGAGAGCCCAGAATTGGTCGCGACGATCGCCCCCACGAGATCGATGTCGCCGTCGACGACGCCAAACCCTGAGAGTGAGTAGCCGGCTTCGATCTCGCCCGAACTCGAGAGAATCAACTCGCCTCCACCGACCTGAACGTCTCCCAAGGTCGCCGACGTCGCGCTGAGGATCGTCACCGTGTGGTTGTCGCATTCGAGGAGTCCGAGGTTGAACAGTCCTGCGCCGAGCGTCAGATCGCCGATCGCCGTGATACTGTTGAGCGCTCCAGGGGAATTGACGGGCCCGTCGATCGTCCCGGACGCGAACACAGCCGTGTTGAAAACGTTAAACACCCCACCTCGGACTGTTCCGTTGGTGATAAGCGCGCCGCCGTGAATTTTGAACTCGGTCGCGTCGAGGGTCGAGTTCGACACCACGAGATCGCCGTTGTCCCACACCGTCACACGGCCGAGTGAACCCGTCCCGTCGACGGTGCACTCCGCGCCACCGCTTATGGTCAGCCCGGCGGTCCCGCCGCTGACCGTGCTCGAGCCGCCGATCGCGAGTTCCTGCACGGACGCTGTGGTCCCTGCGCCGTCAATGGTCATGCTGCCCGTCGATCCCGAATTCTTGGCGACGAAGACGCTGCCCAATACGATGTCCGCGCCGAGCGCCACGTCGAGCGCGCCAGCGCCGTTGTGTCCGACGGAGAGCGACGATGCGGGAGGCATCGTCATCGTCGACGCGCTGACGATCATGCCCCCGTCGTCGGTCGCGTCGCCGAGCACGCCGTCGCCGCTCGTGACCGTGAGGCTCGAACCGGAGAGAAGGTTGAAATCAGCATCGGCGTCCGTTGCCCCGGCGCCGCCGCCCACCGTGAACGCGCGGTTGCCGCTGTTGTTCTGGAGCGTCGCGACGCATCCGGACTGCAGCGTGACAACCGGATTGTTCGCGCCGCCGAGGACAAGATTCGCGCTCGGGTTCGTCACCCCGAACGTGCCGCCGTTCACGTCAAGGGTGCCGCCGTCGAAGTCGAGCGTGCCGCCCGCGCCGAGATTGAATCCGGCGGCGTCGATCGCGCCGCCAGCCGCGAGATGGAGCGTGGCCGTGCCACCATCCGGGTCTCCGCCGACATTGAGCACGCCGCCGACGTCGAGAATGCCGAACTGTTCGACGTTCACGATGGCGATGCCGCCCGCCGAGCCGGCCGAAGCGTTGCGCGCGATGCCGAGGTCTCCGCCGACGGACATGTCCGCGACGTTTATGCCTGAGCCGCCGATCGTCAGCGTCGAAGTCGACGCGCTTCCTTGCGCGACGTTCACCGAGCCGTCGAAGAGAGCGCGCCCGCCGTTCGACACCTCCATCGTCACGTCGCCGCCCGCGCCGATCGCATGGGCCTGCGCCGTGCCGTCGACCTCGAGCGTGGAGCGTGTGAACGGGCTGAAAATCAGCTTGCCGTTGACCAGGAGATCCGCCGATGACGACCCGTTGCTCCCCGCGGTGAGGCGGTCCGCGATGCGAACGAGCCCGCCGCCGGTAACCTCGAGCGTGCCGTCGCCGTTATTTCCGACGATCAGATCGCCGAGCGTTGTCGTTGTGACGAGATCCGCGTCGTCGTCGTCGACGTTGAGCGTTCCGGTCGAGCCGTTCGCGTCGCCGACGACGATCGCGGCGTTCGACGTGACGGTGCCGGTTGTGTGAGTCATTGTCGCGACGTCGCCGGAGACGTCGCCGACGGTGATGCCGTTCGAGACGGTGTGCGCGTTCGTCGCGGAGAGCGTGACGTCGCCGCGCCTGTAGGTGTGGGTGCGGCTTGCGGTCGTGCTCGCGTTGAAGGTGACGTTGTACGTGTTGTTGAGGTTGAAGGTGAGGTCATCGGACGCGGTGGGGACCTGCGCGGGCGCCCAGTTCCCGGCTGTCGCGGCGCTGCCGCCGCCCGGATTGTTCCACGAAAGCGCGGCGAGGCTCGCGGCGCCGGCGATCGCGGCGACCAGCACGATCAGCGCGACGACGATCGTCGCGACACGAGCCTTCCCTCGTTTCGTCCGCCGTATGGGGTGGGACTGTTCACGTTCGTCGCGCTCCACGAATTCGTTCATTTCTTGCCTCCAGTTGGACCGATGCGGTTGTGTTTCGAGTCGTCGGGGGCCCTAATCGAGAAATCCGTTCGAGAGGGGTCACGAAATTTCGGCGGCCGGCGCTGAGGCGCTCGACCACTCGGTTCTGCTACCATCCGGGCCTCGAGCGGGAATCACCGCGGTTCGTTCGAAACGGTGCGATCGCGAAGGAGAGAGCATGCGGGGCGAAAGCGCAGACTCGGAATCCCGAGACCCGGACATCACGCGGCTGCTCTCGGCGGCGCGCGGCGGCGACCCGGCTGCCGTCGGGGATGTTTTCGATCGCGTCTACGCCGAGTTGCGGCGAATCGCGCACCACGAAGCGGCACGCCTCGCGCCCTCGGAAACGATGAACACGACCGCCGTCGTGCACGAGGCGTACTTGAAGCTCGTGCAAGCGAGCGGAATCGCGTGGGAAGATCGCGCGCACTTTTTCCGGATCGCTGCGACGGCGATGCGGCAGATTCTCGTGGACTACGCGCGCAGCCGCTCGACCGGCAAGCGCGGCGGGGGAGCGCGCGTCGTTTCACTCGACGACTCGGCCGCGGGCAACCTGATCGGAGTCGATCCGCGCAGCGACGAGATTCTCGCGCTCGATTCCGCGCTCTCGCGGCTCGCTGCGCTCGACGAGCGCCTCGCTCGCATCGTCGAACTTCGATTCTTCGCGGGGCTCTCCGTTGAGGAGACCGCGGCGGCGGTCGGCGTCGCGGACAGCACCGTGAAGCGCGATTGGCGGCGCGCTCGCGCATATCTCTTGCGCGAGATTCGAGAGTCGCCTCCGCCGCCTTCGGGGCTCGCGTGACGCCGGCCGATCCCGATCTCTGGCGGCGCGCCGACGCGATTTTCGCCGAGGCCGTGGAAGTTTCCGCGGAGCGGCGCGAGGCGTTCATCGCGCGCGCGTGCGCGGGCGACGGCGCGCTTCTTTCTTTCGTGCGCGAGCTGCTTGCCGCAGACCAGGGCGCCGACGCGCTCCTCGACGCGCCGGCTGCGCTCCTCGCCGTCGCCGCGGCCGCCGCAGCGAGCCCATCGGGCGCGGCGCCGTCGCTCGCGCGCGACGAAGCCGATGCCGACGCTGCCGATCCGCGGATCGGTCGCACCGTCGGCCGGTTCCGCATCGTCCGCCGCCTCGGGAAGGGCGGGATGGGAATTGTCTACGAAGCCGAGCAGGAAGAGCCGCGCCGGCGGGTGGCGCTGAAGCTGATGCGCGCCGGATGGGCCGCCGACGCGCTGGAGCTGCGCTTCTTTCGCCGCGAGACGCAGACGCTCGCTCGGCTCCAGCACCCTGGGATCGCCGCGATCTACGAGGTGGGCAACACCGACGAGGGGCAGCCGTTCTTCGCGATGGAGCTGGTGCGCGGCGTTCCGCTCGACGCGGCGAGCGACGGCGATGCGGATCGCGCGGGCGGCATCGCCGGCGCGGCGTCGGACGTCGCGGATCTCCATCGGCGGCTCGACGTATTCCTGGAGGTGTGCGACGCGATCGTCTACGCCCACCAGCGCGGCGTCATTCATCGCGACCTGAAGCCTTCGAACATTCTCGTCGCGGAGGATGCGTTTCGTGCGGACGCGCCGCGCGGCGGGGCGGCGTCCACGACGCATGCGGCGCGCGCGCAGCGCGTGAAGGTCGTCGACTTCGGTTTGGCGCGCATCAGCGACGCCGACGTTTCGATGGTCGCATCGCGCACGGAGCCGAGCGCGCTTCAGGGAACGCTCCCGTACATGAGTCCCGAGCAGACGCGCGGAAATCCCGACGAGATCGATTTTCGAAGCGACGTGTATTCACTCGGCGTCATTCTCTACCGGCTGCTCGCCGGAGTGCCGCCGTATCGGGTTCGCGCCGACGCACTCCTCGAGGCCGTGCGAATCATTCGCGAGGAGACGCCGCGGAAGGCAGGCGCGATCGCGCCGCTTCTGCGCGGCGATATCGAGACGATCATTGCGAAAGCGCTCGAGAAGGATCCCGAGCGGCGATACCAAAGTGTCGCGGCGCTCGCGGACGACATTCGCCGCTACCTGACGGATCAGCCGATTCTCGCGCGTCCCGCGAGCGCCACGTACCAGATCCGAAAACTCGCGGCGCGGCACCGCGCGGCCGCGGTGCTTCTTGCGACCCTCTTCGCCGTACTTGTCGTCTCGACGATCACGATGTCGGTGCTCTACGAAGGCCAGCGCCGCGAGCGCGCGAAGGCGATTGCCGAAGCGGAGAAGGCCGAAGCCGTGAACGGATTCTTGCGTGAGATGCTCGCGGCGGTGGATCCGAAGTCGGCGCTTGGCCGCGAGGTGACCGTTCGGGAAGTCGTCGATGTCGCCGCCGGACGAATCGATCGCGAGCTCGCTGCGCAGCCGGATGTGCAAGCCGCACTCAGGGCGACCATGGGCTCGACCTACCTGTCGCTCGGCGAGTACGACGCCGCGGAGCCGCTTCTCGTCGATGCGTTGCACGTGCAGCGGCGGCTTCACGGCCCCGCCGCGCCCGCCGTCGCGGCGACGAGCGCCGACTTGCAGGATCTCTACTCGCGCCAGGGCGACCACGCGGCGGCGGAATCGCTCGCGCGAGCGCATCTCGCCGAGGTGACGGCCGAGTCCGGGCCCGCGAGCCTCGCGCTCGCGAGCGCGCTCACCAGCGTGGCGAGCGCGCTGATCTATCGCTCCGGGTATAGCGCGGAGGGGCACGCCGAGGCCGAGTCGCTCCTGCTCAAGTCGATCGCAATTCGCGATCGATTGGGTGTCACGAAGGACGTCGTGTATGCCGCGACGCTCGAGTCTCTCGGCAATGTGCAGAACGCGTCGGGCAAAGGCGCCGAAGGGGAAGCGTCGCTCACGCGCGCGCTCGCGATCCGCCGCGCGGTGCTGAGCGACGACCATCCGGACATCGCGACCAACCTGCACAACATCGGAACGATGTATCGCCAGCGGGGGGAGAACGCCCGCGCGGAGGCGTTCTTCGTGGAGGCGCTGTCGAAGCGGAGGAAAGTGCTCGGCGACCGGCACACGTCGGTCGGCACGACGCTCAACAGCCTCGCTTTTGTACGAACGGCCCAGGGAAAGTATTCTGAAGCGGAATCGACGTATCGCGAGGTCATCGCGCTGTACGTGGAGACGTTCGGCGACGGACACGCCAACGTTGCGCGCGCGAAGGGAAACCTCGCCATCACGCTCGAGGTGGCCGGGCGCTTCGCCGAGGCGGAGATTCTCTACCGGGAGGCGATCGAGAGTTTGCGGACGAACTTCGGCGCGGATCACTCCACGGTCGCGATCGCTCTGACGAATCTCGCCGGGCCCGTTCAGAAACAGGGTCGGCTCGACGAGGCTGAGGCGCTCTTGCGCGAGTCGCTCGTACTGAAGCTCAAGACCCTCGGACCGGATCACGAGAGCGTGTCGAATACGCACCTGCGCCTCGGCAATGTCCTGCTCGACCGCGGGCGCGCGGCGGAGGCGGGCGAGGCGCTCCGCGAGAGCCGCCGCATCTTCTCCAAGACGATGCCGGAAGGGCACTGGCGCGTGTCGCAAATCGATTGTCTGCTCGGCGCGGCGCTCTGTGGAGAAGGACGCGTCGCGGAGGGGGAGTCGCTGCTCGTGCGCGGCTACGCCGCCGTGTCGCGGTCGGGCGACGCCTCGGTCGCGATCAAGCATGGCTTGGCGGAACGCGTCGCGGTGGTCTATGAACGTACCGGCCGCCGGGCGCTGGCGATCGAAACTCGGCGGCTCGCATCAGCCGCCGCCGACTCCGCGATCGAGCGATAAGCGCGGCGCGGGCGTGATTCCGGCTACGCGCGCGAGCCGAGCCGGCCGCGCAACTTCTCGCGCGATTCGCGCAGGAGCGCTTCCGTCGTCTCCCAATCGATGCACGCGTCGGTCACGGAGACGCCGTACGCGAGCTGCGCCGGATCCTTCGGAATCGGCTGCTTCCCCGCGTGTAGATTGCTCTCGAGCATGAGCCCGATGATCGAGCGGTTCCCCTCGAGAATCTGATGCACGCAATCGCGAAAGACCATCGGTTGGATCGCGTGATCCTTGCGCGAATTCGCGTGGCTTGCGTCGACGACCACGATCTCGCGGAGTCCGGCGCGCGCGAGCGCTTCCTCGCAGAGGCGGATGCTCACCGAGTCGTAGTTCGGCGTGCGGCCGCCGCGCAGCACGATGTGCGCGTACGGATTTCCGCGCGTCACGAAGACCGCCGAGTCCCCGTTCTTGTCGACGCCGAGAAACTGATGCGACTCGGAGACCGAGAGGAGCGCGTTGAGCGCCGTCTCGAGATTGCCGTCGGTGCCGTTCTTCATGCCGACCGGCGTCGAGAGCCCGCTCGCTAATTCGCGGTGCTTCTGCGACTCGATCGTGCGCGCGCCGATCGCGGTCCAAGCGACGAGGTCGGCGACGTACTGCGGAATGATCGGGTCGACGAACTCGGTCCCCGCGGGAAGCCCGATCTCGGCGAACTCGAGAAGCAGCTCGCGCGCCATCCGCAACCCGTCGTCGATTCGGAACGAGTCGTCGAGCGCGGGATCGGTGATGAATCCCTTCCACCCGACGGTCGTGCGCGGCTTCTCGAAGTAGACGCGCATCACGACGAAGAACGTGTCGGCGACTTCGGCGGCGAGGCGGCGCAAGCGCTGCGCGTACTCGCGCGCGGCGTCGACGGAGTGAATCGAACACGGCCCCACGACAATCAAGAGCCGCGGGTCGCTCCGATCGATGATCGCTTTGATCGTTTCGCGCGCAGACCAGACCGTCTCCGCGGCCGTCTCGGAGACTGGCAAGCGGGTGTGGATCTCGTCCGGGGTCACGAGACGGCGGCTCGACAGAACGTTGACGTCTTCAAGCGGGTGTCGCGGCACGTGAGTCTCCTTGGTGGCCAGCCGAGTCTTGACGCGATCCGATTCTACGAGAGAGAACCCGTCCGCTCGAGTTGCACTTTCCTCTCGGGTTGCGAATCGTGGCCTTGTTATCGGAATCGACTCGGAGACGCGTGAGCAGGCGCGTCGGCGCGCGGGGACCGGAAGTTGCTACGTAGGGTTCGGGGACAGGGTTCATCTCGAAGAGATTCTCCCAGTTCTCGAAGAGGCTGCTGCTGGCACCGAGTGTTAGGGGAGCGCGGCTAACGATGATCGCGGTGCCGCAACGAGCGAGCCGGGTCGTCACGGCACGATGGCAAGACTTACTCGGACGATTCTTCAATTTACAGATCGGCTGTGCGACGGATGGCTCTTTCCGTCCGCATCCGAGACGAGGCGGCTCACGGTCACGCTGTGGTAGCGCACCGCCTTGCTCGGTCCTAAGAGCGACGAGGTCAATCATCATGAAACGAATCACGGGTAGTATGGGCGCTCTCTTACTGATGGCTGTGGTCGTCGCGTCCGGTTGCACGAGCGGGCGGGCGGAAGACGAATCGCGAACTGCGAAGCGTACGCAACCCGCACCGGCGGCCCAGGCACCCAAGCCGCGCTACGACACAGCGGTTATTCCCGCCGGTACGAGCATCGTCGCATCGCTCGACACGCGGCTCAGCACGGATACGAACGTCAACGGCGATCAGTTCAACGCCACGACGATCGAGCCCATCATCGTTGATGGAAAAGTCGTCATTCCCGCCGGCGCACGGGTTCGCGGGTCACTTCGCGGCGTGCAGGCGTCCGGGCGCATCAAGGACCGCGCTGCGATGACGCTCGCGTTCAACGAAATCGTCGACTCGGACGGCAAGGCGCACTCGCTTTCGTCCGTGCCCCTCGCGTTACGAGCAGACTCCGGTACTCGCGATGATGTCGAGAAGGTCGCAGCCGGCACGGTCCTCGGCGCCATCATCGGCGGGATCGCCGATGGCAAGGACGGGGCACTGAAGGGCACGGCAATTGGAGCCGGCGTCGGTACCATCGTCATGCTCGCGACGAAGGGCGACGACATCGAGCTCAATCCGGGTCAGAGGTTGAATATTCAGATGACTGCTCCGACGAGCATCACGGTTCTCGCAAAGAAGTAGTTCGATCCAACCCATTCAGAAAGAAGGTAGTCGACATGCGACACATCATGACCGCCACTCTCTTGGCGCTGACATTGGCACTGGCACCGAGCGCCGCGCGCGGCTCTGATCCCCATAGCGATATCGGCTTCCGTGGATGGGGACCCCGCGTTGGGCTCACGTTCGATCCCGATCAGTTTCACTTCGGCGCGCACATGGACTTCGGCAACTTCGCCAAGCATGTCCGCTTTCAGCCCAACATCGAAGTCGGTCTTGGCGATGACATCACACTTGTCGCTATCAACTTTGAGGCAGCCTACCGATTCCGCGAGTCGTGGGACGTTTGGTCGCCATATCTCGGCGGCGGGATCGGAGCGAACATCGTCAGCTACGACAGCAACGGTTTGGGCGATGACTCGAGCACGGATCTTGGTGTGAACGTGCTCGGCGGAATCGAGAAGGGCCTCTCGTCCGGCGATCGCTTCTTCCTCGAAGCCAAGCTGGGTCTCGTCGACGAGTCGCCGGACGTGAAACTGACGGCCGGCTGGACGTTCTACCACTAGGCAAGATGTGATGCAACACGACCCCATCAGGGCTTGCGAGCTTCGCAAGCTGCCGGGGTCTCAATTGGAGGTGTGTTATGTCAGACAACCGTAGTTTCAAGAGGGCATTACTAGGCGTCCTCGCTTCTCTCCTCCTTGCGGCGCCCGCCGTCGCGCTCGCTCAGCAGTGCCCGGTGTGCGCTCAAACACAACTCGATGACGCGCTCCAGGGTGGGTCGCACGTCCGGCTCCTCAGCGAGAAGCGCGGCGTGACGCTCAACGACGTTGAGCGTGCCCACTACCACGTGAGCTATCCCGGCCGGGGGGCGGGGACGGATTCGTACGAACTGGCTTTCATGGACAGGGCGGGCACGGCTTCGATCCTCAGCGAGCACGGCACTTTTGCGCAGGTTGATCTGACGAGCACGAACATCCCGCACCTCGTCAACAACTACCTGCACATGGGGCCGATCGTCGGAATCGTCGGGGAGCGCAGGGAATTCGATGTCGGCAAGACCTATAACTCGGTCATGCCGCGACCGGATGGGCGGCCGCTCTTTCTCATCACGTGCGATCGGACCGAAACGATCGCTGGCGTTAAGGGCTACCACCTCGTCATGAAGAGCACCGACACGGGTATCGCGGAACTCGAGGTGGTTCTCAGCCCCGACTACCCATTTCCGCTCTTCGTTAAGGAACTCACGGGGGAGAATCCGCTCGAGATCAGGCTCGTCGAAATCCGGCCACTCGATCTTGCGATGAGCGGCGAGTAACGAACCCGGTTCACCATGCCCGCGAACGCGTCGCGAGTCGTCAATTGCCTCTCGTGGCGCACGGTGCAAGCTTCAACTCTCTTAAGCGAAAGGCTGTGACACATGCTTATGACTGTCGCAATCCTGTTGATCGTGCTTTGGGCGCTCGGCCTCGTGACTTCGTACACGATGGGCGGCCTTATCCATATTCTGCTCGTCGTCGCGATCGTGGTCGTCTTGGTTCGCCTCATTCAGGGCCGCAGAGTTCTGTAGCATGCGCTTCGGCCAGAACGGAGATCTGAAATGAAAATCATCGGTGGCGTGCTCGCAATACTCGGAATCGTCGCGCTGATCTTTGGCGGGATCAATTACACCAAGGAGAAGACGGTACTCGAAGTGGGTTCACTGAACGTGACGGCAACCGAGCACAAATCATTTCCGGTGCCACCGCTCGTCGGTGCGCTCGCGTTGATCGCCGGCGTCGCGCTCGTCGTGGTCGACAGACGCCGTGCATAGGGTTACGACGTTGTTGGAGCGTGGCGCCGGCGGCCCCATTCGCAAGGTCGCTATGCTCGGCAACCACCTGCCGCGTCAGTGCGGGATCGCCACGTTCACGACCGACCTGAGCGACGTACTGGCCGCGGAGTTCTCGGAACTCGACTGCTTCGTGGTCGCGATGAACGACCCTGGGCGGCGTCACGCGTATCCTGCGCGCGTGCGTTTCGAGATCGCTGAAGGCGATGTGGCGGCTTATCGCCGCGCGGCGGATTTCTTGAACGTCAATTCGGTTGACCTAGTGTGCCTACAACACGAGTACGGAATATTCGGCGGGAAGGCCGGGAGCCACATTCGCGATCTCCTGCGCGAGCTGCGGATGCCGATCGTCACCACGCTTCACACCATTCTCGGCACGCCGAATATTCATCAGCGACGCGTCATGGAGGAGATCATCAATCTCTCGGAGCGCGTCGTCGCGATGAGTGCCCATGGAGTCGAGTTGCTTCGCGCTGTTTACGGGACGCCCGAGTCGAAGATCGATTTGATCCCTCACGGAATCCCATTCGCACCGGTTGCGAGCGGAAGCAAAGACCATCTCGGCGTCGAGGGGAAGTCCGTCATCCTCACGTTCGGGCTCCTGTCGCCGGACAAGGGCATCGAGTACGTCATCGATGCGCTCCCCGCGATTCTCGATCGCCATCCCGAGACCGTCTACATTGTGCTTGGCGCAACGCATCCGCACGTCAAGGAACGTCACGGCGAAACGTACCGCCTCATGCTCGAGGACCGTGCGCACCGGCTCGGCGTTGCCGCCAACATGATCTTCTACAATCGCTTCGTGAGCCAAAATGAACTCGCCGAGTTTCTCGCGGCCGCGGACATCTACATCACTCCGTACCTGCAGCCCGATCAAATCACATCGGGAACGCTCGCCTACGCGGTCGGCTCCGGCAAGGCGGTCATCTCCACGCCGTACTTGTACGCGCGCGAACTCCTCGCCGACGGGCGCGGGATCCTCGTGCCGTGGCGCGACCCGCAAGCGATCGCGCGCGAAGTTGTCGATCTGCTCGATGACGATGCGAAGAGACTCGCGTTGCGCGAGCGCGCGGCGGCGCACGGTCGCGGGATGATCTGGCCCGCGGTTGCCCGCCGCTACGTCGAGACCTTCGAGCGCGCCGGAATCGAGCATGCCGATCGGCTGCGAACTTCGTTTCAGGCGAAAACGCTCGCGCGGCGGCCTGCTGGGCTCCCCGAGATCAACCTCGCGCACCTTCGCCTCATGACCGACGATACGGGGCTTCTCCAGCACGCGTCGTTCTCCGTTCCGCGCTACGACGAGGGGTATTGTCTCGACGACAACGCGCGCGCGCTCCTCTTGGTGGCTCTCGTCGAGGACGCTGGTACCGAGGATGTCGAGGTCGTACGCGCGCTCGGTTCGCGCTACCTCGCATTCGTGAGCCACGCGTTTTGTCGCGAAACCGGACGATTCAGAAATTTCCTTTCGTATGCGCGCCGATGGCAGGATGAGTGCGGATCCGAGGATTGCCACGGTCGCGCGATCTGGGCGCTCGGTGCGCTTGTCGGACACTCCCGCGATCCCGGGCGACAAAGCCTCGGAAGCGAGATGTTCCACGCAGCGCTTCCGGCGGTCGCGGGTTTTACGAGCCCGCGCGCCTGGGCATACGCGCTTCTGGGAATCGACGAGTATCTCCACGCGTTCGAGGGCGACACCAGCATTCAGTCCGTGCGCGCGACGCTTGCCGAGCGCCTCCTCGGACTCTTCCAGCGAACGAGTGCGCACGAATGGCCGTGGTTCGAGGAGCGCGCGACTTACTGCAACGCGCGATTGTCTCAAGCCCTCATCGTGTCCGGCGCGTGGATGGAACACGAGGCGATGACGGCGGCAGGACTCCGATCGCTGGAATGGCTGGCCGGCGTCCAACGTACGCCAGACGGCTACTTCGCTCCGATCGGCTCCAACGGTTTTTACGAGCGCGGTGCTCCGACGGCCGAGTTCGACCAACAGCCGGTCGAGGCGTGCGGGATGGTCTCGGCATGTCTCGAGGCGTTTCGCATGACACGCGACGAGCGTTGGACAGTGCACGCGCGGCGCGCATTCAATTGGTTCCTCGGCCAAAACCAACTGCAGCAGGTGTTGTATGAACCATCGACCGGAGGGTGTCGCGATGGACTTCACTCCGATCGAGTGAACGAAAACCAGGGCGCGGAGTCGACGCTCTCATTTCTACTCGCCCTTCTGGCAATGCGCTCCGCGGATCGGGCTGACGTCACGGCGCTCGCGCCGCGCGCGCTGCTCGAGCAAGGCGCCGTGAGCGCGCTGTGACGCCTTCGCGGGACTTCGAAACGCTCTTTCAGCGCCACCACGGAAATCCGATTCTCACCGCCGCGGATTGGCCCTATCCGGCTCACTCCGTTTTCAACGCCGGGGCGACGCGCCTCCACGATGGCACGACGCTGCTCTTGTGCAGAGTCGAGGACAGACGCGGGCTCTCGCACCTCTGCGCGGCGCGATCGGCGAATGGCGTCGACGGGTGGATCATCGACAATGTGCCGACGCTCTGGCCAGACGCGGAGTCATACCCTGAAGAATTGTGGGGGATCGAGGACCCGCGGATCACGTTTGTCGCGGAGCTCGGCCAGTACGCGATCGCGTACACCGCGTTCAGCAAGGGCGGCCCTGGTGTCGCGCTGGCTCTCACAACGGATTTTCGGAGCTTCGAACGCTGCGGGCTCATCATGCAGCCCGATGACAAGGACGCGGCGCTTCTTCCGCGGCGCATCGACGGAAGCTTCGCGCTCATCCACCGCCCGATGACGGACACGGGCGCGCACGTTTGGATCTCGTACTCGCCGGATCTTCGCAACTGGGGCGGCCACAAGCAGGTCCTCGCGGCACGCCGCGGTGCCTGGTGGGATGCGAACAAGGTGGGCCTCTCGCCGCCGCTCATTGAAACGCCGCGCGGCTGGCTGATGCTCTACCACGGCGTTCGTCAGACCGCGGCCGGGTGTCTCTACCGGCTCGGCGTCGCGCTTCTGGATCTGGAGAAACCCGAGCACTGTCTATTGCGGGGCGACGAGTGGATCTTCGGCCCCGAAGCGAGCTACGAGCGCGAAGGCGATGTGGGGAATGTGGCGTTCCCCTGCGGCTACACCCTCGGTGACGACGGCGACGCGATCAATCTCTACTACGGCGCGGCGGACACGAGTGTGGCCCTTGCGACGGGGAGCATCAGCCAGCTCCTGCGTTGGCTCGACGAACATGGTGCCGCATAGCGCGCGTCCGATGAGAAATGCGCCGCAGTGTAGTCCTGGCGCGGCACGGTTGATGCGTTAGCACAGTTCACAATCGCAACGCACGCATGAGTACAACAGCTTGCAACGCTCGACACTCGCACAACCTTGAAAACAAGGGGGGACGCATGGCAAGTCTTACACGGATCCACTGGAGAAACGCTAGGCTCGTCGGAACGATGCTCGCGACGGCTCTCGGAATGCTGCTGATGATCAGCGGCCTTACCGGCTGCAACGACAACCCGATCGAAACCGTCAACGAGGACGAGCTCGCTCCGCCCCTCGGGCTCGAGAGCATCACCGGCAACGGCCGAGTGACGCTCACGTGGTTTACGAGCAACTTCGAGGACGACTTCGAGGGCTACATCGTCTTTCAAGCGAACGGCGACCACGCCACGGATCAGTCATCCGAGATCGATACGATTTTCACCGAGGTGGATCGCGTCGAATTCAATTCCTCCGGCTCGCCGCGGAGCGTCACGATCGACGGCCTGACGAACGGGACGACGTACAGTTTCGCGATCGTCGCGTTCGAGGACGACGGCGACAAGGTCAGCCGCACGAGCAACATCATCTCCGACACGCCGCGACCCAGCATCAATACGATAACGATCACCTCAGCTTCGACGAACGACGTGTCCGGCAACGATGCGACGGCGGGTTTCGATTTCGACGGGTTCGACGTGACGACGGTTCCGAACGATCTTGCCGGGAACAACTATACGGATACCAATGGTTCGGACATCGTGCACGAGGCGTTCGATCCTGGCCCGGAGAACGACAACATCCGCTCGTGGCTCTCGGGCATGAACGGTGGCGATGTACAAGATCTCGGCTTCATGGGCGATCTCGATGACGCGGACGTCGCGCCCGAGGAAGGCTACTCGCAGAGCGGCGAGTCGGTCATCCTCACGGTCGGTCACGTCTACGCAATCCACACCGGAAACAATCGATTCGCCAAGTTGATCGTCACGGCGATCCTGCCGCCGCCGAACGCGCGCGTTACGTTCAATGCCGCCTTCCAGACCAAGCTCGACGACCCGAATTACAAGCAGAGTTTCGACGATGACCGTGCGCTTGGAATCGCGCGGGCGAGAGATTGAGCGCAACGCCGATGAAAAGGAGACCCCTGATGGACCGGAAAACACTCACGTGCGCACTAGGCTTGTTTGTATTCGCCCTGGCAACCCCAATGGCTACGCCTGCCCAGGTGAGCGGGCCGCATCTCATCGTTGGCCCCTACGCGGGTTGGACGATTTGGGATGATGCCCTCAACCCAAAAGACCAGGTCGTCTACGGCGGGCGCGCCGGCGTCATGTTCAATTCGTACCTCGGCGTTGAAGGGACGATCGGATTTCTTCCTGGCAAGACAGAGAGCGGCCCTTGGCCCTACGTGCGCACCGCCCCTGGGGTTCAGGTAGACGAGGAGATTCGGCACATCGGTGTCGACGCGATCATCAAACTCGGGAACGGAACGATCGCGCCCTACCTCGTCGGCGGATGGCAACAGCTCCAATTCGAGAACGACGATCCCTCGTGGGGACATAGAACGGAGCATGGCTTCGAGGCGGGCGCAGGTCTCATGATTACCATGGCGCCTCGCATCGCGCTCCGGCTCGATGCGCGCGACGTGTTCTTCGAATTCGACGACTTTCCTCCCGACGTTCCGGAGGGCCTCAATCACAACATGTTCCTGACGGTGGGCCTGTCGATGGCTCTTGGCGGCAGCACGACGACCGCCGACGCGGACGGCGATGGCGTCGGCGATAAGAAGGATCTCTGCCCTGGCACGCCGCTCGGCGCGCTCGTCGACGCGAAGGGCTGTCCGATCGACGGCGATAAGGACGGCGTCTTCGACGGGCTCGACGAATGCGCGAGCACGCCGGCCGGCGCGAAGGTCGACACGAAGGGCTGCCCGAAGGATTCCGACAAGGACGGCGTGTGGGATGGCATCGACATGTGCGAGGCCACACCCGCCGGCGCGAAGGTGGACGCGAAGGGTTGCCCCTCCGACGCGGACAAAGACGGCGTTTGGGACGGGCTCGACCAGTGCGCGAACACGCCGACCGGAGCGAAGGTCGACGCGAAGGGTTGCACCGTTGATTCGGACGGCGACGGCATCGTCGACGGGCTCGACCGGTGCCCCAACACACCTGCCGGCGCCAAGGTCGACAAGGACGGTTGCCCGATCGAGATCAGCGAGAAAGAAATCGAGCTGCTCGACAAGGGCGTGATCACCGTGCGGGACATCCATTTCGAAACCGCGAAGTGGGACATCCTCCCGGATTCGTATTCGATCCTCAACGAGATTGGCGGCATTCTGGTGCAGTGGCCGCAGCTCCGCATCGAGATTGGCGGACACGCGGATGCGCGCGGCGGGGACGACTACAACCTCGACCTCTCGCAGAAGCGGTCGCAGTCGGTGCTCGACTATCTGGTGTCGAAGTTCCCGAGCATCGGGGGCGGGCAGTTTACGGCGAAGGGCTATGGCGAAAGCGTGCCGGTCGCGCCGAACACCACGATCGAGGGGATGGCGCGCAACAGGCGCGTGGAGTTCAAGGTCCTCAACACCGAGGAGCTGACGAAGGAGAAGGAGCGTCGCCGGATGCTCCAGAAGAACGAATAGCGCGCACGCGCGAAGCTAGCGCGGGAGTGAAGCAGGAAGCGCGGGGCGTCCGTCTGGGCGCCCCGCGCGTTTTTCTTATACGCTCCGACACGGCTCGATCGCGCGGACTTCCGCGTCGTCGCGCTGCGATACCGTTGACAAACCCGAAGCGATCGCTGACGATACCCCAGGTTCGCAGGAGCGTAGCTCAACTGGTAGAGCACTGGTCTCCAAAACCAGCGGTTGGGGGTTCAAGTCCCTCCGCTCCTGCCACGATTTCTTCGAGCCGGCGCGACGGATCGCGGCGGCTCTTCCTCGGAAGCTCATCGGAGGCTCATCGTGTACGGCTCGATGATCTACGTCACTGGCGGTACGGGTTACGTCGGCACGGCGGTCTGCCGTGCGCTGCGCGAAAAGGGCCTCATGGTGACGGCGCTCTCGCGCACGAAGCAGGCTCGGCCGGTTCTCGCGACCGGAGGCGGCATCGAGTTCCGCTCCGCGAGCGTCACCGATCCCGCGTCGCTCGCGGCCGCGATCAAGAACGACGCCGGCGCGGTCGTTCACCTCGTCGGCATCATCTATCCGGCGAAGGGTCAGTCGTTCGAGAAGGTGCACGTCGAGGGGACGCGCAACGCGGTCGAAGCGGCGAAGAATGCGGGCGCGAAGCGTTTCCTTCACATGAGCGCGATCGGCGCGCGCGTCGACGGCATCACGCCGTATCAGCGCACGAAGGGGCAGGCCGAAGAGATCGTGCGCGCGAGCGGTCTCGACTGGACGATCTTCCGACCGTCGATCATTTTCGGCGAGGGCGACGCGTTCGTAAACATGTTCGCGGGGATGGCGCGCTCGCTTCCGTTCATGCCGGTGATCGGCTCCGGGAAGTCGCGCATGCAGCCGGTGTGGGTCGAGGACGTCGCGGCCGCGTTCGCGCACGCGATCGGCGACGACCGCACGATCGGCCAGACGTACGATCTCGGCGGGCCCGCGCCGATGACTGTTCTCGAAATCCTCGACATCGTGATGCGCACGACCGGCAAGCGCCGCCCGCGCGTTCACATTCCCGCGCCGCTTATGTCGCTGCAAGCGGGCCTTCTCGAGAAACTCTTGCCGAAGCCGCCCGTCACGCGCGACCAGATCAAAATGCTCGGCGAAGACAACGTCGTCGTGAAGAACGGCTTCTCGGAAATCTCCTCGCGCAAGATGACCTCGCTCGAAGAAGGCGCGCCGTATTTCTTGTAGGCGCGGCGGCGTTCTGACGCGCGCACTCTGCGCGCTCGCGGCCGGAGTGCTTCTTCTCGTGCTCGCCCTCGATTGCTCGCCGTCGTCGCGCGCGGCGCGCCCGCGGCGCGACGCAGCGCCCGCGCCCGCACGCGCAGCCGCATCCGCGCACTCCGGCGCAGAACGTTCCTACTCCGTGCAGATGCACCTGCACGCGCTCTCGAATCACAACGCGTCGGACCAGCCCGCGTCGATGCAGTGGCACACGTGGTACGCGCGCGCGGCCGGAATCGATGTCCTCTGGTGGAGCGAACACGCCGAGATCTTCGCGATGACCGATACGTTTCGCATCGAGACGGCGCGCGGGATCATCGACTCGGCGACGCTCTTCGTGAGCGGGCTCGGAGGAACGCGGGCCGGCGCGCCAGGCGGGCGAAAGCGCGGCGTCGTCGGGCTCGCGGCGGAGTCCGATGGCGGCGGCGTTCACGCGGAGTTTCGCGACGGGTATCTCTACGCCGAGGCGCGAAGCGATGCGCGCGACACACGTGGCCTGCGCGCGGCTCGCGATGCGCGTGACGAGCGGAGCGCTCGCGAGAACAGCGATGCGCTCGCCGCGCTCCACACCTCGCGCCTCGCGTTTCGCCCTGTCAGCGCGGACGGCCCGATCCGGTTGCTTGCGTTCGCGCGGCCCGTCACGTTCGGCGCCATCGTCGAGGCCGACGTCGATCTCAGCGCACGCGACGACGCGCGCCGCGTCGAGTTTCGCTTTCCGCTCTCGTGGCACAACTACGGCGCGCCGCTTCGATACGAGATTCGCTATCGTCTCGTGCCGGAGGGCGAGCGCGCGAGCGCGGCGCGTGTCGGCGACGAAGCCGTGCTCGTGACGATGCCGGTCCGCGACGGACGCTCGACGGTGCGCTTCGACCTCGAAGAGGCAGCGCGGCTTCTGCGCGACGGCGACGTTGCGACGATCGCGGAGATCGAGTGGAGCGTCGAGGCCAGCGGCGCGGACCCCGCGCGCGTCGGCGTGAGCGGCGTGCGCGTCTGGACGAAGCGCGCCGACGCTGCCGTAACCTCGGGCGCCGCGCGCGCGATCGCCGCGCGCTACGAAGCCGAGTACGGCGTGCGCGAAGAATTCGGCGGCGAATTCGCGTGGGGGAGCACGCACCTCAACGCGTTCTTCCCCGATTCGTCGCTCGGCCGCGCGGCGTTCGACTGGCGCGTGCGTCCGCTCCGCCCCGAGCAAGTGCGCGCGTGGGTCGAGGGCGTGCATGCGCGCGGCGGCGTCGTGTCGTTCAACCATCCGTTCGGCACAAGTTTCGCGGGGAGCGCGGGCGGCGACGGCGACGCGGGTGAAGGTGGCGATGGCGATGGAGCGGTGGGTGGCGAGCGCGCGCATGATGACGCGGACGCCGCCGATGCGGCGACGGCGCCAGACTCTGCCGCGGATGCGTTGCGCGTTCGCGATCTGGCCGACGATCTCATCGCGACCGGCGTCTACGGCTGCGATGTGCTCGAGGTCGGCTACATGCGGCGCGGCGGCGGCACGCTTGCCGATCATCTCGCGCTCTGGGATCGCCTCACCGCGAATCGCTGCTTCGTCTACGCGAACGGCACGAGCGACAGCCACGGCGGTCCGTGGTTCGGCGCGCACAATCCCAACTGGTTCGTGACGTGGATTCGTGCGCGCGACGCGTCGCCCGAGGCGCTCATCGATGGCGTGAAAGCGGGGCGGCTCTACTTCGGCGACCGCAGCCGGTGGAACGGCGAGTTCGACGTGCAGCTTGGTATGCATCGCGCGGGGGATCGCGTCGCGTTCGTACCGCGCGAGTTGGATCTGCGCGTCACGCTCGATCCGATCCCCGAGGGCGCCGAGGTGCGGCTCGTGCGCGGCGCCATTTACGCGGACGCCGACGTGCAAGGTCGCGACACCAACGTGCGCGAGGTCGACTACATCGATCGCGCCACGATCATCGATCCGTCGAAGTCGGTGCGCCTCCGCATCGACCGCCCGTGCTTCGTGCGCGTCGAGGTCTATCTCGCGTCGGCGCCGCTCCTCTTCTCGAATCCGATCGTCTTCTACTAGCGGCGCGCGGCGAGCATGCCTCGTCGCCGCGCGCCTCGACGTCGCGCTACCTAAACAGCCCCTTGATCTGCCCCCACGTCTTCGATTCGACGGTGTTGGCGAGACAGAGAGTTGGGTCGCACGGTGTGTTTGGATACCAAGTCCCGCCCGATTGGTTGCACTCGAACTCGAACGCGTCCGCGACGCAAATGCCACCCGCCACGCAGCACGCACCGCGTGTCAGCGTGGGGCATGCGACGGTCACGCACGTGGTGCCGGGACCCTGAGGGGTTCCGCCTTGACTGACGCAAACCGCGGGCGTGCGATCGACACACGTTTCATTCGGCAAGCAGCACGCCTCGGCCGGCGGACACGTGGCCGTCGCGCAGTTCGTGCCGGCGCCCTGGGGAACGCCACTCGATGCGGCGCAGTCGGCGGCGAAGAGCATCGTGCACGTGCCGTCGTCCATGCAGCAAGCTTCCGGCGCGGGGCACGTGGTGGTCGCGCAGCTCGAACCCGAGCCCTGCGCTACGCCACCCGCCGCCGCGCAAGCGAACGGCGTCAGATCCGCGCATGTGCCATCCGTGAAGCAACACGCGACGGGTAAGGAGCCAGCGCAGATCGTCGTCGCGCAAGTCGAACCGGGAGCCCGCGGCGTCCCGCCCGCCGCAACGCAATCGCTCGCGAGGAGATTGCTGCACGAGCCGTCTGCAAAGCAGCACGCCCTGGATCCTGGCGGTCCCGGACAGAAGACAGTCGCGCAGCTCGTACCGACCATGTTGGGTATTCCGCCGGCGGCGCTGCACTCCTCGGCTGGAAGGTCCTGGCACTCGCCGTCGGCAAAGCAGCACGCGACGGGAACGGGCGGTCCCGGCGTACCGTCGACGATTAGCCACCCGAGGAAGTTGTCCGTGCGCCCGCTGGGGCCGACCCACGGAATGCACCTGAGCCATCGACACCGTAGTAGTACGAGCGTTGAATCGGATTGGGATTGCACGTTTCTGCGAACGGCCCGTCCGTCGCCCAGGCCGGCGACGCGCCGCCATGATGCACTGTGCGAACTACGACGTGCGTCACGCCTGTCGGGATCGGTGCGTTGAACTCCGAGCAATTCCACCGCAGCCCCGGATCGAGGTTGAAGTCGCTCGCGAGGACGGCATCGGGGCAGCCATCGCCGTCGGTATCCGAGTCGAGAAAGATATCGACCGTTTGCCCGTAGCCCGGCGCGACGTTTCTCCAGTAGGTGATTGCGCGCCGAACCGTGTTGCCGTCGTTGACCGCTGGTTGAAACGGGCCGCCGTAGAGTACGCCGTTGCTCTCGCCCTCTTCCAAGCCCGCGAAGATCCAGATGTAACCGGAGCAGGCGTTGTACCAGCGGTAGTTCGCGGCGGTGCCGTTCGTGTTGCCCGCGAGGGCGCATGGGCCCGACGACAAGTTCGGATTGCTTCCCTCCTTGATTGCGTAGGGTTCGAGCCCGTGAGTTGTCGCTGGGAGTGACGCGACGAGCAGGGCGAGGGTGGCGGCGACGAGGATACGGAGGATCATGGCGGACCTCCAATGTTGGTGAGTTGTAGGAGAGGCGTGCGGATTGTCGCACGGCGCGCTCCTGCGATGCAGCGAGAACTTCTTCATGAGCGCGCCGCCGCGCGGAGGCTCTTACGACATCGGCGGAGATTTCTAGCGAATACCCGCGGACACTGAAGTGCGGCTCCTGCGCGGCGCCACTCACGGTGACGCCGACGTTCTCAGTCGCGACGCCAATGTCGGCGACGTCGACTACACCGATCGCGCAACGCTCATCGAGCTATCGCGACGAACGCGAATACGCATCGACCGCCCGTGCTTCGTGCGCGTCGAGGTCTACCTCACGCCCGCGCCGCTCCTCTTCTCGAATCCGATCGTCTTCTACTAGCCGCGCGCGGCGAAGATGTCTCGTCGCCGCGCGCCTCGACGTCGCGCTACCTAAACAGCGCCTTGATCTGCCCCCACGTCTTCGACTCGACCGCGGTCGTGCAAACGGTGTCTGAACACGGCGTGTTCGGGAACCATGTGCCACCGGCTTGCACGCATTGGTCGACTGTCGATTGCACGCAAATGGCACCGGGCAAGCAGCACGCGCCGAGCGGTCCCGGCCCAGAGCAGTTCGCGTCCGCGCATGTCACGTTGTCGCCCCTGTAGAAGCCGCCGCTCGCGGTGCAATCCGCCGCTGACAGAATCAGGCACGAACCGTCGGGGAAGCAGCAAGCGCCCGTCAGTCCCGGCACGTCACAGTTCGCCTGTATGCACGTCACGTTGTCGCCGACGTAGACGCCGCCGCTCGCGGCACAATCCGCCGCTGTCAGAACCGCGCACGATGCGTCGGGGAAGCAGCACGCGCCCGACGGCGGCGGTGACGACGGGCAATTAACCCCGGCGCACGTCGTGCCGGCGCCCTGTGGGATCCCACCCAGAGCAATGCAGCCCTCGGGCGAGAAACTCGCGCAAGCACCGCTCAAGAAGCAGCACGCCTCCGTTGCCGAGCACAATGTGGTCGCGCACGACGTTCCCGCGCCCAGCGGTGCGCCGCCGCCGGCCAAGCAGAGTGACACCAGCATATCGGCGCATGTCCCATCAGGGAGGCAGCACGCCTCTGGTGGCGGGCACGGCGTGGTCGCGCAGCTCGATCCCGAGCCTTCAGGCGCACCACCCGCGATGGCGCACTCAAATGGCGTCAGGTCGGCGCACGTCCCGTCGTTGAAGCAGCACGCAATTGGGATTGAACCGAGGCACACAGTCGTCGCGCAGTTCGTGCCGCTTCCTTGCGGAATTCCGCCGGACGCGCTGCATGTGTTGGGCAAAACATCGCTGCAGTTTCCGTTCGCGAAGCAGCACGCCTGCGGCGGCGGCGGCTGCGGACAGCTGAACGTTGCGCAGTTCGTGCCGGCGCCCTGCGGCGTTCCTCCCTGGGCTGTGCATGCGTTCGCGAAGAGATCGCTGCACGAGCCGTTGGTAAAGCAGCACGCCTGGGGCGCGGGCGGCTGCGGGCACGCGACGGTCGCACACGTCGAACCGAGCGTGTTTGGGACTCCGCCGATCGCGATGCACTCGTCGGGCGTCACATCCTGGCACGAACCGTCCGCTAAGCAACACGCGACTGGAACGGGAGGGCCCGGAGTGCCGTCGACGATAAGCCATCCGAGGAAATTGTCCGTGCGCGCGGTTGGGCCGTCCCACGGCGTACAGGCGGAGCCATTTATGCCGTAGTAGTAGGAGCGCTGAATCGGATCGGGATCGCACACGTCGGTAAAAGGTCCGTCGGTCGCCCATGTCGGCGACGCACCACCGTGATGAACCGTTCGAACAATGACGTGCGTGACGCCCGGTGGGATCGATGAGTTGAACTCCGAGCAGTTCCATCGCAACCCAGGATCGAGATTGAGGTCGCTCGCCAGGACGGCGTCGGGACAGCCGTCACCGTTCGAGTCGGAGTCGAGAAACACGTCCACCGTCTGCGAATAGTTTTGAACGACGTTTCGAAAGTACGTAATCGCACGCTTGACGGTGTTTGCATCGTTGACTGCAGGCTGCAAAGGGCCGCCATAGAGAACGCCATTGCTCTCGCCGTCGGTCAGACTGGCGAAGATCCAGATGTAGCCCGAGCAGACGTTGTACCAGCGGTAGTTCGCGGCGGTGCCGTTCGTGTTGGTTGCGAGCGCGCACGGGCCCTGCGAGAGGTCGGCGCCGCGGCTTTCCTTGAACGGCGTTGCTTCGAGCGCGTTGGCGGTCGTCGGAGAGAACGCGAAGAGGAATGCGAGCGCGGTGGAGACGATCGTGCGGAGGAACATCGTGGACCTCCTAAGATTTGGTGAGATTCGGGAGCGGCCCGGGCATTGTCTCACGCGAGCGCGCGGCGTTCAATCGCGTTTTCGGTCTTGCGCTGCCCCACTGCGGGCGCGCGATTGGTGCGCTACGCGCGATCCCTAGCGATAGAGCCCCTTGATCTCGCCCCACGATTTCGACTCGACGGTGTTCGGCGGGCACAAAGCGGGCACGCACGGTGTGTTCGGATTCCACGCGCCGCCGGCCTCGGCACACGCGTCTTCCGCGAGGTCCTCACACGTCGCGTCCGGGTAGCAGCATGCGCCGGTCGGCGGCCCATCGAGAATCAACCAGTACAGAAAGTTGTCGTAGGTGCCGTCGGGGCCGACCCACGCAAGGCACGCGGAGCCGTTGATGCCGTAATAGTACGAGCGTTGAATGGCGTTGGGGTCGCATGTGTCGTTGAAGGGCCCGTCCGTCGCGATGGTGGGCGCGGCGCCGCCAGCGCACCAGCAGCCTCGTACAATCAGGTGCGTGATTCCCGACGGAATCGGCGCGTCGAAGTTCGAGCAGTTCCAGCGGAGGCCGGGATCCAAGCGGATGTCGCTTGCGAGGACTCCGTCGGGACAGCCATCGCCGTTGCTGTCGATGTCGACGAACACGTCGACCGTTTGGAAGTAGTTTGGGACGACGTTTCGCCAGTAGGTGATCGCGCGCTTGACCGTATTCGTGTCGTTAACCTCGGGCTGCAGTGGCCCACCGAACAACACGCCCACGGCCTCACCCTGTGAGCCGGTCGAGAAGATCCAAATGTAGCCGGAGCAGACGTTGTACCAGCGGTAGTTCGCTGCGGTGCCGTTCGTGTTCCCCGCGAGTGCGCATGGGCCCGACGACACGTTCTGGTTGCTTCCCTCCTTGATCGCGTAGGGTTCGAGCCCGTGAGTGGTCGCTGGGAGTGACGCGAAGAGCAGTGCGAGGGCGGCGGCGACGGTGCTTCGGAGGATCATAGCGGACCTCCAATGTTGGTGAGTTGCAGGAGAGGCGTGTGGATTGTCGCACGGCGCGCGCATGCAGCGCAACGCGAACTTCTTCATGCTCGCGCCGCCGCGCCGGAGGGCTCACAAACTCGGCGGCAGTCTCTAACGAGCCGACGCTACGCGAGAAGCGAGTGGCCGCCGTCCGCGATGATCGTCTGGCCGACGATCCAGCGCGCCTCGGGAAGCGAGAGCAGGTAGATGATGTCGGCGATGTCCGCGGGCGTGCCGGGGCGGCCGGCCGGAGTGCGCGTCGCGGTGTCGTGCAGCAAGTCCTCCCAGCCGGTGAGAAAGCGCAGCGAGTTGGTATCGGTCACACCGGCGCTGACCGCGTTGACGACGATGCCTTGCGGCGCGAGTTCTGCCGCGAGATAACGGACGAGCGCTTCGAGCGCGGCCTTCGACGCGCCGACCGCCGCGTAGTCCCGTATGACGCGCATCGCGCCGCTGCTCGAAATCGCGAGGATGCGCGCGTCGCGCCCGCGCATGAGCGGCACCGCGCGCTGCGCACCACGCAAGAGAGCGAGCGCGTTGACGTCCATCGATCGCGCCCAATCCTTCTCAGTGAGCTCGACCGCGGGCTTCATGATTCCCGACGCAGCGTTCGACACGAAGATGTCGAGCGCGCCGAACGCCTCGCGCACCTCGGCGAAGACTTTGTCGAGGTGTTCCTCATTGCCGACGTTCGCGCGGATCGAGAGGACGTTCGCTGTCTTGTCTCGAAGCAGGGCTTCCGTTTCGTCGGCGCCGGCGCGATTCGATAGCCACGTGAACGCGACGGCCGCGCCTGCGTCCGCGAGACGCGCCGCCGCCGCGCGTCCGATGCCGCGCGAGCCGCCCGTGATGAGCGCAAACTTCCCGTCGAGGGTTCCCATGACGCTCAAGTATCAGACGCCCGCCTTCGCGTCAACGAGAAGTGCGTTGGAGGCGGGACGCCCGGCGGGCGCGCGCTGCTTGCGATCGCGCGCCCGGTGCCCGCGTGACGCGCGCGAGTTTCACGCGCGAGTCCTTGACCCTTGCGCGCGCCGGGTGCTAGCGTTGCCCGTCGAATGAGTAGAGGCAGCCTGCCGGCGGAATCGTGTGGCCTCTATCGTTGGCTCCGTCCGTTCGTATTCGCGCTCGAACCGGAAAAGGCACATCGCGTGACCCTCGCGCTTTTGAAGGTGATCGGCCCTCGCACCGCGCTGCTCGGCGCTGCGAGCGGCGCACCGCGTTCATCGCGCGCCGCGGATCGGCTCGCGCGCACCATCGCCGGAATCCGCTTCCCGAATCCGGTCGGCCTCGCGGCCGGCTACGACAAAGACGCGCTCGCGCTGCCGGGTCTGGCGGCGCTCGGCTTCGGCTTCCTCGAGATCGGGACGATCACGCCGCGCGCGCAGGCCGGCAATCCGCCGCCGCGCGTGGCGCGCATGCCGCGCGAGCGCGCGCTCGCGAACGCGCTCGGGTTTCCGAACGCGGGCGCCGCTCTCGTCGCGGGCCGCGTCGCGGAGGTGAAGGCGTCGGCCGCGTGGCGCGCCGTCGCGGTTCCGATCGCGATCAGCATCGGCAAGATGCGCGAGACTGCGGTCGAGGACGCCGCGGCGGACTACGTCGCTTGTCTCGCGCACGCGACACCGCACGCGGATTTCATCGTCGTCAACGTGAGTTCGCCGAACACGCCGGGGCTCACGCGTCTTCAGGAGTCGGGGCGGATCGACGCGCTACTCGATTCCGTGGCGCGCGCCAACGCGGAACTCGCGGCGCGCGACGGCCACGCGGCACGCCCGCTCTTCGCGAAACTCTCGCCCGATCTCGACCCCACGCTCATCGACGAGATCGTCGAGATCGCCGTGGCGCGCGGGCTCGCTGGGCTCGTGCTGACGAATACGCTTCCCGTCGAGCGCGCGGGTTTGCTCTCGCAGGCGCGGTACGGGTTGTCGGGCGCGCCGATTCGCGAGAGCGCGCAGGCGGCGATCGCGCGCGCTCGTTCGCGCGCCGGCTCGCGGCTTGCGCTCATCGGCGTCGGCGGCATCATGTCAGCCGCGGATGCACGCGCGCGCCTCGACGCGGGCGCCGATCTGATCCAGCTCTACACCGGGCTCATCTACGAAGGCCCGGGGCTCATTGGCCGCATCCTCGACGCGCTCGCCGCGAGTGCGCCGGAGCGCGCGTGAGCCTCTTCGACCGCGCGCTCGTCTCGACGCTTCCGTTCGTGCCGAAGCCGATCGTGCGCGGCGTGTCGAAGCGCTACGTCGCGGGCGAATCGATCGCGGAAATGGCGCGGACGATCGCGGCGCTCAACAAGGAAGGCGCCGTCGCGACGGCGTGCGTTCTCGGCGAACACGTGCACAAGCCCGAGGAGGCGACCGTAGCGGTGCGCTCGTTCATCGCGGTGCTCGACGAAACGGCGCGCGCCGGCCTCAACACGAACATCTCGGTGAAGCTCACGCAGCTCGGTTTGCAGATCGACCGCGATCTCTGCGAGGAAAACCTGCGCAAGATTCTCGCGGCGGCGAAGAGCCACGACATCTTCGTGCGCGTCGACATGGAAGACTCGTCGTGCACGTCCGTGACGCTCGAGCTGTTCCGCAAGGTGCGGCGCGACTACGAGAAGGTCGGCATCGTGATCCAGGCGTACTTGCGGCGGAGCTACGACGATGTCGTCGCGCTCGCGGCCGAAGGCACGAACGTGCGCGTCTGCAAGGGCATCTACATCGAGCCGCGCGCGATCGCGTACAAGGATCCCGAGATCGTGCGGCGTAACTACATGCACCTCGTCAACACGCTCATGACGCGCGGCTGCTACGTGGCGATCGCGACGCACGACGAACGCCTCGTGTGGGAAGGCCTGCGTGCCGCGGAGAACCTCGGCCTCACCAAGGACAAGTACGAGTTTCAAATGTTGCTCGGTGTCGACGAAGAAATGCGGCGCATTCTGGTAAGCGCCGGTCATCGTCTTCGCGTCTACGTTCCGTTCGGTCCGCTCTGGTATGCCTACTCGCTCCGCCGCCTCCGCGAGAACCCGCGTATCGCCCGCTACGTGATCGAAGCGATGTTGCGCGGGAAGTAGTGCGTGCGGCTTGGTGCGAGTTCTTCTAAGGAGGTTCTCGTGGCACGACTGGCTTTGCTCTCCTCGCTCCTGATCGCCGCACTGCTCTCGAATCCAGTACGCGTCCTCGCTGACGCCGCGGATTCGAGCGCCGTCACGGTCGCTCCGGACGCGCTACGCCATCGATGGGGCGTCGGCTGGGACGGCGGCATTGGGTTTATCGGCGGCGGCGGAATCGCGGTGCGCTACCGCATCGACCACTCGTGGGGACTGGGCGCGATCATCACGACCTCCGTCTCGGGCGGGGACGACGAGGGCGACGATCGCGACAGCAGCACCGAGTCGGACTACGAATCCGTAGAGGGCACCGTGAGCACGAGCGATTTTACTTCCGACTCGTATAGCCTTCGCGGCTTCGCGTTTCACGAGACGCGCCTGGCCGATTGGTTCACGATGGGGCCGTACTTCGGAATGGGCTATGGCTACCGGCGCTACGAGAGTGACGCCGTAAGCGTTTCGACGAGACTTACGGATTCGCAGATTAGTATCGAGCGGCGCCAGTCCACCTCCACGAGTACGGATCACGAATGGGCATTCAGCGTCGGTTTGCGCCCCAGCTTCACGTTCGACAAGCGCTTCACGCTCGAAACGCGGCTCGGTATCACGGCAATTTGGACCGACAGCAGCGGTTCGTCGACGAGTCGTCGCACCGTCACATCAGGGACTGAGGGCGAAGTCTTCGAGACCCGCGAATCCGTGGATCGTGATCGCGACGACGACGACGGCTGGCGTCTCAATGCGTTCGGAGAAGATCTCGGCCCCGGCGCGGTCCTCGCGTTCATCGTCAGTTTCTGATGAACACGGCCATGAGAACGACAATGCGACTAATCTTCGCGCTCGTGCTGCTCGCGACTACCGCGTCCGCGCGCGCGGAGGAGAGCGCGGAGAAAACGCACGCAGCGCACCGTCGATTCGGCGTGGGATGGGACGACGGCATCGCACTTCGGTACCGCTTCGATGGCGCGTGGGGTTTCGGGTTTCGCGTGAACCCAAACCTTTCTGACTCCGAGAGCGATCGGCTCGGCAATGAGTACGTACCTGGTTTCTCCACTGGAGTTCGAATAGACGAGTCAGAGAGTCACTCCGAAGTCTACGGGGCTGCCATACTCGTGTATCGCGAATCCCGGATCGGGCGCTGGTTGGCAATCGGACCATGCTTCGAACTTCGGTACGCCGAGTCCAGGTCCGAAACGCGCTCGTTGAATGAGTCGACGAGTGAAGGAGCCCCGCCGGACGCAGGGTACGGATCAGACTACGATTCCATTCGAAACTCCAGAATCTGGACTTGGAGACTGGGGCTGCGTCCAACGTTCACCTTCGCCGATCGGTTCGCGTTGGAGTCGCAGTTCGGAGTCTCCGTCGCGAACTCGGACTCGGACTCCGAGCGGAGCTACCTGAGTCGATACCCAGGTTACCCCGACGGCACGCGGATAACGCGGCGTGTTGAGCGCGAGAAGTCGAACGACTGGAGCGTATCCGTTTTCGGCGAAGAACTCGGCCCTGGCGCAACGCTGACGTTCATCGCGTACTTCTGAGGTGTTATACTGCCTCGCGCGATTGGCGCGATAGACGCTCACGGCGCGCGCGATGCGCGCAACGCGGTCGAACCCACGGGCGGGCCGATGCCGAATCAAAGCCGTTGTCCGAAGATCAGCGATAAAGATTACGCGGCGCGATTCTCCGAGTCGCTGCCGCCGCTCGGCGCGGACGGCGCGCGCCACGAAGCCGCGCGCTGCCTCTACTGCTACGATGCGCCGTGCATCACGGCGTGCCCCACGCACATCGACATCCCGTCGTTCATCCGCAAGATCGCGACCTCGAATCTGATCGGGAGCGCGCGCACGATTCTCGCGGCGAATCCGCTCGGCGCGACGTGTGCGCGCGTGTGCCCCGTCGAGAATCTTTGCGAGGGCGCGTGTGTGCGCGTGGAAACCGATCATCCCGTGGCGATCGGCCGGTTGCAGCGCCACGCGATGGACGCGTTCGTCGCGACGGGGAAGCCGTTTTTCATAGCGGCCGAGACGCCGCGTCCGCAGCGCGTCGCGATTGTCGGCGCGGGCGCCGCTGGGCTCGCGTGCGCGGTCGAGCTGCGCCGCGCGGGCGTCGGCGTCGTCATCTTCGAAGCGCGCGCGAAGGCCGGCGGGCTCGCCGACTACGGCATCGTGCCGTGGCGTCTGCCGCGCGACGTCCCCGCACTCGAAGCGCGCGAGGTCGTGCGCGCCGGCGCCGAACTGCGCACTGGCCTGGTGGTCGGCGAGGACGTCACCGCGGCCGTGCTCCTTGCGGAATTCGACGCGGTCTTCCTCGGTGTCGGCCTCGGCCGCGCGAAGCCGATCGGTGTTCCCGGCGAAGGACTCCGAGGCGTTCTCGACGCGCTCGAGTTCATCGAGCGCGTGATCAAGAAGGATCTCGCGAAGCTCGAGGTCGGGCGGCGCGTCGCGATCATCGGCTGCGGCAACACCGCGATGGATGCCGCGAACTGCGCGAAGAAACTCGGCTGCGACGAAGTGACCGTCTACTATCGCCGCACCGAGGAGGACGCGCCCGCGTATCCGAACGAGATCGAACTCGCGAAGGAACTCGGCGTGCATTTCCGCTGGCTCACTTCGCCGGTTGCGATTCGCGGCGTGGGCGGGCGCGTCGCGAAGATGACGCTCGATACGATGCGCCTCGGCCGGGCGGACAAATCGGGCCGCCGCAAGCCTGCGCCGGTGAAGGGTGCGCGTTTCACGGCGGCCGTCGACACCGTGATTCGCGCCGTCGGGCAGGATCGCATCGAAGAGTTGCTCAATCATTTCGGCGTGCGCCACGCGCATGGGCGCATTGAAACGAAGGGGAAGTCGCGCCGCACGTCGAACGCGAAGGTCTGGGCAGGCGGCGACTTGGTGAACGGCGGACTCGAAGTCGTCAACGCCGTCGAGGAAGGCAAGGTCGCGGCGCGCTCGATTCTCGACGCGCTCGGCGTGCCGCCCTCCGCGGCGTCGCGGCTTGTGCCCGGCGAACTGGAGGTCGCCTCGCGATGATCGATCTCTCCACGAACATGGCAGGCATTCGCAGCCCGAATCCGTTCTGGCTCGCGAGCGCGCCGCCGACGAACACCGGCGAGATGGTCGCGCGCGCGTTCGACGCCGGATGGGGCGGCGCCGTGTGGAAGACGCTCGGCGATCCGATCATCAACGTCACGTCGCGCCTCGGATCGATCGACCTTCGCGACCAGCGCATGATCGGCCTCAACAATATCGAGTTGATCACCGATCGCCCGCTCGACGTCAATCTCGCCGAGATTCGCGACGTGAAGAAGCGCTACCCGAAGCATGCCGTCATCGTGTCGCTCATGGTCGAGTCGAAGCGCGAGGTGTGGCACGAGATGGTCAAGCGCGTGAACGACACCGGCGCCGATGGTATCGAGCTCAACTTCGGCTGCCCGCACGGCATGAGCGAACGCGGCATGGGCGCCGCGGTGGGACAGGTGCCCGAGTACACGCGCATGATCACCGAGTGGGTGAAGGAGGCGGCGCGCATACCCGTGCTCGTGAAGCTGACGCCGAACGTGACGGACGTCGTCTATCTCGCGCGTGCGGCGAAGCAGGGCGGCGCGGACGGTGTCTCGCTCATCAACACGATCAACTCGCTCATAGGCGTCGATCTCGAAACATGGGCGCCGCTGCCCTCGGTTCGCGGCAAGGGTGCGCACGGCGGTTACTGCGGGCCGGCGGTGAAGCCGATTGCGCTCAACATGGTGTCGTCGATCGCGCGCGATCCCGAGTGCACGGGTCTGCCGATCTCCGGCATCGGCGGCATCGGCGATTGGCGCGACGCGACCGAGTTCCTACTGCTGGGCTCCACCACCGTGCAGGTCTGCACCGCGGTGATGCACTACGGCTACCGCATTGTCGAGGAGATGATCGATGGGCTCTCGACGTATCTCGAAGAGAAGTCGCTCGAGCGGCCATCGGACATTTCGGGCCGCGCGGTGCCCAACATCACCGAGTGGGGACACCTCGACCTCAACTACCGCGTCGTCGCGCGCATCGATCAATCGAAGTGCATCCACTGCAACCTGTGCTACGTCGCGTGCTGGGACGGCGCGCACCAATGCATTCATCCCAAGAAGAAGAACGGCGCCACGCAACTCGTCGTCGACGAAGTCGAGTGCGTCGGCTGCAACCTCTGCTACTTCGTCTGCCCCGTCGAAAGCTGCATCACGATGGCCGAGATCGACACGGGCCGCGCCCCGATGTCGTGGAACGAAATGAAGGCCAAGGGGCTCTCGCGGCCCGCGTAGACGCGACTACTCCACGCCGATCTGAAATGCCGTCTCGATCCGCTTCCGCAGCGCGTCCTCCGCGCTAAAGCCGACGACGGCGTCAACCTTCGCGCCATCCTTGAAGAAGAGGAGCGTCGGGATTCCGCGGATCTCGTAGCGTCCGGCGGCGAACGGGTTCTCGTCGACGTTGAGTTTGAGGATGCGCACTTTCCCGTTCATCTCATCGCTCAGCCGGTCGAGCACGGGCGCTTGCATGCGGCACGGCGCGCACCACGGCGCCCAGAAATCGACGATGACGGGAAGATCGGACTCGATGACCTGACTGTCGAACTCGGCGTCTGTGACCGCCGCTGCGTGTGACACGATGCTCTCTCCTCTTTCCGGGAGCGCGTTGTTTTCCGGAGAACGCTCGTCTGCCGGGCTCCCGAAAGATGCCTTGCACGATTCGTGACAATCGCGGCGCGCTCGCGGAAGGGAAGTTTCGCGAAGGACTTCGCGCGGCGGCGGCGCGCGCCTGCGTGAGCGCGCGGGATCGAGCGGCGATGCGTGCAACGGGATGTTGCGGCCGCGCGATCGCACGTCTCCGCACGCCGCCGGCGACCGCAGCTCGCCCCGCTACGTGCGGCGCTGCTCGGCGGCGTCGGTCATCCCGAGCCGGCGCATGCGTCTCCAGAGCGTCGCGCGGTCGACGCCGAGGAGCTTCGCGGCGCGCCCGCGGTGCCACGCGCTCCGCTCGAGCGCCTCGCGAATCGCATCCGCCTCGGGGCTCGCGCCGGCGGCGCCCGACGGCCGCGCGAACGCCGCGACCGTCGCGGTCTCTTCGATAATCTCTCGCGGCAGATCCTCGAGCATCACGCTCGGCCCGCGGCTCTTCACGACGCCGTGCTCGACGGCGTTGCGCAGCTCGCGAATGTTCCCCGGCCAGCGGTAGTCGAGGAGCGCCCGCATCGCGTCGGGGGAGAGCGTTTCGCGCGGCTTGCCGACGACACTCGCGATCTCGCGGAGGAAGAGCCCCGCAAGCTGCGGAATGTCCTCGCGCCGCTCGCGTAGCGCCGGCACGCGCACCGGAATCACGTTGAGCCGGAAGAAGAGATCCTCGCGGAAGCGCCCCTCCTCGACGAGCCGCCGCAGATCGCGATGTGTCGCCGCGACGATGCGCACGTCGATCTTCCGCACGCGCGTTTCGCCGACGCGCTCGATCTCGCGCTCTTGAAGTACGCGCAAGAGCTTCACTTGAATCCGCTCCGTGAGGTCGCCGATCTCGTCGAGGAAGATCGTGCCGCCGTCCGCCATCTCGAATCGCCCCTTGCGATCGGAGAGCGCGCCGGTGAACGCGCCCTTCGCGTGGCCGAACAGCTCGCTCTCGAGGAGCCCTTCGCTGAGCGCGGAACAATTCACCTTCACGAACGGACCGTGCTGGCGGCGGCTCGCGTTGTGAATCGCGTCGGCGACGAGTTCTTTCCCCGTGCCGCTCTCGCCGAGGATGAGGATCGTCGAGTCGGTCGGCGCGGCCTGCTCGATCAGCGTGTAGACCTTCTGCATCGCGTGCGTCGAACCGGTGAGGCCGTGCATCGCGGTGCGGTTCTCGAGGCGGCGCTCGAGGTCGCGCAGCCGCGTGACGTCGCGCAGAATCGCGACCGCGCCCGCCGTGACGCCGTCGCGATCGACGAGGCGGCTTGCGCTCACGAGCACGCGCAGCTCGCGTCCGTCGCGCCGCGCGACGATGTTCTCGCGCTCGCGCGCGCCGCCTTCGCGGTCGGCGGCGGCAGCCTCGCCCGCGACGATCGCGTCGCGCAGAAGTTTCGCGAGGTCCCACAGCCGCGATTCGACGACCTCCGTCACGCTGCGGCCGATCGCCCATTCGGGGGGCGCGTCGAGCATCGCGCGCGCGGCCATATTCAGATTGGTGACGCGCAGCTCGTGGTCGACGGTGACGATCGCGTCGGCGACGCTGTGGAAGATCGCCTCCATGTTGGCCTTCTGCGCCATACAGATTTCGAGGGTGCCGCTGGGTGTCTCGTCCATTTCCGCCTCGTTCTCTTGGGTCGGGTCCGTCGTTCTCTCCGTCGCGAACACGCGTGTTGCGCGACGCGCAACAGTGTTGCACTTGGAGGACGCGCCCGCAACATAATGATGCGGCGGCATGGCCGCGTCGCTGGCTGCGGCGAGCCCCGAGAACTCGGAGTCCACAGGAAGTGAATAATGGATAGTGCTTTGTGCGAAATGATCGATCTCGCGCGCGCTCTGGTCCGCGGGTTGCCTTACGCCTTAGTCGTGACCCCGATCCGCAACATCCGCAAAATGACGTTCGTAATCGCCGCCCTCACGATGACCGCCGCGACGCTCGGTCCGGTCACCGTACGGGACGCCGCTGCCGAACCATGGACGCTCGAGCGCGCGCTCGACGTTGCGCGGACGCGCGAGCCGGAGATCGTCGCCGCACACGCCGCGGGCGACGCGGGGCGCGCCGACGCGCGCGCCGCGTTCTCCGCGCTTTCGCCGCGCCTCTCGCTCGAAGCGAACGCCATCCGCACCGACGACCCCGCGATTCTCTTTACGGAGAAGCTCTGGCAGGGGCGATTCACGAGCGACGACTTCGCGCTCGAGGAGCTGAACGATCCCGCGGCGCAGTCGGCGCTCGACGCGCGTCTCGTCCTCGACGTGCCGATCTGGAACGGCGGCGTCGAGATCACCGCGCCCTCGGCCGCGCGGCAAATGCGCGCGGCGTCGAACGCGCTCGAGGACGCGGCCGTCGCGCACGGCTTGCTCGGCGCTGTCGAGACATTCGTCGGCGTGGCGCGCGCGCGGGGCGAGCACGCAGCGGACTCGCTCGCGCTTGCCGCGGCCGACGAAGCGCGCCGCGCCGCGGCGGAGCTCTACCGACAAGATCAAGTTCCGGAAGCCGACACGCTCCGCGCCGCCGCCCGCTGGGGCGAGGCGCGCATCGCGTGGCTCGATTCCTCGAAGCGCCTCGCGGTGTCGCTGTCGCGGCTCTCGCGCCTCGTCGGCGAGGACGTGCGCGCCGCGGACGTCGTGAGCGCCGGCGACGATGACGACGTTGACGACGACGGCAACGACGCCGCGAGCGCGAGCGGCGCAGACGAGCGCGGCGAGTTGCGCGCGGCCGGCGCGCGCGCGCGTCTCCTCGCGATCGAGTCGAAGCGCGCCGGGCTGCGGCTGCTTCCCGCGCTCAACTCGCGCGCGAGCGTGAGCTACTACCGCCCGTGGGACGACGGCGACGCCGAGCGGCGGTGGACTGCCGGAATCGCGATGACGCTTCCTCTTTGGGATGGAACGCGGCGCGCCGCGGAGTGGAAGGCGGCGCGGTCGCGCGCGGCGGCGGCTGCGGCGGAACGCGACGCGCTCGAGCGCGACCTGGCGATCGCCGCCGAGTCGGCGCGGGGCGACCTCGCGATCGCGCGCGAGCGCTGCGACGTTGCGAGCGCCGCGCGCGCCGCCGCGGAAGAAGCGCTGCGTCTTGCGCGCGGCCGCTACCACGCCGGCCTCCTCCCGATCGGCGAGCTTCTCTTCGCCGACACGGAAGCCGCCCGCGCCCGCCACAACGACGTCAACGCCGCGAGCGAGGTCGTCCTCGCGCGCTATCGCTACCTTCATGCGATCGGAGAACTCAGATGAACTCGACAATCTCGCGCGACCCGCGGTTCGCCCGCGTCCCCGCGCCATCAGGGCGAACGATGCACGGCTCACTCGCTCGCGCGGCGGCGACGGCGCTCGCCGTCGTGGCGCTCTTCGCGAGTTGCGCGCGCCACGCGGAAGAGTCGCCCGCGGCCGACACGCGCGAACCGCGCGACGTGAAGACGGCGCGCGTCTCGCAGCCGGACGACGTCGCGCTCGCCGTTCTCGCGGGGCGCGTCGAGGCGCGCGAAGAGGTTTCAGTGGCGGCGAAGATCCCCGCGCGGCTTTCACGCCTCGCGTTCAGCGAGGGCGAATCCTTTCGCCGCGGCGATTTGCTCGCGGAATTCGCCGGCGCCGAAACACGCGAGGCCGTCAACGCCGCGCGCGCGGCTTCCGATGCGGCCGCGCAGCGCCTCGATGTCGCGCGCCGCCAAGAAGCGCGCATCGATTCACTCTTCGCCGCGCGCATCGCGACGCGGCGCGAGCTGGAGAATGCGCAGAGCGCCCGCAAGGCGGCTGACGCCGATCTCGCCGGCGCGAAGGCGGCGCTCGCCGCGTGGGTCGCGAACGCCGAACTCCGCGCGCCTTTCGACGGTGTCGTGGTGCGGCGCCGCGTCGACGCGGGCGCCGACGTGAGCCCCGGCCAGCCGCTTCTCGACATCCGCTCGCTCGACGCGGGCCGCATTGTCGCCGCGATTCCCGAGTCGATGCTCGACCTCCTGCCATCGGCGCGCGTCGCGTATCAGCTCGGCGATGGCGCGTGGCGCGACGCGCGCCTCGATCGCGTCGACGGAATGACGTCGAGCGCGACGCGGTCGCGCGACGCACGATTCGCTCCGCTCGACGATGCGGCCCCGCTCGAGCCGGGTGCGTTCGCGCGCGTGCGGCTCTCGCACGCGAACGGCGCGCAGCTCGGCGAACAACCGGCCAACGTTCCATCCAACGATCTTGCGAACAACGAAAACGCGCGCAGCGCCGCGGCACTCTCGCCGGCGTATGCATCTGGGGTTCCGACATCAAGCCTCGTCGTGCGAGGCGGCCTGCGTGGCGTTTTCGTGGTTCGTGACGGTCGTGCGTGGCTGCGCTGGATTCGCGCGGGCCGCGACGAGGGCGGCATCACGCAAGTGCTCGCGGGCCTCGACGCGGGCGAAGAATTCGTCCTGACGCCCGAGGGGCTCACCGACGGCGCGCCGGTCCGGGTCACACCGTGACGACCGGCGTGCGTTCGTACGGCGTCGCGGGCCGCATCGCCCAGGCGTTTCTGCATTCGCGCCTGACGCCGCTCACGATCCTCGTTTCGATTCTACTCGGCCTCCTCGCGCTCGCGATCCTTCCGCGCGAAGAGGAGCCGCAGATTCAGGTCCCGATGGTGGACATTCAGCTCGCGTGGCCCGGCATGCCCGTGCTCCAGGTCGAGCGCCAGCTCACGTCGCCCGTCGAGCGCATTCTCTGGCAGATTCCCGATCTCGAGTATCTCTACTCGACGTCGCGCGAGGATGGCGCGCTCCTCATCGCGCGCTTCAAGGTCGGCGAGAGCCCCGAGCGCGCGCTCACGCGCGTGCGCACGCGGCTCGACGAGGCGGCGGCGTCCGCGCTTCCGCACGGCGCGAGCATCGCGTCGGTCGCGTCGCGCTCGATCGACGACGTGCCGATTCTCGGCATCACGCTCTGGAATCCCGCGCGCGCGGACGCCGACGCGAGCGACCTGCGCCGCGTGGCCGCCGAACTTGCGATCGAGTTGCGCAAAACCCCGGGCGTTTCGCGCGTGCGCATTCTCGGCGGCGAACCGCGCGAGGTTCTTGTGCAGCCCGACCCCGCGCGGATGACGGCCGCGGGAATCTCGATCGACCAGCTCATCGGCGTGCTCACGCGCGCGGGACTCGCGTTTCCGGCGCGCAACACGGAGATCGGCGGCGTCGTGCACACGCTGCGCGCCGAGTCGTCCTTCGAGAGCGCCGACGCGATCCGCGCGCTCGCGATTCCCTCGCCCGGCGGACGCACCGTGCGCCTCTCGGAAATCGCGACGGTCGAGGATGGCCCGCGCCAGCCGACGGCACACGTGTTTTTCGGCGAGAAGAGCGGCGCGCGCCATCCCGCGGTCACCGTCGAGGTCGCGAAGCGCCCCGGCGAGAACGCGACGGCGATAGCGCACACGCTCCTCGAGCGCGTCGACGAGCTGCGCCCGACGCTCCTCGGCGACGAGATCCGCGCGACCGTCACGCGAAACTACGGCGAAACCGCGCGCCACAAGTCGGACGACCTCATCTTCCATCTCCTGCTCGCGACGCTCTCCGTCGTGGCGCTGATCGCGTTCGCGCTCGGGCGGCGCGAGGCGCTCGTCGTCGCCATCGCGATCCCCGTCACGCTCGCGCTCACGCTCTTCCTCTACAGTTTCCTCGGCTACACGCTCAACCGCGTCACGCTCTTCGCGCTCATCTTCTCAATCGGGATTCTCGTCGACGACGCGATCGTCGTCGTCGAGAACATCGCGCGCCACTACCGGATGAAGGATTCGCGCGACACCGATCGCCGCGTTGTCGAGGCCGTCGACGAGGTCGGCAACCCGACGGTGCTCGCGACGGTCGCGGTCATCGCCTCGATCCTGCCGCTCGCGTTCGTCGGCGGCCTCATGGGGCCGTACATGAAGCCGATCCCGATCGGCGCGTCGCTCGCGATGCTCTTCTCGCTCGCGGTCGCGTTCATGGTGACGCCGTGGGCTGCGCGGCGGCTCGTGCGTGCCGACGCAGCCGCGCATCACGACGCGAAGGAGGGCGCGCTCGATCGCCTCTACCGGCGCCTCATGGGCCGCCTGCTCGCGAGCGCCCGCGCGCGCGTCGCGTTTTTCAGCGTCGTCGTCGCGCTCTTCGCCGGCGCCGCGGCCTTCGTCGCGTTCGGAATCGTCGCGGTGAAGATGCTCCCGTTCGACAACAAGAGCGAGTTCGAGGTGATTCTCGACATGCCGCCGGGCACCGCGCTCGAGAAGACACTCGCGGCGGCGGCGGATGTGAGCGCCGCGCTCGTCACGCGCCCCGAAGTCGTCAACACGCAAACGTACGCGGGCCTCGGCGCGCCGGTGACGTTCAACGGCCTCGTGCGCCACTACGATTTTCGCGCGGAGCCGCGCTTCGCCGAGGTGCAGGTCAATCTCGTGCACGCGAACGAGCGGCGGCTGCAGAGCCACGCGATCGCGCGCGAGGTACGCCCGGAGATGGAGGCGATCGCGGCGCGCTACGGCGCTCGCGTGAAGGTCGTCGAGGTGCCGCCGGGGCCGCCCGTACTCTCGACGCTCGTCGCCGAAATCTACGGACCCGATCTCGAGGAAATCCGAAATCTCGGCCACCAAGTGTGGGACGTCTTCCGCGCCACGCCGGGTGTCGTCGACACCGATCTCTTGCTCGCCGAGAACGAGCCGCGCCGGAGCTTCGTCGTCGATCGCGATCGCGCCGCGCTCGCGGGCGTTTCGCCGGGGAGCGTCGGCAGCGCGTTCGCCGCGCTCTACGGCGGGCAGACGGTCGGCGTCTTGCGCGCGCCGGATGAAGCGGAGGCAGTGCCGGTCGCGGTGCGCCTCGCGCCCGCCGATCGCGCCGACCTCTCCGCGCTCGCGGCGATCCGCGTCGGCGCGGCGGCCGGCGCGAGCGGCCCCGGTGGCGCGGGCGCCGCCGGCGTCCCGCTCTCCGAACTCGGCAGCGTCGTCGCCGAAACCTCGGAGCCCGAGATCTATCACAAGAATCTGCGCCGCGTCGTCTACGTGCTGGGTGATGTCGCCGGCAAGCAGGAGAGTCCCGTCTACGCGATCGCGGCGCTCCGCCCGCGCATCGACGCGCTCACCGCGCCCGACGGCAAGCCGATCCACCAGATGAGCACGCGCCTGCCGGACTCCGACGAAGGTTATTCGCTCAAGTGGGACGGCGAGTGGCACATCACGTACGAGGTGTTCCGCGACATGGGCGCCGCGTTCGCCGTCGTGCTCGTGCTCATTTACGTGCTCACCGTTGGCTGGTTCAAGTCGTTCACGACGCCGCTCGTCATCATGCTTCCGATTCCCCTCACGCTCATCGGCATTCTTCCGGCGCACGCGATCATGGGTGCGTTCTTCACCGCGACGTCGATGATCGGCTTCATCGTCGGCGCGGGGATCACGGTGCGCAATTCGATCATCCTCGTCGACTTCATCGAGCTGCGGCTCGCGCAGGGGCTCCCGCTGCGCGAGGCCGTGATCGACGCGGGCGCGGTGCGCTTCCGCCCGATGGTGCTCACCGCCGCCGCGGTCGTCGTCGGCGGCACGGTGATTCTCTTCGATCCGATTTTTCAGGGACTCGCGGTGTCGCTCATCGGAGGCGAGATCGCGGCGACGATTCTCTCGCGAAGCGCGGTGCCGGTTCTGTACTACATGTTCCACGCGCGCGCGCGCGCTCGCGGGGCCGCGCACGCGGGGGCGCCCGGCGTGCAGAGCGTTCCCACACTCTCACCGTCCACAGTCAACCCGTAGAGGAGACCGATCATGACCATGACCGTCAACGATGCCCTCCGCGCAATCGCAGGCACGTTTGTGCTCGCGTCCGTCGCGCTCGGCGTTTGGGTCAACCCGTGGTTCTTCGCGTTCACTGCGTTCGTCGGCGCGAACTTGCTCCAATCCGCATTCAGCAAGAGCTGCCCGATGATGTGGATCCTCCGCAAGCGCGGGTGCAAGTCGGACTGACGCTTCATTCAGATCGATCCTTCGTCGAACGGCAAGCGCGCGCCACCCGTGCGGCACTCCATGGCGCCTCGCTGCACGGCGAGCGGGAATGACACGTCGCGAGGTGGCGATTCCGCAACGCCATGAGTGTGGCCCGCAAAATAACTGGCTGTCCGGGCGATGAGCCAGGAGTAGACTCGACGATACGGCGTCCTGCAACTCGCAGAGCTGCGCGCCTAAGGTGCTAATCGCATCGAGCGCCGAGAGGAGCGAATCCGCATGAATGCACTACGGAGCGTTGAACGATTCGCCTGTGTTCCGGCAGCGCGCCCGGTTGCTGCGGTCTTTCTCGTCGTTTTCGTGCTACTCGCGGGTTGTTCCGACCGCGTACACGCTGCCCCGCCCATGATGAGCTGGTCGACGGAGGAGGCGGACACGACGTGGGAAGCCGGTGCCTACTGCTCGTTCGCCCTTGATGCCCAGGGCACGCCGCACATTGCGTACCGCAGCGCCAATCGCCGCTCGGTTTGGTACGCGACGCGAGCGGGCGGCACCTGGACGACGGAAAGAATCGCCGGCAGTTTAGGAGACTACGAATCGTGCTGGATTGAAGACGTCGCAATGACGGTGGACCGCGAAGGTCGGCCGCACGTGGCGTTCATCAACAACTTCTACGACTACGACCGTGACGAAGACTATGGACCCCACTTCGTCGGCTACTCGACGAAGAGCGCCGGGACGTGGACGACGACATCTGTCGACGACTGCGCGCCCTACGGAACTTATCTGGGAGTCTCTGTCGCACTGACACCGGACGGATGCCCGGCCGTGCTCTACATCGGCAACGACTGGTGCAACTACGGGCAACTCGAGCTTGCAACGCGTGTAGGGGAGTCTTGCAACTCTTGGACGTCGGAGGTTGTGCCGGAAAACATGTCGAGCTGTTACTCTACGTTCTACCTTTCTCTCGCATTCGATCGCAGTGGTCATCCACATGCTGCGTACCGGAGCTGCGTCGAGCGCAGTGTGCGCTACGCGCGCCGCGGTGCCTCGGAGTGGACAATCGAGAGCGTCGGCGTCGAGGGGGCGGGAAGCACGTATTACCCATCTCTTGTTCTCGACAAGGATGACATCCCGTGTATCTCCTACTCTCGCGGTACCACGGCGGATTTGGTTTACGCGACGCGATCCGGCGGTGTGTGGTCACACGCGGTCGTGGACACAGTAGGGAGCGTATTCGCCTATTCCAACGCGTTGGTGCTCGATCGGAACGACAACCCGCATCTCGCCTACGTGCAGTTTGCTCCGGGAGATCGAAACGTTCGATACGCCGCGTACAACGGTGCCGCGTGGAAGGTGGTGGACGTCGAAGCGGCGGTCGTAACTGGTCTGTCGACCGCGATCGACGTCGATCTCGCCAGCATCCCGAGTGTCGTTTACGATCTGCCCGGCGGGCTCTTCTTCCGGCACCTCAAGGCGGCAGTCCTGCCCGAGACAAACGATGTGTCCCTTGCCATCGCAGACGCCCCGGCGCTCTCGATCGAGCCGAACGTTTTGCAGCTCGGCGGGATGCGGATCGAGATCACGGGAACCCTCTCGACACAATGCGCTGTCGACATCTACGATGCGTCGGGACGCAGAGTGCACACGCTCAACCTCACTCGGGAGGCAGGCGGCTCACTCGGGGGCGTCTGGAATGGGAGCGACGCCCATGGGAACGCTCTCGCGGCGGGAACGTACTTCGTGCTCGCGCGTGCGGGATCCACTCAACTCAATTCACGAATCACGTTGATTCGCTGATTCGACGCGCGAGCGCGTCGTCGACATTCGGGAGAAGGGGTTTGAAGTGACGACACTCCGACGTCGTGCTGATCCCACGTCGGGGAGTCTCGGACCAGAAAGGAGGCTCGCCATGCGCATCGCAACCTTCGCCGTCGCGATCTGCCTTTGGCTTCTGGGCGCGAAGGCGATCCAGGCACAGGTGACCTGGAAAACCGAGATCGTCGACCCGGGTGCGGTGAGCAACTCGTATACGTCCCTTGGCGTCGGCCGGGATGGGACGCTGCACGTCGCATATCGCAAGTCGACGAGTGCCTGGTACGCCGTCAAGCGCGCGGGAGCGTGGACGACTGAGCGGATCCCCTATAGCACGGATGTCTCCATGACGGTCTACCAGATCGCTCTCGTGCTCGATCACGACGATCAGCCGCACGTGGCCTTCTCGATGTTCTACGACGGCGACGACTACACGCCTGCGTACGTACGCTATGCCAAGAAGACCTCCGGCACGTGGTCGGTCGCGACAATCTCGGGCTGCTCCATCTACGGAGAAATCGGCGGGCTCGAGCTCGCACTCGATAGTCGCGGTTGCCCGGCGTTTGTTTTCATCGCGACGGACTGGTGCGGCGGCGACGGCGTCAAGTACGCGTACCCGACTGGCGTCGACTGCCAGGAATGGGACGTTGAGAACGTTATGCCCGCGAGCTGCCTAAACAATCAGTTCACCGCGTCTTTGGCATTCGACGCGTTCGATGAACCGCACGTTTGTCTCGGATGTAGCCAAGTCCCGCTGCAGTACGCGAGTCGCTCCAACGCCGGGTGGAGCTTCGAGAACATCAGGCCGGGAAGTGAAGGATTGTCGAGAGGCGGTTCGCTCAAGTTCGACTCGCGCGGCGATCCGAACGTTGTGTTCTTGAGCGTGGCCGGAGTTGACGTCGGCTATTCCGTGAAGCGGAACGGCGCATGGACCAGCGAACTCGTCGACACTCCGGGCAACGCTTCCCCGCATGTGGAATCGCTTGTGTTGGACTCGCAGGAGCGCCCCCACTTCTGGTATGTGAAGTGGTCCGGATCAAATCGTGACGTTCACTACGCGCTCAAGAGAGGCTCGCAGTGGATCACGAGCGACGTCGACACCGTCAACAATTTTCGTGGAACCGCGTCGATCGAGTTGGACGGGGGCGGGCTACCGTGGATCGCGTACGCGGGAGTCGGAGGTGTGCGCGTCGCCTCGGTCTCTACCGTCATCGAGAGAGCGAAGACGGATGGCGTCACCGCGATTTCAGAGGCGCTCGAGTTGCGAGTCTTGCCGAACCCCTCGGTCCACGGAGGCGTTGAGATCGTCTACTCGGGTCATCTCGCACAGTCTGTAACGGTTCGGATCTATGACACGTCGGGCCGGATCGTCAGAACGCTGCTGGACGGCAGCGAATCGGGAACGGGCGGTTCCGTTGCGTGGGACGGCCGCGATTCGCAGGGTCGACTCGCCGCCGCCGGAGCCTATTTCGTGCAAGCACGCTCCGACCGCGGCACCCGAACGGAGCGAGTGATCGTACTCCGCTGACCCAAACTCGTCGACGTCCGCACTCTCGGGCGCTGTGACGGAGAGTCGCGATTGCGCGTAACCGACTCGATCGGTGCCGCCTGACCATCCACCTGCCCTGCCGATTCGCCCGCGGTCGTTGCGGCGTCTTCCGGCGGCGTGATAGCTTTCGCGCGCGTTGCTGACGGCAAGCGCGCGCTCGATACTCGGCCGGAAACGAGTCTGCGCGAGGAGGCGGAGGGAAGCATGACCACACTGATCAAGAACGCCACTATCGTCACCGCCGCTGAGAAGTACGCGGCGGACATCCTCATCGAGGGCGAGAAAATCGCGCTCATCGGCGCGGGACTCGCGGCGGACGCCGCGATCGCGGGGCGCGCGCAGCAGACGATCGACGCGCGCGGGCTCCTCGCGATTCCCGGCGGCATCGACGTCCATACGCACCTCGACATGCCGTTCGGCGGCACGACGTCGGCGGACGATTTCGAGAGCGGCCACGTCGCGGCGCTTCACGGCGGCACGACGGCGCACATCGACTTCTGCATCCAGGCGAAGGGGGAGACGCTCGCGCAGGCGCTCGACGGCTGGCACGCGAAGGCCGACGGCAAGGCGACGATGGACTACGGATTTCATCTCGCGATCACCGATTTGAACGACGCGATCCTCGCGGAGATTCCGAAGGTCGCAGAGCGCGGCGTGACGAGCATGAAGCTTTTCATGGCGTACAAGGGTGTGCTGCAGGTCGACGACACGACGCTCTTCCGCGTGCTGCAGACGACGGCGAAGAGCGGGCAGCTCGTCATGGTGCACGCCGAGAACGGCGACGCGATCTTCGAGCTGCAGAAGCAGGCGCTCGCGCGCGGCGAGACCGACCCGAAGTACCACGAGGCGACGCGCCCCGCGTTCCTCGAGGGCGAAGCGACGGGCCGCGCGATCCGCCTCGCCGCCGTCGCCGGCGCGCCGATCTTCATCGTGCACCTCACGTGCGAGGACGCGCTCATCCAAGTGAAGCTCGCGCGCGAACGCGGCCAGCTCGCCTTCGCAGAGACGTGCACGCAGTACCTCTTCTTCACGCGCGACGATCTCGCGCGCCCCGGGTTCGAAGGCGCGAAGTTCGTGATGAGCCCGCCGCTTCGCACCGCGCACGATCAGGAAGCGCTCTGGGGCGCGCTCGCGCGCAACGAGCTGCAATCGATCTCCACCGACCACTGCCCGTTCAACTACGCGGGGCAGAAGGAACTCGGGCGCGGCGACTTCACGAAGATTCCGAACGGCTGCCCGGGGATCGAGGACCGCATGATGATGGTCTGGGACGCGGGCGTGCGCGCCGGACGCCTCACCGAGTCGCGCTTCGTCGAGATCACCGCGACGAATCCCGCGAAACTCTTCGGGCTCTACCCGCGCAAGGGAACGATCGCTGTTGGCAGCGACGCGGACATCGTGCTGTGGGATCCGGCCGCGCGCCGTACGCTCTCCGCGAAGACGCATCACATGCGCGTCGACTACAACCTCTACGAAGGACGCACGGTCACCGGCGCGCCGAAACTCGTGATGCTGCGCGGCGAGGTGAAGGTGAAGGACGACGCGTTCGTCGGAACGAAGAACAAGGGTGCGTACCTCGCGCGTTCGATCGAGCGCGCCTGGCACACGCACGTCGCGTAGCTCTCTCTGCGTCGCCGCTTCGCACCGATGCCGCGCGGCGCTGGGAGCTGCGGAGGCGGCGCGCGGCGAAAATGACTACCATGACGGCGCCTCGCCGGGACGAGGGGCGCCCGCCGGGGCCGCAGAGGAGGCTTCGATCATGCCGGCGACAAAGCTCAAGCAATTCCTCGATCACAACGGAGTGAAGTACTTCACGATCCAGCACTCGATGGCGTTCACGGCGCAGGAGATGGCCGCGAAGATGCACATCCACGGCTGGGAGATGGCGAAGACCGTGATCCTCAAGGCGGACGGCCGGCTCGTGATGGTCGTGCTGCCGGCGCCGATGAAGGTGGACGTCGCGCGCGTGAAGGACGTGCTCGGCGCGCGCGCGGTTTCGGTCGCGTCCGAGGCGGATTTCGGCGGGCGCTTCCCCGGCTGCGAGCTTGGAGCGATGCCGCCGTTCGGGCACCTCTACGACATGCCGCTCTACTCGGAGTCGCGGCTCTCACGAGACCCGTCGATCGTCTTCCCGGCGGGGACGCACACGGAGGCGATACGGATGGACTACCGCGATTTCGAGCGGCTTGCGAAACCGGTCGTTCGGAGTTTCGGCGTGACGGAGGCGGCGCACGCGTAGGGCGCTGCGGCGTCAGCGCTCCTCGTCGGCGTAGTCGATGACGTCCTGCTTGAGGAGTTCGTAGCGCACGCCGCCGACTTCGTAGGCGACGAGTTTGCGCACCGGCGTGCGCTCGAACCAGTAGAGCGCTGTGAAGCCCTTCGCGTCGACGGCGACGCGCCACGTGTCGAACGCGCCGGCGGGAACGGCGGTCTTCGCAGTCGTGACGGCGATCTTCGCGTCGGCGATCGCGAGCGGGGCGGTGACGCGCCCCCGATCGGTGATCGCGAGCCGAACGCGCGCCGCGTAGCCCTCCGCGAGAGGAAGCGCGCGTAGCGTGAGCGCGAGCCCATCCGAAATCCATACGCCTTCGAGCGACGGCGTCGTGTAGGTAGCGCGCCCCTCCCAGTAACCGTCGGCCTCGAGCACTGCGGGCTCGCGGTTCGCCGCGAGCCGCTTCGCGATCGAGCCGCACGTGTCGTAGAAGTTGTAGTCCCACTTCAAGGGCGCCATCGTGTCGCGCGCGACGAGCACCCCGCAGAACGCGCCGAATTCGCCGAACGTCGTCGGCATGTCGTAGAGCTGGTGCAGCTCCATCGAGTGCACGGCGCGCCCCGACGGCGTGCGCCCGACCGCCTCGAGATCCTGCGGCTTGACGAGATGCTCGACGTCGGTCCACTCCGCCTCGACGAGCTGCGTCACCTGCGCCTCGCGCCCGCGAAACGTGAACGTGAAGATCGAGCGTTCGACGCGCGGATTCTTCCAGTGATCGTGATAGGCCCACGCGGCGTCGAGCTGGAGCGCCGCGCGCAGGTCCGCGAACTCGGTGGCACGCGCCGGCATCGGAGAGATCGCCGTCGCGAGCATCGCGAGCGCGTACGCGAGACGGGTTGCGCGCGCCGACGCCAGCCTCTTCGCGAATCCCGTCGACTCGTCCGATCCCGGCCGCGCAGTCCCCGTCACGATCTCTCTCCTCTGATGCGCCGCACGATCGTGTTGATCGCCGCGACGCTCTTCGCTACTGTGGCGCTCTGATTCACGCGATTCACTCGTGGGCACAGACGATCTCGCCATTCCGATGCGCGCGCCGAGAGCGCCGAATGTGCCCGAGCCCACGCGCAACTCACCCACCGGAGGGCAGGCCGATGATAGTGCCACGTATTCGCGCGCGCCAAGTCACTTCGCAGACGGATTGCTCGAATCGAACGCCGCGTGCGCGCGCCGCGGCGCTCGGCGCACTCGTCGTCGCGCTCAGCGCGCTCGCGAGCGCGTGCGCGATCTCGAACTCGTCTTCGTCGAGCACCGCGGGTATCGGCGTCGGCGCGGCGCCGGGCGCCGGTTCGAGCGCCGCCGTGACCGCGCGCATCATCGACGGCACCGACCCGCTGCACCGCGCCGGCGAGCGCCACCTCGGCAAGATTCGCCAGCTTACGTTCGGCGGTGAAAACGCGGAAGGCTACTTCTCGTTCGACGGCACGCGCCTCGTTCTGCAGTCGACGCGCGACAGTTTTGCCTGCGATCAGATCTTCATCATGGACCTCGCCAGCGGCGAGTCGCGCCTGGCCAGCGAGCTGCGCGGAAAGAACACGTGCGCGTACTTTCTCGGCGGCGACCGCGAGATCCTCTTCGCGTCGACGCAGCACGACGGTCGCGACTGTCCGCCGCGCCCCGATTACTCGCGCGGCTACGTGTGGCCTCTCGACAACTACGACATCTTCGCGCTCCCCGCGTCGCCCGGCGGCGAGAGCGCACCGCCGCGCCGCCTCACCGACAATCCCGGCTACGACGCGGAGGCCACCGTCTCGCCCGACGGCAAACGCATCATCTGGACGAGCCTTCGCGACGGCGATCTCGATCTCTACTCGATGAATGCGGACGGCACGGACGTGCGGCGTCTCACGTCGACGCTCGGCTACGACGGCGGCGCGTTCTACGCACCCGACTCGAAGCGCATCGTCTACCGCGCGCATCACCCGGCGACGCCAGAGGCGATCACGCACTACAAGGGTTTGATCGCCGCGAATCTCGTCGAGCCAAAGGCGCTCGAGATCATGGTCGCCGACGCCGATGGCGGCAACGCGCGCGCGATCACGCACCACGGCGCCGCGAGCTTCGCGCCCTTCTGGCATCCCGACGGCAAGCGCATTCTCTTCGCGTCGAACCTCGACGACCCGAATGGCCGCGACTTCGACATCTTCATGATCAACGACGACGGGACGGGTCTCGAGAAGGTCGTCGCGGATTCGACGTTCGACGGCTTCCCGGTTTTCTCGCCCGACGGAAAGCACCTCGTCTTCGCGTCGAATCGCGCATCGAAGGCGCGCGGCGAGACGAACCTCTTCATCGCGGAGTGGATCGACTAGCGATTACTTCCGCTTTTCGAGGGTCGCGGCGACGGTGAGGATCTCGCCGGCGCGCTCGACCTGAATCTCCACGACGTCGCCGACTTTCTTATCGCGCAGCGCGTAGGTGTAGTCGTAGAGATTCGCGATCGGAATGCCGCCGAATCGCACGACGACATCGCCTCCCTGAATGCCCGCCTTCTCCGCGGGGCTGCCGGGACGCACGCCCGAGAGCAGAACGCCGGCGCCTTCGTATTCGCCGAAGTCGGGAATCGTTCCGAGGTACGGGCCGTAGCCCTTCGTCGTCGCGTAGCCTTCGCTCGCGCCGCGTCCGACCGTGTCGGCGGCGACGCGCACGAACGCGATCTCGTCCGGATCGGTCGCGAGGCGCCGCGCCACGCGCTCGACGAGCGTCGCCACGCCGCCGAGCCCCTCGACCTCGATCTTCTCCGTGTCGTCCGTCGATTTGTGGTAGTCCTCGTGCGCGCCGGTGAAGAAGAAGAGTACGGGAATGCCTTTCGCGTAGAACGACGTGTGATCGCTCGGACCGAAGCCGCCGTCGGAGTAGTCGGTCGCGAAGCCGAGCGGTTCCGATTCGGACGCGACAATGGAACGGAACTCGGGCGACGTGCCGACGCCCCCGACGTGAAGCTTTCCGTCTTTGCTGCGGCCGATCATGTCCATGTTGATCTTCGCGCGCGTCTGCGCGAGCGGCACGGCGGGCGACTTCGTGTAGAACGCGGAGCCGAGCAGCCCTTCCTCCTCGCCGCTCCACGCCGCGAAGATGAGCGCGCGGCGCGATGGCGGGGGATCGGTAACGAACGCGCGCGCGATCTCGATGAGCGCCGCGGTTCCCGACGCGTTGTCGTCCGCGCCGTTGTGCACCGCCGCGGAATCGGGCTCGAGCGAGCCCTCGCCGCCGAGGCCGAGGTGATCGTAGTGCGCGCCGATGACGATCGCCTCTTCGGCCCGCGCGTCCGTTCCCGCGCCCGCGAATTTGCCGACCACGTTTGCGACGCGGCGCCGGTCCTTCACGATGTCGACGGAGAGCGACGCGACGCGGCCCGCGTCGAGCGGCGCGGAGAGCGGGGCGCCCGTCGAGTCGATCGCGGCCTGAAGCTCGCGCAGGTTGAGCCCGTCCCACGCGACGAGCCGCTCGGCCCACTGCGACTGGATCTGCACGATCGGAATCGTCGCGCTTCCGCCGGAGGCATGGCCCGCGTCGCGGGCGAGCGGGAAGAGCGTGTCGTCCTTCGGCTCGGCGACGTCGAGCGGACCGTTCGCGAAGATGACCGCGACCGCGCCGTGATTCTGCGCGTTCCACGCCTTCCATCGAAAATCCGCGAACGACGTGAGGCGCGTGCCATCGAACGCGCTCGTCGAATCGCGATTCCCCGGCTCGTAGCGCAGGACGAGCACGACCTTGCCGCGCGCGTCGATCATCGCGTAGTCGTCGTAGTTCTTCTCGGGTGCGGTGATGCCGTAGCCCGCGAAGACGATCGGCGCGGAGGCGAGCGAGCCCGACTCGGAGAAGCCGAACGGGATCCACTCTTCGCCGACCGCGAGCGTGTTGAGCGCGACGGAACGCACCGGCTCGGGCGGCGTCGCTGGGGCGCCGGCGCCGGGCGGCGGCGTAAGAGGCGTGGCGCTGATCGCGGTGCGCTCGAGAACGAACGCGTTCTCCACGCCGAGGCTCTCGCCGACGATCGCTTCGTACCATTGCAGCCAGCCGCCGTCGTCGCCCGCCGGCGTGAGGCCCGCGCCGGCGAATGCCGCCGCGATGTAGTCCGCCGCGCGCTCGCATCCGCGCTCGCCCGTGCGGCGTCCCTCGAGCGAATCCGCCGCGAGGATGCGCACGTGCTCCATCAGCGATTCGCCCGCGATGCGCGGCGCGGCGTCGGCGGCGCGCGCGATCGCGGGGGCAACGAGCGTCGCGCCAAGCGCGAGGACAAACGCGGCTCGCGTGTTTTGAGCGTAGATCACTTCGACACTCCTCCTTCAGGTTTCGCAGCTTCCATTTCGCGAACCATCGATTGAAATTCCGCGGATGCAACGAGGCTTGAAAGCACGGATCCCGCCTTCGGCACCTCGACGCGCCATCCGCACTCGATTGCCGTGCGGATCGTCGCGAGTGCGCGCGTCCGGTCGCCGATCCTCTCATACGCGTTCGCCGCACGCACCAGCACATCCACCTGCTTCGGCGCCACCGTGACCGCGCGCTCGGCGAGTTCGCCCGCGCGCTCCGGCTCGTTCAGCATCGCGTGGTGCTCCGCGAGAAACGCGAGGAGAAGCGCGTCGTTCGGATTGATCGCGAGCTGCACTTCCGCGAGATCGACGGCGCGGTGGAACGCGCTGTCGACGCCCGCCTCGCGCCCGGAGATTCCGCGAAGCGCGGCGCCTAGGCTGCCCCAGACCCGATAGTCGCGATCGTCGAGCGCGAGCGCCTTCTCGTACATCGCGGCGGCTTCCGGCGCGCGCCCCGCGGACTGAAACAGCGTCGCGAGGTTCGAGTACGCGCGGTAGTTCGGCTTCAGCGCAATCGACTTCTCGTACGCGGCGACCGCGTCGTCGTTGCGCTTCAGCGACGCGTACATCGCGCCGAGGTTCGAGTAGCCGCGCGGATTGTCCGGTGTCAGCTCGACGACACGCCGGAAACATTCCGCCGCCTTCTCCAACTCGCCATGCCGGTAGTAGTAGCTTCCGAGATCGTTGTGTCCGGCCCAGTAGTCGGGCCGCGCCGCGATCGCCTTTTGAAATGTTTGCTCCGCGGCCGTCAGATGACCCAACCCCTCCTCGGCCTTCGCGAGTCCGCGGTACGCTGCGTCGCTCTCCGCGTCGAGTTCGATCGCGCGCGCGAATTCGACCGCGGCGCTGTCGGGACTCCCTCTGCCGAGATGGATCGTGCCGAGCGTGACGTGCGGCTCGGCGAGGCCGTCGCCGCCGCGAAGCGCGATCAGCGACGTCGCCTCCGCCTTCGCGGCCCATCGCGGGTCTTTCGTTTTCTCGTATCGCAGCCAATACGCTTCGCCGAGGCCCGCGAGCGCGAGCGACATCTCTTCGTCGCGATGCAGCGCCTTCTGGAACATCTCGATCGCGATCTCGACGTTCTTCTCGTCCTCGAACCGCCGCAGATAGCCGCGCGCCTGAAGGTAGAGATCGTACGCCGTGACATCGTTGGTCGGCCGCGGCGCGGGCTCCGAGAGCGGTGCGAGCCCGAACTGCTCCGCGAGCGTCGACGAGATCTCCTGCGATGCGCGATCCTGAAGCTCGAAGAGTTCCTCGATCCCGCCTTCGATGACGCCGCCGCCGACACTGACGCCTTTCTCGCGATCGACGATGCGGTACGTAATCCGCAGACGATCGCTCGACCGCTGAACGCCGCCCTCGAGGGTCATCTTCACGCCGAGATCGGACGCCGCGTCGACGACGTACATTCCCTTGATGCCCGCAAGCCGCGACTGAAGCGCTTCGGTGAGGCCGACCGCGAAGTACTCGGCCTTCGGGTCTTCCGCAAGGTTCTTGAACGGCTCGACGGCAAGATACGGAACGCGCGCCGTGCTGCGCGCGTCCGCGACGGATTTGCCCGGCGATTGCGACTCCGGTTGTTTAAGCACTAGCACGATCGCGACGGCTGCGGCGATGAGCGCGGCAGCACCGATGAGAATCGCGGGGGAGAAGCGCTTGCGTGGCGGGGCCGAGGCTGGCGCCGCCGGAATCGCACCAGCGACCGAAGTCGCACCGCCGGCGGCCGCCGCCGAAGCGGGTCCGGCGAGCGCGTCGCCGCGATCCGCCGCCAGATTCACAACGAACGTTCCGCCCGCAAGCGCGCGCAGGTCATCTACGAGTTCCTTCGCGGATGCGTAGCGATCGCCGACTTCCTTCGCGAGCATCTTCGCGAGTATCGTGTCGATTCCCGCCGGAAGACTCGCGTTCAACTCGCTCGGCCGCGCGGGCGTGACGCTCACGACACTCACGAGGGTCTTCGACAGCGTCTCGCGCTTGAAGGGGTTCGTCGCCGTGAGCATCTCGTAGAACACGACGCCGAGCGCGAAGATGTCCGCGCGCCCGTCGGGCGTCTTGCCGTCGATCACCTCGGGGGCCATGTACGCCGGCGTTCCGCTCGTGCCGATGATCGCCTCGGTGACGATCGTCCGCGTGCGCGCATCGATGTTCGCCTCGTCGAGCGCCGCGCGGCGCGCGATCCCGAAGTCGAGAATCTTCGGACGCCCGTCGTCGGTCAGCAAAATATTCTCAGGCTTGATGTCGCAGTGAACGATTCCCTTCTCCGCTGCGGCGACGAGGGCGCCCGCGCAGTCGATGGCGATCGAGAGGAATGCGTCGAGCGCGAAGGGCGTGTCGAGGTGCTTCCGCAGCGGGACGCCGGGAACCAGCTCCTGCACGATGAGAAGCGTTCCCGCGGTGGACTCGACGACGTCGAAGATCCCGGCAATGGCGTGATGCTGGAGCGCGGAGGCGGAGCGCGCCTCGCGAAGGAGCCGGCGCCGCGCGACGTCGTCGACGCCCGCGCCGGGCGACGCGCGCTTGACCGCTACCCAGCGTTCGAGCAGCGTGTCCCAAGCGCGGTAGACCTCGCCCATGCCGCCCGCGCCGAGGCGTTCCTTCACCTGATAGCGGCCGACTTCGGCGCCGGAGAGTGTTCTTTGTTCGGAACCGTCCGGCGCCTCGGTCACCTGGTCTTTCTTCTTCTCTTGGTCGGTCATCTCCCTCGCTTCTCTCACCCGACATGGGCGCCCGTCAAAAGAAATCTCCGACGGACGAGTGCGAGGCGAGGAGCTATCGGACGATCGTGACGCGCTGCGTTTCGGACGCCGCGCCCGCGTCGAGACGCAAGAAGTACGTTCCGGCGGCGACCGGCCGTCCCGCGCCGTCTTCGCCGTCCCACGCAATCTCCGCATTCCCTGGGTTCGCGATTCCCGCGGAGAGAGTCCGGACGATCCGGCCTGCGGCGTCGTACACGCCGATACTCACGGGCGATCGATCGGACGGGGCGCGGAAGGAGATGCGCACGCCGCCTCCCGCTGCGGGATTCGGCGCAACCGAGAGTGAAACAGCCGTCGGGCTGCTGGCCGCGATCGCGTCGCCGCCGCGCTTCCCGGGGGGGGCCTCCAGCGTCTCGTCCGAGATCTTGAGGACCGGAATGTCTTCGCCGTGAACCGTAAGGCGCGTGATCGACTCGGGCGCGATCATCGTGTTCTCGGGAATGATGCGAATCTCGTCGCCGGTGAGCCCCTTGCCGCCGCCCGCCGCGCGGAGCTCGACGATCAGAATCGGTGTCTCGGATTGAAGGCCCCACGACGAAGCGGGAACGAGACGCTCGCCGAGCTTGCCGCCTCCGCTCTCCGACACGAACATGACGCCGCCGTCCGTCGGCCAGACGCTCGTCTGCACGAACGGTGCGTTAACGAGCCCGTTCACGCTCGCGACGAGTTTTCCCTTCGAGTAGACCTCGACCGTGTACGACGACGCGCCGATCGCGGAGTAGTCCGCGGAGTAGCCGAGCATCGCGCCGGCCTTCGAGACGCGGGACGTGCCGAGCGTTTGTTCGCCGCCGATCCCGTTGTTGCCTTCGGCGATGGCGACGTGCTCGAGAAACGGCGCGAGATTGTTGTACGGAAAAAACTCGAGCCAAGACTGGTGGAACGCGGTCGCGATACCGAGCCGCGTCGAGACGCCGAGCACTCCCGAGGCGGGTTCGGCGGGAACGCTGAGCGTGTTGTTGATCGGATCGACAAAGAGGTGCGAGAACCCGATGTGTACGAGGCCGCCGTAGACGACGCTGTCGTGTGGCGCCGACCCGTTGATCTGCGAGAGAGGAACCCCGCCGTTCGAGTGCATGCCCGCGGCGGACGCGGCCGACAGTAAGACGACTCCGAGTGTCAGCGTGGCGAGAGTTTTCATGGGGGCCTTTCTGCGGCGACGCGGCTGGTGGTGTCGAACTCGAAACACGGCGGAGAGGCACTGGGGTTGCGGCACGGATGGAGGGAGGCGGGGTCGCCGGAGTTTCCCTCAATTGGCGTGCGCGCGGACAGTACGTCCCCGCTCGGCGTCGTGTCAATGCGCACCAAGCACCGTGCGGATGCTCTATAGAAGTGTCACCCCCTAACTGCTCCATGAAAATGTCCCCCCATGACGGAGACATATCTCATGAGCAGGAAGGAAGTCGATCGCGCGGTGATTGTCAGGATGGCACTCAGCGGG
>JBJXGV010000037.1:0-5579 GCA_046160485.1 bacterium | reverse complement strand
GTTGTCGCCGCGTCGACCGGCGGCGGCGGAGCGAGTCCCGACAATGTCGCGCTGACGAGCAGCCACGCAGCGCCCAACAACGAGCGCGGCGAAGTGAGCGAAACGAAAGCCGGGTGTCGAGGTCGCGTTCCCTGTCGCGCTCGAAGGCGATCGCGCGCGCGAATTGCTTTCTGCGTGCGAGTCGGTTGCGCTCGACTCGAAGTCATCTAACCTTTGGGCGCGAACAACACGCCGACGCGCACCTGATTGACGACGCTCTCGCCGTCGTCTTCGAAGATGATGTTCGCGCGGTAGTCGCAGCGAACGCTCACGCGCGCGCTGTCGCGGAAGCGTACGCCGCCGCCGAGGATGAGGAGCGGCTCTTCGGGGCTCGACACCGTGTTCACGTCGAGGCCGCCGCCGGTGCCATCGGAGCAGACCACCGTGCTCCGCGCTTCCTTCTCGAGGAAGACCCACGCGCCGCCGCCCGCCACGACGAAGGGGCGCGTCGAGCCGCCCGCCAAATCGACGATGACCGCGCCGTTGAAGCGCAAGTAGTCGCGCGCCTCGAGGTCGATCTTGCACACGACGTCTTCGAAGTCGGTTGTCGAGGGCGATGTCTGCGTGAAGCTGCCGTTCCACGAGCGGCCGTAGCCGAACTCGAGCGCGAGGCCGACGCGATCGTAGGGGCGCGCGACGACGCCGAGGTCGAGCATCGTCGACGTGACGCGATCGGATTCGACGCGCGTGAGCTGATTCGCGACGTCGCGCGGGCGGAAGGACCCGACGCCCGTGCCCGCGTCGATCACGAGGCCGCGCGGTTCCGCGCGCGCCGCCGGCGCGAACGCGACGCACGACGCGGCAGAGAGCGTGCAAGCCAGCGCGATCCGCGGGATTCGCAGCGCACGAAGCACGGCGTCGGCCGCGGCGCGCACGCTCATCGCTCCGCCACGCGAAACAGCAGCATGTACTGGTACGGAAGGAACGCTTCTTCGCGATAGAGCGCGTAGCCCGCGGTTTTCATCTCCTCGGCGACGCGCTCCGGCGCGATCCGGTGCCCGACCGGCGGCCCGACTGGAATTTCCATCAGCTTGAAATCGACGATCGCCACGATGGCGCCGGGATTGAGGAGCGAACGCAGCGATGTGAAGTACGCGACGCGGTTGTCGATGTGATGGTACGTGTCGCAGACGAATACGACGTCGGCGGAGATCGGGATGCGCGGCGCGTCCGTCGGGATAAGCAGCGGGAACACCTCGGGCGTTTCCTCGGCGGCGGCGCGGCGCAGCATGTGCGCGACGAGGTTCGGCTCGACGTCCGCGGCGATGACCTTACCGCCGGGGCGCACGCGGCGCGCGAATGCCGCGTTGAAGTAGCCGGTGCCCGCGCCGATGTCGACGATGACCTTGCCAGGAACGAGTAGGAGCGCGCCCGCAACGGAGTCGGGCATCTGCCACGCCGCGCGCGCCGTGTCGTCGAAGACGCCCACCCAATGCTCGACGTCGTCGAACGCGTGGCGCACGGTCGCGTCGTCGTCGTGCGCGTGTTCGTGTGCGTGTGTGTCTCCGTACTCGTTCGCGGCGGTGTCAGCGTTCGCGTGATGCATCTCGTGAGTTTTCGCTGGGGCGTCGTCGCCGCTGCGCGCGTCATCGTGCGCGCCGTGTTGCGCCGCCACGAGCAGCCCCGACAAAAGAATCATCGACGCGAGTTCGATCATGAGTCCCTTTCGTGAGTGAGTGCTCCGAGAGCTGGCGGCGAGTTTGGCTCGCGCGCCGCGGCGATCATAGCAGTGAAGCGCCACGCGCCGCGAGTTCCGCGGTGCCGCCGCGCAAACCCGCATGCTCGCGGGCCCGCCCGCCCGCCGCCCTCCTCCCTCCGCACTCCCGGCTTGCACTCCGCCCTCCCGGCTCACAGTCGCCCCCCGCTCGCAGCCGCCCCCGCCGCGCCCTCACCCCCGGGCCGTTTTCGGTCGAAAACTCGGTTGACGGGCCGCGAGAGGCCCTGGTAGCCTGAATCACCATTTTGGGGCCTCGCGCGCCTCAGAAGGAGTGCCCAATGACTTCGCACGCCCCTTCTTCCGATGTTGGGCGACACTCATCACGCTCATCCACGGACCAAACATTGGCCGTCGCGCCCTCGTGCGCTGGCGGCCCAATTCATTTTCGGGGCGGAGAACGCGCGCAGCGCGCCCGCGCCCGGAGGGAGGAGGCGTTTTCCATGATGCGGCGCAGTCTTGCCGCCTGTCTCGGCGCGTGCCTGCTGTTCGGCACGCTCGCGCTCGCCCCCGACGACGCGGCCGCGTGGCTCATCAACCAGCCCCGCTTCGAAAAACAAGTCGTCACCGAAGGCGATCCGGATGACCCCGGACTCGCGTACCCGTCGCCGCCGGTTAGCCCATCGAGCGCTGAAGAGTGTGCTGCGGGGAGTCTGTCTTCTCTCGGTATCAATACGGTTGTTGTAGTCGTAGCGGAGATCCTGGGGCTATAGCGCGATGAACAGCGCTCATTCCAAGTTGGAGTGCCTGTGAGAGACGATCGTTCATGTGACCGTCCGGAGATCGCTGAGATTCTCGTCCGCGTTCGCTTGGGCTACGCGTCTGGCGCATTTGAACAAGCGGTTTCGCTCGCGCGTGCGATTTCGTCCGAGGAAGGCAGAGCGATTTACCCGGGAGGCCCAGAGTGCGCCGTGTGGATTGCCGGAGGCTGGGCCGCGTACGCACTCGGCGACACGAAGACATCTCGCGGGTTTCTGAAGAATCTCGAGAGCTTCGCGCGCGTCGATCTTGTCGTGAACTGGAACTGCGAGGTTCTCTCGGCCGGACTCGACCAAGCCGAGGGTCGATATGACGATACGCTAGGACGTCTTGGAGAAATTCATCATCATGTGGCGGCGAGCTCAGAACACGATCTGTTCGGCGAGTTCTGCATGGTCTTGGGCGCGGGGCTAAAGCGAAAGGGCGAACAACGGAAGGCTCTCGTTTGCTTTGAGGACGCCGCGGCCGCATTCAGGAGAGCGGGGAACATAGCCGGTGTCGCGCGTTCCTTGAAAGATCTGTCCCTTGTGTTGAGAAAGTGCGGCGACATACAGCGCGCGCGTGGCGTCTTGCTTGAGGCGAAGCGGCTGCAAGGTCGAATGATTCTCCCTCGGTTCGAATGCTCGTTCCACATCAACCTTAGCGTGCTCGAGTTCGTCGTTGGCAATTCGCGTGAATCCGTGGAATCCGCGTCGGCGGCATTCGTACTCGCCAACCGATACCATCTCGCGCAAGCGAGGACTCGCGCTCTCCTCGCCCGCGGACGAGCGCTTGCGACGCTCAGCCAGTTCGAGCTTGCGAGTACGGACCTGCACGAGGCGTTGTCACAGTGCCAGTGTCGGCGCTTCGCGCGCGAGGAGGCGCTCGCACACGAGTTCCTCGGCGATCTCGCGCGGGCGCGGGGGGATTGGGCGGCGGCGCGGGTCGAGTGGGAGAAGGCGCTTGAGATTGGCGAGAGGATCGCACCGCGCGGCGACGTGACCGGCGAGCCGACGCGGCGGTTGTCGGAGGCGGCGCTGCATGAGGCGCTGGCGGCACGCGCTGGCGGCGACAACGCAACGCACGACGCACGGATGTTCGAAGCGCTCGCGTTCGCGCGGCGCGCATTCGACGTGAACCGGTCTTGCGGCGACCGCAAGGAAGAGGCGTCGACGCTTCGCGCGCTCGGGGATATCGCGCTCGGGCGCAGGCGTCTCAACGCCGCGCGCCGCGCCTACGAAGCGAGTATCGCGATCCTTGCGGAGATGGGCGCGCGCGGCGAACTCGCACTCTCGCAGCAGGCACTCGACAACCTCGATTCCCTCGACTCGCACGATGTGCTCCGCGGCGCGGCGCCCGACCGCGCGCAAGCCGACCACACGCTGCCCACGGCAAGCACAAAGCAGCCCGCTCAATCTCCGCCTCGCACGAAGTCGCGCACTCGGCGCGTTTCCCGACTCGCGACGCCCGTGAACATCGACGACGACGTCATCATCCCGCTCGTCGACCCGGCGAGCGCGCCGGCGTCGCACATCGCGTTTACGATTCCCGAGGAAGGCTGGTCGTTCGTTGCGCGCGATCCGATCGTGCTGCACCTCGTCGAGCGCCTCTCGTCGGTCGCGCCTCTCGACGGCAGCGTGCTCCTTCTCGGCGAGACCGGCACGGGCAAGGAGATGCTCGCGCGCCTCGTGCACACCGCGAGCCGCCGCACCGGCGCGTTCGTCGCCGCGAACGCGAGCGCGTTCCCCGACTCGCTCGTCGAGAGCGAACTGTTCGGCCACACGCGCGGCTCGTTCACCGGCGCATCGCAGGACAAGAAGGGTCTCTTCGAGGCGGCGCACGGCGGCACGTTTTTCCTCGACGAGATCGGCGACCTCCCGCTGCCGACGCAGGCGAAGCTGTTGCGCACGCTCGAGGAGCGCGCGGTGAAACGCGTCGGCGCGACGGAGACGCGGAAGATCGACGTGCGATTCGTCGCGGCGACGAACGTCGATCTTCGCGGCGAGATGGAAGCGGGCCGCTTCCGCCGCGATCTCTACTACCGGCTTTGCGCGCACGAGTTCGACATTCCGCCGCTGCGAAAGCGCGGGCAGGATGCGCTGCTCCTCGTGCGGCACTTGCTCGCGCGCCGCGCCGCGCAGTGCGGCAAGACGATCGCGGGGATCGCGCCCGCGGCCGCGCGTGCACTCCTCGCGTACCCGTGGCCGGGCAACGTGCGCGAACTCGACAACGAGATGCAGCGCGCCGCGTCGCTCGTGCCGGCCGGCCGCGCTCTTGAGGCTACGCATCTTTCGTCGCGCATCCGCGCGGCGTTCGACGCGGCGCGTGCCAACTCAACCGCCGCGGCCGACGGACTTCACAGCGACGTCGCGCTCCTCGAGCGAACGCGCATCGAGACCGCGCTCGCCGCCAGCGGCGGCAACCAATCCCGCGCCGGCCATCTCCTCGGAATGTCCCGCCAAGCTCTCCGCTACAAGCTCCTCAAGTACCAGATCCGCCCGCGCAAGATTCGCTAGTCCGGCCGCCTACTCTTCCGTGCGCGCGACGCGTTTGTCTTCGAGCGCGTTCGGCCGCACGAAGAGCGTCTTCTCGCGTTCGCAACTCGCGAGGCCCGCGGGGCTCTTGCGCGGTTTCCGCACGTAGCGCTTCTCGGTGTAGATCACCGGCACCATGCCCGCGTTGCGCGCCTTCGAATGAAACGCGGCGAGCGCGGCCGCTTCGAGAAGCGCCTCCTTCGGCGGGTTCGCCTTCGCGTTTCCCTTCACGAGAATCACGTGCGAGCCGCTCGTCTGCCCCGAGTGAAACCAAAGATCCCACGACTTCGCGATCTTGTGCGTGAGCGTGTCGTTGTCGGCGCTCGTGCGGCCGACGAGGACCGTAAAGCCGCCGGTGACCTCGTAGCGAAACAGACGCGCGCCGCGCAGCGGGTCAGGTTTGCGCGGCGCGGGCTTGGGCGGGAGCGGAAAGCCGCCGGGGATCGTCGTCGCGGGTGCGCGCGCACCGTCAGTGCGCGACCCTTCCGCGCGTGCGCCCGCGGGGCGCGTGCCGCCGCGCGCGCGCGGCGCGTCGTCCTCGACGAGCCCCGCCG
>JBJXGV010000036.1:0-208799 GCA_046160485.1 bacterium | reverse complement strand
CGCGCCATCGCGCGGCGTGCCGTCGCGCGGTGTGCCGTCGCGCGGCGTGCCGTCGCGCGGCGTGCCATCGCGCGGCGCGGCGCTACCCGGCATGTCGTCGCGCACCGTGTCGCCGCCGCTCCCCTTCGCGCGCCGCCGGAAGAACGACATAAGATGCGCGAACTCCCCCATGCGCAGAAGCGCGGCGGCGCCGAAGTACGCCGCGAGCGCGACGGCGATCGCCGCGCCGAGCCGAGTCGCAAGCGACACGAAGCGCTCCTCGGGGAGGAACGCGCCGAGGAACGCGTACGTGCCCCAGGTTGCCGCCGCCATCACGACCGACGCCGCGGTGATCCGCAAAGTCGAGATCGTCATCGTGCGGCCGTCCAATCGCCCGACCTTCCGGCGCAACATCACGAGCAGGAGCGCGAAGTTCACGACGGAGCTGATCGAAGACGCAAGAGCGAGCCCGCCGGCGCCGAGCGGCCGCATCAGGATCAGGTTGAGCACCACGTTGACGACGAGCGCCACGGCGGCGATGGCGACGGGGGTCCGAGTGTCTTTCATCGAATAGAACACTTGGATCGCTCCTTTGACGCCGCCGTACGCGAAGAGCCCGACCGAGTAGAGCGCCAGAACGCTCGCGGTGGTGGTGAGCGAGGCGCCGGCATCGAACGCCCCGCGCACGAAGAGTAGCCGCGTGATCGGTTCGCTGAGAACCACGAGCCCGAACGTCGCGGGAATGAGCAGAAAGAAGATCATGCGCGTCGAATGAGAGAGAACTTCGCGCGCTGCGGCCATGTCGCCGCGCGCGACGCGGCGCGACAGCACCGGCAGCGACGCGGAGGCGATCGCGACGCCGAAGACGCCGAGCGGCAGGAGCGCCACGCGGCTCCCGAGGCGAAGCGCCGTCACGCTGCCGCTCGGAAGGTACGTCGCGAAGAGCGTGTCGACAATCAGGTTGATCTGCGCGACGCCAAGGCCGAAGAGCCCCGGTCCCATGAGCGTCATGATCTCGCGCACTTCCTTCGAGCGGAAGTCGATGCGCGGCCGGAACCGGAACCCGATCGACTTTAAGACCGGAGCCTGAATAACAAGCTGCCCGAGACCGCCGACCAGTCCGCCGATCGCGAAGCCGTAGATTTGGTCCTCGAGGCGCGGACCGAAGAGCGGGCAGAGCGTAAACGCGGCGACGATGAAACAGATGTTGAGCACGACCGGCGAAAGGGCGGAGACCGTGAATCGGTACGACGCCGAGAGGATGGCTTGGACGAGCGCCGCGAGCCCGACGAACAAGATGTACGGGAAGAGCAGGCGCGTCAGTCCCGACGTGAGCGAGACCTGCCCGGGGAGGTCGCTCCACCCCGGCGCGTAGAGGCCGACGAGAAGGCGCGACGCCGCCATCCCTGCCGCGGTGACGACGGTAAGAACGAGCGCGAGATCCGTGAGCGCCGCGCTTCCGAGCGCGTGGACCTCGTCGCGAGACCGGCGCTCGACATGCTCGGAGTAGACCGGTACGAACGCCGCGGAAAGGATCCCCTCGCCGAGCAATCGCCGGAAGAAGTTCGGAATCGTGAAGGCGAGATTGAACGCGTCGGCAGCCGCCGACGTGCCGAAGATGGCGGCGAAAACAGCGTCGCGCGCGAGGCCGAGCACGCGCGACAGCGAGGTCGCCACGCCCATCTTCCCCGCCGAGCGCGTGATGAGCCGGGTGCTCTCTTCCTCAGGCGGCGGCGGCACGCCGGCGGACGGGCTCCCGTCCCGTCCAACGGAACCCGCTAGCGCATCCCCGCCCCTCGTCCCCGCTCCCGCTCGGTCGCCTCTCATTCGCGCGGCGAGTCATAACATACGGCCCCGCGACGAGCAATTGCTCACACAGCGGGGCTCTTCTCTTCCGCGACGCCGTGCCGATAGAGAGAACGTGAGAACCCCGCGCAACGAGCCGGAACCCGACGCGCCGCATCCCGCCGAGGTTCATGTCATCGAACACGCCGCGTTCGCGGATCTCGACTTTGAGTTTCGCGCGCTCCTCGAACAGCAGACGCGCTCCCCTGGCGTGCCCGCGTTTCTCAACTTCTTCGATCGCGGCGGCCGCTCGCACGCGCAGGTGATTCTGCTTTACCGGCCCGCGCAACGCCTCCTTAAACGGCTGGTCCTCTCCGGCGAGGCCGACGACCGGCGCAACTCGAGGCTCGAAGTGTGGCGTGACGTCGGACTCGAAGAGATTCACGATTTCGTCGAATCGCAATTTCTCGAGAAGACGCGCCCGGCGACCCTCGAGCCCGAAGTTTTTCTCGGAGTCCTCGACAACTTCATCGATCGCGGCGAGGTCTAGCGCGACGGCCGGCCCCGCGGCGACGCGAGGCCGGCCCATCACGCGGCGCACCGCTACCGGAAGACGGCCTTGATCTTCCCCCAAGTCGTGATTTCGTTCGCGATGAACCCGCCGCCGTTCGGAGCGTGCGGCGTGTACGGCTCGAGGAAGCCCTGCTCGCCAGGCCGCGTCCAGACTCCCGTCCCGTCGGGAACGCGAATCAACGACTCGTCGTTCCCCGCTTCCGCGCCGTAGACCAAGACATCCACGAGAATTCCGTCGCGTTTGAGTTCGACCGTTTCGCCCGTGTTGCCGAGCCCGTTCCCGATTCGTCCATCGTCGACGAAAACGAGCCCGCTGAATCCCTGCGGCGAACCGCCGCCGAAGAGCGTCACGAATCCCATCGACGGGACAACGGTGCCCGCCGGAAACGCGAACTCCGCTCCCGGCGCGTCATCGTCCGAGAGCGTCCATCCGGAGATGTCCACCGGCTGCGTTCCGAAGTTGACCAGCTCGATAAACTCGTCCTCGAACGAGTCGCCTTCGCCGTCGCGATTGACGTCGCCCCCGAGCGGGTCACCGGTGGATGTCGGCGGGTCGGCGAGCACTTCGTTCAAGCTGATCGTCAGCGCGAAGCTGCCGACCGAGTAGCTGTAAGTTTCCGCGGGCGCGTTCGCCGGCGAAAGCGCCACGTTCCCGTCGACATCGCGCGCCACGATGATGTAACTGACCGTGGTTCCGGCCGGACGCGGCGCGAGCTTGGCTTCGTAAATCGCGCCGGTCGTGAGCGTCATCGTCGCCGCCGTCGCGGAAGCGCCGTTCACGCGAAACTCGACGCAGACCTCTTCGATCCCGAGGTTGTCGGTGACTTCCGCGCGGATGCGCACGCTGTCCGTTTCGATCGGCGCCCCGGGCGCGTGCGAAACGTTCGCGATCGTCGGGCCCGATCCGGCGTCGACCGTGTTGGCATTCGCCGCTCCGGGCGTCCCGAAATCCCCGGCGCCGTACGGCGTCGTGGTATTCGCCGCCCAATTCGTTCCGATCCGGTTGTCCGAAAGCGGATCGATCAGCTCCATCGAGCCGCCGTCCGGGTCCGGAAACGTCGCGCCGTCGTCCCACGCGACGCTGTCGATCGCGACTCCTCCCTCGCGAATCACGAGAATGTCGGAGCCGTTGCCGAGCGAAATCGTGGGATAGACGTACGCCGGCGTGTAGCCGCCGTTCGTCGCCGGTGTGCCGTTCTTTCCGAGCGCGACGAAACCGCCGGCCGGAATCACGAGCGTGCCTCCCGACGAAATGGTGTGGCTTTCGCTGCCGCCGCTTTCGATCTTCCAGCCGTCGAGGCTGACCGGCGCGCCCGTCGCGTTATAGAGCTCGAACCATTCTCCGGACGCGTCCGCCACCGCGGCGGGGTTTTGCATCACTTCGTTGATGACGATATCGCCCGGCGACGCGGCATGGGCGACGCGAGCGACGCCATGAACCGGCGCGGCCACGAACGCCGCGATGGCGATCGCGCTGGGCGCGACTCGGTGCGACCAGGAAATCAGAGTACGTGACACGATGGTCTCCTTCCGTCGGGCCGTCGGGCCCGGGAATAGCGTTCGCGTGACTGCAAAGCGTGGATCCACGCCGCACGCGTAGAACAGCGGCACGACGCGGTCGTTGGATTCGAAGGCGTCGCGCCACCCTCCTTCCCCGCCTCCGGGAACCGCGGGGCGCATGGCAGGGCGCGTGCCGCCGGCGGCCGCGCCGCGCGTGGTTGCTCTAATTGCGGAGTCGCGCGCTCCGTCGCAAGACACGCGAAAAACTCGATTCGCCTCGCCCGCCGCGCGCAAGGGGTGGTCGTCATGCCCGGACGCGACGCGTGCGAAACAAGCGCTACCTTATTTGTTCTCAATCGGTGGCACGACTGTTCTCACCCGACACGCGAGTTGCCGGTGCGTCGCCCAGCGGTTACCTGCGCGAAATCTCCTTGCCCGCCCGATGCGGCGACCCTAGAATCTCGCCCGGCCTCAACGTCACGCCGGGTCGGGCGTCGCGCTGAGGCTCGCGCTTACTCACGCGCACGCTCCGGAGGATTCGTTGCCCGACAGATCGAACCGGGTTCGGAACGCAGCAAAGCCGGTGGGCCCAATCGAAGGCAACACTCGCGGCCGCCGGTCCGACCTACACTGCGTCAGCCGCTATTCCCTCTCCTCCGGCGCCTGGATTCCGACGACGACACACCCGCGCGCGCTCGAACCCGACGCCCTCTATGACCGCCTCAAGGCGCTCGGCATCGATTTCGTCACGCTCACCGACACCGACTCGATCGATGGAGCGATGGCCATCGCGCACCACGCGGACGTATTCGTCAGCGAAGAAATCACGTCGCAGTTTCCCGAAGACGGTTTCGCGGTGCGGATTCTCGCGTACGGCATTTCAGCGGAGGACCACGACGAGATCGCGCGCATGCGCGCGGACCTCTACGCGCTCCTCGCGCTTCTTCGGGAGCGCCAGATCGCGCACGCGGTCGCGCGGCCGCTAGGGCCCGCCAGAGGCCCCGCTCCGACGCAGGAGCAAATCGAGAAGCTGCTCCTGCTCGTGCCGCTCTGGGAAACGCGAAACGGCCAGCTCGGCCCGGATGCAAATCTGCTCGCAGAGAGATTTCTCCGGGAAGCGACGCCCGAGTTCGTGGGCGCGCTTGCGGCGCGCCACGCGCTGCCGCTACCGCCGCGGCCGCTCGCCGGATCGGTCGGCGGCTCCGACGACTTCTCGAGCCACGGCGCCGGCCGGTCGCTCACGCGCACGCCGACCGAGGGCGGCATCGCCGAGTTCCTCGCGGACCTGCGGGCGGCGCGCTCGATCGGCGAGGGCGAACACGGCTCCGCCGAGCAACGCGCACACGCGCTCTACTCGCTTGCCGAGATCGCGCTCTCCGAATCGCCTGAGCTGCTTCCCGAGCAATCGCTCGAGTTCGCGAAGGGCTTCGCGCGCACGCTCGATGCGGCGGGCGTCGTCGAACCCGAGCGCGCGCTCATCAGCGGCCTGCGCGGAATCCTGCGCGAAACGCTCGGCGACGTCGGCGGCGCGATCTTGAACCACTTCGCGTCGGCGTTCCGCGGGTCGATGCGCGAGACGCTGCAAAGCCCGAAGGTGCTGACGGACCTCATCGGGGCGCCCTTCGGCGACCGGCTCGCGGAGCGCGGAAGCCACGGCGCGATCTTCCGCGAGGTAAACGCGCGCTACATCGCCGCGATGACGCGCTACGCAGAGAGCCTGCGCAGCCTCTCATCCGGGCCGCGCGAGCACCACGTTCGCGAACTCGGCGCGCTCGTCGGTTTTCATCTGCTGCTGCTCCCGTACCTCGTCTCCTACTTCCAGACGGGCGAGGAGCGCCGCACAGCGCTGCGTGTGGCGCGCGCGATCACCGCGCGACCGCGATTCCGCCCCGGCGCGCCGCGAATCGCCGTCTTCACCGACACGTACTTCGACACGAACGGCATCGTGACGATCCTCGAGCGGCTCGAGCAATGGGGCATCGCGACTGGGCACGACATCACGATCGTCACGGCCACGGGCGAGCGCGAAGTGCGCCGCGACGGATTCATCTCGCTGCCGGTGATCACCGAGTTCGGGCTGCCGGCGTATCGCGACTACGCGCTCCACTTCCCGTCGTGCCTCTCGGTGCTCGAGCTGGCGCGCAGCGAGGCGTACGATTTGATTCACGTCGTCACGCCGGGCCCCGTCGGGATCTCGGCGCTTCTCGCAGCGCGGCTTCTCGGCATTCCGCTTCTCGGCTCGTATCACACGCAGCTTCCCGAGTACGCGCGCATTCTCACGGGGAACGAGAGTCTCGAGCGCGTCACGTGGGAGTTCATGCGCTACTTCTACAGCAAGTGCGAGCGGATTCTCGTGCCGTCGCAGTTGCAGCTCGAGGATCTGGCGCGGCGCGGATTCGCGAAGGAGCGGCTCGGGCTTCTCCCCGCGGGCGTCGACACGCGCCAGTTCAATCCCGCGCGTCGCTCCGACGCATTCCGCGAGGCGGCCGGCGCGAAGGGAAAGACGCTCTTCCTGTACGTCGGGCGCATCTCGCGCGAGAAAGATCTCGAGTTGCTCGCGGATGCGTACAAGCGCGTGCTCGCCGAGGACGCGAAGGTGCGGCTTGCGTTCGTCGGCGACGGCCCGCTGCGCGCGGATCTCGAAGCGTCGCTCGGCGCGACCGCGCACTTCACCGGCGTGCTCAAGGGCGAGGAACTCGCGGCGGCGTTCGCGTCGGCGGATGTCTTCGTGTTTCCGAGCGCCACCGATACGCTCGGATGCGTGGTGCTCGAAGCGATGGCGTCGGGGCTCCCTCCGATCGTCACGGACGGCGGCGGCGCGCAGGAGAGCGTGCGCGACGGCGAGACGGGCCTCGTCGCGCGTGCGGGCAACGTCACCGACTTCGCCGCGAAGATGCACGATCTGGCGAGCGACGCGCGGCGGCGGCGCGCGATGGGTGTCCGCGCGCGCGCGGCGGCCCTCGAGGTGAGCTGGGACAAGGCGTTCGAGAAACTCTACGGCGACTACGAAGAACTTTCGACGCATCCGACGCAAGAGCGCGCCCCCGCGCAGCCCGCGGTAGCAACCGCGCCAGCGCCGGTTCACGCACCCGCCCCGCGCGACGATGAGGCGCCGGTGCGATGAGAACCTGCACGAAGATCCGCGCGGCAGCCAGACACGCGTTGTGTGTCGCGATTCTGGCGTCGGGCATTCTCGGTCTGGCGCGCGGCGCCGCGATCGCCGCCCCGCGAGCCGAACGCGTGAACCCGCTTTCCGGTGCCGGCGAACTTCACGCGCGCGTCGAACGGATCCCGCCGAGCCTCGAGGAAACGGGCGTCACGCACGCTCGCCTCGATTCGCTTCTCTTCGCGCGCCTCGCCGCGGGGCGAGTCACCGCCGCCGAGCCGCAAGACGACTCGCGCGAGGGGCTTCTCACGCTGAGCGTGACGTACCTGCTTCACTCCGGCTGGCACATCGCGTCGGTCGACCTCAATTACTCGCGCGCAACCGCGCTCATCTCCGATCCGAACACGCACCTCACCGCCACAGTCTGGTCGCGCAGCGGCATCGTGATCGCGAAGAAGAAAAAGCTGCTCGCGGAAGTCGAGAGCACGCTCGACGAAATGCTCGCCGAGTTCGTCGAAGACTACCGCGCCGCCAATCCTCGCTAGCTCGCGTTCCCCTTACTTGAAGAGCCCCTTGATGCGCCCCCACGACGTCGGTTCGATGGCGTTCGTGCCGCCTCCCGTCTCGATCGTCAATTCGTAGGGCGAGCCGCAGGCAACGTTGAAAAACTCGAGCGGAGCCACGAAAAACCGATTCGCTCCGGGAGGGCCCCAGTACGTGCAAGCCGAGTACGTGTCCCGCACGCCTGCATCGGAACAGAGCACGACGCTGCAACCCGAGTTGCCGTCGACACAAATCAGCTCGGCGTCGAAGCTCGCACAGAGCCGCACCCTAACCGCCTGCGCGACTGGATTGTCCATCTCATACCAGTCCGTGTCGCGGTAAACCTCGCCGTCGCGAACATATGTGCCGCTCTGTCCGCATACCCGAATCTCGGACGAGTAAGGGAGCACTCGGAACGACGGCGGCACCGTGCTGCACCCGGCGTTGTAGGAGTCGACGTAGCCGTCGAAGCAGACCGGCTCGCCCTCGAGCGTGGATCCCGGCGGGCAATTGTCCGGCGCGCACTCAGCGCCGCAGCCCGAGGAGAGTGACGCGTTGAGGCAGTAGTCGCCGCAGTCTCCGAAGTACCCGTCGATCACGATGTAGTAGGTATTTCCGGCCACCATGCGCACGCAGTCGACGCGCGAACGGAATGGGTTTCCGAAGGGATCCGTACACGCGTCGTCGCTGCACGCGATCAAGTTCCCGACCGTGTTCTCGTAGACGTAGATCTTCGTGTCATAGGAAGAATTGCAGAGCGAGAACGTGCCGCGCTCGAAGGCCGTGGGCGTGTACTTGTAGACCACGTCCGACGAGGTGGACCCTGTGAACGGGCAAACCTCATCGTAGTCGTCGTTGAAGCCGCACGTGTTTCCGACATCGTTGAATGGAAGCGCGCCGATCGTCAGCGCGGTGCTGATGTCGTCGCCATCGGTTCCCTTCGCACGCGCGTCGCTGGCACGGTTCGATGCGCCGGGGCCCTTTGCAACGATCACTTCGCGCAACGCGCTCGCCATCGCCCACGACGGCAGCGGCGCGTCGAAGGCATCGCCGGGCGTTCCCGGAGGGCATTCACCCGGCAGCTGGCATTCCACGTTCTGACAGAGAATGAAATCGCCCTGATACATCCCGCCATTCGCGACGCAGGCGAACTCGGTTTGCAGCGCGCATGATCCGCTCGGCAGACAGCACGCGCCCTCGGGCGGGATGCAGTCGACGTTGGCGCAACTCGAGCCTTCGCCTCGGAAGTCGCCTCTCGCGTCGGCGCAGGCCGCCGCCGGCAGCATTTGGCACGTCGCATCGTTGAAGCAGCACGCGCCTTCGGGGCCGGGGCACACGACCGTCGCGCAACTCGATCCATCGCCTTGGTACGTTCCGCCGCCGGTCGCGCACTCGGTCGCGCTGATTGGGCTGACGCACACGCCGCTCGAGTAGCAGCAGGCGCCCGTCGAGACTGGGCAGTTCACGCTCCCGCAGTCGGTGCCGTTCCCCTGATAGACGCCGCCGAGCGTGATGCATTCGCTCGGGGTGACCGGGCTCGTGCACGAACCGTCCGGTATGCAGCAGGCGCCGCGCGGCAGCGGCGGATCGCACACGAGGGCGCCGCACGTCGTCCCCCGACCTTGCGCCGTACCGCCCGCCGCGGCGCAATCCTCCGGCGTCAGAAACGCGCAGCTTGCGTCCGGGAAGCAGCAGGCCTCCGGTACCGAGGCCACCGTCCAGCACGAGTTCGGATTCGACGTGAAGAGAACGAAGTCGGTGTCGGTGCCCAACTGGCTAAACACGCCGTACGCATTGTCGGGATCGATGATCGGCGTCACGCAACAGACGCCTCCGGTCATCGCACGCAGGCTGAGACTCGCGATCGCCGTCACGCCTTGCAGTCCGTACTCGAAGCCGCCGAACCCGATACCGGAAGGATGCGAAAACGTGTCGATCGGAAAATTGGTGCCGCCCGACACGGTGTATTCGCCGCTGACGTAGCTAAAACAACCCGCGGCCCACTCGACGTAGAGGAGGTAATTCGTCCAGGCGAAGCTTTGCGAGTCGATCCAAAGATCGACGCTGACGACATCGCCGGCCGACGCCACGAACGTCCCCGGCGCGTCGGGAAGCCCGTCGCCGTTCGCATCGGTCCAGATCTGTCCCGCGTTGGATGGAATCGGAAAGGCGGCGATGACTGCCAACACAATCACGGAAGCGACAAACACCAGGCGGCGCATGCGGACCCTCCTTGCGCGAACACGCGAACGTGCGGGAGACGCTGTCGGGACGGGGCGTGCGTCGACAGTGACGGGCACCAGTTTCTGCCCAATACGCGGCGCTGTCAATCGCGCAGCCAGACGGCGAACGCACCGCCCTGCGGCCGCGAGCAAACTACTCGATGTAGCCGAGCGCCTTAAGCTGCTCGATCGTCTCCGCATCGAGGTCGCTGGTTTCCATGAAGCCGAGTTGGCCGAGCATCTCGTTGCCCTTTACGATCGCGGCCATCTTGCGGCGCAGATCGCCGGCAACGAGCGTGTCGGCCGCGACGAGGTTCGTGTACTCGGCGGAGTCGGCGGCCAGATCGAACAGCATCTCCTCGCCGCTCTGGCGATCCTGGATGAATTTCCACTGCGGGCTGCGGAGGGCGCGCACGTCGTCCGACTCGATGTAGGAGTACTCCCACACGGGCGTCGAGTCGCCGCGCACGAGGGGCATCATGCTCTTCGCCTGAAACTCGGGCGCAAGCGGCACGCCCGCCAGATCGAGCACCGTCGCCGACATGTCGAACGTGTGCACGGGCGGCACGATCTTCGATCCACGGAAGCGCGCGTCGGGCGCCGTCATGATCAGCGGAACGTGAATCACCTCGTCGTACGCGTGGTGTCCGTGATCCCACTCGCCATGCTCGAGGAAACCCTCGCCGTGATCGGCCGAGAAGAAGAAGATGGTCTTCTCGGCGACGTTGAGGCGGCGCATCTCGGCGAGCAACTCGCCGAGTTTGTCGTCGGTGTAGCGCACTTCGCCGTCGTAGAGGCCCTTGTAGTAGTTCAGGTCGCCGCGGTCGCCATCGAGACGCTGATAGCCGTGCATTCGCGCGTACTCCGCTTCGGTGATCGGCCGCGCCTGCCGCGCCGTCTCCTCGCGCGACGGGTCGTAGAACATCGTGTCGTACGGCGGCGGCGGGCTGTACGGCGCGTGCGCGTCGCAGCTATGGATGTAGATGAAAAACCGGCGCCCGCGGTTGCCGCGAAACCAATCGAGCACGCGCTCGTTGATCACCGACATCGACTCCCAGCTCCGGAACTTCCGCACGTAGAAAATCTTGTCGTCGTAGACATCGAAGCCTTGATCGAAATTAAGGCGCTTCTTCATCGATGGATTCGGAATGTAGGCGAGCGTTTGGTAGCCGGCGTTTTTCATAAGCTCGGCGACCGTGAGCGTGCGCGGCGACATCATCGTGAGCGTCGAGGCCATGCCGAGCGTCGACGGATAGAGCAGTGTGAAGATCGACGGCACGGTCAGGCGCGTCATGTTCGCGTTGCTCGTCGCGTTCTCGAACTGCACGCCGGCGGCGGCGAGCGAGTCGAGGGTCGGCGTGGTGTCGCGGCCATAGCCGTACGCGCCGACGCGATCGGCGCGCAGCGCGTCGATCATGAAGATCATGAAGTCGGGCTTGCCGGCGAGACGCGCTTCGAGTTTCGTAAGCCACGCGCGCTCGGCGGCGTTGAGCGCAATCGGTATCGCGAGCGCGACGACCGCGACGCGAAGCATGCGGACGCGCTTGGGCGGCGCAAGCCACCCCTTCCCCGCCGCGAGGTCGAACGCCCAGAGTCCCCACGCCGCGACGACGACGCGCATGAGCGAGTCCATCTCGCGCCACGCCACGTCGAGTTTGTAGTCGATCTCGGCGTCTCGCGCCCAGTACGCGAGCGCGGCGACCCCCGCCAGGTACAGCGGAACAAGAAGCCATCGGCGCGCCGCGAGCCGCAGCCCAGAGAAGACCGCGAAACACGCCGCGCCGACGACTCCGAAAACGTAGATGTATCGATTGACCGCTTCGGTGAGCGTATGGAACGCGAGGTAGCGCAGTCCGCGCTCCCAGTACTCATTCCCGCGAACGTCGGCGACGCCGGCGAACAACCCCGCGAGGACGCCGCCGACGAGAGCGGCGAACGCGACCTGCCTGATTCGTTTCTTCACAGGTCGCTACGTCCCTTTCGCCTCTCCTGAAGCAGAACCGTCGCGTCGGGATCGATCTCGATCTCCGTGGGCTTGAAGTCGCAGAGAATCTCGCCGGTGACGGGGCCTGCGCCCACGAGCGCAACGCGCGTGCGCGCCGATGCGAAGTGCCTCGCCGCGTCGGCAGCGACGGCCCCGTCGGCAAGAAGCGCGAGCGAATCCCCAGGGGTATCGACGCGGCCGCCGCGCGCCTCCACCTTTGCGCGCGCGTTCGCGGCCTCCCGCTCCGCCTTGTCGCGGTCCGCGCGTTTTCCCTCGTGCGCTTCGACAACGAGATCGAGATCGCCCGCGCCCTGATTGGCGATCTCGAACGCCACGCGCCAGCGCCCGTCCGCAAGCGACTCGCTCTTCGCGATCGTGAACTTCGGATTCGGAATCACCTTGTCGAACACGAACTGATCGAAGAATGGTTTCGTCTCCGGGTACAACTCCTGATAGACACCCGCGAAATCGGTGATCGTCGGATGGTCGTTCTGGAATGAGAATCGCCGAATGAATTCCTGAAGCCCAGCCAGCATTTTCTCCTCGCCGAGCATGAAGTGAAGCATGTAGAAGACGACGCCGCCTCGGTTGTACCAGATGGCGTCGTCGCCGCGCCGGTCGCCGTCAGCCTGCGCGATCGGGCGCTCCTCGTTCGGATCACGGCGACGCAGGTAGAGGTCTTCGAACAACTCGAAGAGCTTCTGCCGCTTCCGGTCTCCCTCGACACGCTGCGCGAAGATGAGCGTCGAGTAATTCGCGAGCCCCTCGGTCAGGACCGGCGAGCCCTTCGCGTGAGCGGGCCAGACGACCGTCCCCCACCACTGGTGCGCGACCTCGTGCGCCGTCACGTAGAAATTGAGATTCGGCAGATTCTCGGTATCGCGCGTCAAGAACCCGATCGACTCCGAGAACGGGATCAGCGTCGGGTAGCCCATCGCGAACGAGCCGTGGCTCGGAAACTCCGCGAGGCGCAAATCGGCGTAGGGATACGGCGAGAACGCCTCGGAGAAGAACGCGCGCGAGCCGGCGAGCGCGTCGAGGATCTTGTCGACGTTTTGCGGATGCGCAGCGTCGTAGTAGACGGCGCACGCGTCGCGGCCCTTGTCGAGCCAGCGGCCCGCCATCACCGGGAAGAAGTAGAGGGGCGCGTCGGACTGGTACTCGAACTCGCGCCGCGCGCCGAGCGACCGCTCCGCGATCAGGCGCCCAGCCGAAAGGACGCGGTCCGCGGAGTTCGTGCGGATCTTCGCGTGGTACGGAAACGCGCTCGTCTGGTGGCCGAAACCCTTCGTGGGGCCGGTGCCGTCGTCGTCGGGGAGCGATTCGCGTTCCCCGAGCTTGTACTTGCGCCGGGTCCTGTCCGACTCGATCTCGACGTCGGCCTGGTAACCGATCGCCGGGAGCCACGCCATCGACGCGAACGAGTGGAGAAACGTACCGCCGCTCCCTATGAAAGTCTGCATACCGGTGGAGTGGCGCGGGACACCGTCAGGAACGCGGCCTTCCCATTGGAAGACGAGCGGCAGCTCCGCGCCCGGCGCCAGCGGTTCTCCGAGGCGGAATGTCGCGATCGCGTGCTCGAAACGATCCGCCGCGCGTCCCGCGAGCGTCATCTTCCCCTTCTCGAAGAGGCGCGGGTTGACGGTGATGTGGACCGAATCGAGCGGCGCGTTCTCGGAGTTTTTCAGGAGCATCGTCCCCGAAATCCGAAACGCGTTCCGCTCGGGGAAGAGGTCGAGATCGATGTCGACGCCCGCGATCTCCGGTTGCGGCAGGTCGAGAAGCCACGGCCGCACCTTCTTCTCGTAGTCGACGCGCCCGCGCTCCGTGGCGAGGGAGCCGACGCCTCCGTTCTCGACCCAGAAGAAGAGCGATCCGCCGAGGACGACGGCGACGACGGTGAAGAACGCGGCGGGCACGAGCATCCGGCGGCCGTGCCATTGCCGCGACGTGAACGCCTGGCGCAGCGGAAGCGGCGTTCGCGGATAGAGCCCCGCGGCCGCGCAGAGGAGCACGAGCGAGAGCGCGGCGACGTACGCGCGCTGCGTCACGATCGACTTCCAGAGCGGGCCGAGCCCATCGATGTCGGAGTAACGGAAGAGGGAGAGCGCGGGGATGTTGTAGAGCCAGTGGCCGTGGCCTCGCACGAACGCCCACGTCAGAATGCCGGCGATGCCGAGGAAGATCGCGTAGCCCGCGTGTTTGCTGCGCGCGACTGAGGCGAGGAAGAGCGAAAGCGCCGTCATGAACAGCACCGTCGGGAAGAGATTCAGTCCGTAGAAGTAGAGATACGGTGCGACGTCGATCGCGCCGCCGCGGTTGGCGAGCTGGTAGATCGAGAGGGTGACGAAGGCCACCGACATGAACGCGAGCGAAACGGCGATATTGGCCACCGCCTTGCCGAACACGATCGCGGCCTCCGGAACCGGCAGCGCGTGAAGCATGTCGGAGATCCCCGTGTCGCGCTCGCGGAAGGCGGACTCGCCGACGAAGAACGTCGTCGTGCCGAAGAGAAAGAGGAGGAATATCCCGAACGATTGACGGATCACCTCGCTCGAGACGGGAATCATCTCGGCATCGAAGATTCCGGTGCGCGCCTCGACGCTCGTGAAAAGGATGAACGCGAGCAAAAGCGGCAGAAAGAAGAGCGCGCGCTCCTGCATCAACAGGCGAAACTCGGTGGACAAGACGCGGCCGAACTGCACGGCGTGGCCCGTCTCGAGTCGAAACGTCGCGGGAAGCGGCGCGAGGCCGCCGGCGAGCGTCGTCAGCGCGGGGGCGATGGCGGCGGGTGCGGGCGCGGCGGCGCGGCGCTTGCGGGCGCCGCCCCCGTCCCCCTGCCCCGTGAGCGCATGCCACCGCGCGAAGCGGAGCGCCGTCAGCACGACCACGACGAGCGCGCCGCCGATCACGACGATGCGGTTGACGAGGAATCCGAGGTCCATCATCCACCCGAGCGCGTTTTGCTCGGCGTTCGTCTTCCCCTTCCCCGCCACCTCGGCGAGCCAGAGGAGCCCCGACGGATCGAGCGTGGCGAGCCACCGGTTGTCGATCGACTCGATCGCGTTTAAGAGAACGAGGTAGCTGATCATGAAAACGGTCACGACGGCGTAGACGAGCTTCGTGTTACCGGTGCGCGTGGCAAGCGAGAAGGAAACCGCGGAGATCAAGATCGTGAACGGCACGCAGAACTCGAGGTATCCGACGAGAAACGCCGTGAGGTTCGGTGCGATGAGGCCGACCGAGTTGTTCGGCACGAACTGCGCGATCCCCCCCGACACGACGAAGAAGAGCGGCGCGGCCAGACACGCGGCGAGCGCGCCGAGGAACTTGCCGAGGACGTAGTCGCGCTCCGAGAGCGGCGACGAGAGCACCATCGGGAGGATCCCGAGGCGGCGATCGCGCAGCACCGGGTCCATCGACAACGACGCGGTGAAGTGGCTGAAGAAAAGCGCGAGGGCGGCGTGGAGGATCGACAGCGAGTACGCGGAATTGCGCGCGAGGCGGACGCCCTGCGTCATGCTGTCCTCGCCCGCGGAGACGGCCATGAAGCGCGTGAAGAACATGATGCCGATGGCGACGAAGAGCACGCTGAAGAACCAGAACGCGAACCGGCGCGTCTGCATCGACAACTCGGCGCCGGCGACTCGTAGGATGGCGGCGTTCACGCGGGCACTCGGCTAGGCCGTGCCGCCGGCGTCGCCGACGAGACGGAAGTAGGCGTCCTCGAGGTTGCCGCCGGCCGGCCGGAACCCGTCGGCCGGAGCACCGTTCTCGCAGAAGACCTTCACGCGCATCGTCGTCGGGCTCGCGACCATCCGCGAGAGGATCTTGCAGCGCGCCGCCAGATCGTTGACGCGCTCGCGTTCGAGCGTCCCCTCGAAGACATGCCCCTCGAGCCGCGCGACGGCCTCGCCGGGCGTCATATCGGCGACGATCTGTCCGCGAATGATGACGGCCATACGCGAGCAGAGAACCGCGACGTCGCTGACGATGTGCGTCGAGAGGAGAACGACGATCTCTTGGCTGATCTCGGCGAGCAGGTTGTGGAAGCGAAGGCGCTCCTCGGGGTCGAGGCCCGCGGTCGGCTCATCCACGATCAAGAGGCGCGGCTTCGCGATGAGCGCCTGCGCGATCCCGAGTCGCTGCCGCATTCCCCCCGAGAACCCGCCGACCTTGCGATCCGCCGCCTCGCGTAGGTTCACGCGCTCGAGGAGTTCGTCGACGCGGGCGCGCCGGCCCGCGCCGGAGTGCATTCCGCGCAGCGACGCGAAGTACTCGAGCATCTTTCGCGCGGAGAACGCGGGATAGAAACCGAACTCCTGCGGCAGGTATCCGACGATTTCCCGGACCTTCTCTTTCTCGCGAAGCAGGTCGACCCCGTCGAATTCGACGCTGCCCGAATCGGGATCGAGAAGCGTGGCGAGAATCTTCATGAGCGTCGATTTCCCCGCGCCGTTCGGTCCGAGTAGGCCGAACATTCCGGGGCCGATCGAGAGACTCACGCCTCGTAGCGCCATGACGCCGCCGGGATAGGTCTTCGTCAAACCTTGCATCGCGAGCATGCGGTCACTCCGTGTCGAAAGAGGTCGCGTGGCGTGGGCGAAACGCGGGAGCGAAGCCTCGACCCGCGAGGAGATTCTACGCCCGAGCCTCCGAAAAGTTACGCAATGAAACGCACGCGCGCGAGAGCGTTCGCGCGCGCCGGATCGCGACGCATCTCATTGCCCGCGGCCCCGGCGATAGACGCTGTCGGTGAGGCGAATGTAGCCGGCGCGGCCATCCGAGCCTCCGCTGTGACGGTACAGACCGACGACACCGTAGCCGCTCTGGTTGAAGTTGTATTCGAAGCCGACGCGGTAGTCGCCGTCGGTGTCCGCGCGCCCGCGCAGCACGATGCCGGCGACCGGCTCGATCTCGGCGCCGTACGCGGCCGTCGCGCCCGCGAGGTTCTCCTCGGATGTCATGCTTGCCTCGCAGAAAAGGCCGAGCCACTGCGTGATCGGCGAGAGTTCGACGCCCGCCTCGTAGTGGCGCGGTATGCGAGTCTCGCCGAGCGAGGGACGGTTGTAGCCATACGCAGCGCCGGCGAACGCGATACGCGAGTGCGCCCGCACATGAACGCCGAGATCGAAACTCGAGAGCGCCGCCAGACTGTCGTCGTCGGAGAAGAACCAACCGTAGGACATGCCGATCGTGAGCGAACGCGTAACGCGCCGGCCGGTCGCGAACGTGAGCCGGGAGACGCGCGCGGCGCCCTCGACCGGCCGGAAGCGCTCGTACGCGACGCCGAGCTGCTGCATCTTCGCGAGAAACGCGGTGTCGCCGTCGCGAAGGCGGTCCGAGTCCGTGACGAGCATGAAGAACTCGGCGGAGGGACGAACCGCGATCCCGGCGGGATTGGCGACGATGGCCAGCGCATTGTCGATGCTCGCAAGCGAGTACGCATGAAACGCGCGCGCAGCCCCCGCGAGAGGCGAAACGTCGGAGAGCGTGATCGCGCCCGCGGCACTAGGGCCGCAAAGAACCGATAGCACTGTGCAGACTTTGACCAGGCGGAGCAACGGCGTAGCACGCTCCGCGAGCGATTCGTTGACAGCCCACGTCCCGACGCGATACCCTTCTCGCAGTTTTTTCGTCCCCCGTCTGAGTCTTGAGCGCTCGACCAATCGCGCCGTCTTCGGATCGCCGCGCCATTGGAGCGCACTTCGAGTGAATACGCAAATCCTTTCGGCCGTGGAGAGCCCTATGCGATGCCGGTTGCGCAATTCCCTCCCTCAACTCGCACAACTCATCGCCGCCGCGCTTCTCATCTTTGCCTTCCCGCCAGCCGCCAGCGCGACTTCATCGGCCTTGTGGAGTTTCACGAACGTCGCGGCCGTCTCCGGCATCATCCACACGCACGGTTTCGTGGGCGGCCTGTCGAACCCGAACCGCAGTTACTCGAGCGGCGTGGCGGTCGGCGACTACGACCGCGACGGCGACACCGACATCTTCGCGGTCCGCGGGACGATCGGGCCCGACGTTCTTTATCGCAACAACGGCAACGGCACGTTCACGAACGTCGCGGCCGCGGCCGGCGTCGCGACAACGCACTTCGGATGCGGCCCGGTCTTCGCGGACACCGACGGCGACAGCTGGCTCGACCTCTTGATCGGATCGATCGAGGGCGATCCGCCGCTCCTATTCCGCAACCTCGGCGACGGGACGTTTCAAAACGTCACGGCCGCGTCGGGGATCAACTACAACCGCTCGACGTTTTCGACGTCGTTCGCGGACTACGACCGCGACGGCGACATCGACTTCTTCATGACGCACCGCGGGGCGCCGCAGTTCGAAGGGCGGCACCTCTGGCGGAACAACGGCGACGGCACGTTCAGCGACGCCGACGTGGCGGCCGGCTTCGCGGAGTTCGGCGACGCGCTCTTCGACTACACGTTCACGGCGAATTGGGCCGACATCGACGGGGACCGCTGGCCCGACCTTCTCGTCACGTCCGATCTCGGCAACTCCGAGATCTACCGTAACGACGGCGACGGCACGTTTACCGAGACGACCACGCCGGTGATCTCGGATGAGGGCGGGATGGGAGCCGCGGTCGGCGACTACGACAACGACGGCGACCTCGACTGGTTCGTCTCGAGCATCATGGACTCGGCGGCGGGCTACACCGGCAACCGGCTCTACCAGAACTCCGGGGCGGGCACGTTCTCGTGCCACACGCTCGCAGGCGGCGTGCCGAACGGGTATTGGGGCTGGGCGTCGAGTTTCCAGGACTTCAACAACGACGGTAACCTCGACCTCTACCACGTGAACGGTTGGTCCACGCCGTTCGATCTCGATCCGGCGAGAATGTTCGTCTCGAACGGAAACGGGACGTTCACGCAGCGCGCCGAGGAACTCGGCGCGAACTTCTTCGGCCAAGGCCGCGGCATCGCCGTGTTCGACTTCGACAACGACGGCGATCTCGACATCTTCATTGCGCAGAATTCGTCGACGCCGATCCTCGCTCGAAACAATGGCGGCAACGCGCAGAACCACCTCGCCGTGCGCTTGGTCGGCGCGGGGATGAACACCGAGGCGATCGGCGCGCGCGTCTACGCGACGATCGGCGGCCAGACGCAGATGCGCGAGATTCGCTGCGGCTCGAACTACGTGTCGCAGGACCCCGCGACGGCGCACTTCGGGCTCGGCGCCGCAACGAGCGTTCAGGAACTTCGTATCGAGTGGCCGAACGGAGACGTCGAAATCTTGAACGGCATCCCGGCGAACAACAGCATCGTCGTGGACCAATCCGGTACGACCGCGATCGGCGTGACAGGAGGCGGCTCCGGAGATTCCCGCGCGTTTATCTCGCTCGACGGCGCGGCACCGAACCCGCTCGTGCGCGACACGTCGATCCGCTTCCGCCTCGCCGAGCCGGTACCCGTGACACTGCGAATCTTCGACGCCAGCGGGCGTCTCGTCGCGACGGTTCTCGACGAGACGCGCGTGTCGGGCGCGCGCAGTGTCGCCTGGGACGGCCGCGACGCTTCGAGCACGCCGGTTTCCGCGGGCCGCTACCTCTACCGGATCGACGCCTCCGGCCGGAGCGCGCGCGGCAAGCTCACCGTGGTGCGGTGACCGGACGGCGGTAGATCTTCAGGAAGTTGCCAGGCTCGGACCCTTCGACGGAGATTTCCGGGGGGCCGCTCGCGTCGAGAAGCGCGATGCCGCGATCGTCCGGCGCGTTGCGTCCGGGTGCGGCGTCGAGCACAACCCAGTCGTACGCGCCCGCCTCGAGTGCGCGCCGCTCCGCCTCTTGAAGCACGCCGGGCGCGTACTCGTCGACGAACCATCGGCCCGCGACGAACGGGTTGAGATCGCCGTGCGGCCCGCCGGGCGCGATCCGCGCGGGAGGCGACGCGTTCGGCGCCGCGGCACGCAGCGTGAATGCGAGGCAGAAGGGTGAACTCGCGAGCACACGACCGCCGTCATCTCCCGATCGCGCGAGGAGGTAACGCGCCGCGTCGTCGAAACCAGGTCGGTCCGGCGCGTAACGCGCGGCGCTCGCGAGGCTCGCCGCGGCCGTGATGAGCGCGATCCCCCATGCGGCGATGACGCGCGTGCGACTCCCCCTCGACAGCAATTCGAGCAGCCATCCGGCGAGCACAACCAGAAGGGTCGCGGCGTAGAGGCTGTAGCGGAATGCCGCGGGAACTTGGAGGTGCATCGTTACCGTGAGGAGGAGCGCAAGCAGGGCGAGTGGCGTCAGCGCGGGCGGAACACGCCGCCGCACGAGCGCCGCGATCGTGAACGCAAGCGTCGCGAGGAACACGGCAAGAAACGCCGGCGCGATCTGCGCGTACTGCTCGAGGTAGACCATCGGCGAGCTGTGCGCCATCTGGTTCTTCCCCGTGTACGAATGCACGGCCTGAAACGAGTAGCGATAAAAGCTCCGCGCCAGATCGAGCTTGAAGAGGCCGGCCGGCCAGAGGAGCACCGCGCCGGTGACTGCGATCGCCGCGGCCGCGAACGCGGGCCGCCCGATGCGCGGCGGCCACGCGCGCAATGACACGAATGGATTCGGCAAGATCGCAAGCACGAGCGCGCACGCGCCGGCGACGACCACACCGAACTCGGAGGTGGCGATCAAGACCGCGAGCGCGACGGCGGCCAGGCGAAGAAAGCGCGGCGAACTCTCGGCGATCGCGCGCCCAAGACACGCGACGGCCGCCAGCAGACACAGCGTCGCAATCGCGTGATGGTCCCCGACGCGCGCACTCACCGCGTGCACCGGCGACGCGGCGAGCAAGAGCGCCACGAGGAGGCCCGCCGCACGGCTCGCGACGAGTTGCGCGCAGAGCGCGCCCGCGATCGGAATCAAAAGCAGGCTCGCAAGCAACGACGGCAAGCGCACCGCCCACTCACGCTCGCCGAAGAGTCGAAGCGAAAGCGAGATCCCGTACGCAAGAAGCGGCGGATGCTCGTGGCGAAACTCGAAGGTGCGCCCGCGATCGAGCGCGTTCGCGATCACGCCGGCGCGCGCGGCTTCGGCGTACTCGGCCTCGTCGTAGGTGATTTCGTCGCCGATGCCGTTCAGACGCGGCACCGCTCCGAGAAGGGTCGCGAACACGAGCGCGACCGCGAACACACGCGGCGTCATGAGGAGGGAGCGCATCAGCGGCCGCAGTGTACCGGCCGCCTTCAGGGGCGGTCAATCAAACCACGAGCGCAGTCGCCCCACGCGCGGCGCCTCGCGACTCGCGACTCGCGAGCGAACGGAGAAATCGGTGCGCGCGGCGCCCTCGCGCATTATAGTCTCCGCGTCCCTTGGGAAACCTGATGCGAGCCGCTCGCTACCATCCGCCGAACACGATCCGCGTTGCGGAGACGCCGCGCCCATCCCCCGCGCCGGGAGAAATTCTCGTGCGCGTCGATGTGTGCGGCCTCTGCGGCTCCGACGTCGCCAAATTCGCGCACGGCCGCGGCGCCGGCGGCGACGTTCTCGGGCACGAGGTCGCCGGGATCGTCGAGGAAGCGCCCCCGCCGACCGATGGCGCGCCGCATCGCTTCGCCCCGGGCGACCGCGTCGTGGTCGCGCACCACGCGCCGTGCTTCGAGTGCCATTACTGCGCGCACGGCAATTTCTCGATGTGCCGCACGTTTAAGGCGTCGAACCTCGCGCCGGGCGGGTTCGCCGAGTACTTCGTCGCCTCCTCCGCGCACGTCGCGACGACCGCGTTCGTTATTCCGCCCACCCTTTCGTTCGAGGCCGCGACGTTCATGGAGCCGATCGCGTGCGCGCTCAAGGCGATGCCGCGGCTGAATCTCCGCCCCGGCGATTTGGCGGTCGTCTACGGGCTCGGCCCGATGGGGATTCTCTTCGCGCGCCTCATCTCGCGGTACGCCGGCGCGCGCGTGGTCGGCGTCGAGCCGATCGAGGAACGCCGCGCCGCCGCCCGCTCGTCGGTCGTTGCCGCGTTCGCGCCGGGCGACGACGCGCTCAGCGAGTTCGTGCGGGCCGAAACCGCCGGGCGCGGAGCCGACGGGGCGGTTCTCTGCGCCGGGCGCGGGTCGCTCGCCGCCGAAGCCGTCGCCCTCGTGCGTGACGCGGGGGCGATCTGCCTCTTCGCGGCGTCGCCCGCCGACTCTTCCGTGGCCCTGCCGCTATCGCTCGTGTACTATCGCGAGGTTATTTTGTACGGGAGTTATTCGCCCGGCCCCGACGGTTACGCTACGGCGCTGTCGCTCTTGTCGAATCGAACGATCCTCGTCGAGGATCTGATCTCTCATCGCTTGCCGCTCGAAGAGACACAGCGTGCATTCGAAATGGCGATGCGCGGCGAAGGCTTGAAGATCATGCTCCGTCCCGGCGCGCGACCCAGCGCGCGGGAATCCGCAACACGAGGAGACTCAGAGTGAAGATGATGAAGGCTGCTCTCTTTTACGGCGCGCGCGACGTGCGCGTCGAGGAGATCGCCGTTCCCTATCCTGAAGCCGGCGAGGTGCTCGTCCGGGTCAAGACGGCGCTGACGTGCGGTACCGATCTGAAGACGTTCGTCCGCGGCGCTCACCCGATCATTCGCGAGATCCCGTCGCTCTTCGGCCACGAGTTCGCTGGAGTCATCGAAGCGGTCGGCGCAGGCGTGACCAACTTCAAGCCGGGGATGCGCGTCGTCGCCGCGAACTCCGCACCGTGCGGCGACTGTTTCTACTGCAAGAAGGGCCGCCTCAATCTTTGCGAGAACCTCGAGTTTCTCAACGGCGCGTACGCCGAGTTCATCAAGATTCCGGCAGCGATCGTGGCGCGCAATCTTCATCCGATCCCGGATGGCGTCAGCGACGAGGACGCGGCGCTCTCCGAGCCGCTCGCGTGCGTACTCCACGGCTTCGAGCGCACGCAGGTCGAGCCGGGTGACACGGTGGCGATCATCGGCGCAGGTCCGATCGGACTGATGTTCGCGGCGCTCGCGCGGCGGCGCGGCGCGCGCACGATCGTCGTTGGCCGCAACACCGAGAAGCTCGAACGCGCACGCGCGCTCGGCGCCGACTACGTGCTCTCCGCCGGCGAAATCCCCTCGATGGAAACTACGATCCGCGACCTCACGGACGAACGGCGCGGCGTCGACGTCGTCATCGAAGCGGTCGGTATTCCCGAGATCTGGGAGCGCGCGATGTCGATCGTGCGAAAGGGCGGCACCGTCAATCTCTTCGGCGGCTGCGAGCGCGGCACCTACGTGAAGGTCGACACCTATAAGCTTCACTACCACGAGATGAACATCATCTCGGTCTTTCACCACACGCCGGAGCACATGCGCACGGCGCTTGCGCTCATCGCGTCGCGCGAGATTCCCGTCGAGCATCTCTTCACGCACGAATTCGACCTCGAGCACATCAACGCCGCCTTCGCGACGATGGAAGACCGCGAAGCGCTCAAGATCGTGGTTCGCCCGGGAGAAAGGAGCTAGCGCGATGGCCAAGCAAGCCACTCCGCACGTGGAACGATCCGCTCCATTGCAAGTGCGGCATGACCGGATGGTCGCGATCCTCGCGCGCGAGTACGCGGCGAAGGGCTACCGCGTCTCTGCGGAACTCGAAGGCTTCCCCGCACCCGAGCCGATCGAAGGCGCCGTCCCCGACATCCGCGCCGAAGCCGACGGCCGCATCGTCGTCATCGAGGTCGAGACGAGCGACACGCTCTTCGGCAGCGAGTACGAGGCGGAACACAAGGCGTTCCGCAAGTGGAAGGAGCACGACCCGAAGACGCACGACTACAAGATGGTGATTGCCTGAGAGAGATTCTCCACCTCCGCCCCTATTTCGCCCGCTACCGCCGCCAGTTCATCGTAGGCGGCATCGCGCTCCTGATCGCAAACGTCGTCACGCTCCTCGGCCCGTGGGTCATGAAGTACGCGGTCGACGACATAACGCAGGCGATCTCCGCCGGAAAGATCGGCCTCTACGCGGGGCTTCTCGTCCTGATCGCCGTCGTGCAGGGGTTCTTCCGCTACCACATGCGGAACATTCTCATCGGCGTCTCGCGCCTCATCGAGTACGACCTGCGGAACGATATCTTCCGGCGCGTCCTCGCGCTCGACGCGTCGTACTTCGCGCGCACGAAGACGGGCGACATCATGTCGCGCGCGACGAACGACTTGAACGCGGTGCGGATGTTCCTCGGCCCCGGCATCATGTATTCGCTCGGCACGTTCGTGACGTTCGTCATCGCGCTCGGGTTCATGCTGCGCATCGACGCGCGTCTGACTCTCTTCGCGCTCGTGCCGCTTCCGCTCCTGGCGTTCCTCGTGAAATGGCTCGGCGAGCTGACGCACCGCCTCTTCGAACAGGTGCAAGAGGAGTACTCGAACGTCACCGCGCGCGTGCAGGAGAACCTCGCCGGGATTCGCGTCGTGAAGGCGTTCGCGCAGGAAGACGCGGAGATCGACGACTTTCGCACGGCGAACACCCGGCTCGTCGCACGCAACCTGAGTCTTGTGAATCTGTGGGGCATGTACTACCCGATGATGGGGCTCGTTGCCGGCATCGCCGCGGTGATCGTGCTCGGCTACGGCGGCGCGCAGGTGATTCGCGAGCGGATGAGCTTCGGCGATTTCGTCGCATTCAACGGATACCTCGGGCTTCTGACGTGGCCGACGATCGCGCTCGGCTGGGTCGCGAACCTCTTGCAGCGCGGCGCGGCATCGATGGGGCGCATTCAGCAGATTCTCGACGAGCCGCTTACGATCACGGGCGGTGCGAGCGATGCCGTGGGCGTCACCGGGGAACTCGAATTTCGCGACGTGACGTTCCGCTACTCGGCAGCGGACAGCCGCGGCCTGACGGGCGTGAGCTTTCACGCGCGCGCCGGCGAAACGATCGCGATCGTCGGCGCGACCGGCTCCGGCAAGTCGACGCTCGTCGAGATTCTGCCGCGGCACCGCGATCCGAACGAAGGGAGCGTGCTCATCGACGGACGCGACACGCGCGAGCTGCCGTTGCCGGTGCTGCGCCGCGCCATCGGCATGGTGCCGCAGGATCCGTTCCTCTTCTCCGACACGATTCGCGCGAACATCGGATTCGGGCTCGCCGAGCGCGACACGCCCGAGGCGGAGGCGCGCATCACCGAGGCGGCGAAGGCCGCGGGTGTCTGGGACGAGATCACCTCGTTTCCGAAAGGACTCGACACGCTGCTCGGCGAACGCGGCGTGAACCTCTCGGGCGGGCAGAAGCAGCGCGTCACGCTCGCTCGCGCGCTCGCGGCCGATCCGCCGATACTCGTTCTCGACGACGCGCTCTCTTCCGTCGACACCGAGACGGAGGCGCGTATCCTGCGCAACCTGCGGCGCGTCTTCGCGGGCCGTACGAACGTCGTCATCTCGCACCGGCTGTCGATGGTTCAGGATGCCGACATGATTCTCGTTCTCGAAAGCGGGCGCATCGTGGAGCGCGGCACGCACGATGAGCTTCTTCGCGCCGGGAGCGTCTACCCGAAAATCTACGAACGCGAACTTCTCAAACAGGAGCTCGAGCGGCTCTAGCGAGCCGGCGCGGGCGCGGGGAGGGTATCGAAATGCCGATCATTCCGACCGATCTCTCGGAGCGCAACTACACCTACGAAAACTGGAAGAAGATGGGGATCGGCCTCGCGCAGATTCGCGCGCTCGCCGAGAAAGGCGCGCTCGACGAGCGGCAGCCGGCGGCGAAGGAGATCCTGGTGGTCATCGAGAAGGTCGAGAAGGACACGGGAATCAAATTTCAGTGACGCGGACGCGAGCGGGCGAAGTCTGCGCCGCACCGCCGAGGCGACGACGGAGATGCTAACGCGTGAGTGAAGGGCGCTGGTACTACGAGGACGAGGCGCTCGGCAAGGCGCTCGACTGGTCGCTGCTCAAGCGGCTCGCCGCGTATTTGCGCCCGTACAAGCTGCGGGTCGCGGCGGCGTTCACACTCCTGCTCGCGCAATCGTTTCTCGGTATCGTGCCGCCGTGGATCGTGAAAATCGCGATCGACGAGAAGATCGTCGGCAAGGACGCGAGCGGTCTGATTCTGATCGCGTGGCTCTATCTCGGCGTACTCGTCGTGTCGTTCGTGATCGACTACGCGCAGATGGTGCTCGTCGCGCGGCTCGGCCAACGCGTGATGTACGACATGCGCATGTCGATCTTCGCGCACCTGCAAAAGATGTCGCTGCCGTTCTTCGACAGGAATCCGGTCGGCCGCGTTATGACGCGCGTCACGTCGGACGTCGAAGTGCTCAACGAACTCTTCACGTCCGGGCTCATTTCGGTGTTCGGCGATGTGTTCCTGATCGCGGGCATTCTGAGCGCGATGTTCGCACTCGACGCGAAGCTCGCCGCGGTGGCGCTCATCGTCGTGCCGCCCTTGTTTCTCGCGACGCACATCTTCCGCGTGAAGGTGCGCGAGACGTACCGCGACATTCGCCGAAAACTCGCACGCATCAACGCGAACCTTCAGGAGTCGATCACGGGCATGCGCGTGATCCAGCTCTTCAACCAGGAGGACCGCGCGTTCGGCCGGTTCGAGAAGGTGAACCGCGAGCACATGGACGCGTATCAGCGCTCGATCTTCTACTACGCGGTCTTCTTCCCCGTCGCGGAACTCCTCGGCGCGATCGCGGTGGCGCTCATCTTCTGGTACGGCGGCGGGCAAGCGGTTCGCGGCGCGGTGTCGCTCGGCGTGCTCGTCGCGTTCATTCAATACGTCGAAAGTTTCTTCCGCCCGGTTCGCGACATCGCCGAGAAGTACAACATCTTTCAGAACGCGATGGCGTCGAGCGAACGGATCTTCGCGCTCCTCGACGAGCCGGTCGGCATCGCGGACGCGCCGGACGCCGCCGCGCCGGGCGCCACGCGCGGCGCCGTCGCGTTCGAGCACGTCTTCTTCGCGTACAAGGACGAGAACTGGGTGCTGCGCGACGTCAACATCTCGGTGCGCGCGGGCGAGAAGGTCGCGATCGTCGGCGCGACGGGCTCGGGGAAGACGACGCTCATGTCGCTCCTCGGGCGGATGTACGAGCCGCAAAAAGGGCGCGTCACGCTCGACGGCGTCGACGTGCGCGCGTGGCCGCAGCGCGAACTGCGCCAGCGGATGGCGATCGTGCCGCAGGATGTCTATCTCTTCAGCCGCTCGATCGGCGACAACATCCGGCTCGGGCGGCCGCTCGGGCGCGAGGCGATCGTGCGCGCCGCCGAGATCGCGAACGCGCACGGCTTCGTGAGCGCGCTGCCGAACGGCTACGACACGGTGCTGCAGGAGCGCGGCGGCGGGCTCTCCGCGGGCGAGCGCCAGCTCCTCGCGTTCGCGCGCGCGATCGTCACCGATCCGCCGATCCTCATCCTCGACGAAGCGACCTCGCACATCGATAGCCGCACCGAGGGGCTGATTCAGGAGGCGCTCGCGCGGCTACTGGAGGGGCGCACCGCGATTCTGATCGCGCACCGCCTCTCGACGATTCGCAGCGCCGACCGGATCATCGTCCTGCACAAGGGCGAGATCCGCGAGGAAGGAACGCACGACGAACTCGTCGCGCTCGACGGGATCTACGCGCGGCTTCACCGCCTCGATTCAAGCGAAAGTTCGGCGCGAGTGGACGAACCTCGCGCCGAACTCTTCACGCTACCGGACACGCTCCCCGACCCCGAGACCGAGATCGCCTAGCTTCGGCGTCGCCCGAGGCGGCCGCGCTACTCTTCGATCGCGATCGGCTGGCCGAAGCGCGCGAGGAGCGTGCGGAAGACCTCGCGCATTTCGAGCGTATCGAAGTAGTAGGGCGCGAACCCGAGCACGACGACGTTGCCCCGGCCGCTCTCCTCCGATGCGGGGATCCAGTACCCGCAGACGCGCTCTTCGGACCCGTTCACATCGACGAGCCGCCACAGCGGAATCGCGCCCGAGTCCGTTCGCAGATCAAACTGCTCGCACAGCTCGAGGCCAGCCGCGAGCATCGGCGTGCCGTCCGGAAGATTGCCGCGCTTCGACAGGTCGAGCGCCAGATCCGGCACGAGCTGCGACGCGCTGCCGAGGCTCGCGAGCTTCGCGGCGGAGCCGCTGTAGAACGAGCGCCGAGCGTGCAGGTATTCATAGACAGGATGCTCGTTCTCGTCGCAAGACGCCGGGTACCAGTCGAGGCTCGATTCCGGTCCGCCGTAGTCATTTCTGGGGTTGTGCGGGCACCCAGGGTTCTCCACGACGATAGGGTCGAAGAAATTGTCCGGCGTGTGCGTCCTCGTCGGCGTGAGACCGCAGACGATCACGTTCCCGCCTGCTCGCACGTAGAGCCAAAGCGGATTTCTGTAGTTCGTCGCCTGGTTCGCGCGCTCGAGTTGCGACTCGTCATCGACGTACCAGATGACCGTGCTCCGCCCGCCGAGCAAATCTCGCGGCGGAATATCGCCGGCGTCCGTGGCGGAAAACGTGGAGTGCGGAACACCGGCCAGAATCGCTTCCCAGAACGCGTCTTCCGTGGCATCCGTCGGGAAGATCGCGCCCGACGATCCGCTCCCCGCCGCGAAGTCATCAACGTACAGTACGCGCCGCGCCGCCGGCGCGATCCCGCCCGGGCCGGCGATGACCTCGAACGAGAAGTTCCCCTCGATCAACGAGCCGAAGTCGTCGACCGCGCGGACGTAGAGCGTGTGCATGCCGAGGGGCGGGATGAAATCGGGCGCGTCGGGCGGATACGTCGTCGACGCGAGATCGCAGACGGAATACGCGTTCGGGTCGTCGTACGCGTACTCGTAGCACTGGATGATTCCGCCGTAGAACGAGGCGTCTGCGCGCCATTCAAAGGCGACGTGCGTCCCTTGGAAAACGGTGCCGATGGAATTGTTGACGCCGCCGCGCAAGCCCATCGAGTTCGACGTGATGAGGATGTTGCCGGGGAAATCCTGAACGGATTCCCAAAGCCGGAAGTTGCGCGTCTCTTCGATGAGCTGCTCGACGCCGCCGTCGTCGTCGACCGATACGACCTGAAACGCGTGGAATCCCGCTATATCACCGACGTATTGCGCAGTGCTGAGGCCGATGAAGCGAACGTACGTACAGTCTGCGCCAACCTCCGCCCACGGCTCGTCGTCGAGTTGGTAGCGATAGCCGGTCACAACACCGTCCGAGTCCTCGCCGGTCCAATCGAAACGGACATTCCTCCCCACGATCTGGACACTACCGTTGCCGCTCGGGCCGCGCGTGATCGTCGTAACCGGAAGAGCGTTTTCGCCGCCCAACATGAGGCGCAGCGGATTCGGGTCGCGCAGACCCGCGTCGTCGACGGAGCGGACGAAGAGAGCGCGCGCGATCGCGGACGCGGACGCGCCTGGGGCCGCCGGCTCGCCGGCCGGGATCACCACCTCGCCGAGGTCGGTGTACGTCCAGTTCGCCGGCTCATCGAGCGCGTACTCGAACCCCGCGACGCTTCCGTCGGCGTCGTTGCCGGTCCAGCGCACCTTAAACGCCGGCGCTCCCTCGATGGTCGTGTCGCTCACCTCGAGAACGCGCGTCGTCGGTGGCGTGGGGGCCGTCGCCGAACTCGGACCGCCATTGTTCGAACCGGAACACGCGAGTCCCGTGAAGAGAAACGCGACGAACGTCAGCGTGAGACCAAGACGTTGGAAGTTGACTCGGGAATCGCAAGACGGTGATGGTGCGCGCATGTGAAGCCTCCTGACTGGGCGTGGTCGTCAGCCGCTTCGAGCCGCCCGGCGATGGAAACCGAGGAACTCAGTCAGCGCCGCGGGCCTCGTAAGCGGTTTCGCTACTCTATTCGCGGCGCAACGCGATCTGTCAACCCTCCGACCCCAAGAGAACGCGCCACGAAGCGGGATCTAACGCTCCTGACGACCTGAACGACTCCGCGGGAATAGAGAAGGGCGCTCGCACCTGGTTTGATCCATACCCAGCCCCAACGGGGGTAGGGGGTTCCAGAGGATCCAGGCGGAGCGCCCCAATGCCGCGCTGCAGTTTTCCGTCCGTCAGTTCAGCGAATCGCAGCGCGTCTTCTCGTCATCCTCCCGCGCGATCGACGAGCAGTCGCTCGAAGCGCGCCGCGTCGACCGTGTACTTGAACGCCTTCTTCCCGTTCACGAAGACCACCGGCACCTCGTCGTTCCAGCGCGCCGCAAGCGCCGCGTCGCCGTCGATGTCGACGACATCGAGCGCGAAGGCGACCCGCTGCCGCACCGCGTCGACGACCTGCTTCGCGACATCGCAGAGATGGCATCCGGCGCGCGTGTAGAAGACGACCTCGACCACGCCGTCACACTTCCCGCCTCTTCAAGAAAATGCTGTTGCCGCGTTCTGGCCCTTCTGATAGAGTCGCCCGTCTTACGAAATCTCGTCTCCAAATCCAGCGTTTCTTCAAGGGAGGTTTTTCGTCATGGCAAGACGATGTGACGTCTGCGGGAAAGGCGTGCAGTACGGAAATAAAGTGAGCCACGCCAACAACCGCACTCATCGCCGGTGGCTTCCGAATTTGCAGCGCGTCAAGGTTCTCCTCAAGGGCATCCCCCAGCACTTGACCGTTTGCACGCGTTGCCTTCGCTCCGGCTCCGTCGCTAAGGCCTAGCTCGCCCGACCCGGATCATCTCCGGCGGGCGAGCCTTTCGGCCCGGCGCGCGGCCGAGGCGAGGCGCATGGCACAGCGCCCCGCGCTCGCTTCCCACCCGGCAAACAGATCGTGAAGCAACCGCTCTAGTCCATCTGCTTTCTCAGAAACGTCGGCGTGTCGAGATCGGCATCGCCGAGCGAGTAATTCGTGCGCGGACCGCGCGTCCAGAAGCGCCGAACGCCTTCGGGACGCTGCGCACGCGCGGGCTCCTCAGCGGCCGGCGGCGTCGTGCGTTCCACCGTCGTTGGCTCGAAGCGAGGCGCGGCCGCAACCATCTGCGGGCGCGCCTCGACGACGGCCCGCGGAGCGGGCGCCGGCGCCGCGGCAACCAACTCATCCTCGTCGAACGCCGCCTCGGCGACGAAGGATTCCATCTCTTCGGTCGCCGCCACATCGAAAGTCTCTTCCGGTTCTTCGGTGACGCGTGTCGGCATCGCCGTTCGCGCATCGTCATCGAGCGACCGCCCCGACTGCGCAACGCGCGACACGGCGTCGTCGATCGCTCGCGGGGCGGGCCGCGCGGGTTCGGGAGCCGCCTCGCTGGCGGCACTCGCTGCGGTCTCGACATCCGCTCGCGGGGCCACCCGCCGCGCCTCGACGCTCGCCGGGCGCCGCGTCTCGATCGGGACGACCTTGTCGCGCGCGCCCGCGAAGCTCACCGAAACGCGATTCGCGGGACGAACCTCTTCGCGCTCGCCGATTCCCGTCGCGATCACCGTGACGCGCACCTCGCCCGCAAGCGATTCGTCGATCACCGCGCCGAAGATGATGTTCGCGTCCTCCCCCGCCGCCTCGTGAATGATCTCCGTCGCCTCGCTCACCTCGAACAACGTCAGATCGCTGCCGCCGCTGATGTTGATGAGCACGCCCTTCGCGCCGCGGATCGAAGCGTCCTCCAGAAGCGGGCTCGACACGGCCGCGTTCGCCGCCGAGACCGCGCGATGCTCGCCACGCGCCGTTCCGGTTCCCATCAGCGCGCCGCCCATGTTGCTCATGATCGTGCGCACGTCCGCGAAGTCGAGGTTGACGAGCCCCGGCACCATGATGAGATCGGAGATCCCCTTCGTGGCCTGGTGCAGGACCTCGTCCGCCATGCGGAACGCCTGCGTGAGCGGCGTGTCCTTCATCACGATCGAAAGAAGCCGCTGGTTCGGGATGACGATGAGCGTGTCGACCTGCTGCTTGAGCGCCGCGAGGCCGTGGTCGGCCGACGCCATGCGCTTTCGCCCCTCGAAACCGAACGGCTTCGTGACGACGCCGACGGTCAGCGCACCCGCCTCGCGCGCCAGCTCCGCGACGACCGGCGCCGCGCCGGTGCCGGTTCCGCCGCCGAGCCCCGCCGTAACGAAGACCATGTTCGCACCCGCGACCGTTTCGCGGATGAGATCGCGGTCTTCCTCGATCGCCTCGCGGCCGACCTCGGGAATGCCGCCCGAGCCGAGCCCCTGCGTGAGCTGCGTTCCGATCTGGATTCGCTCCGGCGCCGTCGAAGTGCGAAGGACCTGCGCGTCTGTGTTGATGGCGATGAACTCCACCCCCGAGAGCCCAGCATCGATCATCCTGTTCACCGCGTTGCCGCCCGCGCCGCCGACTCCGATCACTTTGATCTTCGCCTCGCACACCGGCCGCTCTTCAAACTCAAACGTCACGTCCTGCCTCCTCTCCACACCCGGGCTCCCACCCAGAACAAAAGAACAACGCGATCATCAATTTGCTAGAAGAAGTCTTTGATCCACTCGGTCACTTCGCCGAATTTCTTGCCGACCGCCCCGGCCGGCGCGTGCGCGATCGCCGATGGGTCTTTCGCCGTCACCTCGCGCTCGATTCCGTAGCGCGCGAGGCCGACCGCCGCCGCGAAACGCGGGTCTTCGAGACCTTCGCTGATGCCGTCGACACCGTGCGCGCGCCCAAGGCGCACGGGCATCTCGAAGATGCGTTCGGCAAGACTCGTGATCTCCGGCAGGCGCGACGTTCCTCCCGTCAGCACGACGCCGGCGCGAATACTTTCAGAGAGGTCGTTCTCGGCGATCTGCGCGGCCGCGAGCGAGAGAATCTCTTCAACGCGCGGGCCGATGATCGAGCCGAGAACCTCGGCGGAGACGATACGCGTCCCGCCGCCGTTCGAACCGCGGATCGAGATCTCGCGGCCGGATTCGCCGAGCCCCGCGAGAATCCATCCGTGTTCGAGTTTCATCGCCTCGGCGTCGGCGGGGCTCACGTCGAGGCCGATCGCGATGTCGTTCGTGATGTGCCAGCCGCCGACCGGAAGAACGCCGACATGGCGCGGCGCGCCGTCGCGGAAGACCGCGACACCCGTCGTGCCGGCGCCGATATCGATGAGCGCCACACCCGACTCGTATTCATCCGGCGTGATCACGGCAAGCGACGAGGCGTACGCGAGAGGCACGAACTCGAGAGCGCGGATGCCGGCGCGGCGCGTGCAGCGTGCGAGGCTGCCGATTGCGGCCGACGATCCGGTGACGAGATGAAAGTAGCCTTCGAGGCGGCCGCCCGTCATTCCGACGGGGTCTTTGATGCCGCCTTCGCCGCCCACGACGAACTGCTGCGGCAACGTGTGAAGGATCGTGCGTTCGGAGGAGAGGGCTGCCTTGCGCGCGGAATCGGAGAGCCGGCGGACGTCGGACTCGCGCACTTCGCCGTTGGCGCGCCCGACCGCGACGATCTCGCGGCGATTGAGCCCGCGCACATGGTCGCCGCCGATTCCGATGAGCGCCTCCGCGATCTTCACACCCGCCGTCCTCCCCGCCTCCGCGACCGCGTCCGAGAGTGCTTGCGTCGTCTTTTCGGCGTTCACGACGACGCCCTTCTTGAGTCCCTCGCATGGGACGCATCCCGCGCCCACGATTCTGGCCGGCGCGAGGGTGGCGATCATCGCGCACACCTTCGTCGTTCCGACGTCGATACCGGCGACTACACCTTGCGTTGCCTTCACCTCACCACCCCTCCCGTTGGCCGTTCATGCTTGTCTCGCGGATTCGCGCATCCGTCAACATAATTCAAGCTTCGTCCTCACTTTCTTTTGGCTCGGGCTGCTCTTGGAATCGGACGACGGCTTGGCCGGCGAACCGCAGATCGATCGTGACCGGCATACGCTCGACGCCGGAGAGGTCTTCGAGCACGGGAACCAGACGCGCGAGTTTCTCGCCCCAGCCCTCGGCGCCGAAGCGCACCGCCGTGCCGGAGTGGAGCGTGTACGCGACGAGATCGACGGGATCGGAGAGGTCGACCTCGGAGATGTCGCGGAGCAAGTACGCGCGCTCGCGGCCGACGAGTTCGAGAAAGGCGGCGCCGCGCCGCAGCCGCTCGGCGTCGAGCGCCGTGACCGCGCCGCAGCCGGTGAGAATCGGAAGGTCGAAGCGCTCGTCGATTGCGTCGAGCGGCAATACGGCGCCGGTCGCGTCGACGCCGCACCACTCGCCGTTCGATACGAGCGCCACCGGTTCGCGCTCGGTGACGTGAATCTCGACGCGCGACGGAAAGTGGCGGCGGATGTCGGCCGTCGCGATCCACGGATTCGTCGAAAGCCGCGCCTCGGCGAGTTCGGGCGTTAGGCGAAAGAGGTTCTCGCCGGAGAGAACGCCGGCCTCGGTCGCGAGCGTCGCGGGATCGAGGCGGCGCGTACCGTCGACGAGGATGTCGCGGATCGCAAAGCGCGGCGAGGTCTCGCAAGCGCGGCGCAATGCGCGGCCGCCGACGATCGCGCCCGGCACGAGAAGCGCGAGCGCAACGAGCGAGAGGATGAACAGTAGACGACGCCGGCGCGGTGCGCCCGGCGGTCGCGGCTCGGGGCTCCATGGAGCGCTCGCGTACGGCTTCGTCGCTTTCCCGAACATCACGCCTCCTCCCCGACGACCATCACTTCGGTTTCGACCCAAACGCCGTGTGCGCGATGCACGCGGTCGCGAATCTCCGCGACGAGCGCGAGCGCGTCGCGCGCCGTGCCGCCCCCGAGATTGACGATGAAGTTCGCGTGTTTCTCCGATACCTCGAGGTCGCCGACGCGGAAGCCCTTAAGCCCCGCGCTCTCGATGAGCTGCCCCGCGTGTGCGCCGGCCGGATTCTTGAAGAAGCACCCGGCGTTCGGATAATTGAGCGGCTGTTTCGCGCGGCGATCCTCGAGGTAGCCGCGCGTCGTCGCCAGAATCTTCGCAGCGTCGCCCGGCTCCAGACGCAGCGTCGCTTCCGTCACGACGAACCCCGCGGGCACCGCCGAGTGGCGATAACGAAAATCGAGATCGTCGTGCGACAGGTGCGCCGGCTCGCCGTCAGCCGTGATCCCTTCCACCGACTCGATGAGCTTCCCCCAGTCGCCGCCGTGCGCGCCCGCGTTCGTGATGACGCCGCCGCCGACGGTTCCGGGAATGCCGACCGCGAACTCGATTCCGCCGAGGCCGAGTTCCGCCATGCGAAACGCGAGGCCCGCGGACGTCACGCCGGCGCGCGCGCGCACCCGCCCGTCGCCGAGCACCGTCATCTCGTCGAAGTTTTTCATCATGCGAATGACGACGCCGCGAACGCCGCCGTCGCGCACCACGATGTTCGAGCCGCCGCCGAGCGGCAGCACGGGAAGGCCGCACTCACGCGCCGTGCGCAGAACGAAGCGGATGTCGTCGATCGTGTCGGGGCGCACGTAGATGTCCGCCGGGCCGCCGATGCGAAACGACGTGTGTCGCGAGAGCGGCTCGTCGCGCAGCGCGCGCGCGCCGAGCGTTCTTGCGATCGCTTCGATTCCTTCCGCGCGTGTCGTCGCCACGTCCGCGATCATCCTCCCTCGCCTCGCGCGAGATCCTCGAGTATCTGCTCGCCCGCCTTCCACACGTCGCCCGCACCGAGCGTCAGCACGACATCGCCGTCGCGCAATTGCGGCAGCACCGTCGCGGCGATCGTCTCCTTGTTCGGGAGCACCTGCACCGAGCCGCCGCGTTTGTCGGTGACCGCGCGCGCGATGAGCGACGCGTCGACGCCGGGAATCGGCTGCTCGCCCGCGGAGTAGATCTCGGTGAGGAAGAGCAGGTCGGCGTTGTCGAACGATTCGCCGAAGCGCTCGAAGAGATCGCGCGTGCGCGTGTAGCGGTGCGGCTGAAAGATGACGACGATGCGCCCCGGCCAGCCCTGCCGCAGCGCGTCGAGCGTCGCCTTCACCTCGGCGGGATGGTGGCCGTAGTCGTCGATCACCGTGACGCCGCGCGCCTCGCCCTTCACCTCGAGGCGGCGGTTGATCCCCGAGAAGAGCCCGAGCGCGCGCTCGATCTTCTCGAATGGCACGCCGAGCTCGAGACCGACGCCGATCGCGGCGAGCGCGTTCGAAACGTTGTGCAGCCCCGGCACCTGCAGCTCCACCTCGCCGAGGCGTTTCCCTTCGAAGAAAACCGCAAAGCGCGTGCGTGTCACTCTCCTCACGATCGCTTCCGCGCGAATCTGCGCGTCGGGCGAGAACCCGTAGGTGACGACTCGCCGCTTGACGCTCGTCAGAATCTCGCGGACGTGAGGGTCGTCCACGTTGACCACGCACGCGCCGTAGAACGGAATCTTGTTGAGAAATTCGGTGAAGGCGCGCTTCACGGCGTCGAACGTGCCGTAGTAGTCGAGGTGCTCCTCGTCGACGTTCGTGACGATCGCCACGACGGGCGAGAGTTTGAGAAACGTGCCGTCGCTCTCGTCGGCCTCGGCGACGAGATACTCGCCGCGTCCGAGTCGCGCGCCCGAGCCGATCGCTTTGAGCCGGCCGCCGACCAGAATCGTCGGATCGAGGCCGCCCTCGGCGAGGACGAGCGAAGTAAGCCACGTCGTGGTGGTCTTCCCGTGCGCTCCCGCGACCGCGATCCCCTGCTTGACGCGCATCAGTTCGGCGAGCATCTCGGCGCGCGGAATCACCGGCACGCCCTTCTCGCGCGCGAGGTGGACCTCAGGATTGTCGGGCGCGATCGCGGTCGAGGTGACGACGACGTCGGCGGCGCCCGCGTGATCGCCGCGATGGTGATAGTCGATGCGTGCACCGAGTTGCGCCAGCCGCTCGGTCACGTCGCTCTTCTTCGAGTCGGAACCCGTGACCTCGAAACCGAGATCGATGAGCAACTCCGCGATGCCGCTCATGCCCGTGCCGCCGATGCCGACGAGATGAATCTTGCGGACACGGCCGAACATGCGGGACTCGACGCGCTCGACCATCAGGATCTCGCCGATTCGTTCCAAGTGTTTCCCCTCCGCTCCACCAGGCCCATGATGGCCTCGGCCACGTGTTCGGCCGCCTGCGGCCGCCCGAGGGCGCTCGACGCCGCGGCCATCGCCGCGCGTTTTCCCTCGTCTTGCAGTAACGCCGTCACCTCGCGCTCGAGGCGCGCCGGCGTGAATTCACTCTCGGGAATCGCGATCGCCGCGCCGGCGCGCGCCATGTCCGCGGCGTTGTGCGCTTGGTGATCGGCCGCGGCGAACGGAAACGGCACGAGGATCGCGGGCTTGCCGAGCGCGGTGACCTCGGCGAGCGTGGTCGCGCCCGCGCGGCAGACGAGAAGATCCGCCGCCGCGTACGGGACGCCGACATCGTGGAAGAAGGGACGCGCAACAAGGCGCGCCGCGCCGGACTCGACGCGCGACCAATCGAGTTCGTCGCTTGCGCCGGTCTGCGCGATCACTTGCAAACGCGACGCCCATCCCGCGGGATCCGCGGCGTTGGAGGTGGCGGAGGCGGCGAGCGCGTCGTAGAGCGCACGATTGAGCGCGCGCGCGCCCTGGCTGCCGCCGAGGAGGAATAACGTCGGCAGATCGTCGCGCAGGCCGAGGCTTGCGCACGCGCCGGCGCGCGTCACGCTGAGCACGCCCGCGCGAATCGGATTGCCGGTCATGCGCGCGCGCGGACGCGCACTCGGCGGCAAGTGCGCCTCGCTCCCCGGATACGCCAGATGAATCTCGCGCGCGAAACGCGATGCGATCCGCGTCGCGACGCCCGGCAGCGAGTTCTGCTCGAGCAGAAGCACGGGGAGTCCGAGAAGCCACGCCATCGCAACGACGGGACCGCTCACGTAGCCGCCCGTACCGACGACAGCCGCGGGACGGAACGCCAGAAGAAGCGCAAACGAGAGCACAAGCCCGGCGAGCAAGCGAAACGGAAACGCGAGGTGCGCGAAACTCGGGCGCCGGCCGAAGCCGCGCACCGGAAGCGCGCGCCAGCGCATGCCGGCGCCGTCGAGCGCCTCGCGCCAGTTTCCCTTTCCGGCGGAAACGAAGAGCACATCGGTGACGCCGCGCGCGCGAAGCGCTTCCGCGACGGCGATACCGGGAAACAAGTGCCCGCCGGTGCCACCGGCCGCGATAACGATGCGGGGGCGTGTCGCGCTCACGGCCTCAAGAACTCCGCGCCGCTCGGCAGGCCGCTGTCGTAGAGAACGTTTCGCTCGTCGCGCACGGCAAGTTTCGGCTTCGGGAGTGTCGATCGCGAAAGCGAAAGCAGAATGCCGACGTGGAGCAGGTTAAACATGAGACTAGAGCCGCCGTAGGATAGAAACGGGAGCGGCTGCCCCGTCGTCGGAATCAGGCGCGTGACGACCAGCAGATTGAGCACCGCTTGGCAGAAGATGGAAAGCGTAAGGCCGAGCGCGAGGAGCTGCTTGAAGCGCGTCGCCGAACGCCACGCGATCATCACGCCGCGATAGAAGAGAACGACGTAGAGGAAGAGCACGAAGACGGCGCCCGCGAATCCCATCTCCTCGCCGACGATCGCCATGATGAAGTCGGTATGCGCGTCCGGGAGGAAGAAGAGCTTCTGCTGGCTATGGCCGAAGCCTTTGCCGAGCGCGCCGCCCGAGCCGAGCGCCAAAATCCCCTGCTCGCCCTGGTAGTCTTCTTCCATCGTGTTCTGCGTGCCGTCGGTGAAACCGCGAAGGCGCTTCGACTGGTACGGATTCAGAAGAATCGACGCGATCGCGAGCGAGCAGAGAATCCCGCCGGCAAGCGCAAGGTGATGCAGCCGCGCGCCGCCGACGAGAAGAATGCCGGCCGCGACCGTGCCGAGGAGAATGACGCCCCCGAGACTCGGCTGCGCGAAGAGCAGGACGCACGCCGCCGCGACGACGATGAGCGGCGGCAGTACGCCTCGGCGAAACGTCGCGAGACGCTCCTCGCGCCGCGTCATGAAGTCGGCGAGATAGACGACGAGCGCGAGTTTCATAAACTCCGCGGGCTGAATCGTCATGAATCCGAGCGAGAGCCAGCGGCGCGCGCCGCGAATCTTGATTCCGATCCCCGGGATGAGGACGAGAGCCAGAAGCAAGAACGCGCCGAGCAAGATCGTGCGAGCGTGGCGTGACAGCCAGTTCAGGTCGCTCGACGCGATCCACAGCATCAAGACGAACCCGACGACGGCGCGCAGCGCCTGTCCCTTGAAGAAGTGAAGCTCGTCGCCGTACGACTTTCCCGCGAGCGCGGAGCTGGCGGAGTAGACCATCACGACGCCGATCGCGAGGATGCACGCGACGACGCCGAGAAGCACCGTGTCCATCTCGCGGCTGGGGCTCTTCGTTCCTTCTTCCGCGCGGCCGCGCAAGAACGGCGTCATGACGGCTTGCTCCTTTCCGCTGCGATGCGGCAAGCGATCTCGCGGAATGCGTCTCCGCGATGTTCGTAGTCGCGGAACATGTCGAAGCTCGCGCACGCGGGCGAAAGAAGGATCGTGTCGCCCGGCTGCGCAAGGTCGAGCGCGGCGCGCGTCGCGGATTCCAGCGAATCGGCGCGTAGCGTGGTCGTCGCATCTCGGAACGCGGCCTCGAAACGATCCGCCGCTTCGCCGATGAGGACCGCCCCGCGCGCACGTTCGCGCAGGAGGGCGGCGACCTCGCCGAGAGGCGTCTCTTTGTCGCGGCCGCCTGCGATCAACACGACCGGCCGTGAGTACGAGCGTAACGCGACGAGAAGCGAGTCGACATTGGTCGACTTCGAATCGTTGACCAGACGCACGCCGTTCACTTCGGCGACCGGCTCGAGGCGATGCGGCAGGCTCTCGAAGCGCGCGAGCGCCCCGCGGACGGCTTCGAGCGGCGCGCCCGCGGCGAGCGTGGCCGCGGCGGCGGCGAGCGCGTTCGTCACGTTGTGCGCACCGGGCACGCGCAGCTCGGCGGCGTCGAGAATCGGCGCGGCCTCACGCTCGTCGAGCCGCGCCCAGAGGCGTCCCGCTTCGAGCCACGTGCCGCGCTCGACGCGGCGCACCGCGCTCACGTCGAGAATCCGGCAGCGCGCCTCGCGCCGATACGCGTCGAGCGCCGCGTCGTCCGCCACGAGCACGAGCGTATCGTCGGCGGTCATCCGCTCGAAGATGCGGCCTTTCGCGCGCCGGTAACCCTCGAAGTCGCCGTGGCGCTCGAGATGATCGGGGGTGAGGTTCAAGATCACCGCAACGCGCGGATGAAACTCCTCCGTCCACTCGAGTTGATAGCTCGATACTTCGACGGCGAGACGTCCGCTCGCGGGGACTTCTCGCGCCGCGCGGCTGAGCGGGTAGCCGACGTTTCCCGCGATCGCCGACGGAAACCCCGCGGCCGAAAAAATCGCGCCCGTCATGTGCGTCGCTGTCGTCTTGCCGTTCGTGCCGGTCAGCGCCACGATGAGCGCGCGCGCTGCACGCGCGCCGAGTTCGAGCTCGCTCCAAACGGGAATGCCGCGATCGCGCGCCGCGGCGAGAAGCGGGTGCCGCGCGGAAATTCCGGGGCTCGTGACGATCAGATCGGCCCCGGCGGCGAGGTCGGTGGGATTCGCGCCGAGCGAGAGCGTCGCGCCGCGATCGCGCCACGCACGCGCGTCGGCGCCGAAGGCCTCCTCGGTGCGCGAGTCGGTCCCGAGAACCCGCGCGCCCGAATCAAGAAGCAGATCGATCGCCGCCGCGCCGCTGCGCGACAAACCGAGCACGACGACCCGCTTTCCCTGGAGGCCTTCCACGCCCGTAGACACGAACCCGCCCAACCCCGAATCCTCCGCCGCCATCACCGCCACTCCGCCGCGAGATGCCACTCGATCGTCACCTTAGCTTTAACGTGGAGAGTGAAAGAAGCGCCAGCAAAATCGCCACGATCCAGAAGCGCACGACGACTTTTGTTTCGGACCAGTTCGACAGCTCGAAGTGATGGTGAATCGGCGCCATTTTGAAAACGCGGCGGCCGCGCAATCGATACGAGGCGACCTGGATGATCACCGAAAGCGCTTCGATCACGAAGACGCCGCCGACGACCGCGAGAAGAAACTCCATTTTGATGCACGCCGCGACGATTGCGAGCGCGCCGCCGAGCGGAAGCGATCCCGTGTCTCCCATGAAGACCTCGGCGGGATGCGCGTTGTACCAGAGAAACCCGAGCGAGGCGCCGATCGCGGCCCCGCAGAAAATCGTCAGCTCGCCGGCACCCTCGATGAACGGAATGTTGAGATAGGCGGCGAATTTCGCGTGGCCACTCAAGTACGTCATCCCCGCGAAGGCCGAAAAAGCGAGCGCGAGAAGCCCCGTCGCGAGGCCATCGAGTCCGTCCGTGAGATTCACCGCGTTCGACGCGCCCGTGATCACGAACATCACGAAGAGCGGAAAGAAAATCCCGAGGCTCAGAAACACGTTCTTGAAGAACGGGATCGACGTTCTCGCTTCCATGCCGGCGCCGGGCGGATTCGCGTAGAGGATCAGGCCGACGACGATGCCGAGCGCGAATTGCCCCGCGAGTTTGTATCGCCCGATGAGACCCTTCGGCGCCTTCTTCACGACCTTGAGGTAGTCGTCGAGAAATCCGATCGCGCCGAGCCACACCGTGCTCCCGAGCAGGAGCAAGACGTACTGGTTGCGCAGGTCAGCCCAGAGAAACGTCGGCACGAGAATCGACAGGAGGATGAGCAGCCCGCCCATCGTCGGCGTGCCCGTTTTTTTCTGATGCGACTCGGGGCCTTCCTCGCGAATGCGCTGCAGCACGAGTTTGTTGCGCAGGTAGCGGATGAGCGGCGGCCCGAGAAGAAACGAAATAAGAAGCGCGGTAATCGTCGCGTACGCGGCACGGAACGTGATGTAGCGAAAAACATTGAGAACGGAAAACTCCTGATGCAGCGGATAGAGGAGGTAGTAGAGCACTACGCTTCCCCGCCCGGCGCGCGGATCGCGGCGGGAAGATCGCTCTCGATGAGAGCGATCACTTTTTCCATCGCCATGCCGCGCGAGCCCTTCACGAGGAGATGGTCCCGAGGCTGGAGACGATCGCGGAGCGCGGCGGCCAGCGCCTCGCGAGTCGCGAAATGAATCGCGCGCGTGGCGGGAAGTCCGGCCGCAAGCGCGCCGCGGCGCGTCGCCTCGGAGAGCGGACCGTAAAGCAGCAACAAATCGATCGGCTGCTGCGCGATGAATTCGCCGAGTTCGGCGTGGAGCGCTTCCGCGCGCTCGCCGAGCTCGAGCATGTCGCCGAGCGCGACGACGCGCGACGCGGCGCCGGGACGATCGCAGAGCGCAAGCACGGCCGCGCGTACGGACGCGGGGCTCGCGTTGTAGCTGTCGTCGAGGAGGCGCACCGCGCCGAGCGGGCGAAAGGCGCTGCGCCCGGCGAGCGGGCGGAAGCGGGCCAGGCGATCGCGCGATTCCTGCGCGGGAACGCCGAGGAGTTCGGCGCAGCCGATCGCGGCGAGGGCGGCGTACACGAGATGGCGCCCCCACACCGGAATACGCACCGACCCGCCGCCATCGATCGTAAAGACCGTGCCGGTGTCGTCGATCTCCACGCTGTGCGCGCGCAAACGCGCGCCTTCGCCGAGTCCGTACGAGAGAACTTGCGCACGGCTACTTGGCGCCATTGCGCGAACGCGCGGGTCGTCCCAGTTGAGGAGCGCGTATCCGTCCGCGGGAAGCGCCTCGACGAGCTCGGACTTCGCGCGGGCGATCGCCTCGAGGCTCCCCATGCTCTCGAGGTGGACCTCCGCGACGTTCGTCACGACACCGATGGCCGGGCGAACCATCTCGGCGAGAAACCGAATCTCGCCGAGTTCCGTCATCGCCAGCTCGAAAACCGCGACGTCCGAATCCTCGGACGCGCGCAGAAGCGTGAGCGGAATCCCGAGATGGTTGTTCAGGTTCCCCTCCGACTTCATGACGCGGAAACGCGAGCCGAGGACGTGCGCGATCATTTCCTTGTTCGTGGTCTTGCCGAGAGAACCGGTGACCGCGACGAAGGGAGAGTCGAACTCGGCGCGGCGCGCGCGCGCCATCTCCTGGAGCGCGCGCGTCGTGTCGTCGACGGCGATGAGCGCGCCGCTCTGGGTGCCGGCCGCTGCCGCGTTCGCGGCCGCATCCTCGACGACGGCGCCCCACGCGCCGCTCGCGTACGCGCTGCCGAGAAACCGGTGACCGTCGAAGTTCGGACCCTTCAGCGCAAAGAAGAGATCGCCCGCGCGCAGCGTTCGCGAATCGATGCTGACGCCCGAGGCCGCGCCCTCGGCGCAGCGCATCACGCGTCCGCCGACGGCGAGCGCCAGCTCTTCGAGCGATCTCATCGCGCTAACTCCGCCGGTCGCCGCGCTGATGGTTCCGCTCCTCTCGCGCCGCACGCTCCCTGGCCAACGCCTCGCGCTCCCGCAGGAGCGCCGTGACGATCTCGGCATCCTGAAACGGCGTACGCACGCCGCGAATCTCCTGGTACTCCTCGTGTCCTTTTCCCGCGAGGATCACCGTGTCGCCTGGCGCCGCCTCGTCGAGAGCCGTCGCGATGGCGCGGCGACGATCCTCGCAGACGACGTAGGCTGTCCCCGTCGGGAGGAGCCCCGCTTCCGCCTCCGCGATGATCGCGCCGGGTTCCTCGTTGCGCGGGTTGTCGGACGTCAGCACGACGAAATCGGAGCCTTCGCCCGCGGCGGCGCCCATGAGTGGCCGCTTGCCGCGATCGCGGTCGCCGCCGCAGCCGAAAAGCGTGATCACGCGGCGCGGCGCGAGCGGGCGCACCGCCCGGAGCAGCGAAGAGAGCCCGTCTGGCGAGTGCGCGTAATCGACGATAACCGAGATCCCGAGCGTACTTTCGATAAGCTGAAATCGCCCCGGCACCGTCGCGACCGTCTCGAGCGCGCTGACGACCGCGCTCCGCGGAAGTTCGAGCGCCTCGGCGGCCGCGATCGCGGCAAGCGCATTCTCCTGGTGGAAGCGGCCGGGAAGCGGCAGCCAAAACTCGAATCCCCCGCGCGGCGCCGCGACGCGCAGGCGACTCCCAGAAAGCGTCTCTTCGATCGCCTCGACACGCACCGTGGCATCGCGCGCGCGCCCGAACGTGGTAAGCGGCAGATCGGTCTCGCGCGCGAGCCGCTGCCCATACGCGTCGTCGATGTTGATGACGGCGCGCGTGACGCTCGCATTCAATGCCGCGAGATCCGCGCGGCGGAAGAACCGCCGCTTCGTTTCGTAGTACGCCTCCATCGTTCCGTGAAAGTCGAGGTGATCGCGCGACATGTTCGTGAAGATCATCGCTTCGAGGGCGAGCCCCGTGACGCGGCCGAGCGCGATCGCGTGCGACGAGATCTCCATCGCAAAACTCGCGTTCCCGGCATCGACCATGCCCCGCAGCATGCGATGCAGATCGATCGCCTCGGGCGTCGTGCGCGGCGCCTTCTCCTCGCGCGTTCCCACCCGATACGTCAGCGTACCCATCACTCCGGGCGCGCGCGCCGCGGCTGCGAGAATCGCCGCGCAGATCGCGATCGTCGTTGTCTTGCCGTTCGTCCCCGTCGCGCCGATGCCGAGGAGTTCACGCGATGGATCACCGAAGAAACGCGCCGCGATGCGGCCCATCGCATCGCGAACGTTAGAAACACGGAGGCGCGGGACCGGTGTCGCCACCGGTCCCTCCGCCACGACCGCCACCGCCCCACGAGCCACCGCCTCCGCAACAAACTCCGAACCGTCGACCTTAAATCCGGGAACCGCGAAGAAGAGATCTCCAGGCTGAACGATGCGTGAATCGAAGGCGAGCCCGCGAATCACAAGCGCCCCATCGCCGTTCGAGGCGTTTCCACCGCCGGCGCCACGCTCGATTCGCGCACCCGCGGCGAGCGCGGCCGCATCGTGGAGCGTCATTTCGCGCGCGCTCGTCATCGTGCTCACCTGCCGCTCCGAAGCGGCCGTGGCCGAACCGACGCGGGCACCGCCATCGGCGCCGGCGCCGTGTCGTTCGCGTGAGGATCCGCGACGATGACGACGACGCTCCCCTGCTCCGCGCGAGATCCCGCCGCCGGTATTTGTTCGATCACCACGCCGCGCCCGCGCACCTGCACCTCGTGTCCGCGATCCGCCAGGAGCGACATCGCGCGGCGTACCGTCATGCCCGTCACGTCGGGAACCGGGCTCCCCGCGAGCGCAAGCCGCATCGACTCTTCGCGCGCGCTCGTGTCGGGGTTCGCCTCCACCGCCGCGATCGCCGCCGAATCCGCTCGCGCGATCGACTGCGCGAGCGACTTCGCGCGTTCGCGGTCCCGCACGCCTTCGCGCTCGTTGAGAAATCCGTCCCACGCGTTCTTCGCTGTCCACTTCGGCTCCGGTCCCACGAGGCGATCGTTCTCGGGGACGATCGGAATCGAAGCGGTGCTCACGATCCGGCTCACCATTTCGCGAAAAGCGGGTGCGGCGACAGCGCCGCCGTAGTACTCGCCCTCCCGCGGCTCGTCGATCACAACGACAAGTACGAGCTTCGGATCCCACGCGGGGAAAAACCCTGCGAACGACGCGACGTAACGGTTGTCGTACCCGCGCGCGCCTTCCCGTGTCTTCTTCGCGGTTCCCGTCTTGCCGGCGATCGCCCATCGATCGAGGAACGCACCCTTCGCAGTCCCCTCGGCGACGACGCCCTGCATCAACTCGCGCAGGATGCGCGCGGTGTCTTCGGAGACGACGCGCCTGACCGGACGAACAGGCGCCTCGCGAACCGTCTTTCCTTTCGCGTTGACGATCTTCTTCACGATATGCGGCTCGTAGAGAATGCCGCCGTTCGCGACGGCTGCGTACGCACACGCTAGCTGCAGCGCCGTCACGTTGACCTCGTATCCGAACGAGAGCGTGGCCAGCGTCGTCGACGAGAAATTGCGCGGCCTCGGGAGCGATCCGCTCACCTCGCCGGGGAAGTCGACACCCGTGCGCGTACCGAATCCAAACGCGCGCGCCATCCGGTAGAAGCGCTCGTCACCGACCGCCAGACCGACCTTCGCCGCGCAGACGTTCGACGAATGAATGAACGCGTCATCGAGCGTGACGAGCCCGAGGTGCTCGACATCCCGCACGGTACGGCTGCCGACGTGCGCGGTACCGCCCTCCGCGTCGATCAGGTCGCTGCGCCGGAAGAGCGCGTGCTCGAGCGCCGCGCCGTACGGGACGAGCTTGAACGTGGATCCCGGCTCGAACTGCATTCCGGTGATGAGATTGAGGGTCGAGGCCGTCGAAGCGCGAGCCTCCTCCGCGCCGCACGATGCCGCCATGGAGAGAATCTCGCCCGTGTTCGGATCGAGCGCCACCGCGAGCCCCTTCTTCGCGCGGTGATGCGCAACGGTGCGGTCGAGTTCGTATTTCACGATGCGCTGTAGCCGCGTGTCGATCGTCAGCACCACCGACTCGCCCGGCTTTGGCGGCGACTCGCCCCAACGCATGTTCGGCTGCGAGCGCCCGTGGTTCACCTTCTGGAGGTAACGGTAGCCGCTTTGCCCCTGCAGCAGCTTGTCGTACGAAAGCTCGATCCCCTCGATTCCCTTCTGCTCGGTGTCGGTCTTTCCGACGACCTCCGCGAGACAATCACCGGCGGGATAGATTCGTTTCTTTCCCTGCGCGACATCGATCCCCGGCAGGTTGAGGCTATCGATCGCGATGCCGACCTCGACCGTCGCCTCGCGCTTGATGCGCTGAAACCCCTTTCCCGAGGTCAGCATCTCTTCGATGCGATCGACCGGCGTGTCGATGAATCGCGCGAGCGTCGCGGCGACGGCGGCGGGTTCCGCGACCCAGCGCGGGTACGCGAGCACGTCGGCGCGCTCGACGCTCACCGCGAGCGGATCGCCATAGCGATCGAGAATGCGCCCGCGGTCCGGGAGGATCTCGACGCGATCCTCGTATTGCTCGCGCGCGCGCGCGGCGTACTCGTCGGCGCGTGCAATCTGAATCTCCCAGAGACGCGCGACGACCCACGCGAGCGCGACGGAGCCGACGCAGCACACGAACAAGATGCGCCGCTCGCCCTTGCGGCTCGGCCCGCGCAGCGACGCGAAGAGATTCACTCGCGCGACTCGCCTTCTTTTTCCTTCGCCGTCGATGTTCCGGGCAGGACGAAGTCGACCGCGCCCGAAAGCGACGCGACGAACTGCTGCAGGTGACCTTCGAGCGGCGGCGCGGGTTCCGGCATCGGCGCCGTCAGAGGAAGAAACGCCTGCTCGCTCGACGCCATGACGATCATCCCGAGTTCGTTCTCGGCGCGCGGGACGATGCAGTCGTACGAAGCCAGTCGCGCGATCTCCATCTCTTCTTGCTCGATCTCGACGAGGAGTACGCCCCGTTCGCGCTCGAGGCCGTCGATCCTTCGCAGAATCGCGTCGATCTGATTCTTCTGCCAGATACCGGTGACGAGCGTGACGACGAGGAGTGTGATCGATCCGACGATGACGTAGAGGCGGCGGGCAACCCCGCGGAACGGTGCAAACGGGATCGGAAGTCGAGAGCCAACAACGAAACGAAGCGGGAGATAACGCATGGCTTCACCCAGAAAGCGTGATGGATTATGAGTTGCGGAGACGCCTGGCTGCTCGCAGCCTGGCACTCCGGGATCGTCTGTTTCGACTCACCTCCTCTTCCGACGGCTTCACGGCCCGCCGGGTCAACAGTTCGACGCGCGGCGAATGCTCGCAGCGGCACTCCGGAAATCCCGGGGGGCAGATGCAGCCCTTCGCCTCGTTTCGGAAAAACGTCTTCGCGACGGAATCTTCGAGCGAGTGATAAGCGATCGTCACGAGCACGCCGTCGGGCGCCAACAGATCGAGCGCGGCGGGAAGCGCCTCTTCGATCTCTTCGATCTCGCGGTTGATGTAGATGCGAAAACTTTGGAAAACGCGGGAGAGGGTTTTCTCGGGGGGACGCGGTGCGACTCGTATCACGAGCGCGGCGAGTTCGGCTGTCGTCCGCGGGCGGCGCGGCGCGCGAGCGATCTGCCGCGCGATGGCGCGCGCGCGCGGCTCGTCGCCGTAGCGGTGCAGGATGTCGGCGATCTCCGCCTCGGTGAGGCGCGCGATCAATTCGCTCGCGGGTTCTCCGCGCGACGGATCCATGCGCATGTCGAGCGGCCCGTCGGCTCGGTAGCTTAGGCCCCGGTCCGCGCGGTCGATTTGCGCGAACGAAACTCCAAAGTCGAACAAAATTCCGTCGGCGGCGGAGACACCCTCCCCGTTTGCCAGCTCTTTCAGACGGGAGAAGGGGCCGCAGCGGAAGCGGACCAGGTTCCCGAAGGAAGCCAGCCGTGTCTGCGCTGCGTTGATCGCCTCGGGGTCCCGATCAATACCGAGGATCAGCCCCTCTCCCGCCATCCCAAGCGCCATCCCTTCCATGTGTCCACCGCCGCCGACCGTACAGTCGATCAATCTCTTCCCGGGCCGAGGCTCGATGTACTCGATCACCGCTTCGAGCAGAGCCGGGATGTGATAAGCCGTCGCTATGCCTCCGCCGGAGGTGCCGGAGCCCGCAGCTTTCGCTGGCTCGACGCCGCCAGAGCCTTCTCGCGGTCCAACGCCGTGCGAGCCTCGTACACGGCCTTCTTCCAGATCAAAAGCCAAGGCCCGGCTCCGCTAACGATCACCGAGCCATCAATTCCGAACTGCGATCGCATGAGCGGCGGAATGGTCATGCGTCCAGCCTTGTCGAGCGCGCACGACTCGATTTCGCCGTACACCTGGGCCGCCGCGCGATCGTCGACATTGTTGGGATCGAGGTCCGCGCGCCGTTCGTCGATCGTCTCGAAGTACTCCGAGGGGATCGCGAGAATCTCCCCCTGGAGCCCCGGCTGAAGGTGAAACGAGAAGCCTTCGATCGTCTCCAGCGTGCGGCGAAACTTGACGGGCAAAGGAAAACGTCCCTTTTCGTCAACGGTGGCCTCATCGGAGCCGAAGAATCTCGCCATGACCCGCCCAGGGTTTCGATTAAAGCCTTGTATTAACTATGTGTTGTGAAGGGAGCCGATGGGATCGAGTGGTCCGTGCTTGTTTCTACCACTTTTCCCCACGCGGCGCAGTCTATCGGAGGGAGAAAATCGCTGTCAAGCGGTTTTCTTGCGCGGATGTGAAGATTTCTTTCGATGCGAAGTCGGTTTGCTTGCCGGCGGCTCCTCCCCTATGCGCCCAGTTCCGTCAGGGCGCGGTCGATGACTCGCTTGAGGTTTTCGCCACGACATTCGCCGTGCATCGCGATGATGTCTCCGTCCGGACCGATCAGCAGCGGAAACGGGATCCCCTGAATCCGGAACGCGGAGACGAGCGGACTCTGCCAACCCTTCTGATCGTAGACGTGACGCCAGCGCATGCCGTTCTCTTCCGTCCACGCGCGATAATCCGCGACCGTTGTTCGATCGGCGAAGTCGAGCGACACCGAAAGAATTTCGAACCCGCGCTCGTGAAATTGCGCGAAAGCATCGCGCAGATGCGGGAGTTCCTGCCGGCACGGGCCGCACCAAGTCGCCCAGAAGTCGAGAAGGAGCACCTTCCCTTTGTAATCGTCGAGCGTGACCGGTTTGTCGTCGAGGTCGACGGCGGCAAACGGGATCGGCCAGAGCGAAACGAAAAGCTCGCGCTTGAACTTCGCGTCGGCGATTTCCATCGCTGCCCTGTCGCCCTTGAATTGCTCGGCGAACACGCGAATTCGCGGCAAGACGCCGCTCGCGTTTTCGCCCGCGTCGACGAGATCCGCCCACAGGAGCCACGCCGTCGTCGCGCCGAAGAATCGCGTCGATTCGCCGACTTGCGCGAAGTGTGCGCGCGCGCGCGCCGCGGCCTCCGTCCACCCCGGCGCCGGCGCCGTCACGGGCCCCAGCTCGCAAAGCGCCGCGACGCCCGCGCGGTACTGCGCCTCGACACGCCCGTCGGCAGTCGGCGTCCCGGCGAGGTAGCGATCGACTTCGGCGGCGACGCCCTTCGCGACGGCGCCCCACGGCTCCTCGGGCGACCGCAGACGCGAGATCGCGCGAACGCGTTCCAGCCCGTAGTCGAATGTCGGGTCGCCGGCGGCGAGCTTCTGCCGCGCTGCGAGCTGGCGCGCTTCGAAGTCCATGCGCGCGGCGGTGAACTGCCAGTTGAACCAAACGGTGCGGCCATGGATCACGAGCTGATTTCCGAGAGAGTCGGACCACGCCTTTAGCGCCGCGGCATCGGCCAGAGCGACCGACTTGGAATCGTGTTCCGGCAATCCCTTCGCGAAAACTGCTTCACGCTCGGCAAGCGCGGCGTCGACGCGATCCACGAGCGGGGCGAAACGCGCGTCCGAACGCAAGGGCGCGAGCGCCGGATCCTCGCGGAGCTGCGCGGAATCGTCCCAGCCCGCCGCCACCGCGGTTTCGATCCAGCGGATTCCTTCCTCGACGTTTCCCTTCGATGCGTACGCCCGCGCAACGTTGATCGCTCCCAGGCGTCCGGTCGGAATCATTTCATGCTGCCGCTGAAACACCGCGATCGCTTCGTCCGCACGCTGGGCTCGCAGGTGCTGATAGCCGCTGTCGTTCAGAGCGACGTAGCGCTGAAGCTGCGACGCCGGGTAGTACGCGGGGAGCGCCTCACTGCGTGACGAGGATGAACCGCCGCCGGAGCATCCAAGCCCTGCGACCGCAAGCGCGGCGACCAACGACAACAACGGCGAATTCCGCATGAGGCGCTCTCCCGAATTGTGTGAAACGCGCGCCCGTTCGGCGCGGACGCGCGGGTTATCCGCGCGTGTACGTGATCTCCATCTGCTTGATCTCGTTCTTGCCGTCGATCGCGTACATCTCGAAGACGTGTTTGTTCGCGTCGATGATCTTCGTGATCAGCTTGTACGTCACTTCCTTGCCGGCCATCGCATCCCACGACGTTCCCTTGAACGTGCCCGTCTTGCCGTCGGCGGAGAAATTCCCCGTGCACATCATGTAGCCGGTGCCCATGTTGTCGAGCCAGATCGACCAGTAAGACCCCTTCGTATTGTCGTAGCCATCGATGCTGCGGCCTTCGAACGGCATGCCCATCATCTCGCTCTTGTGGGCGCCGTTGAGGACACGGCCTCCCAGTTCCATCGAGTACTCGACGGTTCCGGCACTCACGACCGGCTGATTTGGATCCATCCAGTAGGACTTCACCTCGGCGTTCCAGCGTCCGACGCGCGACGCGAGCCCGGCGTGCTGTGGGCCCGGCGTCGCCGCGGCCGCCCACGCTTCCATCGCCGCGGGATCCATCTCGTGCCCGGCACCGCCCGCGTGCTCGCCGTGAGCGTGGTCGCCGTGAGCGTGGTCGCCGTGCCCTTTGCCGTGCGAGTGCTCATCCTTTGCGAAAGAAACCGTGTTGAACGCGCCGAGCGCCAAGCAAAGCGCGGCGACTGCGATCTTGCGGGAATGCGCGAGCTTCATCGGACTCTCCTCTCCGGGCTGGTTGCCGTGCCGACCGAGTTGTTGGACACGCCTCGGTTCGCTGGTGGATCGAACGCGCCGCTCGAATCACGCGGCATCCGTCGCGCCTGCGGGGTCGTGAAAACCCGCCTCCCGAGAACACGCCGGGGAGCGGAATCGGAAGACGCGCGCAACAAAGTTGCCGGGCAGTCTAGCATGCGTCCAATTCGGGTCGTAGAGAAAAAGCGGCGCGCGAGTTTTGCGCTACGCGCTCAACTCCTTCACGACGAGGTCGCCAATCTCCGATGTCTTCAGCACTCCCGCGGCGAGCGACGGAATCTTGCCGGACGAGAGAAGCGATGCGATCGCGTCCTCGATCGCGCACGACGCCGCGGTTTCCCCGACGTAGTCGAGCATCATCTGCACCGCGGCGATCGCGGCGAGCGGATTCGCGACGTTCTTCCCGCGATATTTCGGGGCCGAACCGTGAATCGGCTCGAACATCGAGACGCGGCCCGGGTGGATGTTGCCGCTGGCGGCGATCCCCATGCCGCCTTGCAGCATCGCGCCGAGGTCCGTGATGATGTCGCCGAAGAGATTCGGCACGACGACTGTGTCGTAGACCTCGGGATTTTTCACCATCCACATCGTGCACGCGTCGACGTAGTTGTGATCGCGCTCGACATCGGGATACTCGCTCCCGACTTCCTCGAACGTGCGCGTCCAGATATCCATGATGCGAATCGCGTTCGCCTTGTCGACGAGGGTTAGCTTCGCGCCCATCCCCTTCTTGGGTCCATCGCCGCGCGACGCCGCGCGCGCGCGAGCGAGCTCGAACGCGTAGCGAATCACGCGCTCGACTCCCTTGCGCGTGAAGATCATCTCGCCGATCGCGACCTCGTCCGGGGTCCCCTTCTTGAAGATGCCGCCGAGCCCCGTGTAGAGATCCTCGGTGTTCTCGCGCACGACGACGAAATCGATGTGCTCCGGGCCCTTGTCCTTCAGGGGCGTCAGGTGCGCCGCGTAGAGTTTGATCGGACGCAGATTCACGAAGAGGTCGAGCCGGAATCGGAGGCCGGCGATGATCGCGCGCTCGAGGAACCCGACCTCGATGCGCGGATCGCCGATGGCGCCGAGATAGACGGCGTTCATCTGCCGCACTTCGTCGAAAACGCTCTCCGGCATCGTCTCGCCGGTTGCGAGATAGTGGTCGGCGCCGAACGGATAGCGCACGAGTTCATAACGAAACTCGAAGCGCGACGCCGCGCAGTCGAGCACCTTGAGTCCTTCGCGAACGACTTCTTCCCCGACGCCATCGCCGGGGATCACGGCAAACGTGTACATGAAACTCCTCTGTTGAACGTTGCGGCGCGCCGCGCCGGGACGATCACGACATGGCGGCGAGTTTATTGACCCCCGCGAGCGCGGCGACCTTGTAACACTCCGCAAGCGTCGGGTAGTTGAAGACGGTGTCGACGAAATAATCGATCGTGCCGCCGAACGCGATGACGGCTTGCCCGATGTGAACCAGTTCGCTCGCGCCCTCGCCGATAATGTGAACGCCGAGGAGCGTCTTCTTCTCGCGATGGAAGAGCAGTTTCAGAAGTCCCGCGTCGTCGCCGAGGATCTGCCCGCGCGCGATCTCGCGGTAGCGTGCGATTCCCGTCTCGTAGGGAATACCCGCATCGGTGAGTTCCTCCTCCGTCGAACCGACGTAGGAAATCTCCGGGATCGTATAGATGCCGTACGGAAACAGCGACGAAAGCCCGCGCGTTGCGATGCCGAGGGCGTGGCACGCCGCAAGGCGCCCCTGCTCCGAGGAGACCGACGCGAGGCTCGGGAATCCGATGATGTCGCCGACCGCGTAGATGTGCGGCACTTTCGTCTGGAAGTGTTCGTTGACGGCGATGCGGCCGCGGGTGTCGGCGTCGAGACCCGCGTTCTCGAGCGCGAGCCCGTCCGTGTTTCCCTGGCGGCCGACGGCGTAGAGCACGGCATCCGCGGCGATCTCCTTGTGGCTCTTCGTAATCGCCGCGACCTTTCCCGACGGCGTTCTCTTCACGTCGGTCACTTCTTCGCCGAGGCGCAGCGTAATGCCCGCCTGCCGCATGTGGTACGTCAGCGCTTCGACAACTTCGCGGTCGATGAAATCAAGAATTGTTGGCCGCGTTTCGATGACCGTAACGGCGACGCCGACGGTGGCCGCCATCGTCGCGTACTCGACACCGATGACGCCGCCGCCGACGACGATCAACGTCTTGGGAAGCTGCGGCATCGCGTAGAACGATTCGGTGTCGACGATCGTTTCGCCGTCGACCGCGAAGCTATCGGAGTGCGCGGGGCGCGCGCCGACCGCGAGAATGATCGTCGCCGCGGCGATTTCGATCGCACCGTCCGCCCCGTCGACCTTGATCGTGTGCGGATCGACGAACGACGCGCGGCCGGGGATGACATCGACGCCGTTGCGGCGAAACTGCGCGTTGAGCACCTCGACCTCGTTCTTGACGACGTGCTGCACCCGCTGATTCAGGTCCGCGATCGTCACCGATTTCTTCAGCGTGTAGCTCTGGCCGTAGACGGCTCGCTGCCGGAATCCGCTCAAGTAGAGCACCGCCTCGCGGAACGTCTTCGACGGAATCGTGCCCGTATTGACCGACACGCCGCCGACGCAGATCTTTCGCTCGACCACCGCGACCTTCTTGCCCGACTTCGCCGCGCGAATCGCCGCCTTATGACCCGCCGGTCCCGAGCCAATTACGAGCACGTCGTAAGAAATCAATGCGTCACCTCGTCAGTGTTCGGCCGATGATGGTTCGTTGAATCTCGGATGTGCCCTCGAACAATTCGGCGGCCTTCGCCGCGCGGTACAACGCCTCGACGCCGTACTCGCGCATGTAGCCGTAGCCGCCGTGGATCTGAATCGCCTTTCCGGTCACGCGTGTCGCCATCTCCGTCGCGTGAAGCTTCGCGATCGCCGCCTCGAGCGTGTGCGGCTCGCCGCGTTCGCGCAGCGTTGCCGCACGCTGAACGAGCAGGCGCGACGCCTCGAGATCGACCTTCATGTCGGCGAGCATCCACGAAATCCCTTGGAACTGCGCGATCGGCTTGCCGAACTGGACGCGTTCCTTCGCGTAGCACACCGCTTTCTCGAGCGCTGCCTCCGCGAGCGCGCACGACTGCGCCGCCACCGCGATCCTCCCGCCGTCGAGCGTGGCCATCGCGACCTGGAAACCCTCGTTCTCGACGCCGAGCAGATTCTCGCCGGGGACCATCAGTCCGTCAAAGGAAAGCTCCGTCGTCGGGGAGGACGCGAGACCCATCTTCGTCTCGACCGCGCCGACCTGGAAGCCCGGCCACGACGACTCGACGATGAAACACGAGATGCCGTGCGCACGTTCGCCCGGTTTCGTGACGGCCCACACGAGAACGATGTCCGCAACGGCGCCGTTCGTGATGAAGATCTTCGAGCCGGTGATCTTCCAGCCGCCGTCGGTGCGCTCGGCGCGCGTGCGTTGGTTCGCCGCGTCGGAGCCGGCGTCGGGTTCTGTGAGCGCGTATGCCGCGAGCTTTTCGCCCTTCGCGACCGGCGAAAGATACTTCTGCTTCTGCGCCTCGGTGCCGAAGACGAGAAGCGGGTAGGCGACGAGCGAGTTGTGCAACCCCATCGTCATTCCCTGCGGCGGACTCACCTTCGTGATCTCTTCGAGCGCGACGAGGTACGAGAGGTATCCCGCGCCGAATCCGCCGTACTCCTCGGGGACCGTCATGCCGAGGAAACCCATCTCCCCCATTTTGCGCGTGATATCGTGCGAGAAGCGCGCCTCCTCCTCGGCAGCGCGCGCCTCTTCGCGAATCTCCTCCGCGAACTCGCGCGCCATCTTGCGCACCATCTCCTGTTCTTCCGACCACGAGAAATCCATCTACGCGAGCGCCTCGACGACCATTGCGATGCCCTGGCCTCCGCCGATGCACGCCGACGCGACGCCGTAGCGGCGCTTCGAGCGGCGCAACTCGAGAAGAAGCGTCAGGAGAAGCCGCGCGCCCGTCGCGCCGAGCGGGTGGCCGATCGCGATCGCGCCGCCGTTGACGTTGACGCGCGCGCGGTCGAGACCGAGCGACTTCTCGACGGCGAGATACTGCCCCGCGAACGCTTCGTTGATCTCGAACAGATCGATCGCGCCGAGCGAAAGCCCCGCGCGTTCGACGGCCATCGTGATCGCGGGAACGGGGCCGATGCCCATAAGGCGCGGCTCGACTCCGGCGATTCCCCAGGAGACGACGCGGCCGATCGGCTGCGCGCCCGCGCGCCGCGCGCCGTCGCGCGTCGCGAGCACGAGCGCCGCCCCGCCGTCGACGATGCCGCTCGCGTTCCCCGCGGTGACGAAACCCTCCTTGCCGAACGCAGTCGGAAGCTTCGCGAGCCCCTCGATCGTCGTGTCCGGCTTCATGTGATCATCATCGTCGATCACCGCGACACCCTTGCGATCCTTCACTTCGATCGGCGCGATCTCCTCGCGAAACACGCCGCGCTCCTTCGCACGCGCGGCGCGCGCTTGGCTCTCGAGCGCGTACGCGTCCTGCTGCTCGCGCGAAATATTGTGCTCGCGCGCGAGATTGTCCGACGTGTTCGCCATGTAGCAGCCGCAGTACGGATCCAATAGCGACGCCATGAGCAAGTCCTCGAGCGCGCCTTGCCCGAGTTTGAGCCCACCGCGCAATCCGCGAATGACGTGCGGCGCTTGGCTCATGCTTTCCATGCCGCCCGCGAGCACGACCTCGGCGTCGCCCGCGAGCATGATGAGACTTGCCGACACTGCGGCCTGAATCCCCGAGCCGCAGATGCGATTCACGGTGATGGCAGGTGTCGTGATCGGCACGCCCGCCTTGAGCCCGACGTGCCGCGCGCCGTAAATCGCGTCCGCGCTCGTCTGGAGCGCGTTCCCGAACACAACGTGGTCGACGTGCCCGGGCGCTACGCCCGTTCGCTCGAGCGCCGCTCGCGCCGCGTGCGCGCCAAGGTCGTTCGCGGTGAGATGCTTCAGCCGCCCGCCCATCTCGCCGCGCCCCGTTTTGCCGCCTTCGTATTCGGCGAACGGCGTTCGCGCCCCGCCGAGAATCACGATCTCCTTCGACAAACCCATCACGTGCTCCTTCTGCGCTGTCGCAGCGGAATGCTATTCACCAACGAATTTCGGTTTGCGTTTTTCGAGGAACGCAGCGAGGCCTTCGCGCAGGTCCGCGGTTTCGTAGATGCGGCCGAACGCCTCCGCCTCGCGCGCCGTCCCTTCGCGCAGCGTTCCCTCGAGCCCCGCGAGCGATACGCCGAGCGCGGCGCGCACGGCCAGCGGCCCGTTCTTCACGATCTCGGCCGCGATCGATTCGGCGGCAGCACGCAATTCGGCGAGCGGCACGACGCGATTCACGAGCCCGACGCGAAGAGCGTCTGCGGCGGAGAGGTGGCGTCCCGTCGCGATCATTTCGATCGCGACGCCGCTGCCGACGATGCGCGGAAGCCGCTGCGTACCGCCGTACCCGGGGATGATGCCGAGACCGACCTCCGGAAGACCGAGGCGCGCGTTTTCCGACGCGATGCGAATGTGGCACGCGAGCGCGACCTCGAGCCCGCCGCCGAGCGCGAACCCGTTGATCGCCGCAATGACCGGCTTGCCGCACTCCTCGATCGCGCGGCACATCGCCTGGCCGCGGAGCGAGTTCTCGCGCGCACTCGCGGGCGATTCCTCCGCGAGTTCGGAAATGTCGGCGCCCGCGATGAAGGCCTTCTCGCCGCCGCCCGTGACGACGATCACGCCGATCGAGCGGTCCGCGCGCAGCTCGTCGAACGCCTGCGACATCTCGGCGATCGTCGCGCGGTTGAGTGCGTTGAGCGCCTTGGGGCGATCCACCGTCACCCACGCCGCGCCGTCTCGTTTTTCGAGTCGAATGTTTTCCATCGTCTCCATCACTCCTCCGTGCTGCACGAGTTGGCGCGCGCTGCCCCGCTCACGATCGCGCCTGCGAATCGATGCGTTCAAGAGCGATTGCCATTCCCTGTCCGCCGCTCACGCACAGCGTTGCGAGTCCGCGACGTGCGCCGCGACGCTCCATCTCGTGCAGGAGCGTGACGACGATCCGCGCGCCGGTCGCGCCAATCGGGTGGCCGAGCGCGATCGCGCCGCCGTTGACGTTGACGCGCTCGCGATCCATCGGAAGATCGCGCAACACCGCGAGCACCTGCGCCGCGAACGCCTCGTTGATCTCCACGAGATCGAAATCATCGAGCGCCAAACCCGTCGCCGCAAGAAGGCGCTTGACCGCGGGGACAACGCCGATGCCCATGACGCGCGGCTCGACACCCGCGGCAGCCCAGCCGAGGATGCGCGCGCGCGCCGGAAGCCCCGCCTGCCGCGCCGCGCCCTCTTCGGCGAGAACGAGCGCCGCCGCGCCATCCACGATCCCGCTCGAATTGCCGGGCGTGACGGAGCCGCCCTCGCGAAACACCGCGCGCAGCTTGGCGAGCCCGTCGATCGTCGTGTCGGCCCGCGGATGCTCGTCGGCCGCGATGCGCACAACGTCGCCGCGCGAGCCCGGAACCTCCACCGGCACGATCTCGCGCTCGAAGCGCCCCTCGCGAATCGCGACCGCCGCGCGGCGTTGGCTCTCGAGCGCGAATGCGTCCTGCTCCGAGCGCGCGATGCCGTAGTCCGCCGCGAGATTCTCGGCCGTGTCGCCCATCACCTGCTGCGCGAGAGGACAAAAAAAGCCGTCGCGATACATCCCGTCGATCACCTCGCCGCTGCCCATTCTGTAGCCGGCGCGCGCGCGATCGAGAAGATACGGAACGCGGCTCATGCTCTCGACGCCGCCGGCCGCGACGATGTCGGCCTCGCCGTGCGCGATCGCGCTCGCCGCGAGCGAGAGCGCCTTCATGCCGGACGCGCACGCCATGTTGATCGTGCACGCGGGCGTCTCGACCGGGAGTCCGGCGCGCACGGCGATTTGGCGCGCGGCGTTCGGTCCGCCGCCGGCTTGCCGCGCGTTCCCGAAGAGCACCTCGGAGACGTCTCGCGGCGCGACGCGCGCGCGCGCGATCGCCTCGCGCATCGCCGCAACGCCGAGGTCCGCCGCGGAGAGCGACGAGAGTCCGCCGAGAAACTTCCCCATTGGTGTTCGCACTGCGGAGACGATGACGACGGGACGCGACACGAAGGCGACGAGTTCCTCTCGAACGAAGTGGGCGCACGCGAGAATCGACGGATCAGAGTATGGCATCGCTCGGAGAGCGTCAAGCAAACGGCCGCGAGACGGCGGCGCGACGAAGCGAGCGGACGCGAGAGCGCCGCGGCGAACGTCGTTAGCTTGAGCGCGGCGGCCGCGCGTGCTACAAATCCGCCGATGACGAAGCAAAAGCTCGCGAGCCCGCCTCCGAAATCCGCAAGCCAGCGACGATCGCAATCACGCTCCAAGCGCGCGATCGGCGTGGCTGCCGGCGGCGCTCTCCTCGTCGCGCTCGCGATCGCCATGCTCGCGCAGAAGCGCGGCGGCGAGAAGTTCGCGGACCTTCCGAGCGTGGTGCAGCCGGGAGCCGCGGCCGGGTACAACCTGCTCTTCATCTCGCTCGATACGGTGCGCCGCGATCATCTCGGCACTTACGGATACGCAGCCGCCGAAACTCCCAACATCGACGCCCTCGCCGAGCGCGGCTTTCAATTCGAGAACGCGATCACGCCGGTGCCGATTACGCTCCCGTCTCACGCGTCGATGATGACGGGGCTCTATCCGCCGCGACATGGCGTGCGTGATAACGGCCTGTATCGTTTGGCGGCGGAACACACGACGCTCGCCGAGCGCCTCTCGTCGCAGGGCTACGAAACGGCCGCGTTCGTCGGCTGCTTCGTTCTCGACAAACGCTTCGGCCTCGATCAGGGCTTCGACGTCTACAACTTCGAAGTCGGAGAGGGCGGCTACTTCCCTTCGAACTTCGATTTCAATCAGCGTTCGGCGGGCGCCGTGACGGGTGCGGCGCTCCAGTGGCTCGGCGGGCGGCGCGGTGCGCGCGACGGCAAGCCGTTCTTCATGTGGCTGCACTATTTCGACGCGCACGTTCCCTACGCGTCGCCGCTCGGCAATCTGCCGCGCTTCGCGGGGCGTGCGTACGACGCCGAGATCGCGTACATCGATCAGGCGCTCAAACGTCTCTTCGACGAGCTCGATGCGACAGGCCTGCGCGACCGCACGCTCATCGTTCTTGTCGCCGATCACGGCGAAGGGCTCGGCGAGCACGACGAGTCGACGCATGGGCTCTTCGTCTACGACAGCACGATGCGGATCCCGTTCATCCTTTCGTGTCCGAGCTTGTTTCGGGGCGCGTATCGCGACCGCGAGCGCGCGGTGAGCCTCGTCGACTTGCGGCCGACGATCGAGGACCTCCTCGGGCTCGCGCCCGAGCCCGACGCGGGGCTCGACGGCGTGAGTCTCGTGCGCGCCCAACACGATCCCGGACGCACGCTCTACATCGAGACGATGATGGCGTTCCACGCCGCGCGCTGCAGCCCGCTCTATGGCCTGCGGCGTGTGGAAGACAAGTTCATCGACGCTCCCGAGCCCGAGTACTACGACCTCGTCGCCGACGCGGGTGAACTCAAGAATCTCGCCTCCGAAGACCGCCCCGAGGCGCAAGAACTCGCGCGCGACCTCGACGCGAAGCGAGGCGCGTGGTCCGGCGCGGACGCCGGCGCGGGCGCGCGAGACATGAGCGACGAAGAGGCGGAGCGCCTGCGCTCCCTCGGCTACGTTCACTCCGCGGGCGCGCGCGACACCGGCAACCTGCCCGACATCAAAGCGATGATGCGCGCGAGCAAGAAGCTGACGACATCGCTCCGATTGCAGAAGGAGAATCGCCTCGACGAAGCGCTCCGCACGGCGAAGGAGGCGTCGAACGAATGCCCCGGTTACCTCGACGCGGCGAGCCTCGTCGCGCAGTTGTGCGACCAGATGAAGCGCCCCGACGAAGCGATCGACGTGCTCGAGCAATCGCTCGAGATGAACCCGTCGAGCGGGATCGCACTGCAGCTCGCGCGCACACACATGATGGCGGCGCGATACGCGGCGATGGACTCCGCGCTCGCCACCGCCGCGACGCTCGATCCCGGCAATGGCTTCGTGCACGTTCTACGCGCCGACCGCCACAGCATGCAGGGCCAACTTGCCGAAGCGATCGCCGAGTACGAAGCGGCGATTCGCATCGACGAGTTTCGAGTCGGGACGCTCGTGCGGCCCGTGCTCGAGAAACTGCGGGCACAATTGCGTGCGCGAGGAAGCGGCAGCGGCCAGTAACGCCCGGCCGCGCGTCGCCGCAACGCAGCGTTAGTGGGGTGAGCCCCCGCCCGACAGCGCCTTGACGACGTCGCCCACGACTTGCTTCGCGTCGCCGAAGAGCATGAGCGTTCGATCCATGTAGTAGAGCTCGTTGTCGATGCCGGCAAAGCCAGGACTCATGCCGCGCTTGATCACCATCACCGTGTGCGCCTTGTCGACATCAAGGATCGGCATTCCGTAGATCGGGCTCGACTTGTCGTGACGCGCCGCCGGATTGGTGACGTCGTTCGCGCCGATGACGAGCGCGACATCCGCTTGCGGGAACTCCGGATTCGCGTCATCCATGTCGAGCAGCTGCTCGTACGGGATCTCCGCCTCCGCGAGCAGCACGTTCATGTGCCCGGGCATGCGACCTGCCACGGGGTGAATCGCGAACTTCACTTCGACGCCGCGCTTCGTGAGCCCCTCGTAGAGTTCGCGCACTCGGTGCTGCGCTTGCGCGACCGCCATGCCGTAGCCGGGAATGATCACGACCGAGCGCGCCGTTCCCATGATTTCGGCCGCATCCTCGGCGGAGGCGCTTCGCACCGTCTTGTCGCCTTGCGCCGCGACAGCGGACGCCTGCACCTGTCCGAACGCGCCGAAGAGAACGTTCGTGAACGAGCGGTTCATCGCCTTGCACATGAGAACGGAGAGAATGAATCCGGAAGAACCGTCGAGAGCACCCGCGATGATCAGGAGCTTGTTATTGAGCACGAACCCCATCATCGCCGCTGAGAGGCCGGCATAGGAATTGAGTAGCGCGATGACCGTCGGCATGTCCGCGCCCCCGATCGGCACGATCAGCAAGATGCCGAAGAGGAGCGAAAGCCCGATGAAGATCGGGAAGAGGTGCGAGGCGCTCGGATCGATCACCAGATAGACGCCGAGTCCGATCGCGATCGCAAGGATCGCGAGGTTCATGACGTTCTGGCCGCGGTACGTGATCGGGCGCGTCGGCAGGATCTCTTGCAGCTTGCCGAACGCCATCAAGCTTCCCGTGAACGTGAGCGCGCCAAGGAGAACCTCGATCCCGAGCGCGGCCATGATGAACGGTGAAATCGAGTCCTTATGCAGGTAGTACTCGGCGGCGCCGACGAGAGCCGCCGCGAGCGCACCGAACGCGTGAGAGAGCGCCGTTCGCTGCGGGACGGCGGTCATCGGCATGAAGATCGCCATCGGGATGCCGATCGCGGCGCCGACGAGCATCATCACGGCGATCCACGTGTAGCTTTGAATCGCCGGCTGAAGAAGCGTGCCGCCGATAGCGAGGAGCATTCCCAACTCGCCGGCGCCGACTCCGCGCCGCGCCGTCTTCGGCGAGTTGAGCCACTTCAACGAGAGAATGAACATCGCCGCCGCGGCGATGTAGCAACTCTGAACGATCAACTCCCTCATTTTTTCGGTTTCTCGGCGCCGGGCTTGCGGAACATCTTCAGCATCCGGTCGGTAATCAGGAATCCGCCGACGACGTTCGTCATCGAGGCCGCGACCGCGATCGCTCCGAGAACCGTCGTGAGCGGATCGTGCTCGGCGCCGGTCAGACCAATCGACGCGACGATCGTGATCGCCGAGATCGCGTTCGTCAGCGACATGAGCGGCGTGTGCAAGAGCGGCGTCACGCGGCGAATCACTTCGAGGCCGAGGAAGGTCGCGAGCAGGAACACGAAGATGTTCGAAACAGTGTCGTCCATCGGTCCTCTTTTCGATTCGGCGAGTCGGGCCGCGCGCGAAGCCGGTGCGGTGCGGCGAGAGATCGAAGTTGAGCTTGCGAAGGCTACCCGGCCTCTGCGCCGAATGCAACACTCACGATCGCGCGAACGCGTCGCGTTCGTTGACGACGCAGAGGCGTTCGCTTAGGATGTTCATCGCGCCGGAACGTGGTGCACGGACGCGATCGCGCGTCGCTCGTTCGCGGCCGCCCTCCTCCCGCCGAATCTGGAGACCCCTCGTGGACGAGCCGAGACCAAAGACGCACTCCTCGACGCGCGAACGCATCGACGATTTGCGGGCGCGCCGCGCTCGCGTCGCCGAAGGCGGCGGCGCCGAGAAAATCGAGAAACTCCACAAGCAGGGCAAGCTGACCGCGCGCGAACGCATCGAACTTCTTCTCGATCCCGGCACCTTTCAGGAAATCGGCGTCTACGTCACGCATCGCTGCGCTGACTTCGGGATGCAGGAGAAGAAAGTCACGGGCGACGGCGTCGTCACCGGCAGCGGGATGATCGACGGGCGGCCGGTGTTCGTGTTCGGCCAAGACTTCACGGTCTTCGGCGGCACGGTGAGCGAGACGAACGCGCGAAAAGTTTGCCAACTCATGGATCTCGCCGTCGAGAACGGCTGCCCGGTGATCGGGCTCAACGACTCGGGCGGCGCGCGCATTCAAGAGGGCGTGCAGAGCCTCGCGGGCTACGCGGAGATTTTTCTACGGAACACGCTCGCATCGGGCGTCGTCCCGCAGATCAGTGCGATCCTCGGGCCGTGCGCGGGCGGCGCGGTCTACTCCCCCGCGATCACCGACTTCGTCTTCATGGTGCGCGGCACGAGCCACATGTTCGTAACCGGGCCCGACGTCATCAAGATGGTGACGAACGAAGAGGTGTCATTCGAAGATCTCGGCGGAGCCGAAACGCACAACAAGAAGAGCGGTGTGGCGCACGTGCTCGCGGAATCGGAAGCCGACTGCCTCGCGTCGATTCGCCGGCTCATGAGTTTTCTCCCGCAGAACAACATCGACGATCCGCCGATCGCCGCGAACGACGATCCGCCTGACCGCGCGGAGGAACGGCTCAACGAGATCATCCCCGACGACGCGATGAAGCCGTACGACATGAAGGAAGTTGTCAAGCTCGTCGTCGATCACGGCGACTTCTTCGAGATCCACGAACACTACGCGCGCAATCTCATCGTCGGGTTCGCGCGCCTCGGCGGGCGGCCGGTCGGCATCGTCGGCAATCAGCCGAAGGTGCTCGCGGGCGTGCTCGACATCGCGTCGGCGATCAAGGGTGCGCGCTTCGTGCGCTTCTGCGACGCGTTCAATATCCCGCTCGTCACGTTCGAGGATGTACCCGGATTTCTGCCGGGGACGGAGCAGGAGTGGGGCGGCATCATCAAACACGGCGCGAAACTGCTCTATGCGTATTGCGAGGCGACGGTGCCGAAGCTCACGATCGTCACGCGCAAGGCGTATGGCGGCGCGTACGACGTTCTCTCGTCGAAACACATTCGCGCCGACATCAATCTCGCGTGGCCGTCGGCCGAGGTCGCGGTGATGGGGCCCGAGGGCGCGATCAACATCATCTACCGGCGCGAAATCGCGGACGCGGCCGACCCGAACGCTGCGCGCAAACAACTCATCGACGACTACAAGGCAAAGTTCGCGAACCCGTACATCGCGGCGGGCCTCGGCTATTTCGACGACGTAATCGAGCCGCGGGAGACACGCGGCCGGCTCATTCGCGCGCTCGCGCTCTTGGCGAACAAGCGCCAAGCGCTGCCGCCGAAGAAACACGGGAACATTCCGCTATGAAACGCGCGATCAAAAAGGTGCTCATCGCGAACCGCGGAGAGATCGCGGTGCGCATCATGCGATCGTTGCGCGAAATGGGGATCCCTTCCGTCGCGGTCTACTCTGAGGCCGATCGCACCGCGCTTCACGTTCGCATGGCGGATGAGGCGGTCCTGATCGGTCCGCCCGCGCCGCGGGAAAGCTACCTCGTCTTCGAGAAGATCCTCGGCGCGGCGCGCGCCACGGGCGCCGACGCGATTCATCCCGGCTATGGGTTTCTCGCGGAGAACGAGGCGTTTGCCGAGGCGTGCGAGACGGCGGGGGTCTGTTTCATCGGGCCGCCCGCGGAGGCGATGCGCGTGATGGGCTCGAAGACCGCGGCGCGCGAGCGGATGATGGCCGCGGGCGTCCCCGTCGTTCCCGGTTCGAGCGGCGCGGTCGCGACCGCCGCCGATACGCACGCCGTCGCACGTTCGATCGGATTCCCGCTGCTGTTGAAAGCCGCGTACGGCGGCGGCGGCAAAGGGATGCGCATCGTCCGCGGCGACGACGAACTCGACGCCGCGTTTCGCATGGCCACGGAAGAGTCGGCGTCGGCGTTCGGTCGCGGCGATCTCTTCATCGAGCGCTACGTGCAGCGCCCGCGCCACATCGAAGTGCAGGTCTTCGGCGACACGCACGGCAACGTGATTCACCTCGGCGAGCGCGAGTGCTCGATTCAGCGCCGCCACCAAAAGCTGATCGAGGAATCGCCGTCGGTTGTCGTGACGCCCGAGTTGCGTGCCGAGATGGGCCGCGTCGCGACGCTCGCAGCGAAGGCGGTCGGTTACGTCGGCGCTGGCACCGTCGAGTTTCTCTTCGAGCCCGGCGGCAAGTTCTATTTCCTCGAGATGAACACGCGCCTCCAAGTCGAGCACCCGGTGACGGAACTCGTGACGGGGCTCGACCTCGTGCGCGAGCAGATTCGAGTCGCGTCGGGCGAGGTGCTCTCGATTCGCCAGGAAGATTTTCGACAGCGCGGCTGGTCGATCGAGTGCCGCATCACGGCAGAGGACACCGAGAAGAACTTCCTTCCGAACGCGGGGCGCATTCGCACGCTCCGCCTCCCCGAGGGCCCCGGCGTGCGCAACGACGCCGGAATCTACGAAGGTTACACGGTGCCGCTCTTCTACGATTCGCTCCTCGCGAAACTCGTCGTCTGGGCCGAGGACCGGCCGCGCGCGATCGCGCGGCTTGCGCGCGCGCTCGACGAATACGTCATCGACGGGCTCGCGACGACGCTCCCGTTCCATCGCTTCGTCGCGCGCGACGAGGCGTTTCGTGAGGGCGATCTCTCGACCGCGTTCGTCGAGGAACGCTATCGCCCCGTTCGCGGCGACGATATCGAGAGCGATGAGGTTCGCGCCGCGGTCGTCGCGGCGGCCGTGATGTACCACGCGAAAACGCGCGGCGGCGGCGGGCCGGGCGGTGCGCTCGGCGCGGCAAACGGCGGGACGGCGAACGGGGATCGCGCCGGCGCGCACGAGGGGCGCGGCGTGCCGGCGAATTCGTGGCGGCGCGCTGCGCGAACCTTCGCGCTCAGAAAGCCGGTCGCCGGGTGACGCGCGCAACGAGGATGAGATGGACCTGATCGCGAAGGTCGGCAAGACGACTCACGAGTTCACCATCGAGCCGGCGCGCACGGCGAACCGCACCGGCACAAGCGGCGGTGCGCACGAATCCGGCGGCGACGCGAACGGCTTCGTTGTGCGCCTCGGGGGCGCCACATTGAGCGCCGACCTCATCGCGCTCGATGGCGCGGGTGGTTACTCGCTCTTGCTGAACGGCCGCCCGTTCGACGTGCGTGTGCTTCCGGGAGGCGCCGCGCTGCGCGTGGGCGACCGCGTGATCCCGATCGAAATCGACGACGTACGGCGATTCCGCGCGCGCCTCGCCGCGGGAGGCGCCAAGGCCGCCAGCGGCGAAACGGTGCGATCCCCGATGCCCGGAAAGATCGTTTCGATTCCCGTCGCCGTCGGCGACTCGGTGCGCGCGGGACAAACGGTCGCCGTCGTCGAGGCGATGAAAATGCAGAACGAGCTCGCCGCCGAAGGCGCGGGCCGCGTCAAAGAGATTCGTGTCGCGGCGGGGCAAGTCGTCGACTCGGGCGAGACGCTCGTCATTCTCGAGGGCGCCTCCGCGTGAGCGACGGCGCGCCGGCGTCCGGTGTCCGCAAGCGCTGGGAAGATTCGACCCTGCGCGACGCGCTCGCCGAATCGCCCGAGCGAAAGTCGTCATTCGCTACGCCCTCCGGAACACCGATCGAGCGCGTCTACTCGCCCGACGACATCGCGCTCGCCGACTTCGCGCGCGACATCGGATTCCCCGGCGAGCCGCCGTTTACGCGCGGCGTCTACCCGACGATGTACCGCGGACGTCACTGGACGATGCGGCAGTACTCCGGATTCGGGACCGGCGAAGAGACCAACGCGCGTTTCCGTTATCTGCTCGAGCGCGGGCAAACGGGGCTCTCGCTCGCGTTCGACCTTCCGACCCAAATGGGTTTCGACTCCGACGCGCCGATGGCGGAGGGCGAAGTCGGGCGCGTCGGCGTCGCGATCGCCACGCTCGACGACATGCGGCTCGTCTTTCGCGACATCCCGCTCGACAAGGTCAGCGTCTCGATGACGATCAACGCGACCGCGCCGATATTGCTCGCGCTCATCGTTGCGGCCGCCGAGGAACGCGGCATTCCGCGCGCGAAACTCACCGGCACCGTGCAGAACGACATCCTCAAGGAATACATCGCGCGCGGCACGTACATCTATCCGCCGGAACCGTCGCTGCGGCTCGTCACCGACTTGTTCGGATTCTGTTCTCGCGAAATGCCGCGCTGGAATTCGATCTCGATCTCCGGATACCACATTCGCGAGGCGGGCTCGACCGCGCCGCAGGAGATCGCGTTCACGCTCGCCAACGCGCTCGCCTACGTCGACGCGGGCCGTCGCGCGGGACTCGAACCGAGCGCGTTCGTATCGCGCCTCTCGTTTTTCTTCAACGTGCACAACCATTTCTTCGAGGAGGTCGCGAAGTTCCGCGCGGCACGGCGGCTCTGGGCGCGGCTTCTTTCGGAGCGCTACGGCATAAGCGACCCGGCTCTATTGAAGCTGCGATTCCACGCGCAGACAGCGGGCAGCACGCTCACGGCGCAGGAGCCGCGCAACAACATCGTGCGCGTCGCGTTTCAAGCGATGGCCGCGGCGCTCGGAGGCGCGCAGTCGCTCCACACGAACTCGTTCGACGAGGCGCTCTCGCTTCCGTCCGAGGAGGCGGCGCTCCTTGCGCTCCGCACGCAGCAAGTGCTCGCGCACGAGACCGGAATCACGGATTCGGTCGACCCTCTCGGCGGCGCGTTCATGGTCGAGCGCCTCACGTCGGAACTCGAGACGCGCGCGCGCGCGATCATCGCCCAGATCGACGCGATGGGCGGCGTGCTCGCCGCGATCGACGCGGGCTACTTCCAGCGCGAGATCGCGAGCGCGGCGTACCGCTACCAGCGCGCAATCGAGAAGGGCGAGATCGATGTCGTCGGAGTGAACCGGTTCGCGAAGAGCGCAAGCGGAGCCGCGGGCGCGGGCCCAGGTTCGGGCGCCGCCGGTGCCGATGAGATCCCCGCGTTTTCGCTCGGGCGCGAGAAGGAGGCCGCGCAGAAGGCTCGGGTCGCCGCGTGGCGCGCCGCGCGCGACGGCGCGCGCACGACGGGGGCGCTCGATGCGCTCGCGCTCGCCGCGGGCACGGGCGAAAACCTCATGGGGCGCATCCTCGACGCGGTGAAAGCAGGCGCCACGCTCGGCGAAATCTCGGCGCGCCTGCGCGAACGATTCGGCACGTACCACGAGAAGGCGGCGATATGAGCACCCACGCGCCCGACAACTCGCCGCACGCCGCCGGCGAAGTGCGCGGCATCGATCACGTCGGCGTCGCGGTCCGCTCGCTCGATGCGCAGATCGATGTCTTCCGCAAGATCCTCGGCGTCGAACCGCACGGCGTCGAGGCGCTTCCGGAGCACGGCGTGCGCGCGGCGCTCTTCGTCGTCGGCGACGACCGCATCGAGCTGCTTGAGCCGCTCGGTGACGCGAGCCCCATCTCGAAGTTCCTCGAGAAGCGCGGCGAAGGCGTCCATCACATCTCGCTTGCCGTGCGCGGCATCGACGCGATCCTCGACCGCCTCGCCGCGGACGGCGTTCCGCTCATCGACCGCGCCGCGCGTCCAGGCGCCGACGGCAAGCGTGTCGCATTCATTCATCCCAAAGGCACCGGCGGCATTCTCTTCGAGCTGTCGGAGTAGCGCGCGACCACCAGAGCGGAGGCACGGCATGTTCTACAAAGGAATGACGCTCAACCGGCACATCATCGAAACGGAGCGCCAGCATCCGGGCGCCTCCGGCGCGTTCAGCGGACTGCTCTCCGATCTCGGCTACGCGGCGAAGACGATCGCCGCATCCGTTCGGCGCGCCGGACTCTTCGACGTGCTCGGACTCACGGGCCAGGTCAACATTCAAGGCGAGAGCGTGCAGAAGCTCGACGAAATCTCGAACGCGACGCTCGTTCGCGCGATGGAACACTCGGGGCATCTCTGCGTCATGGGCTCCGAAGAATCCGCCGATCCGATCGCGATTCCCGCTCGGTATCCGCAGGGAAAGTACGTCCTTCTCTTCGATCCGCTCGACGGTTCGTCGAACATCAACGCGAACGTCGCGATCGGGACGATCTTCGCGATCTACCGGCGGCGGTCCCCCGACGGCACGCCGGGCGAACTCTCTGATCTCTTGCAGAAGGGGCGCGTTCTCGAGTGCGCGGGCTATGTGGTCTATGGCTCGAGCACGATGCTCGTCTACTCGACCGGAAGCGGCGTGGCGGGATTCACGTACGACCCCACGATCGGCGAGTTTCTCCTCTCGCACGAAAACATCACGACGCCGCCGCTCGGAAAGATCTACTCGGTCAACGAGGGGAACACGGCGTCATGGCACCCGGACGTGCGTCGCTATGTCGACTACGTCAAGACGCGCGACAAGGCGAGCGGGCGGCCGTACTCATCGCGCTACATCGGATCGCTCGTCGCGGACTTTCACCGGAATTTGCTCTACGGCGGAATCTTCATGTATCCGGCGGATCACTCGAATCCGGAGAAACCGAAGGGAAAGCTGCGGCTCATGTACGAGGCGAATCCGCTCTCGTTCATCGCCGAGCAGGCGGGCGGCTACGGCTCGGATGGTTCGGGGCCGATCCTCGACATCGAGCCGTCGGATCTGCATCAGCGCGTGGGGCTCTACATCGGGAGCCGGGGCGACGTAGAGATGGTCGAGCGATTCTTGCGCGGCGAGGCGTAGCGCAACGCCCGCGGCGGCTGCTCCGCGCACCACGCGCGGGGCAGCCGCCTAGAAGAGCGCGTAGGAGAGACCGAGCGAGAGCACCTGCTTGAATTGCCCCCTCTTGCGCACCCCGCGATCGACCTGCGCGATGAGCGCGCCCGTCTCGCGCGAGAGATCGACCGGCGTCGCTTCGTCGTAGCGGTCGTACACCCACTGCAAGTAGAGATCGACGTTGAGGTACTTCGTGATCTTCGCGGTGAACGTGTTCTGGAAGTTCACGTCGGGCGACTGCCAGAAGTTGCCCACTTCCTCGCGCGACGGATCGAACGCGATCGCCGCCGCGTCGAAATCGTCGAGATCCCCCGACTTCGAGTAGAAGATCGGCAGGTAGACGAGGAGTTTTCCCTTGTAGAGCACGCGCTTCTCGAGAACGGGGCGCGTCATGTCGGTTTGCCACTCGAAGCCGCCGTCGTTCGTCCAACTCGATTGCGTCTCCTCGGCGGTCGAGTCGACGAACGAGCGTCCCCCGATCTGACGGAAACCGAATCCGAAGCGCGAGATGAACTCGCGATCCTCCGTCTTCTCGAATACGCGCGCGACGCCGGCCGTTTCTTTGAGCCGTACGGGATTGAAGTGGATGTTCCCGAACGGGCTCGTCTGATCGACGAACTGGGAATCGAACCGGAACGCCAGGTACGGATCGACGAACTTTTGCAGCGTGAAGCGCGCGGTCGATTCGAGCTGAAGCAGATCGGTCGTCTTGTCCGGCGAATCCCACACGTTTTCGTTCGGGTTGTTCGGATCGGTGATCTGGCGCGATGTCTGCCCGTACGCAAGCTGCAGCGTGTTCGCCAAATTCACCTTCATGTTGAGCTGGCGCTCCGCCGTCAGATCGCTGCGAGCGACCCACACGAACGAGCCCTTGTCGCCGCCGGCCCAATTCGAGCTGAACGCACTCTGCGCGAGATTGAGCCCAACCGTCGCGCCGAGGTTCCACGGCCCGGGGACGATCGGCTTCTTCTCGTCGGGCTTGTCTTGCGCCATCACGATCGACGACGAGATTGCGACCCAGAAGAGCGAGACGAGCGTGACGCAGCGCATCATCGCCCCCCTCCGCTACCGCGACGCCGCGGTCCGCGCCATGCCGTCGTACGCCGGACGGAAATGCGCGCCTCGCGCCGAACCGATTACGCCGGGCTTCGTCATTTGGAGCGCGATCGCGTCGGGCGCGGCGACCGGACCGACCGCTTGATCGTCTCCTTTGCTCACGTCGTAGATTCCATACGCGACGCCGCCGAACGTGCCGATGACGACGCCCCAGCGAATCGCGTCGTCGCGGCTGTCTTCGTCGGAGACGAGCGCCACGACACCGCCCAAAAGGAGCCCCGTCAACGCGCCATAGATCGCATTCTTTCCGATCGAGGCCATGCCTTTATCGCCCGCGTGCGCCTGGCGCACAGGGACGCCCGGCGCGCCTGCGAGGAGTAACGCGAACACAATCACGCCGCAAAGCGCGCACGACGCAAGACGCGTCCGTCCGCGCGGATCATCGTGGGCGCCGCCGCGCTCGCCGTTCACACCGATTCTCATGAGTTCCCGTCCTTTCATGCGAGATGAGTCTTCATCGCGCGCCTTTCGGGGCGCGTGTGTGGGCTCGATCCGGCCGAGACGCTAGCATTTTTCCGCGCGAGCGTTCAAACGCGAAAACGTGCGCGCGCACGCGATCAACCGGGTCGATGACCAAGGCAATCGCGACCGCGCCGCCGAATCGCGCTCATCGAAACGACCGGAGCGAGAGAAACGTTGTTCGACCCGCAAGGACGTCGACATCGGCGGTGATCGTTTCGATCACGTTGCCGGCGGCGTCGCGGAAGTGCGCCTCGATCGTTTGCGCACCCGGCGGCGCGCTCGTCTTGACGATGTCGATGCGCGATGGCAGCACGATCCACGAACGCGTGTCGGCGCGTTCGGTCGCCACGTTCGCCGCGTTCACCAGCCAGCCGATCACGACGTCTTTCTCTTTTCCCTCGCGCCTGGCGATTTCCTTCGTGATGGCGCGCGCGATCGTCTTGAGCAGCACGCGCGGCATCCGCCGATCGAACTCGGATTTCACCGCCGCGGCGAGGTCGAGCGCCGGCTCCGCCGCTACGCTTGCCCCGCCCGAGACTTTCACGTCGCAGCGCGCCACGGCGCTCGGCGGCGTGACGAGCGACGGGAACGCGAATCGCAACACGTGGTCGAGCTTCACGCGGTCGGCGCGATACGCGTAGATGTCGTGCCCGTACTCGTCGAGGTACCAAGCGGGATTTCCGAGGAAAAAGCCGCTCTCGCCCTTCTTCGCCTCCTCGTAAATCGGCAGCGTGATGTTCACCTCTTCGCGGAACGGCACGAAGCCCGACTCGAGCAGGATGATCACGTTGTTTTCGGCGCCGCGCTTCGCTTTGCGCGCGATCTCGGCATCGCCCGCCTTCAGCTCTTCGACAACCTCCGAGAGGCCGATCTGCCGCGCAACGGCGTAGAGATCCTCGGCGAGCCAACTCGGCGCGCGGGGCCCGAGCGACGCATCGTCTTCGTAGAGCCGCCGCGCCTCTCGCAGCGCGACCGCCGCGTCGTTCGCCTCTCCCTCCGACTCGTAGAGAAGCCCCGTGACATACGTAAGGAACGCCTCCGGCCGAAGCGTTTCCGCCTCACCCTTGTCGTTCTTCTCGGCGTAGATCGCGAGCCGTTCGTTGGCCTTGCGCGCCTCGACGAGCGCTTCCTCCGGCTGCCGGAGCGCGAGGTAGTTCAGCGCGCGGTAGTAATGGACCATTTGGAGTTCGAACGGCGAGCCGCGATACGGGAGCGCTAGATCAGAGGTGATCAGCGCGGCGGCTTCGCGCGAGATGCTCTTCGTGTAGAGGTCTTCGGCGCGCAACTCGGCGGACTCGAACGCGGCGTTGCTCTCTTCCCAGCGTCCCACGAGATGGAGCATGTGGCCCTTCTCCAGCAGATAGAGAAGGTCATCGCCGTTTCGCTTCTGCTTCTCGAACTCGGCGACCGCCGCGGGGACATCGCCGGCGGTGAGCGCGGTGCGCACCGCCGCTAAGTTCCACGAGTGCGAGCCGCAACCCGCCACGACGAGCGCGAGCAGGCACACACACAATCGCGAGTTCTTGCGGGGCATTCGCGGCGGTCGGGCGCTTAGCCCTTGTACTTCGACTGCGCGACGAACTTCTTGATCTTCTTTTGTCCGACCCACGTCTTGACGTTGGTCTCGATGTTCACGAGCGACAGATCCGTCTGATAGAAGCGCACCTCTTTCCCGTCCTCGCTATCGTTGATCTGGTTGATCTCGCCGATCAGCATGAAGTCGGCGCCGACCTCTCGGCCCATTCGCTTGAGCGTCTCGGGCGTCGCGTTGACGCGTTGATCTTCACGTTCGTCGCGGACCTCGCCGCGCTCCTCGGCCGACGCGACCACCTGCACCGATCCCGAGTTCACCAACGCGCGCTCAATATCTTTGAGAAACGTGCCGACGGCGATGTGCTCGAGCGACTTGTTACGGATCGAACCGGCGATCACCGTCGGGCCCTTCCCCTTGCTCGACGAAAATTGCTCGAGCCAGGGCCGCCCGAGGCAGTCTGCGATCATTTCCTCGGAGACGAGCCGCGAGTCGGTGTCGTTCCAGCGGCCGGAGAGATCGATCGTCTCGTCGGATTCGACGCGCGATACGACTTTTCCGCCGCAGCCCGAGAGCGCGGCGGCAAAGATAAGAGCGACGGCGATCGTGACAGCGGGCAGGCCACGCATGGGTGTGCTCCTTTCGCGAGTGTGAGCGAGAATTCTCGGATGCCGGAGCACACTCTAGTGCCGCGATTCGCGAGCGTCAACGCCACGCGTGCGCGCCGCGCGCGCGACAGATCAAAGAGCGGGCGCGTGCATTCCTCGTCACGAATCTTCGCTTCGGCGGCGGCGGCGCGCGTGTTAGTATCCGCCTCAGCTAACGCATCCATGAGAGACAACGCCCCTCGATTCGCGCTTCGCATTTTGGCCGGCATCCTTGCGCCGGTCGCGTTCTTGTTCCCGCACGCCGCCTCCGTCGCGAACGCACGCGACTTCGTCCTCGGCGCCGAGACCGTCGTCGAAGGCGAGGTCTACGTCATCCACAGCGCGCTCTCGCTGAGCGACCGCGTGGTGAACACGTCGAACATCTACGTCGTCAAGGGCACCGCCGACAGCGTCTGGATTTTCGGCACAGGTTACGGCGATCGCAGCCCCGTCCCCGAACGTCCGAGCGACGTGCGCACGTACCGGCCACTGAAGGACGCCGCGCGCACCGGAGTGTTCGACGCCGCACTTGTCGACAGCGTAATCACCAACGAGTTCGGGCTCGACCGCGATTTCGTCGCGCTGACGGTCATGGTTCCGCATTTCCACTTCGATCACATCAACAAGGAATTCGTCGCGGCGCTTTTGGAAAAGCTGCGCTACCCGCGCGACCGCGCGCGCGTGCTCGTGCACGCGAACGACTCGCTCGGCACGGTCTGCAACACGCCGTGCTGCGGAAATCTCCCGTGCGGCGAGAACGACCCGATGTGGGGCGTGCCTTTCAATCCGACGTGGACGCCGCCGTATCTCAATCTGATTCGTGCGATCGGCGCACCCGACGACGCGTGCAACGACGTCGTCGCGCAGTTCGAGTCATCGACCGGCACGTGGGAGATTCGCAAGGCAATGTCCGTTGCCGAAGGCGGGCACACCGATGGCACGATCAATCTCGATAACGCGGCGCTCGAAATGCGAATCGTCGGCGCGAACGCGGGAGTCCTCTGCCCGATCGCTCCGACGTGGCAGACGCTGCGCATTCACGGAAACAACGCGACATCGACCGGCGTCGGAATCGGAACGCCGGGCGGGCTCACCGGCGTCGTCGACGAGGAGTGCTTCGAATCGGTCGGGATCGGGCCGAATCCGTTCGGAATGACGACGACGATCAGCTACCGCTTGCAGCGTCCGGCCGGGATCGTTCTGACGATCTACGACGCCGTGGGCCGGCGCGTGCGGACTCTCATCGACCAGCACCAACTCTCCGGCTCGGGCTCGGCGCAGTGGGATGGCCTCGACGAGCGCGGCCGCGAACTCGGCTCCGGCCCCTACTTCTACCGCCTCGCCGCGGACGGCCACGCCGTCACGGGCAAGATCCTCCTCGTTCGTTAGCTCGCGCTCGACCGCTCACGCGCTCGCTCTCCCTCCACGCATCCGTTCACAGCGGCACAGTCCTTGCGGCACACGAAACCGTAAGCGCGGAAGCGCCGCGTCCCGTGAAAGAACTTGTAAGGGCGCGTCGCCAGAATGCTCGCGCGTGCAAGAAATGCCGGATTTCTTCTATCCGCGCGCCTGGACATGAAGCAAACAACCCTAACGGGAGGTCACCAATGCGAGTTCAACGCGGGATTCGAGTCGCTACACTTTTTGTGTTTCTGGTTGGCATCGCCTGCGCCGCGGGCTGCGCCGGCTCGTCAGATAGCGCGGCCGCCTCGAAGAAGTCGAACACGATCGCGATCAAGACCCTCCTCGACGACTCGTCCAAGTACAACGACAAGACCGTGCGGATCGAAGGAACGGTCGAGAACAGTATGAGTGCGTTCGGCAAAGGCTCGTACGACGTCGATGACGGGACGGGCATGCTGACTGTGATCACCAGCGACGCCGACGCGCCGCGCGAGGGTGCACGCGTGACGGTCGAAGGTGAGTTCGAGTCGCTCTTCACGATCGGCGACGCCGCGGGAGCGGTGCTCAAGGAGATGAAGCGGACGATGCGCGAGTAGCGAGATTCCTAGAAGTCCCAGACGAAACCTGCCGTCACGAAGCGTGGCAATCCGGGCTTGATCCCTTCGGGACGCCGCGATGCGATGTAGACGTTGTTCGCGACGTTCTTCACCGCCGTAACCGCGGTCACGTGCGTGCCGGGGATGCGAAACGATGCGGTCGCATTCCAGACCGTGTGCGCCGGTATAACGCCGTTTCGCCCGTTGGGCGTCGGGTCGCGCGTCTCGAAGTTGTCGGCGAACTGCTCGCTCACGCGAACGCCGTCGACCTTGAGTGTCACGCCCGCAGGCATCGTCGCGGTGGAGCTAAGCGACAGCAAGTGGACGGGCGCGTACGGCAGCCGATTCCCGTTCACGTTGACCGTGTCCCCCGCCGCGACGGCCAAGAGTCGGTCGCGAGAAAACCGCGCGTCGGAGTACGTGTACCGCAGATCCGTGCGCAGCGAGACGCCGCCACCCGTGAGCGCGCCCCAGTCGACGCCGGCCGCCGTTTCGACTCCGCGGTGGCGGGTCGCTCCCTGGTTGGCGAGCGCCGCCTGCGACACGCTACCCGCCGACAACGACGGCTCCACGATCTGATTCGTGAAATCCAGGTAGAACGCCGTCGCATCGAATGAAACGGGGGGCGACGGATTCGTCCGCATACCGACTTCCATGTTCCAGCTCTTCTCGGCGTCGAGATCGAGCGAGACGGGATCGCCCGGTTGCTGATCCACCGGGAGCACATCGTCGTCGTAGATCAGCGCATCTTTCGCGCGCGGCGGTGCGAACCCGCGGTGCGCGCCGGCGAAGAGTGTCGCTCGGCTCCCGGCAAACCAGGAGACGCCGAGTCCCGGGATAAGCGCGAGCACGTGGTCCCCGCTTTTCAGATCGACGTCCTCGGGTCGCCGGACCGTACCGATCACGTTCCCCTCTTCATCGAGCACCTCGCGTCGCACGCGAGTCCTGAGAATGTGACGCTCGTACGTGAAGTACTCGGCCCGAAGCCCGGGCGTGATCCGCAGCCGCGACGCGAGGTCGATCCGCTGCTGGGCGAAAGCCGCCACCGCGCGCCCCTCGCGAACCTCGTCATCGCGAATCGCTCCGCTGCGAGCGGTCGCCGTGCCGCCGTCAACGTGCTGGTCGAACGCGCGCTCGAAATGCACGCGGAGGCCTGCTTCCAACTCGCCGAACCCCTGACGCAAACGGGCGCGCGGCTCGATCCCCACCACCTCGAAGTTACGGTTGCGGTTGCCCGTGCTGTTCTGAAACACGATCGCGTTGCCCGTCGAGTTGTAGCCGTAGTTTTGCCGGCTCCAATCGCGAGCGGTCTGGTACGCGTAGGCGACCGTCCGGATCGAACTCGCATCGCGGAGCTTGCGCTCGTGCGCCAATGAGGCGCTGTAGCGACGGACGATCAACCGATCATCGCTCCCCGGATACGAGCGGGGATCCGCGCGGAAGAGCGAGTCCGTCAGCCCCACGTAGGTCGAATTGGACGATTCGTCGTAAACGCCGACCTTTAGCCCGAGCACATCGCGGTCTCCCAGAGGGATCGTCGTCTTTCCCGTCACGTCGCTCTGGTCGAAGTGCAATCCGCGGATGTCGTCGGTCTGGCGCCGGAGCGCACCGAAGCGAACGCCGGCTCCGTTCCAGGTTCCACCGTACGAGAGCTGCCCGATGGCGGATGTCCCTCTGCCGCCCACCATCTCGAGCCTTCCCTCCGGGGTCGCGGGAGGGTCGGCGGTGACGTAGTTCAGCACTCCGCCGATGGTTTGCGGGCCGAAGAGGACCGACCCGCTCCCCTTCACGAGTTCCACTCGCGCCATTCGTTCGATCGGGGGCGAGTAGTACATTTCGGGCTCCGAATAGGGATTGAGCGCGACCGGGACACCGTCTTCGAGCACGAGGAGAGTGCGGCTTCGATCAGGATCGAGCCCTCGAATGCCGATGTTGGCGCGGAAACCAAGACCCTCTTCGTCTTGAACGTGGACTCCGGGGAGCAGTTTGAAGGTCTCGTTTCCACTTAGAGGGCGCGTCGCGCGCAGCTCCGCGCTGTCGATGACGGCGACCGCGCCGGGGAAACGCGCGAGCGATCCGGCGCCGGCGCCGACTACGGTGATCCCGGCCATCTCGGATGGTTGCGGCTCCAGAGCCAGCACCAATGAGTCGGCCTCCAGCGGCAGATCCTCGGTCCGAGTCGCATACCCGAGCCGCTGCACGAAGAGCTGCTGGCTCGCGCCTTCCGGGACTCTGATAGTAAACGCGCCGTCCGCGTCCGTAAGCGTCGCGTTCTTAGAAGGAAGCAGGACGACTTGAGCGGCCTCGAGGCCCCGCCCGGAAAGCGAATCCACGACGCGGCCGCGCATCCGCTGCTCTTGCTTGGCGGAAACCGCGGGCACCGGCAGCAGCATGGCCACGAACGTGAGCAGGAGTAACGCGTTGGTCCGGCGTGGATTCCTTGTCATGAAAACACCCTTTCTCGCGAAGGTAGGTCGCAGGCGCGTCGGGGCGAGTCCCCGATACCGGAAGGTGGCGGCACGAACAAGACGTGGGATATTGAGATTGAGTCTCTATTTCGCACAAGGAGATTTTTAAGAGATCGGCGACGCGCTGTCAAGATCTAAGGCGGTTGCTGCGTTCATCCGGGCGGGATGGCGAGCAGAATTCGTCGCGCGGCGGCCGTCCCGAGAGCGCACAACGACCCGCCACGAACGAGAAATCGCGATGGCCGCGTTCGCTTGCGGAGCGGACTTGCGGCGGCGGACTACGAGTCTTCGGATCGCCGGTCGAGCGCGCGGTACTGAATCGCGCCCGCGAGGTGGGCCTCTTCGATTGCGACGGCGCCGTCGAGATCGGCGATCGTGCGCGCCACACGCAGCACGCGATGCGTGCCGCGCGCCGAAAGTCCGAGCCGCTCGTGCGCCTCGCGCAGCAGATGCGCGCCGCGGCGCGAGAGCGCGCAGTGGCGCTCGATCTCGCGCGTGGTCAACCGAGCGTTGGGAACGCCCTCGCCGTTCCGTGCCGCCTGACGCTCGCGCGCGGCGAGCACGCCCTCGAGCAGCGTCGCGGTGCCGACCTGCGGCGACGAATCGGCGCCTCCCGTATCGAGCTGCTCGAATCGCAGAGGCGGCACCTCGACGTGGATGTCGATGCGGTCGAGAAGCGGCCCCGAGACGCGACCGCGATAGGCCGCGAGTTCGCTCGGCTTGCAGCGGCACGTGCGGCGCGGATCGCCGAGGTGGCCGCAGACGCACGGGTTCATCGCGACGGCGAGCGTCGCGCGCGCGGGAAACGCGAGCGAGCGCGACGCGCGCGCAATCGTCACGCGCCCTTCTTCGAGCGGCTGCCGCAGCGCCTCGAGCGCCGAGCGCGAGAACTCCGGCAGCTCGTCGAGGAACAGAACTCCGAGGTGTGCGAGGCTCAACTCGCCCGGCCGCGGCGTCGAGCCGCCGCCGACGAGCCCTGCGCACGAGATCGTGTGATGCGGCGCGCGAAACGGGCGCGTCGTAACGAGCGGCACGTCGGCGGGGAGCATGCCGGCCACGGAGTAGATGGTGCTGACCTCGATCGCTTCGTCGCGCGATAGCGGCGGCAGAATTCCCGGGAGCCGCTGCGCGAGCATCGTTTTTCCGGTGCCGGGCGGCCCGATGAAGAGCACGTTGTGGTCACCGGCCGCGGCGATTTGAAGCGCGCGCTTCGCGTGTTCCTGCCCGCGAACGTCGGCGAAATCGGGCCCGACGCGCCGCGCCGGCGCCGGAGGCTCGACGCCGCCGCGAACCTCGCGCAGGCGCGCGCGGCGATCCCCGACGAGAAGCTCGATCGCATCCGACAGCGTGGCCGCGGGCCAGACGCGGACGCCTTCGACGAGCGCGGCCTCGAGCGCGTTGATCGCCGGCACGAGGAGCGTGCGGCAACCGGCGCCGCGCGCCGCGCGCGCCATTGCGAGAACGCCGACAAGCGGACGCAACGCGCCATCGAGCGACAACTCGCCGAGCGCTACCACGCCTTCGAGCTGCGCGTCGTTGATCTGGCCGCTCGCGAGCAGGATGCCGAGCGCCATCGGCAAATCGTATCGCGCGCCCTCCTTCTTCACGCCGGCCGGCGCGAGGTTCACGGTGATCTTGCGCACCGGAAATTCGAAACCGGAGTTCTTGATCGCGGCGGCGACACGCTCGCGGCTCTCGCGCACGGCGGCGCCCGGCAGCCCGACGACCGAGAAATACGGAATGCCGGGGGCGATGTCCGTTTCGACCTCGACGAGAAAGCCATCGACGCCCGTGTACGCCGCACTCGTGACCCTTGCGAGCATCGCCCTCTCCTGTTCCGCGCGACCCGACGGCTCCGCTTCGCCCGCGTCTCGCGCCGTAGCAATCGTCTTGCCGGATGGGCGCGACGCGATCCCCTATGAAATTCGAGTGCGGCGCGCGCGCGGTGGCGTCGCGCGTCCGCGGCGCGTGCGGACAACCGCCAACGTCCGTGGTCGGAGCAAACAACGCTTCGCGCCGTGCGATCGCGCGCGAGGCGCGGGCATCGCCGCACGCGCCGGGGTAGAATGGCGGCCGCGAGGTGCGCGCGACTTCCATTCCCAGCGCAACGCGACGCCGCGTGACGCGACGCAACGCGACGCGAAGCAGCCCGAATCGGAGATCGATGACACGGTCGGACGAAAGACAAAGGAACGCGACGCTCGGCACCGGCGCGGACAACGCCGCGCGCGCGCGGAGCGCCGCGCACACCGAGATCACGCTCGCGGTGCCGCCCGACATCGAGAGCGCGCACGGGGGCGGTGCCCCGCGCCTCGATCGCTTCCTCGCCGGCTGCTTCCCCGCGATCTCGCGCACCGAATGCGCCCGCCTCATCGCCTCCGGCGCGGTGCGCATCGACGGTCGCGCCGCGCGCAAGGGCGACACGCTCGCGGGCGGCGAGACGATCACGCTTCCGCGCCCGCACGAACGCGGCGAGTGGACGATCATCACGGAGCCCGACGCGCCGCTCGTTCTCATCCACGAGGATGACGCGCTCCTCGCGATCGAGAAGCCGCCGGGCGTGCCGTGTCACCCGCTGCGCCCCGATGAACGGGGCACGATCGCGAACGCGCTCGTCGCGCGCTTTCCGTCGCAAGCGGCGATCGGGCTGCCGCTCGAGGGCGGGCTCGTGCACCGGCTCGATACCGGCACGTCCGGCGTGCTCGTCGCGGCGCGGACGGCGGAGGCGTATGCGCGCCTGCGCGCCGTCTGGTCGGAAGGGAGCGTCGAGAAAGTCTACTTGGCGATCGTCGAGGGGAGGGTGGCGCAAGCGGGCGTGATCGACGCGGCGCTCGCGCAGCACGCGCGAAGCGCGCGGCGGATGGTGCTCGCGTCACGCACGACGGCACGCGGGACGCTCGCGGCGCACACGGCATTCGAGCCGCTTCGCGCCCCGAGCGGCTCAACCGCGTCGAGCGTGCGCACGCTTCTGCGCATCGTGATCCGCGAAGGGCGCCGTCACCAGATTCGCGTGCACCTCGCGTCGATCGGGCATCCAGTCGCGGGCGACGACGTCTACGGCGCGCGCGCGTCCGCGCCGCGACTGGCGCTCCATGCTCACCGCGTCGTCTTCGCGCATCCGATCTCGGGCGACCGCGTCGCGATCGAGAGCGCGCTGCCGCGCGATCTCGAAGCGCTGCTCGACGCGACGCCGCGCTCAGCGGACGAGTAGCGCCTTCCCCGACGCCGACGCACCGCCGACGCGCGCCCTGTAGAAGTAGACCCCCGCCGGCAAATCGCGGCCGACGTCGACCTCGATAACGCCGGGGCCGAACCGCGCACGCGGCAACTCGGAGAGTCGACGGCCCGAGGCGTCGTAGAGGGTGGCCTCGAACTCCTCAGCGCCTTCGAGATCGAGTCGGAATCGGACGGCGCCGACACCAGGATTGCGTGCGAGACGAATTGCCGCGGCGCTCCCGAGGCGCTCCGAAGCGCAGGGCGGCGAGAGCGGCGCGCTGTCGGGCACGATCTTGTAGATCACGCCCCCCGTCGTCCCGGCGGAATCGAATCCGGCTTCGCCGTAGAGGTCGGTCCAATACAATCCGTCGGGACCGAACGCGAGCCCTATCGTCGAACCGAATCCGTCACCCGTGTAGGTGAGGATCGTCGCCGTGTCGACGACGGCGCCCTGCGAATCGAGAGTGAACTCGACGATCGATTTGCCGCGATCCGTCGTTCCTTGCCGGTAGGTCGAACCCGAGAGCGCCGCGTAGAGGCGTCCTTCGCGACCGGGAAACAGATCCGGCGGCGCGAACGCAATCGCGGTCGGCGCGACCGTGCGCTCCCAGAGATAGATCGCGCCGCGCGTTGGGTCGGTCGGCCATCCCATGTTGTCGCCGGCGAAGACGCGAACGATGCGATCGTTCGTGTTCGTGCCGTTGTCGCTCACGAAGAGCGTTCCGGTTCCCGGCCGGAACGCGGCGCCGAACGGGTTGCGCAATCCGCGCGCGAAGACGCGGCTCGCCGGATCGGGATTGTCGGCGGGGATCGATCCGTCGGGGTTGATGCGCAGCACCTTGCCCCGCAGATCGTTCGGATCCTGCGCGACGCCCGGATCGATGAATCCGTCGCCGACGCCGATGTAGAGTTTTCCATCGGGGCCGAACGTCACGAACTCGATCTGGTGATTCGGCCAGGAGCGGATACCCGTCAGGATGATCGTCGAATCGCCGACGGCGCGACCGCCATCCTCGAGCGTGTAGCGCACGACGCGGTTGAACGGATTCGCGCCCGAATAGTAGACGTGCGTGATGTAGAGATTCTCGTTCGCCGGATCGACCGCGATACCGATGATGCCGTTCTCGGCCTTTCCGGGAAACTCCTCCGGATCGGGGACGAAGTTGAGCAGGCTGTGCACGAGCGAGCGCACGACGCCGTCGCGCCGCAGCACCGCGATGCCTTCGTGGAACTTCGAGATGTATGCAAGCGGCGCGTCGGCTTCGCGCGACGGATTCGATACGAACGCGATGTTGACCGGCAGACTCACGTCCGTCGCGACGCGCTCGACGCGAAAACCGGGCGCCACGCGCCACGGAAGCGGCGCCGCTCCGACACGCTCCGCCCACACCGGTTCGACATCCGATTCCAACGCCGTCCAGGCCGAGCCGTCTTGATCGACCCAGAAGGAACACGCGCCGCCGGAGGGAAACGAAAGCGCGGGGAGATTCACGTTGATCTCGCGAATCTCGCCGCCCGCGTCGCCCGAGAGAAAGCGAATGCGACTCGCGGGCGCGGCAAGCGAATCGATTGCGCTGACGCGAACGCGAATCGGCGCGGACTCCGAGTTCGTGTTGAACCGCACGACGCCGTTCGGCCGGAGTTCCGCGAGCGGGCCGAACTTCGTTTCCAGGCGCACGACGCCGCCGTTCTCCGCCGTCAACGCGACCGCTTCGCCTGCCGCGGTTCTCCATGCGTCGGCGTCGATCGCGAAGATCGACTTGACGAGCGTCGCGCGCGGCGCCGTCGTAACACGCGTGCGAAATTTCGCGAGTTCGCCCCATTCGCTCCACGCGCGATCCTCGTCCTGGTGTCGTGCGCGAATCAGAAACGACCGGCCGTGCGGAAGCGCCGGCGCTCCCGCGAGTGCGTTGACGAACGCGCCATCGCCGGGATGCAGATGCGTGACGGGCCCGACGCTCGCGCGCCAAACGACTTCGGCGTCCTCGATGATCTCGACTTCGGTCGCGCGGTGCGGCGCGAACACGCTCCCTTCGAACGGCGCGGTTACGATGTGCAGGTCGTCGGGATCGACGCGGCTCGAGCCGCTGCGCGGCAGAAGCACATCCGGCGGCTGCGGTGCGAGCAGAAGCGCGAAGAAGAGCGAGCGGAAACCCGGCGCGCGCACGCGCCCCCGCGATGCCGGCCGGCGCGCGAGCGCGGAACGGCCCCGGTACATGATGCTAGCTTTCACGATGGTGTCACTCCCCCGCGGATGTCGATGGATCCTCGGATTCGGGCGAGTGGGAGGCGGGCGGGGGGCTCACCTGTTTCTCACTCTGCTCGCGCTCCACGTCGAGTGGATCGCGTCTTTCTGCGTAGTACCCTGCCGCCTGCTCGGCAAGGCGCCGCGCGGTTTGCTTCTTCCAATTGGGTGCGCGCTTCCCGGTGTACTTTTCGAGAAGCGCTTTCTCGCGCGGCGTTAATTCCTCCGCGGCGGGTTGCCCCGGCACGCGGTCCGCCGGCGCGTCATCGCCCTGCCCCGTCACGAATCGCTACTCGCCCGTGAAGCGAGGCTCGCGCTTCTCGAGGAACGCGCGCGTTCCTTCTTCCTTGTCGCGCGACTCGAAGAGGATCGCCTGCGCGACAGACTCGAACTCGAGCCCTGCGGAGAGCGGCACCTCGGCGGAGAGCGACAACGCCTTCTTCGCAAGACGAATCGCGAGCGGCCCGCGCTTGAGAATTTTTCCGGCGATCTCGCGCGCCTTCGCGAGGAGTTCGCCGCGCGGCACGACGGCCGACACGAGTCCGAGCCGCTCGGCTTCCGACGCGTCGATGATGTCGCCCGTGAGAATGAGGTAGCGCGCGCGGCCCAGACCGATGATGCGCGGAAGACGCTGCGTCCCGCCCGCCGCGGGAATGATGCCGAGCTTTACCTCGGGCAGGCCGAAGCGCGCCCCCGACGCGGCGACGCGAATGTCGCACGCGAGCGCAAGCTCGAGGCCGCCGCCGAGCGCGTAGCCGTTCACCGCGGCGAGCGTCGGCTTCTCGAGCGCTTCGATCGCCGCGAAGAGCCGGTTGTTGAGTCCCGCAAGCGCCTCGCGACGCCGCCGCGCGGCGATCGCGCGAATGTCGGCGCCGCTGACGAACGCCTCGTCGCCCGCTCCGGTGATGATGAGCGCGCCGACGCCGGCGTCCGCGCGCACCGCATCGAGCGCCGCGTACATCTCGCGAATCACCACGTCGCTGATCGAGTTTCTCGCCTCGGGGCGATTGACGGTCACGACGGCGATTCCGCCTTCGACTTCGTAGCGCAGCGTTTCGAACGTCACGTCGACTCCTCTACTTCTTCGCGTAGTCGTAGACGCCGCGGCCGGCCTTGCGTCCGAGGCGTCCCGCCTTGACGTATTGCACCATGAGCGGCGACGGACGAAAACGGTCGCCGAGCGTGCGATGAAGGTACTCGAGTATAGACAGCCGCGTATCGAGCCCGACGAGGTCGACCAACTCGAACGGCCCCATCGGATGATTCAAGCCGAGCTTAAGCGCCCGATCGATATCTTCCGCGCTCGCGACACCCTCCTCGAGCATGCGAAACGCTTCGTTGCCGATGAGCGCGTTCATGCGCGTCGTCACGAAACCGGGCGACTCGCGCACTTCGATGACATCCTTCTGCATCTCGCGCGCGGCCGCGACGATCGCACTCATCGTCTCGGCGCTCGTCTCGAGACCGCGAATCACCTCGACAAGTTTCATGATGTGGACGGGATTGAAGAAGTGCATTCCGGCGACGCGATCGGCGCGCCCGCTTCCCGCGGCGATCTCCGTGACCGAGAGCGACGAGGTGTTCGTTGCGAGAATCGCATGCGGGCCGGCGGCAGCGTGCGCGCGCGCGAGCGTCTCGATCTTCAGATCGACGCGCTCGGGAACCGCTTCGATGATCAGATCCGCGGAGCGAACGCCGCGCTCGAGCTGGTCGTCGAGTTCGAGACACGAAAGCGCCGCGATCATCGCGTCCTCCGTGGTCTTTCCCTTCTCGACGCCCTTCTTGAGGTTCGATTTAATCGCGGTGAGCGCGTCGCTGAGGATGCTCACGGAGACGTCGATGAGCGTCGTCTGAAATCCGCTGGCGGCCGCGACGTGCGCGATGCCGCGCCCCATCACGCCCGCGCCGATCACGCTCACGCTCTTGATCCGTTCGGAGTGCGGCATGCGCGGAGGATAACAGAGCGGTGCGACCGCTCCAAGCGCCGGCGCAAACTAAGGCTGCGGAGTGGCCCCGCTGGCGGGCACTTCGGCCTCGAGGAGCGCGCGAAGGTCGCCGATCTCCTCCTCGAGCCTGACGAGCATGGCGCCTGTCCGCGCGGCGTCGAGGGATTGATATGCATCCTGAAGTTCGTTGACGACCGAGAACGCCGCGCGAGCCGCGAGAACGCCCAGCTGGTCCTTCATCGACTCGGACGCGAACGACAACGACGCCTCGTCGCCCGCGCTGATCGCCTTGCGCACCGACAAGAGCGCCAGCGGCGACTCCGCGAGAAACACCTCGATGATTTGCCGCAGGAAGAAATCGTCGCCGCCGACATGTTCGAGCGCCGCCGCGCGATCGAATATCGCCCGCGAATCCTTGCGCTGCGTGCTCGCAGCCGTCGCCGCGGCGGCTTCGGCGAGAACTCGCCGTATCGCGCCGAAGAGATCGTCCGGGCGAATCGGCTTCGTGACGTAGCCATCCATGCCGACCGCGATGCAGCGATCGCGATCGCCTTCCATCGCGTGCGCCGTGACGCCGATGATCGGCGTCCGCCCGCCGGTTTGCTTTTCGTTCTCGCGAATCGTCGCCGCGGCTTCGAGGCCGTCCATCTCCGGCATCTGCACATCCATCAGAATCAGATCGAAGTGTTCCTCCGCAAGGCGCGCGAGCACCTCGCGTCCCGTCTCCGCGACGGTGACCGAGTACCCGCGCTTCTCGAGCAGGCGCACCGCCAGTTTCTGATTCACGGGATTGTCCTCGGCGAGGAGAACGCGCACGCCTTTCGCGTCGCCGTTCGCCGCGGACTCGCTCGCAGCGTCGTGCGTTGGGCGCGGCACGCTCGTCGGGCCTCCGAGCAGTTCGAGCATGAGCGGAAGAAGATCCGCCGGATTAACGGGCTTCAGAACGCGGTGTGCGCCCTCGTTTCGATCGAACGTGCCGAGCGCGATGACAGGTGTCGCGGCGATATTCCTATCGGCGGCGATCGCGTGCTCGATCGCCGGGCCGTCCATGTCGGGCATGACGACGTCGACGAGCGCGATCGCGAAGGGCACTCCTTCCGCACACGCGCTTCGAAGCGCCGCGACGGCGTCCGCGCCGCTCGCCACGCACACCGGCTGCATCCCCCACGACGAGAGCATCGTCGAAAACAGGTCGCGCACAGTTGCGTTGTCGTCGGCGACGAGGGCGCGCCGGCCTGACAGAGCGGGGACCGGGTGCATCCCGAGCGCGCGCGCCTCCTCCTCCTGCCTGTCGAGCTGGAGCCGGAAATGGAACGTGCTTCCCTCGCCGACCTCGCTCTCGACCCAGAGCTTGCCGCCCATGAGCGTCACCAGTTCGGCGGAGATCGCCAGGCCAAGACCCGTTCCACCGTAGCGCCGCGTCGTGGAGCCGTCAGCCTGCTCGAACGATTTGAAGATCTGTTGCCGTGCCTCGCTCGGAATTCCGATGCCCGTGTCGCTCACGCAGAAGTGAAGACCGACTGTCTTGAGCGATTCGCCCACCGCGTCGACGCGCACGACGATCTCGCCCTTCTCGGTGAACTTGATCGCGTTGCCGAGGAGGTTGAGCAGCACCTGCGCAAGACGCTGGTCGTCGCCGATGAGTGCGTCGGGAACGCCCGCGGAGATGTCGCACGCGATCTCGAGGCCCTTAGCGTGGGCGCGGACCGCCATCGTCTTCGTGGTCCGCCACACCGATTCGCGAAGGCTGAACTTCACGGGGTCGAGCCGTATCTTGCCCGCCTCGACCTTGGAGAAATCGAGAATGTCGTTGAGGAGCGCAAGCAGCGACAAGGAGGACGACTTGACGGTCTCGAGGTTGTCGCGCTGCTCCGCGTCGAGGTTCGTATCGAGCGATAGCTCGGTCATCCCGATGATCGCGTTCATCGGCGTACGCAGCTCGTGGCTCATGTTCGCGAGGAATCGCGATTTCGCGCGCGCGGCGGCCTCCGCCTTCTCCTTCGCCGCGAGCAACGCCTGGTTCGCGCTCCGCAACTCTGCCGTGCGCTCGGCGACCTCCTCCTCCAGATGCTGCCGGTGCTGCGAGAGTTCGACGTCGCGCCGCTCGACCTGCGCGAGCATGTCGTTGAAGCTATCGACGAGGCGTCCGAGTTCATCGTCGGAAGATTTTTCCGCGCGGAGCGAATAGTCGTTCCGCGCGGAAACGGAGTTCGCGAGCGCGACCAGCGCGGAGATCGGCCGCGACACGATGCTCTGAAGGCGCGCCGAAAGCAGATACGCGATCACGAGAGTGATGGCGATGATAACGACCGCGATCAGCGCGTAGCGCCGCAGATGCGCATAGACCTCGCTCAGATCCGAACGAATGCAGATCGTTCCGATCTGATCCCCCTCGAAGACGATCGGGCGAAAGATGGAGCAGTTCTCTCCCGTCATCCGGAAGGAATTCTGACGCTGAACCGGCAGCGGCTTCTCGATCGCGCTCCCCGGGCGCGTGTAGACCGCGAACGGCGCGTCGGCTGCGTCGTAGATACATGCGGTGAGCACGTGCGACTCCGCTCGTAGCGCCTCGAGCGTTTCGAGCGCGGCCTCGCGATCGCCGAAGGAGACCGCGGCCGTGCAGTTGATCCCGAGAATCTCCGCCATCGTGGCGAGATCTCTCTCGAGCGTTGCGCGCGCCGCGCGGACTTCGATGACGAACTTCGCGGCGCTCGCCAGAAGAAGCGCAACGAGCGTCGTCGCCATCACGATCAGCGAGAGCTTTTGCTTCAGCGACAGACGCGCGATCAGGGAGTACTTAGCCATGCAGGCGGCCACCCCGCGCCTGCAAGACGCCCCCGCGCCTGGTGAGGAGAGGGCGTTCGCCGAATTCGCTCCGCCGCTCGTCGGGCACGCTCTGGCCAGCGATGGTGGCGCGAAGAACCGCGTGGCGCGAGGACGCGCGCGCAGGTGTCGGCCCGCGGCCGGAACCCCGCTGACGAACGTGCATGAATCCCCCCGGAGGGTGCTCCCCTCGCTTGAGCAGACGTGTTGATGGCGGCCGTGATCACTCTCGCCAGGGACGCGTTGACCGCGAGAACGATGGAATCTCGCGGCCGCAATGACTCCATGAGAGTTATCGGCAAAAGCCGGCGAAGGCTGATGCGGTTCTGCGGACGGGCTCGCCTTGCGTGAAGGCCGAGGTGGTTTGGCTAAGCGCTTATTAAGGCGAGTGTTCGCTCGAGCCAGGCTCGCGAGTCGCGCTGGCCGCCTGGGCGATTCCGGGCGAGCCAAACGGCGCCGTGGCGGTCGAGGAGGGCAGCGAGTTCCGCGGCGAGCGCCACGCGCCCGGCCTTCGGGATCGCGCCAACCGCTGCGTCGCGCGTGGCGACGCGATCAGATGCGGAAGCACGAAGACGCGCGGCGCCGATCCGAGCGCCGAGCGACATGAGCGCGCACGACCACTCGAACTCCGCGAGGACGCCGCTCGCGTCGGCGCGCGACAGTCGCGCGTAGGCGAGCGACGCACGGATCGCCTCGATCTCGGCCAGCGCCGATTCGAGTCCCGCCGCGTTCACACCGGCCAGTCGCTTCGAGTCGAGGCTCTCGTCCGCGCGCACGAGGAGGTAGAACAGCGCCGAGCCGTTGACCGTGTGCGGGCCCGCGTGCCGGTAGATGTTTCCAAGGTCGAACGCGGCGCGGCCCGTGACACCCGCGTCGTCGTGGAAGACGTGCGCGTCGAGGAGTGGCGCGATGCGCGCGTCGGCGAGGCGTTCGTCGCTCGCGTTCCAAGCGCGGCCCGCGCCCGCGAGAAATCCGACCGCGCTCGCCGCGAGCGGCTGCAGGTGGCCGCAGTCGCCCCAGTCGGTGACGAGGTAGCCGAGCGCGCCGTGCGCGCGCCCGGCCGCCGCGGCCGACGCGATGTTCGCAAGCGCGTTCTGCGTGCGGCCCGCGAAACTGTTCCACGCGCTCGTGCCCGGACAGACGTAGTACGCAAGCCCCGACGCTGCGAGCGTCCGCGCGCGCTCGTCGAACGGATGATCCGCTTCGTACCCCCAGTCGAGCACGACCGCGTCGCGCGGAATCTCGGCGAGCCGCGCGGGCGACTTGTGAATGACGTCGCTCCAGAATTGCATGACGCGGCCGCGCTCCGCGGCGAGCGCGTGAATTTTGCGCAGGTAGTCGACGTAGACGCGATCCGTGCCGATGCGCGCGCACAACTCGGCGGAGCGCCCCGTGCCGAGATCGAACGTTTCGTCGAGGCCGACGTTGAGCTGCGCGCTCGTGAAGTTCGGCAGAAGCTGATCGTAGAGACCCGCGATGAGCGCGAGGCTGCCGTCGTCAGTCGGGCAGAGGCTGTACGGCTCGCGCCGCAAACTGAACGGGTGATCGATTCCGTCCGGCCGCTCCGCGAGCGCGCGATACGGTTCGTGAATCAGCCAGCGGTGCATGTGGCCGAAGCTCTGCTGATTCGGGACGAGGTCGATGAAACGTGCACGGCACGCGGCGTCGAGCGCGCGAACCTCGTCGGGCGTGAGCGGGCTCGCGTCGCGCCACACCGCCTCGTGGCCGCGATACGCGAACGTGTGCTCCGTGTAGAGCTGAAGCTCGTTCACCTTCCAGCTCGCGAAGCGATCGATGAGAGCGAAGAGCGTCTCCATCGTCGGGACTTTGCCGCGGCTCACGTCGAGCAGGATGCCGCGGCGCGCGAAGTCGGGCTCGTCGCGGATGACGAGCGTCGGGAGCGTGGCGGCGGAGGCGGCCGCGGTGTGTGCCAGCTGCACGATCTGCGCGAGCGTCGTGCGCGCGTACGCGGCGCCGGCTGCGTCCGCCGCATCGATCGTGATCGCGTGCTCGTCGATACGCAGCGCGTACGCGCCGGAGATCGCGCCGGCACCGCTGCCGGTGCCGACCGTGACGTTCGCGTCGCGCGCCGCGACCTGCGGCGAGACGTTCATCTTCGATCCAAAGAACTCGAGCGAGCGCGGCTTCGGAAAAATCAGCGCGGCGATGCGCTCGCGGACGTCGGGATCGCTCATGGCGCGCGCAGTCTATCACAGCGGCTGCGCGCGCCCGCCGCGTCTGATAACATCGCGCCTCATAGAGAAAAGGAGGCTCGCGATGACAGGAATTCCTCCCGCGCGGCTCGCGCCGGGAATGACGATCGAAGAGATCAACACGCGCCTCGCGCGCACCGGCAGCGGCGACGGCTTCGGCGCGCAGACGATTCGCGGCAAGGCGCTCATCTTCTGGGACCCCGCGCGCGCCGGCAAGAAACGCGACGCGATCGACACCGATCAGATCACGCCCGCGGCGGACTGCGTCTCGGAGAGCATCGAGACGCTCGACGAACGCTGGAAGGCCGGCTCGTTCCGCTACCTGATGCCCGATTTCCGCGCGCGCGTTCACGCGGGCGAGACGTTTCTCATCGCGGGCGAACGATTCGCGATCGGCTCGAGCCGCGAGATGTCGCCCGCGGGGTTGAAGGGTGTCGCCGAAGAAGCGGGCCTGACGATGGTGATCGTGTGCGGCGCGAACATGGGCGACATCTTCCGGCGCAACGCGCTCAACCTCGGGCTTCACGTCGTGCAATCGCCCGAGGCGGTCGACGACGCGCAGGACGGCGACGCGTTCACGTTCGATCCGACGTCGCGCGCGCTCGCGAACGTCACGCGCGGGAAGACTTACACGCCCGTGCCGCTCACGCCGAAGGAAGATGAGATTCGCAAGAGCGGCGGCATCTTCGCGCTCGGGCGGCGCGAATTCGCGGCGTCTCTGACGCGCGCACCGCGCGTCGAGTTCCCCGACGCTCTTCTTGCAAGAGGCATGACGACGACCGAGCAGATCGTCTGGGCGCACCGCGTCGACAAGCGCGCGGAGGCGCGCCCCGGCGCAACGCTTCTTCTCTACGCGGACCTCCTCCCCGCCTCCGACGGCACCGCGCCGTTTGCGATCCACACGTTCAATCAGATCACCGGAGGCGACACGATTTCGCCGCGGCAGGCCGCGATCGCGAACGACCATTTCGTTTTCACGGGAAAGGACGCCGACGATCGCCAGACTTCGATCGGGCGCGCGTTCGCGGCGCGGAACGCGATGAGCGCGCCGTACTACGCGCCGCCCGGCGCCGGCATCTTCCATTTCTACTTCCCAGAGCAGGGGCTCGTCGTGCCCGGCGCGTTCGTGCCCGGCGCGGACTCGCATAGCCGCGCGTACGGCGCGTACGGCGCGCTCGGCATCGGCGTCGGCTCGACGACGCTCGGCTTCGGCTGGTCGACGGGCGCCGTCTTCATGACGCTCGCGAAGCAGCGGCGAGTGCGCTTCACGGGCCGCTTGCAACCGTGGTCGTCGGGCAAAGACATCGTGCTCGCGCTTCTGGCGCGTTGGGGCGCCGAACAGTCGCGCGGCATGAGCGTCGAGTTCGTCGACGCGGAGAAACAGCTCCCGATTCCGTACCGCAACACGATCGCGAACATGATGGCCGAGGCCGAAGCGCAGAACGGAATCTTCGCGCCCGACGACATCACGGCCGCGTGGTTCCGCGAGAAGGGAATCGCGATGCCGTACCCGCTCATCGCGCCCGGCGCCGATGCGCGCTACGAAATCGACGAGGAACTGTCGCTCTCGGACGTCGCGCCGATGATCGCGAAGCCGTGGAGCCCCGGGAACGCGTTTCCCGCGGAGGATGTCGCGCGCGAGAGGCTCACGTTCGACAAGGCGATGATCGGCTCGTGCACGAACGGCGGGTACAAGGATCTCTTGCAGGCGGCGCTTGTGATTCGCGGCGCGGCGGCGCGCGGCAGCGCGGGCGCGGGATCGGGCTCGGCGGGCAGCGCCGGCGGCGCGCGCATCGCAAAGGGAATCGAGTTCGTGATCTTCCCCGGCAGCGGCGTCGTGAAGCAGGAGATCGAACGGCCTGAGGCGCGTCTCGGCGGCGATTCGATCGCGTCGGTCTTCCGCGGCGTCGGCGGCCAAATCCGCGACTCGTGGTGCGGCCCCTGTTTCGGCCAGGGCCCCGACTCCCTCGCGAAGGGCCAACGCGCCATCACCTCTTTTAATCGAAACTGGCAGAACCGAATGGGCATCGGAGGTGAGGGTTACCTCGCGAGCCCGGCCGTCGTCGCCGCGTCAGCGCTTCTTGGCTACATGGCGCCGCCGTCGGAACTCGGCATGGCGTGGGACCCGGAGCGGTTTGGGGTTTGAGTTCGAGGTGGTGCGGGAGCGTTCCACCCCTGGAGGCGCAGGACCATGAGAGCGACGGGATCGATCGGACGCGCGAGCGCGATTGCGGCGACGCTTGCCGGAGCGCTGCTCGTCGCGGGCGCGTGCGAGCGTGACGGAGCGAAGGCGGAATCAAAGGAGGAAGCCACGGTGAAAAACGAATCGAGCCCCGGCGCGAGCGCGAGAGCCGAAGGCGTGAAGGATACGAAGGGCAAGATCGTCGCACCGATCAAGAAATCGCGTGACGAGTGGCGCAAGATCGTCGACGGTCGCGCGTTCAACGTTCTCTTCGAGGAAGGCACCGAGCCGGCGTTCACGAGCGCGCTCAACAAGGAGAAGCGCACGGGGACATTCATCTGCGCGGCGTGCAACCTGCCGCTCTTCGCGTCGGCGTCGAAGTACGACAGCGGCACCGGGTGGCCGAGCTTCTTCGCGCCGATCGCCGGGCACGTCGCGTTCTCGAAGGACCACAAGCTCATCTACGAGCGCACCGAGTATCACTGCGCGCGCTGCGGCGGCCACCAGGGCCACGTCTTCGACGACGGCCCGCGCCCCACAGGCCAGCGTTGGTGCAACAACGGCGTCGCGCTGAAGTTCGTGCCGGAGGGCGAGGCGTTGCCGGAGTTGGTCAAGTAGAGCGACCTCGCCTTGCAGCGTAATCCTCCGATAAAGCTCATCGACGCCGGCGGCCGACTCATCGTCGACTACAACCGATCGCCGAAATTCAAATCGTAGCCGTGCGCCGTTGACTCACTCGATCGCATCGGTCGCGATCGTCGTGCGGGACTACGATGAAGCGATTGCTTTCTTCACGACGTGTCTCGGGTTCGTGGTCGTCGAAGACACGTCGCTCGGCGGCGGCAAGCGATGGGTGATCATCGCGCCGGCGGGCGCCGCCGATGAGCGCGGCGCATCGCGCGCGCCCCTCGCATCGAGCGCGCCTGCCACCGCCGGCGCCACGCTCCTCCTCGCGCGCGCCGCGAACGCCGAGCAGGAATCGCGCATCGGCAACCAAACCGGCGGCCGCGTCTTTCTCTTCCTTCGCACCGACGACTTCTGGCGCGACCAGCGCGCGATGGTCGCGCGCGGGGTCCGCTTCGTCGAAGCGCCGCGCGAGGAGCCCTACGGCACCGTCGCCGTCTTCCTCGATCTCTACGGCAACAAGTGGGACCTCGTGCAACCGAGGGCGGAATAGCCCCCCCGCATGTTTCGGCGCGTCTGCGTGCCATATCGGTTAGACTGGCCGCGCCACCCTTATCCACGACGAAGGAGTCTCGTGTGATGCGATCGCTATCTTGCTCGACGTCGATTTGGAAACAGCTCGGCGCAACGGCGGTTTTTGCGCTCATGCTCGCGCTCGCAGCATTCGGCGGCTGCGGCGGCGGCGGCTCGGGCGGCCCGACGGGCACCGACGACGACGACGACCCGCAGCTCGGCGAACACTTCATCACCGCGAAGATCGACGGCGCGACGTGGGTCAGCGAGTTCGGCTCCGAGAACGGCGGCGTTCCACTCGTCATTCCCGGCCTTTACTCCGTCGTCGGCATCACGCTCGGCGCGAGCGACGGCTACACGCTCTCGATCTCGCTCGCCAACATCGGTGGCACCGGCGATTACCCGCTCGGCGTCGGCCCCTCCGTTCCGGGCGGCAGCGTGCTGCTCTCGAACGCGAGCGACGGTTGGTCATCGCCGCAATCGGGCGCTGACGGCCTCATCACGATCACCGCGATTTCAGATTCGTCGATCACGGGCACGTTCAACGTTACGCTGACGCCGTTTTCGGGAGGCGCGAGCGGTACGAAAACGCTGACGGACGGAAGTTTCAATCTCCGCGTGAACCCGTTCGGCAACGTCGGCCCGCTGCCGGACAACAGGGGAAGCAAGGTGCGCGCGATGATCGGCGGTAGCGAGTGGAACGCGGCAACGGTCGCCGCCACGCTCTCGGGGAGCCCGGGAATCTTCAGCCTCGCCGCGAGCAACAACACGCGCAATCTTTCGATCGTGCTCGCGGACGTGAACGGCCCCGGCCTCTACCCGCTCAGCCCGAACTCACCCACGCGGCAAATCGGCGTGACGAACGTGATGAACCCGACCGCCAACTTCTGGACGTCTCTGACCGACACTCTCAACGGTTCGGTCACGATCACGGACATCACGGCGACGCGCATTCGCGGAACGTACGAGGCCACGTTAAGCCCAGCCCCCGGTTCGTCGACGACGGGATCGCTCTCGGTATTGAACGGAACGTTTGACGTCGGAAGACCATAGCGCGTGATACGGCATCAACGCGCGCGGCGCAGTTGACCCACACGCTGCGCGCGTCGATGACATTGGCGCTTCCGCGCTCCGAGGTATTCCCGTTCTTCGCCGATGCAGGCAACCTGCAGCGCATCACGCCTCCCGAACTCGACTTTACGATTCTCACGCCGCGTCCGATCGAACTCGCCACCGACTCGCTGCTCGACTACCGCCTTCGCCTTGCGGGCATCCCGTTTCGTTGGCGCACCCGCATCTCGCGCTGGAATCCGCCGCATGACTTCACCGACGAGCAGATTCGCGGGCCGTACGCGCTCTGGGTTCACTCGCATCGCTTCATCGAACGCGATGGCGAAACGACGATCGAAGACGAGGTTCGCTACCGCTTGCCGCTCTCGCCGCTCGGCGACCTCGCGTACCCGATCGTGCGCATGCAGCTCGGCCGAATATTTCGATTTCGGCAAGCCGCGATCACGGAGTATTTTTTCGCGCGAACCTGAGCTTGTCAGCGCGTCGCCGCGCGAGACCGATCGAGGCGGATAGTGGCGGAACCTCTCAAGAATCACTTCGGGCCGAACGTCGTTCACACGATCGCGTCGATGATCGCGGCTGTCGAGCCCGCGTTTCCGAGCGAGCAATTCGTCGCGGACGCGCTCGAGGGGTATGAGCCGCTCGGCCTGACGGAGCGCGGGCGAAAGATCGCCGGCGCGCTCCGCGCGCATCTCCCCGACAACTACCGGGAGGCCATCAAAATTTTGCTCGCGTCGCTCGGCAAGAAACCGGTCGCGACCGGCGGCGACGGCGGCATGGCGTCATTTCTCTACTTGCCGCACACGCTCTTTGTCGCCGCGTACGGGCTTGACGACTTCGAGCCCTCGATGCGCGCGCAGTACGAGCTGACGAAGCGCTTCACCGCCGAGTTCAGCATTCGCGCCTTTCTCGAGCGCTACCCTGAGGCGACGCTCGCGCGCCTCGCCGAGTGGGCGCGCGATCCGAGCGAAGACGTGCGGCGGCTCGTGTCGGAGGGGACGCGGCCGCGCCTGCCGTGGGCGGGGCGCCTGCGCGCCTTTCAGCGCGATCCACGCCCCGTGCTCGCGCTCCTCGAGATCCTCAAGGACGACCCGTCGCTCTACGTACGCCGCTCCGTCGCGAACAACCTCAACGACATCGGCAAGGATCATCCCGACGTGCTTGCGAAGACGGCGCGGCGGTGGCTGAAAGGCGCGACGCCGGAGAGACGCTGGCTCGTAACACACGCGCTGCGCTCCGCGGTGAAGCGCGGCGAAGCCGGCGCGCTCAATGCACTCGGATTCGGCGGCGCCCCGCGCGTCGGAGTCCGCGCCGTTCGCATCGCACCGGCGCGCGTTCGCATCGGCGGCTCGATCGAGATCGCGTTCGAGATCGTCAACACGGCGGCGCGGCGGCAGCGCGTTCTTGTCGACCTGTGCATTCATTTCGTGAAGGCGAGCGGCCGCACGAACCCGAAGGTTTTCAAATTGAAGTCGGTCGATCTCGGTCCGCGCGAACGCGTGCCCTGCTCGAAGCGAGTTTCGCTCGCCGAGTTGACGACGCGAAAGCACTACCCTGGAACGCACCGGGTCGGCGTGATCCTCAACGGCGCGCCCCGCGTCATCGGCAAATTCCAACTATTGCGATCAATCCCGAAATAGGCGCGGGCGTGGGGTGATCGCTCGCGGCCGACGATTCCGACGGCGGCGAGGCCCACGAAAGCGCCGCCGCGCTCTGATCGTGACGTCGCGTGCGGCTCTGCGTTAGAATCTCGCCGGCGCACGTTCCCCGACCACAACTCCAACACGCCGCCATTGCGGCACGCCCCGGAGGCCCACACGAATGTTCCGCTTCAGCGTCGCCTTGGCTCTTGCCGCCTCGATTCCCTTCGCACTCGCCGTTGCCGCGCGCGCTGACGAAATGAACGATCCGTATCTCGACCTCGAGGATGTCACCGGGGAGACGGCGCTCTCGTGGGTGCGCGAGCAGAACGCCGCGTGCACGAGCGCGCTCGCCCAGACCGACGAGTTCCGCGCCCTCGAGGCGCGGCTGCTCGCCATCATGGATTCGGACCAGCGCATTCCGTACGTCTCGAAACGCGGTGCGTACTACTACAACTTCTGGCGCGACGCCGCGAATCCGCGCGGCCTCTGGCGGCGCACGTCGCTCGAGGAATACAAAAAACCGGAACCGCGATGGGAGATCATCATCGACCTCGACAAGCTCTCCGCGGCGGAAAACGAAAACTGGGTTTGGGAGCACGCGGAGTATCTGGCGCCCGCGTACGAGCGGTGCCTCATCGTGCTCTCGCGCGGCGGTGCGGATGCGGCCGTCATTCGCGAGTTCGACCTGACGGCGAAGCAGTTCGTCGCGGACGGCTTCACGCTTTCGGAGGCGAAGAGCAGTGTCGCGTGGCACGACCGCGACCACATCTTCGTCGGCACCGACTTCGGTCCCGGCTCGCTCACGAGTTCCGGCTATCCGCGCGTCGCCAAGCTGTGGCGCCGCGGCACGCCGCTCAGCGAAGCCGTCACGGTCATGGAAGGCGAGGAGACCGACGTGAGCGTCTACGCGTGGCGCGATCTGACGCCGGGCTTCGAGCGCGATTTCGTTCGTCGCGGCACGACCTTCTGGTCCAACGAAATGTTCCTGCGCCGCGGCGGCGAACTGATCCATATCGACAAGCCCTCGGACGCGATCACGTCGATCCACCGCGATCTGATCTTCCTCGAGCTGCGAAGCGACTGGAATCTCGGCGACGTGACGTATCCCGCGGGGGCGCTCGTCGCGACCGACTTCGAGGCGTTTCTCGGCGGCGCGCGCACGATGGACGTCATCTTTCAGCCGACCGCGCGCAAGTCGCTCGCGAGCTTCAGCCCGACGCTCAACCACCTCATCCTCAACGAACTCGACAATGTGCGGAACCGGCTCTACGTGCTCACGCGCGAAGGGACGGCGTGGCGCCGCGAGCCGCTGCCGGGGATGCCGCAGTTCGGCACGGTCTCCGCCTTCGCCGTGGACGCCGATTCCTCCGACGACTACTTCGTCACCGCGTCCGACTACCTGACGCCGTCGAGCCTTCGCATGGGGACGATCGGCGAGGGTCCCGCATCCGTGTTGCGCCAGCTCCCCGCGTTCTTCGAAGCGGCGGGGCTCGTCGTGAATCAGCACGAGGCGATCTCGGCGGACGGAACGCGCATTCCGTACTTCGAGGTGTCGCGCGAGAAACTCGCTCTCGACGGAAGCGCGCCCACGGTCATCTACGGCTACGGCGGATTCGAAGTCCCGACGCTGCCGGGCTACCAAGCGTCGACCGGCGCGGGCTGGCTCGAGCGCGGCGGCGTCTACGTCGCGGCGAACATTCGCGGCGGCGGCGAATTCGGGCCGTCGTGGCATCAGGCCGCGCTCAAGGAAAACCGGCCGCGCGCCTATGAGGACTTCATCGCGATTGGCGAAGATCTCGTGCGCCGCAAGGTGACGTCGCCCGAACACCTCGGCGCGATCGGCGGCAGCAACGGCGGGCTTCTCGTCGGGAACATCCTCACGATGCGCCCCGACCTTTTCGGCGCGATCGTCTGCCAGGCGCCGCTTCTCGACATGCGCCGGTACCACAAGCTTCTCGCTGGCGCGAGCTGGATGGCCGAATACGGCGACCCCGATCAGCCCGAAGAGTGGGAATTCATCCGCACGTTTTCGCCGTATCACAACGTGAAGGCCGCCGCGAAATATCCGCCCACGCTCTTCACGACATCGACGCGCGACGACCGCGTCCACCCTGGGCACGCACGCAAGATGTTCGCGCTCATGAAATCGATGGGGCATGACGTGCTCTACTACGAAAACATCGAGGGCGGGCACGCCGGCGCCGCGGACAACAAGCAGGCGGCGTTCAAGTCGGCGCTGGCCTACACGTTCCTCTGGAACGAACTCAGCGGCGATTAACGAATGGTCGAACTCGTCGCAGTCGGAAGCGCGCGCGACATCCTCCCGGAATACCGCGGGACGCCGATCGAACTCCTGCTCCGGCACCACAACCTCGGCGAGCCGATCCCCGCATCCACAGGGACAGCGCGGCTCTTGATCAGCATGTGCATGGACCACCGCAAGGTGATCGTCGTGCCGAGCGAGTTCGCGTACGTCTTGCGATCCGCCGGCGCCTCGCTGCGCGATAGCGAGTTCGACGTCTCGTTCGCGATCTCCGTCGGCAATGTCGGCTCGATCGCGTTGATCCCGCACACGGACTGCGGGATGGAACGCGTCACGATGCGGCGCGAAGATTTCATTCGCGGACTCGTCGAGCGCGGCGGTTGGAACGCGGCGGACGCGGCGGCGCACTTCGACGCTCACGCGATTCGCTACCAGATCGGCGAGCCCGTCGCGTTTGCGCTCGCGGAGACGGCGCGCGTCCGCGCGCTCTACCCTTCGATTCAGGTCGCGCCGCTCCTATACCGCGTCGCCGACGACCGCATCGTTCAGATCCGCGAAACCGGCGGCGAACGAGCGTAATATCCGCGCGATGCGAAGCGATGACCTCCACAGCGTGCCGCCGAACCTTCCCGTACCAATCGACGACGGCGCGTGCGATCACCTGCGCGGCGCGATGATGCCGCCCGTCGCGCTCCCGTCGACGGCTGGCGGAACGATCCGCCTCGATACGCTCCCGGGCTGGTCGATCGTCTACGCGTATCCTCGAACGGGGCTCCCCCACGTCGACTCGCCGCCCGGATGGGACGCGATCCCCGGCGCGCGCGGGTGCACGCCGCAGTCGTGCGGCTACCGAGACACGCATGGCGAACTCGCCGCGCTCGGCGCGCGCGTCTTCGGACTCAGCACGCAAGAGAGTTCGTATCAGGCGGAGATGGCGGCGCGGCTTCTCCTTCCGTTTCCGATACTCAGCGACACCGGGTTCGAACTGACGAACGCGCTGCGGCTCCCGACATTCGGGTACGACGACTGGGTGCTCTTGAAACGCTTTACGCTCTTCATCCGCGACGGCCGCATCGAGCACGTCGTCTACCCCGTCTTCCCGCCCGACGCCGACGCCGCGCACGCGGTCGCGTGGCTCGCCCGCGGCGGCGGACAACCTGAGGCATGAGATGCCAAGACTCATAGCGGCGCCGTCCGTCATCGAAGCGGCGGGCAACAAACCGAAGCGGATCGAGGAGTACGCGGGGCGCGTCAATAGCGCGCACGCGAACGTGAGCGTGGCGCGAATGGTCTCGCCGCACGGCTGGGTCGAGCCGGGCCAGCGCCCCGAGTTCGAAGAGATCACGGTCGTGTTGCGCGGCATGCTGCGCGTCGAGCACGAAGGCGGCGCGATCGACGTGCGCGCGGGCCAAGCGGTCGTGACCGCACCGGGAGAGTGGATCCGCTACAGCTCGCCCGAGCCCGGCGGCGCCGAGTACGTCGCCGTCTGTCTTCCCGCATTCTCCCCGGCAACGGTTCACCGCGACGACGCGAAGCCGCCGCCGCCGTGAGCGCCACCGCGAACATCGGCCCGCCGCGCGACGGCGTCGTGCGCGTCAGCCGCGAGACGAAGGGCCGCAAGGGGAAGGGCGTGACGATCATCACGGGCGTACCGCTGCATCCCGCCGGAATCGCGGAACTCGCCGCGCAACTGAAAAAGAAGTGCGGCTCCGGCGGCACGGTGAAGGACGGCGTCATCGAGATCCAAGGCGACCACCGCGACACGATCGTCGAGGCGCTCGCAAAACTCGGTTGGACCGTCAAGCGCGCGGGCGGCTAACGATGAGCGACGCCAGCGAGCGCGTCGAGGCGTTCTACCGCGAGATCTGGAACCGGCACGACGCCGAGTTCATTCCGGTGCTCTTGCGCGACGCGTTCACGTTTCGCGGCTCGCTCGGGCAGACGCGGCGCGGCCACGCCGAATTCGCCGGCTACGTCGATTTCATTCACGCGGCGCTCGGCGAATACCGCTGCGACATCGTGGACCTCGTCAGCGAAGCCGACAAGGTTTTCGCGCGGATGCTCTTCTCGGGCGTGCATCGCGCCGAGTTTCTCGGCTTCGCGCCGACGTTCGAGCGCGTCGAGTGGGCGGGGGCGGCGCTCTTCACGTTCGAGGAGGGAAAAATCGCCGACGTGTGGGTGCTCGGGGACCTCGACACGCTTCGCACGCAACTCGCCGAGCGCGCTGCCGCGGCGCGCGTCCGGAACCCCGACTTCGAGCACGCGGTGCGCGAGAGCTTCGCGCGCCAGGCGTTCATGTCGACGCTCGGCGCCACGCTCGAACGCGTTGCTCCCGGCCGGATCGAGATCGCGCTTCCGCACTCCCCCGCGCTCACGCAGCAGAACGGGTTCCTTCACGCGGGCGCCATCGCGAGCATCGCCGATTCGGCGTGCGGCTACGCGGCGCTGACCTTGGCGCCTCCCGACCACGACGTGCTCGCCGTCGAGTTCAAGATCAACCTGATGCGCCCCGCGACGGGCGCGCGCTTTCTCGCGCGCGGGCATGCGATCCGCGCGGGCCGGGCCCTCTCGACGTGCCGCGCCGAGGTGTACGCGCTGCGCCCCGACGGACGCGTCGCGATCGCGGAGATGACATCGACCGTGATCGCGCGCGCCACATCCGGCTGACGCTCCTTGAGCGCGCGAAACGGCTGCCAGTCGACACGCGAGCGCGCGGCCGCTCCGTCAACCGCAGCGTTGCGTTGCACTACGAAAACAAGCGGAGCGGAGGTTTCCCTCCGCTCCGAACCGCTCGACTCAGCTCAGCTCAGCTCGGCTTCGATGACTCGATCACATCCCGCACGGCCCTGTGGGAGTTCAACCGCGCGGGGAGATCGACTAGGCCTTCACGTGTGCTTCTTCGTTCACACCGATATCGTCGGCACCGAGGGTCTTGAAGATCTCCTTTGCCCGATCGCGTTCCTTGCCGTCTTCGGTGTGCACGGAAAGGAGAATCTTTCCGCCGCGAACCTTCCCCTCGTACTGCTTCGCCTCGTACTCGGGAATGCCCATCCCGACGAGAGCGCCGCCGATTCCGCCGACGGTTGCGCCAACCGCCGCGCCGCCCAACGCGGCCATGATCGGCCCCGCGGCGATGAACGGACCCACGCCCGGGATCGCGAGCGAGCCGATGCCCACAAGCCATCCGAGCGTTCCGCCGATCACGCCGCCGGTGCTCGCGCCCGCCACGGCGCCCTCAGGAGCCTTCGTCTGGTTGTCGTGCGCGAAATCGCGCGTGCCGCTCTTGTCCGGATACAGCACGGAGATGTCGTTACTCGTGAAACCCGAGTTCCGGAGTGAATCAACGATCGCCTCGGCTTGCGTGGTCGTGTTGACGAGGCAGAATGCAGCTTTCGACATGGTCGGTTCTCCTTCGTTTTGGGTTAGTGGGGCTTAACTGCGATCTCGAGCTGGTCGTCGACTTTGACGACGCCGGCGACGCCGCGAGCCGTGGTACCGATGAACATCTTCTCTGCTTCCGAGTCGACCGGGCCGCGCAGCGTCACCACGCCGTTCTGCGTGATGATCTTCACATTCTGTCCATTCACCGAGGTCGCTCCGTTTTCCATGACCGCTTTCCGGATCATCTGCGTGATCGCCCGATCCGCCTCGTTCTCGCCCTGATCCAGCGGCGTCGGCTTGGCGTCATTGCGATCACTGACGTTTCGAGCCGTGTTGTCCGCCGCCGTTTTGCTCGCGGCGACGCTCGTGTTGCGCTCCTCGGAGCCGCAGCCTGCAGAGAGCACTGTCAGCGCGATGAGTGCGGCCAAGTGCAGCTTCAGCATTCTTGTCCTCCTTGTTGTGTTCGTGAGACATCGCTCTCTGTGAGCCGACGCCGCTCGAAGTTGGCTTGCCGCCGCGAAGCAAAACGCGCACATCGACAATTCGCGTTGTACTTCTTACCGCGCGGCGCGGCGTTCCTTGCAGCCTGTGCGTTCCGGTGTCGCGACCTGAATCCGGCTATGCGTTGACACAGCGCGGGGTCATCACGCCGATGAACACCGACACGGAGTGCGCCACGCACATCAACGAGTGTTGTGACCGATTCATGATCGCGACCATTGCATCCCGAGTGCCAAGAACGCGGGCGGGCGCGAACTGGCGCATGGGCCAGAGCGTGACGATGCCGTCACGGTCGCGCGACGAGAGAGGCGTGTGTGTGGTTGTTCGCGCGAGGATGTGTAACGCGAGTACGAACGGCTACGAGGCTGGAAGCCGCGCAGTCTGAATCCGTCGGCTATAGCTCGGGCGTTTGAACGCGACGACTAGACCCTGACTCGGCGAGCATCGTCATCAGCACGGCGTACTCCAGCGGCTTGACTAGGTGGCCGTCGAACCCGGCATCCGCCGACCTCTGGCGGTCCTCGTCTTGGCCCCATCCGGTCAGCGCCACGATCACGAGCGCGGCGCCCCCCGGCAGCTCCCGCATCCTGCGCGCGACCTCGTAGCCGTTGAGGCTCGGCAAACCGATGTCGAGCAAGACGACATCGGGCCGGAAGACAGCCGCCGCCTCCAGCGCCTCGAGTCCGTCGTAGGCGATGTGAGTCTGGTTGCCGCTCATGTTCAAGAGCATCCCAAGCGAGACGGCAGCGTCGCGGTTGTCATCGACGACGAGGATGCGAAGACCCGATACGGTCGCCTGCGGCACCTCTTGCGGCGGCGGCGGCGCTTCGGGAGCTTCCGCCGTGACCGGCAGACGCACGACGAACTCGCTCCCCGCGCCCGCGCCCGCGCTGTGGACATCGACGGTGCCGCGATGCAGCTCCACTAAGCTCTTCACCAACGTCAGGCCGATGCCCAGCCCGCCGACCGAGCGCTCCAGAGAGGTGTCGAGCTGAACGAAAAGATCGAAGATGTGAGGAATGTGCTCGGCTTTCATTCCGATTCCGTTGTCGCGCACGTGGATGACGGCGTCGTCGCCCTCGCGTTCGACCGTGAGCGCAATCAGTCCGCCCCGCTCGGTGAACTTGCACGCGTTGTTCAGCAGATTGCCGAAGACTTGCGCCAACCGGGCCGGATCGGCGTTCAGGTAGATTGGCCGACGCGGCAACGTGACGCTGAGCTCGATCGCCAAACTCGCGCACTGCACACGCGCGGCCTCGACTGCATGGTTCACAACCGATGCGAGTTCGACCGGCGCCATGCGGAGCCCGATCTTTCCCTGGTTGATGCGGCTCACGTCGAGCAAGTCATCGACGAGCCGGACCATGTGGTTTGTCTGGCGCTCCATCATCTGGGACGCCGATTTGACGGCCTCGCTCTCGCCGTGCGTCAGCCGCATGATCTCGAGCGCATTCCGGATCGGAGCGAGCGGGTTGCGCAATTCGTGAGCGAGCATCGCCAAGAACTCGGTCTTGCGGCGGTCCGCCTCGGTGAGATCGGTCGCGTACTGCTGCAGTTGGTTCGCCGTCGTCCGCTGCTCATGGACATCCGTACTGGATCCGACCCACATCACGGTCTTGCCATCGGCATCCCGCATCGGCAACGCGCGGGTGAAGTGCCCGCGATACTCGCCGTCCGCGCGCCGGAAGCGATGCTGGAACTCGAACGGCGCACCGGAATCGATCGACTCCTGCCAGACGCGAAGGTTCTCCTCCAGATCCTCCGGGTGAATGAACTGCCTCCAGCCCCAGCCCCTGATCTCCTCGAACGGCAGACCGGTGAATTCGCTCCACTGCGGGTTGAAGTAGTCCACATCCCCGGTTGGCCGCGCGGTGAAAATTTTCTGCGGCATGGTGTCCATCACGAATCTCAGCCGCTGGTCAGCCTCGCGCAGAACATCCAGAACGCGCGTGCGTTCGGTGATGTCATCGATCGCCAGAAGAATCCGCTCGTTCTGTCCCTGCATTCCGCGGACGCGCCGAGCGCTGAGCGCCATGGTGCGCTTGCCGAGATGGTTGAATTCGTGCTCGACGAGAAAATCGTCTACGCGCTCTCCGCTCTGCGGAAGGACTCCCTCGAGAAGCTGCCGCAGGCGCGGAATGTCCCACTGGCGGTTGCCCAGGTCGAAGATGAACTTGCCGATCGTCCTGGCGCGAGCGACGCGGAACGTCTCGAAGAAGGCGCGGTTGGCGCTTTCGACGCGAAGCCGGTCGTCGAGCACGAGCAGAGGCTCGCGCACCGTCGCGATCACGTTCTCGGCGTAGTCGCGCGCTTCCGCGATGCCGCGCTCGGTTTTCTTCAGATCGTCGATGTCGACGAGGACCAACACGGCGCCATCCGGTTTGTTATCGAGAGTCAGGTAGGGACACGCCCGCAGTGAGAACCATCGGCCGTGCTGGTCTTGCACTTCACGCTGCCGCTCAAGCCCGGTCGCGATCACGTCGGCGACAAACGATTCGAGGTCGGCTCCCGCGAAATCGTGGCGGACGCGGCCAAACGGCCGGCCGATGTCGGAGGCCAGGATGTTGAATTGCTTCTCCGCCTGCGCGCTAAAGCGGCGAACGGTCAAATCTCGTCCGAGCATCACGATCGCCAGGCGGGAGGATGTCTGGACGTTGAGCAAGTCGGTGTTCAGCCGGCCGAGTTCGCTGTTGCGATTGGCCATCTCGTCGTTGACGGTGGTCAGCTCCTCGTTCGCCGACTCCAGCTCTTCCTTAGAGGTTTCGAGTTCCTCGTTGATGCTTTGCAATTCTTCGTTGGCGGATTGGATCTCTTCGCTGGACGCTTGCAGTTCCTCGTTCGCGGCTTCGTACTGCTCCTGGATGGACTGCAGATAGTCGCGCGTCTCCGCGAGCTCCGTCTCGAGATCAGCGACGCGGCGCGATTCGCCGACGCGACGCGAACGATCCGTGCGCCCCGCCGGCAGCGCAGGACTCAGCGCAAGTTCACGCGCCGCTCGGGGGCCCTGCTCCGCGTCCTCGAACAGAATCAGGAAACAGCGTTCGCGAAGGTTCTTCAGAGGCATGACGCAGAGATTCACGGTCCGGCTCCGGCCGCTCGGGCCGATGCGCACGCTCTGCTTGCGCACCGTCTTGTTTTCCTTCTTCGCCTTGTCGATGGCAGCGCGCAACGGCAGCATCAGGCCCTTCCGCGCCATCCTCAGCACATCGAAGCTCGCCTTGCCGGTCGGCGACTCAAGATACGCGCCGGTTGGACCGCGGAACTGGAGGATCTGCATGTCGGAGTCGATGAGCACTCCGGGCGGAGCAAACTGGTCGATACTGATGCGATCGGCCTCGCGTTGGGCCGTGATCTCCGCCGGCGGGCTAGCCGGCGCCATGCCCGGCACCGCCCCCGCCGCGGCGCGCCGGGCCCGAACCGGCGCAGACTTCTCGCCGCGCCCCTTCTTGGCCGACAATTGAAACGCATGGCCCAGTGCCGCCTTCTTCGAGTAGATCCGGAGCTTTCCGTCAACCTCGTCGAACAGGTCCTCGAACTCGCCGATCGACTCCGACGCGCCCAGAAACAAGAATCCATGCGGGTTGAGAGCGTAATGAAAAATGGGAATCGCCCTCTTCTGAAGGCTTGCCTCGAAGTAGATGAGGACATTGCGGCAACTGATAACGTCCATCCGCGAGAATGGCGGGTCGACGAGGAGGTTCTGCCGGGCGAAGGCGATCATTGCTCGCAGGCTCTTCTTGACGCGGTAACCACCATCGTCCTCGACGAAGAACCGCCGCAGGCGCTCAGGCGTCATCTCTTGCGCGAGGCTCTTCGGATACACGCCGTGGCGGGCCTTGTCCAGAAGCGCGTCGTTCAAGTCGGTCGCGAACACCTGGAGCTTCCGCGTACCGGGCGATTTCTCCGCGGCCTCCAGGAACGTCATGGCGATGGAGTACGCCTCCTGGCCCATCGAGCAGCCCAGCACCCAGACACGAATCGGTTGCTCGGTGCGCTCTTGAAGCAGCTTGGGAAAAACCTTCCGGCGAAGAACGTCGAACGCGTGCGGATTGCGGAAGAAGCTCGTCACGCTGATGAGCACGTCGGAGTAGAGGGCGTTGAGTTCGGCGGCGTTGCCCCGGAGGAACTTCTCATAGGCCTCGATCGTCGCTTGTTCGCCGAGGATCATGCGGCGACTGATACGCCGCTGAATCGTGCCGGGCTTGTACTGCGAGAAATCCGCGCCGCCGTGATCGCGCAGCAGTAGAAGAATGTTCCGGAGGCTCTCCGCGTCGTTTCGCCCGGGCGGCGCGGGCTGGCCATTCTTGGCGGCAACGCGCGGTCGCGTTCTACTCGTCCGCGGCGGTCCGCGTAGGTTCGTTGGCGCGGCGGAATCGTCGCGATCGTCCGCGCTCGCGGCCGCGCGCCCCGATTCGGCATGAGTCCGGATCGCGCCGCGCCGCGCGCTGACCAATGGATGTTTCGCGATGCGGGCAAGTTCTTCCGCGATGCCTTTCGGGGAGAGAACGAAATCGACGCAGCCCGCCGCGACGGCACTGCGCGGCATCGACTCGTATCGCGCCGAACTATCCTGCGCGAAGCTGATCCCACCCTCGGCTTTGACCGCCTCGATGCCCAGCGTGCCGTCGGTCGCGCTGCCCGAGAGGACCACGCCGATCGCTCGGTCGCGCTGGTCCTCCGCCAACGACTCGAAGAACTGGTCGATGGGGCGATGGGGCGTGGGCGCGCGATCGCGTGGCTCGAGCTTCAACACGCGCTTCGAAATGACGATGCTCGTGTTGGGTGGAATGACGTAAATGCAGTTGGGCTCGACGCGAAGTTTGTCCGTCACTTCGCGCACGGGGAGCTTCGTGGCCCGCGTCAGAAGCTGCACGAGCGCGCTGGCGTGGTGCGGATCGAGATGCTGCACGAGTACGAACGCCATGCCGGTGTCGAGCGGCAGGTGCTTCAAGAGCTCCGTGAACGCCTCGAGGCCGCCGGCCGAGGCCCCCACGCCGACGATCGGGAACGCTCCCCCGTCATGGTCTTCGCGGCGATGGAGGGTTTTCGATGTCGACTTGTGTGGCGAGACGACATTCTTTTTCTTCGTGGTGCCGTTCTTCATGGGGAGTACTCCCCGACGGCAACCCGCCTACCGATTCCAATGGCGATCGGCTACCGCGAGCGCCCTCGCGCAAGCGACCATCCCTTCAGCACAAGAAGGGTCGCACCAATCTTGAGCGCCTCGCCCGGCAAAAACGGGACGAGTCCCGTCGCCACGACCTGCTCCGCGCCGACGAAGCGCGAGAGCCACGCGAGCCCCGCGACGAAGATGACGCCGTGCGAAACGAGCGACGCCGCGACGATTCGCGGTGCGGATGCGCGCGGTGACGCAAGCGCGCCGGCAACGAGCGCCGCGGAAGGAAACGCGAGGAGGTAGCCGGCCGTTGGGCCGACGAACGCCGCCGGCCCGCCGATGCCGCCCGCGAACACCGGGAGCCCCGCGAGCCCTTCGAGAAGATAGAGCCCGAGCGCCATCGCGCCACGACGCGCGCCGAGCGAGATGCCGACGACGAGCAACGCGAACGTCTGCGCCGTGACCGGGACGAGCGAGCCCGGGAACGGCACCGCGATTTGCGCCGCGAGAGCGACCGCGACGCTTCCCGCCAGAACGAGCCCGGCGTCGCGCGCGATTCGCGCCGTGCGCGTCGCGCCACCCGCCGTCGCATCGACCCTCAACGTCCGCTCTGTCGCATCCATCACTGAACCTCCAGCTTCTTCGGAAGAATCCAGTTCTTGTCCTTGAGGATGCGATGCACATCCGCGCGATCCTCGTCGGTCGGCAAGACTTCCTTGACGTACTCGTCGTATTTCGCCGCGTCCATTTCTTGCCCGGTCACGGTGAAACACTTGCCGGCGTACTGGCCGATGCTCCGGTTGAACTTCACGTCGGGCATGTAGAGGCGTTCATCCTCTTCGCGAACGTGTTTGTTGAGCCGGTCGCAGAGCGCTTGCACCTCGGCGAAGTAGAGCGTGCGTGCGTACTCGTTGAGGCTTCCCTTGTCCGCCGGCTTCGAGTTTTCGCCCTCGTCGAAGCGGCCCTTCAAGCCCCACACGTACGCCCAGTGCGCGCTCGACGAGTGATCCGTGCCGAAAAGGTCGTACGCGGTCGGCACCCACTTGTTGAAGTACTTCTGGATGTACTTGATCGGCAGCACTCCCGCCTTCACCGTGCGCAAGAGCCCGTCGTTGCCCGTGCCGAGGTGGAACGCCTCCTCGACGAGCATCGGCCGCATGCTGCGCGCAAGCGGCGCGAACGAGGAACGCGAGAGCATCTTGAGCTGATACTTGCCGTCGCGATCGATGAACTGCGTGTAGACGAAGAAGTCGAGGTAGTTCTCGACCTCCTCGTTGAAGGAGCCGAGGAGGCGCTTGTTTTCGAAGGCGCGCCGCTCGAGAAGCTTGAGCGCCTCGACGCGGCCCGAGTAGCCGAAGTGTTCGATCAGGAGCGTCGACATCTGCCAGCCGTGGCGCATCTCTTCGCACATGACGCGGCAGAGGCTGCGAAGGTCGTGCTCGTTCGGCGCGGTGTTGACGAGAAGGCGCTGCTGCTCGACGGACGCGAACTCCGTGTCGCCCTGGTAGACGATGAGGTTGAGGAGCGCGTCTTGAATGCGCTGCTCGGGGATGTCGCGGACCTTCTCCCACTTGCGATCGCCGCGATAATCGCCGAACTCGATCTCGTCGGTCTCGAGCTTGCCGAACTGCGACGAGAACTCGTACTCCTTGATCAGCTCGCGATCGAGCCCGATATCGTTTTGCCACTCGCGGAACAGATCGATCCAGTCGTCAAAGGTTTGTATGCGCGGCATGCCTCGTTGATCCTCTCCGATCGGTTGTGATTTCGTAGCCCGGAAGGTTGCCGGCCGCGCGCTTCGGCGCGACCCCGCTTCTGGTTCGAAGCCTGTCGAATGTATCGTTCGCGGCGCGTTGATGCCAGGGGTTTTTCTGGCGGCCGAGCGATGCGGCGCGTATGCGCGGTTGGACGCGCGACGCGGATCAGTTTTTCGGCGCGATCGAACCGCGCGGCTCGGCCTCGGCGCGGATCACGGTGCAGAGATTGAGGAAGTGGCTCTCGAACCGACTTCCTTCGTTCTGAGCGCTCGGCAGGTTGACGAACATCTCGGCGTGGCCGTCGCGAGCGCCGAGACCGAGAGTCACACCCCGCGCGACGTCCTCCGTGACGCCCGTCACGGAAAGCACCTTCGACGCGGACGTGACCGCGAGCACCGAATCGAGGAGTGACGAAACGCCGGGCGCAAGATAGAGCACCTCGATCCACTCGTCCGCGATCACCGCGGCGAGGTCGCTCTTGTCCTTGTAGGGAATGAGCCGGTAGAAGACGGGCAGATCGCCGATCGCCTTCATGGGGCATGCCGCGATCAGCTTCGCGACGTTGCGCGCCGCCGCTTCGGACTCCACGTCGGTCGGGACGTAGAGAAGCCCGATGAGGATGTCGCCTCGCGCCTTCTCGTGAAGGTTGCGATCGTAGGCGAGCGCCTTGAGGAATGTCGTCACCTGCTCGTCGAGAGGCAGAAGCATCGGCGCGTCCTTCTTCTCGGCCGCGGAAGCTGCCGCACCGAAGAGCGCGATCGTATGCATCGCCATCCCCGCGACGAGTCCGATGACAACGGCGCGACGCACGGCTCGCAGGAGCGACTCCGAAACGCGATTCCGCTCGAGGGCGGACTTATGATCAGTCACGTTGATGTGGTTCCCTTTGCGCGTTTCTAGAACTGAAACCTGAGACTCACTACGTTTTGATCATCGAAGTACTCCGACGTCGATTGCCGCGCGTAGTCGATGAAAACGCGCGATTCGCCCAAGTTGGTGCGCACGCCGCCTCCGAATGTCACCCCCCACGTGTAATCGTCCTGCGGCGACGCGGCGGTACCTCCACGCAGGTAAACCTGCTCGCGCCACTCGTACTCCGCGCCGACCCGGTACTCGTTCGCCGCGAAGCTATTACTCTGGAAAGCCGAGGAGAGAAGCAGCCGGCTCGACTCATCGTGATAGCCGTCGAAGCTGACACCGACTTGGAACGTCGCGGGGAGTTCGAACGCGGCCGACTCGGTGACGGTCGAGCGCGGCGAGCCGCTCGGATCCGCGTCGGGGAACTCGAGCGACGCAACGAAGTCCGATCCTTCGTAGCGCATCTTCGGGCCGAACCCCTTCACGACCGCGCCGACGCGCATGCCGCGCCAGCTCGGGTCGTACTGAAAGCCGACGTCGAACGCCGCGCCTGTCGCGGTCTCGTTGCGAATCGATTCGTGAATCAGATGCCCCGTCACGCCGAATGCCACGCGCTCCGCGAGTTGGCGGCTTAGCGTGAGTCCGACGACCGTGTTCGTTGGGGAGTAACGCTCCCCCGTCACGCCGCCGGCTTCTTCCGTCGTGACGGCGATCTCGCCGAGCGAAACCACCTTCACCGCGAAGCCGAGCGTGAAGCGCTCGCCGAACGGCTGCGTCGCGCCCAAGTAGTGAACGTCGGAATCGAGCAGATACGACATCGTGCTGAAGAGAAGTTCGGTTCCCTCTTGAGAAGCGGCGCCCGCCGGATTCCAGTAGAGCGCCTCGACGCCGGACGCGTCGGCGATCGCCGCACCCGCGAGCGCCGCGCCGCGCGGTCCTACCGGAATGCGAAGCTCTTGCGCGCCGGCCGCGCCGAGTCGGATCGACTCCCCGCGCGCCGGAAGGGCGGCGAAGACGACTCCCAAGATCAGCACGCTGAGTACGAGATTGCGTTTCATGCCTGTCGCTCCCCCTCAGCTAAAAGCTGTTTAGGCGTTCCTTCTCGACGAAGACCGCCATTTTTCCCTTTTGCGACGATTCGCCTTCGACATCGGCGACCCAGAAGTAGACACCGCTCGCGACGCTGATGCCTCGGTCTGTGAGGAGATCCCAGTCGAGCGTTCCCTGCGCCGGGTCGGTGCGCGTCATCGTTCTGACGAGATCGCCCGCGAGGTTGAAGATGCGAAGCGTGAGCGGCCGCGAAGGAAGAAACGAGAATCGCAGCACACGATTGAACGGGCTCAGCTCGTAGGCGGAGCGGTTGTAGTACGGATTCGGTATCGGCTGAATCTGGCTCGTCGCATTGAGGACCGTTCCATCCGCAGATCCCGGCGGCTTCGCGCGGTAGGTGAAAACATCCGCGGGCGTCAGCGTCTTGTTGGTCACGAGGCGAATGCGCGTGCCGGCGGCCGGCGGCGGAGCATCGTAGTCGTCGTCGACGCGGTAGAAGAAGAGCCGCCCGTAACCGATGCGTTCGTTCTCCGAGTCGTAAGACTGCGAGCTGACGCCCGGGTCGCTCCAATTCACGTCAGCGTACGGGATGTTGCGAAAGTAGATGCCGTCGCTCCAGCCCCACTGGTCGTAGCCGGCCTCGTCGAGTTCGAAGACCATGCCGGTGATGCGCACGTCGTCGGAAGGATCGTCCGGCGTATTGACGCCGATATCCCAGACCTCCCACGGCACGCGGCCCGGGAACGCGCCCGAGTACTCGCCGTCGATTCCGAAGAAGTCCCACGCATACTCCGTCGCGCTCTCGACGAATCGAACCTCGTAGTCGTGATTGCCGTTGTACGGCGGATCGAAACGCACGAGGCGCTCGAGCCCTCCGTTCGGATCGATATACCACTCGCCGGTGCAGTTGCCCGTGCCCGCCGCCGCGATCACTTCGCTTTGGGTGCCATCCTCGCAAACTTCGACGAGGCCCTTCGCGCCGGGAAGCGGCCCGATCACGCGAACCATGATTCCGTTCACGACGGGATACGTGTAGTCGCCGTCGAACTTCGTCTGCCCGTCGAGCAGCGTTCGCTTCGAGACGCCGTCGTCTTCATCGAGCGCCCACGTCAGTCCGCGTCCCGCCTCTTCTCGAAACGTGACGCTGTAGTCCGCCTTCACGACGGCCTTCGGATCGAGATACTCGAGGAGCACCTCGCCGTCACCGCCGCCCGCGACGTGGACCGCCGCGTCGGTGAGGACCGCGCCAGAACCCGCCGGCATCACACGCACCGGCGCGATCCCGCTCTCAAGCGGATACGGCGAGAGATACCCGACCACCGCGCCGCCCACCTCGAACGGTTCCGTGTTGCGGATGTCGTAGCTGTACGCGGTCACGGCGAAGAAGTACTCGCGGTTGTTGATGAGACGTCCGCCGCGAATCGCGTCGCTCGTGATGCGCAGATGATTCGTGAGCCCTTCGTTCGTGCCGTTCTGAACGACGATGCGCTCGTAGGTGCCCTGCTCGGGCGAGAAGACGTCGTCGTAGAGAACGCCGATCTCGTCGACCTCGTCGTACGTCGCGATCTTTCGCCACGGCCCGCCGAACGACTCGCCCTGGTAAATGTTGTAGCCCTGGAAGTGGTACTCCTGGTTGAGCGCCTCATTTGTCGAAACGCTCCCTTCGGCCTCGCTACCCCACACCAGATCGATCGAGTTGCGGAACGCGCGCGCCCGGAGCCACGGCGACGGCGGCGGCGAGGCGATCCGGAAGCCGCGGTCGTACGCGGCCTGCGCGAAGTCGTCGTTCTGCTGCATGACGCGGATGGAACTCATGCGGTTCGCGCCCTGACCGAGAACCACTCCGACGACGATCTCTTGCGTATCGCCGGGCGCCATCGTGAAAGGGCCCGAAGAGAGCATCATGCGCCGGTCGCTCGGCCCTTCGTCGACATCGCCGGCGGCGGTGACGGGATCACCCGCGAGCTGAAACGGGGTCTCCTCGCCTGCGTAGTCCAGGTAAGGAGTTCCGTCGGCATTGAGTCCTTGCATGTAGTGATAGCTCTGCACGGCGGATCGCGGGTCCGTGCCATTCGTGTAGCGATTGAACGACGTCATCGGCAATCGCACGCGTGCGCCGGCGTTTTGCGGATCCGGCACGAGCGGCCCCTGGAAGAAATCGAAGCCGACCGCGGGCGGCGTCTTGCTGTAGTACTGATCCGTGTTCGTCGCGTTGTAGCAGTAGCCGATCGAACGCGTCTTGTCGCAGCCGACGAGGTCGTCGAGCGCGCCGCCGAGGTCAGGATCGGACCAGAACGACACATACATGTCATCGAGCTGGTTACCGCCCTTGTTGATCAGGCGGTACTTGATGAACGCGCAGTCCGCGAGCGGATTCTGCTGGTTGAACGCGAAGACCGTTTGCTGCACCTCGACGCCGAGCGGGGCCGTCTTCCCGGCGTTGTTGAGGTGTGTTGCGGCATCCGCGTCGTTGAAGACGCACCACAACGTGACGTCTCCCGTGACGGCCGGCCGCCCGAACTCGTCGACGGGCGCCCCGTCGGCGACGGGCCAGTTGAGGTAGTCCGCGCTCGTCGTGTCGCCCGGCGTGATCCGATAGACGCGGAAGCGCGCGTTATCCGGCTGCGAGGCGCCATCGCGCATCGGTCCCGGCGCGTACTCTTGCGAGTACTCGCCCACGGTGACGCGCAGCTCATCGTTCACCTTCGCGCCGAGCCAGAGCCCGGCCGCGTAGACCGCCGCCTTCCCCGTCCCCTTCGGGTAGAAGAGTCCGGATGTCCCCGATGAGAGCTGGTACATGAGCGAGCCGTGGTTCGTCACGACGAAGTCGAGATTGTTGACGTCGCAGCGGCCCGAGTTGTCGATCTTTCCAACGCTGGCGGCAAGCTGATCGCTCGGCGGGAGCGGCGCCGCGCCGAACGCGAAGCTCGCGACTCCCAAGCCCAAGACGACTCCCAGCGCCATGACGGTGCCTACGCTCTTCATGGTCATCCTCCTGGTGTCAGAAGCTGGTTCTTAGGCCGAAACGCACGAGTCGCGGCGTGAGGTAATTCCGCGGATCGTTCTGCGCCAGCTCGTAGCGTTCACGTGCACCTTCGCCGTTCGACTCGAGCCACGCCTGCCCCTCCGGTGTCGAGAGCCAGCCCGTTTCGTCGGGGAGCCCGCTCGACGAATAGACCGTCGACGGATTCTTGCGGTCGAGCACGTTGACGACCCAAACGAAGGCGTTGAGGTTCGTGTAACCCACGTCGAAGTCGCGGTCGACTTTCAGATCGAGTTGGTAGGTCCAGGGTGCGCGGGCGCTGTTGATCGGTCCCGACGGTGTACCGTTCACCGACTGTAGCGTGACTTCGTTATAGACCTCCGTCGGCGTGTAGGGCAGCCCGCTGGCGGCGACGAATACCGCGGCGAGGCCCGCCTTCGAGAGCGGCTTGCGGCCGAGGAACGTCGGGCCTTCACCATGCGAGAGGCGATAGTCGCTCACCACGCTCAACCGGTGGCGCTGGTCGAACGCAAGTGGCGCGGTCTGCTTCGGTGTTACCGCGCCGGTCCAAGCGATGATGCGGTTCGTATTCGAGATCGATCCGGTCCCTTCCGCGAAACCGATGCTGTAGTTGAGCGCGCCGCTTAAGCGCTTCGTCCGCTCGAGCGCAAGGTGCAAGTCGATCCCCTTCGCGGTGCCGTAGTCGATGTTCCGGTAGCTTGCGAATTGGTTCGGATTGCTCGAGACCCGCGAGACCTGCGAGAGCCCGCGAATGTCCTTGTAGTAGGTCGACAGCTCCATCTTCGCCGACTTGCTCAGTTGCCGGCTTAAGCCCACTTCGTACGCGATCGTCTCGCCCGGCTCCAGATTCGGATTGCCGAACGGGAAGTAGTACCCACCAGTGCGGATCTTGTACGCCATGTACGAGTAGTTCGTGTAGAGCTCCGTGAGGTTCGGCTGCTGGTAGAACTTGCCGTAGTTCAGATGGACGCTCGTCACGTCGCTGATCGGAAACGCGATGCCGAGCCGCGGCGATAACGAATGCGACGGCCGGCTTTCTTCGAGGCGGTCCGGCGTGAGCTGGCTCGCATCGTCGAGCGGGTTCGCCTCGTCCTTCACGCGCAGTGTCTGCGAATCGAAGTAGTCGTAGCGCACGCCCGGCTGGAAAATGAGTCCCGCGTACTCGATCTTGTCCTGCAGGAACGCGCCGATCGCGACCGGGTGCTTCGCGCCGTTGATACCGTCGTCGAGTTCCGTCCCCACGCCCGTCGAGTCGTATCCGTAGCTCTCGACGTCGGAGTACGGATTCGTGTTCGACTCGTAGATCGAAGACGGGATCAGATGCTGGTACGAACGCAGCGTGTGCCGCTGAAAATCGATTCCCACCTTGCCGAGGTGGTGGTAACCGACTTGCCGCGTGAGATCCCACTTGACCGCGGTGTAGCTCGACTGGCGGCGGAAGAAATTGTCGTAGATGTGGGCGCCGGCGGAATCGTCCGCCCCGTAGACGAAGAGCCCTTCGATCGGGTCGTACGACGGGTTGCCGGCTGCACCGTTCGAGCCGTACGCGCCGAGGTTCTCGAAGAGCGTCGCGTCGCCGCGCGTGCGCTGTGTCGAGAAAAGGCCGACTGCGAGGTTTTGGAACGTGCGCGCGTCGAGCGTGTGCGTCAGCTGCACGTAACCGGACGCGTTCTTGTCGAGGTAGCGCGGCGCGTGATCGAGATCGAATCGGTAGACGTTTCGATACTCGCGCCACGCCTGCTGGCTGCCCGTGCTTCCAAGCTTCACGTCGACCGAATTGCTCAGCTTTCCGGAGATCTTCGCGTTCCAGAGCCAGCTTCCGACGGAGTTACCGGGAAGCTGCCCGTCGGAGAGCGGGCTGGGCGTACCGTCGCGACTCCAGCCGCGCTCGACGGCGCCGAAGAATCGCCAGGTGTTACTGCCGGGGACGAGCGGGCCCCCGAGCGTCGCGGCGTAAATGTTTTGATCGTAGCTCGGCGTGCCGATCCAATCGCCCGACGGTCCGTCGCTGAGCGCCTCGAACGAGCCGCTCAACCGATCGCCGCCTTCCTTCGTGGCGATGTTGACAACGCCCGAGAGGTTGCGGCCGTACTCGGCGGCGAACCCGCCCGGCATCACCACGATTTCCGAGAGCGCCGCATTCGGCACCGTCGCCGTCGTAAATCCCGATTGGAGATCCTGCTGGCTGAAGCCGTCGACGTAGTAGCCGACCTCCTCAGGCCGCCCGCCGCGCATCACGAGGACCGGCGTGTTCGTTCGCTCCGTCGCGCCGATCTGGAACGCGTTGTGGTTCGCGAACGAAACGACGCCCGTCTGGCGCGCAACGATGTCGAGATAGCCGCGCGACGGACTATTGGCGATCTCTTCCGCGTCGATGACGCGGACCGTCGTCGTGGCGTCGCGCTGTATAAGCGGCCGCGTCCCTTCGACGCTCACCACAGGCGTGACCACGGTCACGACCGACTGCATCTCGATCGTGACGCTCGTCGTGAAGTCGGCCGTGACGTGAGTCGCCGCGGTCGACGCGTCGCGGTAGCCGAGCGCATGCACGTCGATCGTGTAGTCGCCGGTCGGCACGTTGAGAATGAAGAACTGGCCGTTCTCGTCGGAGATACTCGCGTAGCGGGTATCGCGAATCGTGATCGTCGCGGACGGGATCGGCTGGCTGGTCGAGTTGTCGCGCACGCGACCGGCCAGCTTGCCCGTGGTACCCGCCTGCGCTGGCATCGCGAATAGCGCCAACGCAATCAATGATAGGAGCGGGGTTCTGAACGTCATCGACAGCGCCCTCCTGAATTGGAATTTCGAATCGGCTCGAACGTCGTATCCGTACAAATCGGCCTGTTTCTGCGAACGCTTGAGAACGAATTCGGCGGGAAGCGCTAAATCGGTGACTTTCTGACGCGGGCTTTGCGGTAGAATGCCTCTCGTACGTCCCCGTTTGTCCAACATCCGACATCGAGAGTGGAGCGATCTTCAGCGAGGGGGACCCATGACTAAAAGGTTACGCGCAACCACTACGATCGTACTCGCCGCCGCCGCCGCCGCGCTCTTCGCGACCCCGGGGCCGGCGCCTGCGCAATCGCTGCGGACGCTCCGCATCGTCTCGGGCCTGACCCGGCCGCTCTTCGTTACCGCGGCGCCGCGCGACACATCGCGCATCTTCATCGTGGAGCAGGGCTCGGCGAGTTCGGCGCGCATTAAGATCTACAAGCCGGCGACCGGTTTGGTGAACGCGACCCCGTTCCTGACGATCCCGAACGTCGCGACGGGCGGCGATGAGCAGGGACTCCTCGGACTCGCGTTCCATCCCGAGTATCCCGACACACCCTATTTCTTCGTCAACTTCACGCGCTCGTCCGACGGCGCGACCGTCATTCGGCGCTACAACGTCTCGGCGAACCCCGACACGGCGGATCCCGCGACCTCGACGCTGATCCAGGTGCAGAGCCAGCCGCAGGCGAACCACAACGGCGGATGGATCGGGTTCGGGCCGGATGGCTACCTTTACGCCGCGTACGGCGATGGCGGCGGCGCGAACGACCAGGGCACCGGGCACGACCCGGTGGTCGGCAACGGCCAGAGCGACGGGACGCGCCTCGGCAAGATTCTCCGCCTCGACATCAACAACGGTCTGCCCTTCACGATCCCGCCGAGCAATCCCTTCGTCGGAATGGGATCCCCGCGCGAGGAGTTTTGGGCGAAGGGCGTGCGCAATCCGTGGCGGCCGTCGTTCGATCGCCTCACGGGTGATTTCTACATCGCCGACGTCGGCCAGAACCTTTGGGAAGAAGTGCACTACCAGCCGGCGGCGAGTACGGGCGGCGAGAACTACGGCTGGCGCAAGTTCGAGGGCTACGCGATCTTCAATTGCCCTACGCCATGCGATTCGTCGGGGCTCACGCGTCCGGTGCAGGTCTACAGCCATGGCGGCGCGCCGTTCCGCTGCTCGATCACCGGCGGCTACGTCTACCGCGGCATGGACATCCCGGATCTCTACGGCCGCTATTTCTACTCGGACTACTGCTCGGATCAGACCTGGACGATCTGCGTCGTCAACGGCGTGGCGACGGAATTGACCGAGCGTACTTCGGATATGCTCCCCGGCGTCGGGTTCACGCTCGACGACATCACCTCGTACGGCGAGGACGCGCGCGGCGAGCTCTACATCACCGACCGGGACGGCGAAATTTACGCGATCCTTCCCGATCTACCGGGCGGGCCCGACGTCATCGCGCCGACCGCGGCGGTCCAGACACCGAACGGCGGCGAGATCTACGTCAGCGGCACGACGATCCCGATTCAGTGGGACGCAAGCGACGCGTTCGGCGTCGTCTCCCTCGATATCCTCTTCTCTCGAAACGGCGGCCTCTCGTTCCCGTCGACGATCGTCACAGGGATCCGGAACGGCTGCGTCTACCCGTGGAACACGGCGGGAGTCGCGGCGACGGACATGGGGCGGATCAAGATCATCGCGCGCGACGCGGCCGGAAATTTCGTGGAGGACGTCAGCAACGCGAACTTCACGATCGGGCCCGTGGCATCGGCGGCCCCCACGGTGACGCTCCTTACGCCTAACGGCGGCGAGGTTCTCGATGCGCAGGGTACGGCCTCGATTACGTGGAACGCCATGGACGACCTCGGCGTGACGGCCGTCGACCTTCTCTACTCGGCGGATGGCGGCGCGACGTTCCCGACGACGATTGCGACGAACCTCGCGAATAGCGGCACGTACGTCTGGTCGGTGGACGATGCCGCAACGACGATGGGGCGCATTCGGGTCGTGGTGCGCGACGCGAACTTCCAGGCCGCGCAAGACGCGAGCGACGCGAACTTCGAGATCACGCTCGATCCGAGCAGCATCCCGACCGGGCCGGCGCCCACCGCGCTCTTCCTCGGAAGCAACTCACCGGAACCGTTCCGCGACGTGACGCGCGTGACGTTCGGCGTGCCGCGGCCCACCACCGCGACGCTCGACGTTTACAGTACGGAAGGCCGCGCGATCCGCCGCCTCTCATCGGGGCCGATCGCGGCGGGCACGTTCGAACGAAGCTGGAACGGACGCGACGATAGCGGCGCGCGCGTCGCGGCCGGGCTCTACTTCCTGAAGCTCGCAACACCGGAAGGCGACGTCACGCGGCGGATCACGATCGTTCGTTAGTTTCCGAGCCGGCGCGCTCGACAGGTCGGTCAAAAAGAGAAGGCCCCGGTCGACGAGACCGGGGCCTTCTTGCTGCATCGTGCGCGGCGGTGTCGCTTAGTACGCGGCAGCCGGTGTCTCGAGTCCCTTGATCTGTTCCTTCGCGAACTCCACGTCGCCGCTCTCGGGCCAGCGCGTGATGAACTCCTTGTACGCCGCGATCGCCTCGGGCTTCTGCCCCGCGTTCTCGTGGAAGTACGCGACGCTGATCGCCGCGTCGGGCACCAAATCGCTCGACGGGTAACGCTTCATGAGATCCTTGCAGTGCGCGATGGCGCCGTCCCAGTTCTTCGCCTTTTGGCAAATCGATGCACGATCCATGAGTGCGTCGTCCGAGTTGCCCGCCGCGTTCTCGGGGTCGAGTTCGACGACCTTCGAGAATCGCGCGTCGGCATCGTCCGCGCGGCCGTGAGCGAAGAGTTTTTCGCCGAGTTTGTAGACGAACGCGGCGTCCTTCGCATTCGATTCCTCGGCGGCGAGCAGTGATTTGAGTGTCCCGACGCCCTTGTGGTAGCCGTCGACCGTCGAGATGAACTCTGCTGTCGGCACATACCCAAGCGTGCGGTCGATCTCTTCGCCGCCCGCCTTCGCGACGATGACCGTCGGAAGTCCAGCGACGTTGAACTTGGTTCGGAGTTCTTTGTTGGTTTTCGCGTCGATCTTAGCGAGGACGTAGGCGTCTTTTGCCCACGATTGAAACTTCGGGTCTGCCCAAGTGGACTCTGCCAGAGTCCGGCAGGCGCCTCAGGTATGCGAGTAGAAGTCGATCAGGAGCGGCTTATTCGAAGACGTCGACTTCGCGATCGCTTCGTCGAGCGATGTGAGCCACATCTCATGACCGTTGAACGCCTGCTCCCACGGGACCTCGGCCGTTTCGTCGGCGACGAGCGGACCGGCCGCTGCGAGGAGAGCACCCGCGAACGCCAGCGCGGCGATTCGCTTCTTCGTGTGCACCTTCATTCGATCTCCTTTCGTGTTCGGGTTGCGATCGTGTTGCGGTGACTCGCTGACATCCATGAATTAGCGAACGAGAACCATGCGCTTCGTTTCCGCGAAATCGCCCGCGCGGAGAGTATAAAAGTAGACGCCGCTCGCGACGCCACCGGCAACCGCCGATCCGTTCGCGCTGGGGTTCGGGAAGCGGACGACGTAGCGGCCGGGGCTCTGGCGGCCCGCGACGAGGGTCGCGACCTCCTGCCCCGCCGCGTTGTAGACGGCGAGCCGCACGTCGCTCTCGCGCGGGATCGCGTACGAGATCGCCGTGCCGCCCGCGCCGAACGGATTCGGCGCCGTGTCGAAAAGTTCGAAGCGCTCGGGCGACGCGGACTCGACGCTCACGAGCGCCACGCCCGTTCCCGACAGCGGAATCGCGAGCGGCGAAGAGGGCGCATTGCATTCGATAAGCAGAGTGTCGAGGTACGCGACCTCGGCCCCGGGCGAGAAAACGACCGCGAGTGTGTCCGACGCGCCGGCGGCGATCGTGAACGACGTTCGCTTCGGCGTGAAAACCGACGCGCTCGATTTCGCGAAGGAAGCCCCACCCGCCGTCGACACATCGGTGATGACGAGCGGCGCAGTGCCGCCGTTGAGGATCCGGAGCGTGTCCTGCTTCACCGCGCCGACCGGGACGCTGCCGTAGTCGAGAGACGCGCGCGTCGACGCAATCGCGGAGGTCGCGACGGTGAACGCTGCGTTCGACTCATCGAGCGGCGCCGCGTCGTTCGCGTCCGACACGCGCACCCGCACGTTCGTGCTCGAAAGCGCGGGCACGACCCACGGGTAGGCGCCCGCCGGCCCCGAGGTGCTCGCCGCGATGGTTTGCCACGCCCCCCCGTCCACCGAATACTCGATCCGCACGACGGCAAGGTTTTGGCTCGTCCACGTGATCGTGCGCACCTCGTTGTACTGCCACGTCTCGCCGCCGTTCGGCGTCACCACGGTCAGGAGTTCGGCGTTGTCGACCGGCATGCCGGGCTGCGTGATCACCGATTTGTGGACGCCGTTACTGTGCAGCGCCAACCACGTCCCGCGGTCGTAGACGAGCAGACCATAGTTCGACGAATTCGAGACCAACGCGGTCGTGAAGCTCGCACCGTCGTCGACCGAGACGTAGTTCGGGCCGCCGTCGTAGAGGCCGTACATCACGACATGCGGATCGTCCTTCGCGATGTCGACGCCCCACGCCGACGTGGTCGTCGCCACCTGCGGCCAGTTGAGCCCGTAGTCGCCGGTGCGGCGCACGCCGCCGGAACCCCAGTTCGTCGCGTACGCAATGCGGTTGTCGAGTTCGCTCGCGTTGATCATCGGAATCTCGGAGCCGTTGCCGTTGAAGATGAGCGTGAACGACAGGCCGCCATCCGTCGAGCGGAAGAGCTGTCCGATGCCGGTGCCGGTCGTGCCGTCGCCGACGTAGATCAGCCCGGTCGTGTCGGGGACCACGACGATGTCGCACGGGCTACGAAACGCCGGGTTCGAATGCTCCGTCCACGTCAGCCCGAAGTTGGTCGACTTGTAGAAACGCCCGTCGTTCGGACCGAAGTAGAGATGCTCGGGGATGTTCGGGTCGCGCTCGAGCGGCACGCCGTACTCGCCGAACGCGCGCGACAGCGTCGTCGTCCACGTGGCGCCGCCGTCGGTCGTGCGCGTGATGCGATCGGGATCCTGCGCCGCCGCGACCCACGTCAGCGTGTCGGTGCGCGACACGTAGAACGCGTTCGACTTGCTCCCGCCGCCGCCGATCGTCGCGATCTGCGGCCAGTTGTTGCCGCGATTCCAGCTCGCGTACACCGCGTTGCCCATCGTCACGTAGAGCTTGTCGCGATTGAACGGGTCGATGTCGAACGTATTGCCGCGCACGTCGACGCCGGTGACCCCCTTCTTCTTGCTCCAGAGATACGTGAACGCCGCGCCGCCCGGCGCGGTCCAGGATGCGCCGCCGTCGGTCGTGCGGAGCACGTTGTCCGAGAGTTCGGCGCAGGCCCATCCGAGCGACGCGCCCGCGAAGTGGATGTCGGAGAGGCCGCTGACGATCGAGTGAAGCGGGAACGTCCACGACGCGCCGCCATCGGAGGAGGCGCGCAGGTAGCCGCCGCCGCCGCAGAGAAAGATGCGCCCGTCGTCGAGGGCTGCGACGCCGTTGACGTCGGAGCGCGAGACGATGCGCAAATCGTGCTCGGTCCACGACGCGCCGCCGTTCGTGGACGTCGCGAAGAACGCCTCGGCCCCCGCGACGGAAACGTTCGCGCCGCTGACCGCGATGTCGTTGAGCGTGCGCGATACCGAGAACGGGTTCGACGCGGTCCAGCTCTCGCCGCCGTCGAGTGTGCGCAGCAGCGTTCCGTTCGCACCGCATGCCCAGCCCGCGGACTCGCCCGTAAACTGGATCGCGCGGATCTCGGCGGACGTTCCGGATGTCTTCGCCGCCCAGCTCTGCCCCGCGTCGGTCGACTTAATGAGCATGCCGCCCGCGCCACCGATCCAGATCGAGCCGGCCGCCGTCGCGTGCGCCGCGCGAAGGTTCGCGCCGCCGCCGAGCGTCGCTGCGCTCCACGTGAAGCCGGCGTCCGTGCTGACGTAGCTCGCGCCCGAGTCGCCGGCGATCGTGACGCACACCGCCGTCGCGGCGACCGCGTGCAGATCGATCGTGCCGAGCGGCGCGCTCTTCCAAACGGCGCCGCCGTCGAGCGAGCGGTACACCGCGCCGCCCTTGCCGACCGCCCAAACGTCCGCGCCATCGCGCGACTCGACCGCGTTGAGCCCCGCCGCGCGCGCAGTGGCGACGAACCCCGCGTCAAGCGCACTCGAAAGGATGACCGCGGCCACCGCCGCACGCACACCGTGGATCAAAAGACGCCTCATTCCAACTCCTGTTCGGGGCGGAGTAGAAGAACGGGGACCGCTTCGCTGGCGCGTCGAGGTCCCCGCGGATCAATCAGTCTTCAAAACGAACCTTAGCGGACGAGCACCATCCGCCGCGTTTCGACGAACTCGCCAGCCGTGAGACGGTAGAGGTACACGCCGCTCGTAAGCGCCGCGCCCGTCGCCCGGCTGCTTCCCGCGCCCGCGAACGAAACGTTGTAGTAGCCCGCGGACTGCGTCCCGTCGACGAGCCGCGCGACTTCCTGGCCCGACGCGTTGTAGACCACGAGACTCACGTTGCACGCCTTCGGAAGGCCGTACGTGATCGACGTGCCATTCGCGCTGAACGGGTTCGGCACCGCGTCACGCAGTTCGAAGCGGTGCGGAAGTCCGCCCGCCACATCCGTCACCGACGATCCCTGACCCGTGAGCCCGACCGTCTCGAGCGCCACCGGAGCGTCGCTCGTCACCGTAAGCGTCGCCGTAAAAGTCTGCTCCGCGCTCGGCGTGAAAAAGACCGTCAACGTCTCCGACGCCGCGACCGCGACCGTGAAGTTCGTCCGCGAGGGGACGAACTCCGGCAAGTCGCTCGCGACGTTGGTTACCGTCAGCAACGCCGTCCCGGGGTTCGAAACCGTGACGACCTGGCTCGTGGTTTGGAACGCCGGCAGCGCACCGAAGTCGATGTCGTCCGGCGCGACCGAGAGCGCCTGCGCGGTGATCTCGAACGGCCCGTTGCTCAGGTCGAGAACGAGCGCGTTGGCGGCGTCCGTAATGCGCACCTTCGCCGTCGTCGTCGCCGAACCCGGCAGCGTCCACGCGTAGCTCGCGGGCGTCGCGGGAACGTTCGACGCGATCGACACCCAGCCACCGCCGGGCGACGTCTCGTATTCGAGGTTGACGTTCGCCGCCGTCCCCGGCTGCCACGTGATGTTGTGCGCGGTGTTGTACTGCCACGACTCGCCGCCGTTCGGCGCGAACACGCGAAGCACGCCCGGATCGTAGCCCGTCCCCGCGAGAGGAACGATCGTCGGCGAGCCCGGCGCGTTGCTCTCGATGGTCATGTCCTGGGTGTACGCGATTTCTTCCTGCGGCGAGAACGCGACGACGAGCGTGTCGGTGAGCCCCGCGGGAATCGAGAACGACGTGCGGTTGGGATCGAAAATGACCGGCGCCTTCGAGGTTGCGTTCGCCAAAGCGTCGCCCGGTTCGCCGCCGCCGGCGCTCACGTTCGAGATCACAAGCGGCGCATTCCCGGAGTTCGTGATGTGCAGCGTGAGCCACGACGTGTCGCCGATGTTGACCGTGCCGAATTCGAGGAGCGGTTCGGCGGTCGCAATCAGCGGGACGATGATGCTAAACGGAGCGGCCGACTCGTCGATCGGTGCGGCATCGCCGCCGTCCGTCACGCGCACACGCACGTTGGAACTCGCCACCGCGGGAACCAGCCACGGGAAGGAACCGGCAGGCCCCGCCGCGTCCGTCGCGATCGGCTGCCACGCGCCGCCGTCCACCGAGTACTCGATGTTGACAGTCGCGACGTTCTGGCTGGACCACGTGATGTTGCGAACCTCGTTGTACTGCCACACCTCGCCGCCGTTGGGAACCGAAAGCGCGAGCATCTGCGCGTTGTTCGGCGCAATGCCGGCCTGCGTGATGTTGGCCTTGTAGATGCCGCCGCTCTGCATCGCGAAGAACGTGCCGCGGTCGTAGATCATGATCGCGTAGTTCGAACCGGGAAGGCCGTTGGTTGGACACGTTTTGAACGTGCCGCCCAAATCGGTGCTGACGTAGCTGAGTTGCCCGCTGTAGACGCCGTAGGCGGGGACCGTCGGGTCGTCCTTCGCCACGTCGGTGCCCCATGCGGAGCCGGTCGTCGCGATCTGCGACCAGTTGTCGCCTTGGTCGAACGTACGGCGTACGCCGCCTGATCCCCAGTGCGTCGAGAAACCGATGTTGGGGTTAAGCGATGTCGAGCTGATCGTCGGAACTTCGGAGCCCGTCGTCGTGTACTCGAGCGCAAACGTGACGCCCCCGTCCGTCGAGCGGAACATCTGCCCGTTCCCCGAGCCGGTAACGCCGTCGCCGACCCAAATCACGTTGGGTGCGTCCTGCACGACGACGAGGTCGCACGGGCTGCGGAAGTTCGGATCCGAAACGATCGTCCAGGTCGAACCGAAATCGGTCGACTTGCGGAGCTGTCCGTCTTCGCCGCCGAAGTAAAGAACCTCGGGGTTGTTGATATCCCGTTCGAGCGGCATTCCATACTCGGTAAATTGACTCGACAGTGTCGTCGTCCACGTCAGGCCGGCGTCCGTCGTCTTCGTGATGCGATCGGTCGATTGCATCGCCGCGACCCAAACCTGATTGTTCGAGCGCGATACGTAGAACGAGTTCGCATAGTTGCTCGTGGAGCCCGCCACCGTCGCGACGTTGGCCCAGGTGTCGCCGCGGTTCGTACTCTTGTAGATCGTCCTGCCCATCGCTCCGTAGATCACGTCGCGATTGACCGGATCGATGTCGAACGTCATGCCGCGGACGGTGGAACCCGTCGACTGCTTCAGGCTCCAGGTGTAGCTCCATGACGCGCCGCCGACGACGGTCCAGCTCGTGCCGCCATTCGTCGTCTTCGCGATGTTGTTGGAGCGCGCCGAGCACGCCCAGCCATTGCTCGAGTCGATGAAGTGCAAGTCGGAAAATCCGGTGACGATGTTGTGCTGCGCGAACGTCCAGTTCGCGCCGGCGTTCGTCGAGATGCGAATGAATCCGCCGCCGCCGCTCAGCACGATGCGACCGCTCGGGAGGACTTCGAGGCCGTCGACGGTCGAGCGCGATTCGATCCGAAGGTTGCCTTCAGTCCAAGCGCCGCCGCTGTTCGTCGAGCTGGCGAAGAACGCGTCGCCGCCGCCGACGTATACGGTCGCGCCGAGGAAGTCGATGTCCTGGAGCGTGCGCGCCACTGAGAATGGCGTCGACGCCACCCAGTTCGCGCCGCCGTCGACTGTATGAACCACGGTGCCGGCCGCTCCGCACGCCCAGCCCTCGTTCGCGTCCGCAAAGCGCACGCCGTAAAGGTTCGCAGCGGTTCCGGAGGTCTGCGTGACCCAGTTCTGCCCGCCGTCGACGGACTTGAGGATCGTGCCGGCGTCACCGACGGCCCATGCGGTCGAGGCGTCGACGAACGCGAGGCAGCGAAGGTTCGCGCCGCCCGCAAGTGTCGTCTGTGCAGAGAACGAGTTGCCCGAGTTGACGCTCCGGTAGAGCGAACCGCCGTCACCGACGATGAGGACCGTTAGGCCTTGCGAGGCGACTGCGCGATGGTTTGCGGTGCCGAGCGGATAACTTCCCCAAATCGCGCCGCCGTCGAGCGAGCGCCACACGGCGCCGGCGTCGCCCACGGCCCACACGTCGGATCCGTCCTTCGCGTAGACCGCATTGAATCCCTGGGCGCTGGCAATGCCGAACGCGGAGAGGAGGATCGCGCCGAGAATCAGGGAACCGCAAAACCAACGATGACTCTTCATTCGTTCGCCTCCTGTGGCACAGCGGTTTTGAGCAAGTTGCTTCGGATTTGTAGAAAGTTGATCGACAACAGGTGATCGAAGAACTTAGGGCGCTGCGATCCGTGCGATGACCTCGACCTCCGCGAGCCCTGTGAGCCGCTCGCCGCGGACTTGGCCACGCGCCTTCGTGATAGTGACGCGTGCTCCGTCGATCACGGTAACGGGCACCGACACGGCGGTCCCGTCCGGGTCGATTGGTCCCGTTTTCGACGTAGGCGCGGCGAGTCTACCACGGCTAAGTAATTCGACTCTACAGTTTTCTACTCGCAGATCCGTCCCGTCGGAGGCGTTCGGGCGGACCCCGTAGATCACCAGTTGCGATACCTCGATCGGGATCGGCCAGGAGAGTTCGACACTCTCGTCGTTGTCGCCCGCGGCAATCCACGCGACGGCGAGGCTGTCGCTGCGCGCGCGGCGATCCACGACTCTCGCGCCGGGGCTCGGCGCGATCTGCGCGCCGGCCGGAATCCACTCGCTGCTGGCGAGGACGGTCGCGGACGTCGCCGCGTTGAACCACTCGGCGACCTCGCCGTTTTTCGCGACCTCGATGACGCTGTGCCCCGCGTGGCAGCCAACGCACTTCGTCCCTTCGCCTTGGCGCGCGAAGTTCATCCCCGTAACGTGCGCGGCGCTGCCGTTCGGAGTCGTGATGACGTGCCCGTCGCCGTCGATGAGCTGTTCGAACATCGGAACCTCGGCGGGGATGTCATGCTCGTGCACGCCGCCGAACGCAGCGACGGGCGCCTCGCGATAGAGAATCGCGGGGTCGCGGCCGAGGGAGTTCTTGCGCTGAAAGTTAAGGAAGAAGCGGATTCGCGCGTTGGCGGCGATGCGCGGCGCGTCTGGAATCGGCGCGTCGACCGGCGCGTTCGCGAAGACGTTGAGGCAGTCGAAGCGAAACGTGTCGTTGAGGAAAAACGTGGAGGGATCCTCCGTCGGCGGCAGCGGCGCGCTCTCGGTGACGAATTGATCGAAGATCTCGGGCGGCGGCGTGCGCGGCGCGACGATGGCGGCGTCGAGTTCGTGCGTGGCGGGGAGATCGACGAGCGGGGTGAGGGCGCGTGTCGCGGGGTCGAAGAGCACGATTCCGAAATCGCGCGCGCCGTCGGATGCGAACGCGAGCACCAGACGCCCGTCGGGAAGGGGCGCCGGGTCGAGCGCGCGCGGGTGATGCGCCTGATGGGCGACGAGCGCACCGTCCGGCATCTTCGTGAATCCGCCGGGTTGGAAGCCGAGAATCGCTTGGCCGCTGTCGGCGCCGGGCGCGAAGAGCCGGATGCCGGTCGCGCGCGGCTCGGGGGAGAACGCGCCGATCTCCGCGGTGACCGCGAGCACGCGTCCGTCGGCGAGCGGCGTCGGCTTGTAGCAGACCGAGCCCGCGCGGCTGCGCGGATCGCCAGCGTGGAGCTTAATCCCGTGGCCATCGGGAAAAATCGAAACCGTCTGCCAGATGTTGGCGATGTCCTCTGTGATTGCTTGGTCGTCCTGCGTCGTGATGCCGTCGCGCGTCGTGTTGCTCGGGCGGTCGCGGTTCACCCACCAGCGCGTGTAAACGATGCGCCCCGTCAGCGGATCGAACGCCGGCTCCTCTCCCCCGCTCCGCTCGCTCGTGAGGCGGTTGAGGCACGTCCCGTCCGCCTCCATCACGAAGAGGTTCGTCGCGAGGTGATCGTCGTATTCCGAAATCGCGGGATAACGCGTGCTCGAGAAGAGGATTCGTCCGTCGGGGAAATAGCACGGGTCGATGTCGTCGTAGCGGTGAAAACGGCGCGCCGCCGAGCCGAGCGGTGAAAGCGCGATGTCGCGATTGCTAAACGTGACTTGGCGAAAAGCCGATCCGTCGGGAGCGATTTCGTAGAGGCGCCACGACGAATCGGGATGCGCGACGCCGGCGAGAAGAATGCGCGTCGCGTCCCACGAAACGCACGGATCGGCGACGTCGAAGAGACGCGACTCGTCGACGAGCGTTCGCAGCGCACCGCCGGCCTCGCGCAAAAGGAGCCGTCCGCCGGGACGCGCGGTTCTGTCGCGAGGGCCGATGCCCGGAACGGCGCCGGTGACGACTTCGCCGCTCGTGTCGCGCACGGGGTCACGCGAAACGAACACGATCGGCGGGAGCAAAGACTCCGGCTCGGCCAGCGCGAAGCAGAGTGGGGAGAGCGCACCAGCGGCGAGCACGGCGATGAAAATCGAGAGGGAGATTTGACTGCGGCGCATCCGGACGCCGCGTTTCTCGAACGGCGGGAGACGACGCGCCGTCCACTTTCGTTTGTCGCCGAACCTCATGCGGTCACCGAGGCGCAGGTTATCCGCCGCGGAGCGACGAGTCAAGCGCGCGCGGCGAAAGTGCGTCGCGGTGCCGCGATTTCGCTCACCCGCCGCGCGGCGGCGCGATTAGAATCGCCGCATGAGCGAATCCGCCGCGGCGCAGAGCTTCGATGTCTTGGCATTCGGCGCCCACCCCGACGACCTCGAGATGGGGATGGGCGGCACGATCGCGAGGCTGACGGCGTCGGGGCGATCGGTGCTGATGATTTCGCTCACGCGCGGAGAGGGCGGCACGTACGGCTCGATCGAGGAACGCGCCCGCGAGGCCGAGGAGGGAGCACGCATCCTCGGCGCCACGGCGCGCCTTCTCGACTTCCCCGACACGCGGCTTGAGAACACGAACGAGGGGCGCCTGACGATCGCGCGCCTCGTGCGCGCCCATCGGCCATCGCTCGTGTTCGCCCCCTATCACACAAATGCCGGGACGCATCACGATGGCCGCGCGAACCGCGATCACATGGAAGCGGGGATGCTCGTGCGCGATGGCCTGAAGCTCGCGCGGTTCCGGCGTTTGATCCCCGACGCGGCCCCGCACGATGTTCGCCGGATTTTCTATTACATGGTCCCGCAGGGCCACGCGCCGACGTTCGTTGTCGATGTCACCGCGGAGGAAGATCGGCTGCGGCGCGCAATTCTCGCGCATCGCACGCAGATGGCGATCGAGCGCCGCGGGAATACGATCGAGGAGATTCTGATGCTCTATCGGCGGGCGGCGGGGCTCATGATCGGCAAGCCGCTCGGTGAGACCTTCCTCAGCGACGAGCCCCTCGATGTCGGGCCCGACCTGCTCTTCCTAGTCTAGCTTCGAGCGCGGTCCGAGTTCGCCGCGGCGTGCCGCATCGACGTCTTGTGGTTCTACACGTTCGTGTAGTTCGCGCGGCGCGGATCGAGAACTCCCCGCAAGAGCGTCCGCATCACGAAGAAAACACGCATCGAAAGCGAGTGATGAAGCGGCGCGCCGTCGCGCGCTCGCACGGCGCGCGTCGCACCCGTCGATGGGTCCGCGTCGACATCGACGAACTCGTCGTGAAAGCGCGCGACATTCGCACCGTCGTCGATCTCGAGCCAATACTCGCGGCCGCCGATTCTCCCGCGAATGCTTTGGTGCGACGCGCCACGCTCGATGAGAAACCCGCTCGCCGGGGCGACTGCCGCGTACGTTTCTTCGCACGAGAAGATGCGAGCCTTTTCGATGTAGGGGCCGCCCTCTTCCGGGCAAAAGACATCGCAGTTGCCGCACTCGTTGCAGAAGTCCGCATAGGTGCCCCACTGCTCCGCGCGCTCGACGCGAAAGATGCCGCGCGGAATGACGACCGGCCCCGTCGATGTCACGACGATCTCCGCGAACTCGGATTCGACCGGCTCTACGTCATAGCGGAAGTTCGCGTCGTTCGGGCACACCGGCACGCACTTGTTACACGAAACACAATCGTAGAGGACGAGGTGGCTGCCGATCTTTCGGGGAGCGCCGCGGTTCTTCGCGGCGGCGTAGCGCGGATCGTGTAAGACGCGTTGGACGATCGGCGCGGTATTGAGCGCGGCGGCGATCGCGACGGTCTCTTTGTCGAGGCCCGCGCCATGCGTATCCGCGGTCGCCGCGCCCGGCGATCCGGCGTCGCGGGCAGAGGTCGAGGCAAGCCGCGCCCCCTCGGCGCCGCGCCCTTCGGCCGCGACCACGAAATCACCGAGCGTCGCGACGCCCAGCACGCGCATACGCGCCTCGAGGTTCTCCATGTACTTGTGAAAGCGCCCGTACCCGCCCGGACGCAGGAGGTCCGTGCAAACCGTGACGGGGACGAATCCACACGCCACGGCATCCGCGAAGTTGTGCTGATCGATCCCGGCGGAGAACGAGATCGGGATTCCGTGCCCCGTCGCATCGCGGAACTTCTTCACGAGCGTCATCGTGAGCACGTGAAGCGGCTGTCCCGAGAGGTACATGCGCTGCTCGGACGCGGGGAAGAACGCGCGATGATTCTGGACGACAAGCGTGTTCGAGAACTTCACGCCGAGTTGCCGGCCGACCAAGCGCGCGGTGCGCCCGAGCCGGTCGACGATCTCGAGGCATTGATCGAATTGGAGGTCGTGCTCGAAGGCATCGGCGGGCGCGTCGATCTCCGAGTATCCGAGCCGCTCGTGGAGAATCTCGTCGACGGCCGGCTTTCCGAGAAGCGTCGGATTGAGCTTCACGACCATGTGCACGCCGACCTCCCGCAGCAAGAACTCGGTGATCCGCTCGATCTCGTCCGCGGGGCATCCATGGAACGTCGACAAGGTGATCGAGTCCGAGATGCGCGTCTTGAATGGGAACTCGCGGTAGCGCGCGAACTCTTCGGGAATCTCACGGCGCAGCGAATCGATGATCTTCCCTGCATTCATCATCGTCTCGATCCATCCGCGCACGCGCTCGGTTCGTATCCCGGCGAGGTCGTAGCCGACGCTCATGTCGAAGATCGTTTCGTCTTTCGCGGCGCCGGCCGGGTGGCCGAGCACGTTCATGTCTCTGAGGATTTCGATCACCATCGACGCCGCCACGTACTCGCGAAGCGACTCTTCGAGCGTGAGCTCTTGCGACCACTCGACGTTGTAGCCGACGTTCGTGGCGTCGATGCAGGGACGCGGCAGCTTGAGCTGGTCGAGGATCTGGACCGTCTTGAGCTCGATGATCCGCCCGCCGCCGAGCCACGAGAGGACGATGTTCTGGACGAGCTGGTCTTGCGGCCCTGCGGCCGGACCCGCCGGAGTCGACGCCGTATGCCCGTGAAACGCGACGCTCGTGTCGAGCAGAGGATCGCCGCGATAAAACTCGCGCTCGGGCAGGTCGAAGATCTTGCGCTCGCGGTCGTGCTCTCTGTGCAGCCGTCGCAGCAGCACACCAAGCGGCAGCGGTTTAAGGATCGCCACGTACCACACTCCTAACCGTATCGTCTGGCGGTGTGCACATGGTTGCCAGACGATCTATCGCGTGGAACTCGAAGTCGAGGCTCTGCGCGATAGATCGCGATCTTTGGCTAGATCGCAAATCCCCGCAAGAATCCTTGCTCGACCGGAAAAACTTGCCCGACCCGCAAAAAAAGTGGTGACGCTGTGCACGGCTCTTCGTATAATGGCGCGCGTTGAAGGATGGCGTGCTACCGATTGCAGGAGCGGTAGCATCCAGGGGCAGAGTAAGGCGACCCATGGGTCAGGCCGCCGGCTTTGCCCCTCTTCATTTCCCTCACGAGCCTCGCTTCACGAACCCCGAGAGCAAGTCGATCGGAATCGGCAGAATAATCGTCGCGTTCTTATCGGTAGCGATATCGCGCATCGAGTCGAGGAAACGCAGCTGCATCGCGCCCGGGTGCGCCTCGATGTTCGATGCCGCTTCCGCGAGCTTGAACGAGGCCTGAAGTTCTCCCTCGGCGCTGATCACCTTCGCCCGCCGCATTCTTTCCGCCTCGGCCTGCTTCGCCATGGCGCGCTGCATCTCGAGCGGAAGATCGACGTCCTTCAGCTCGACGCCGCTCACCTTGATCCCCCACGCGTCCGAGTGCGTATCGATGATCGTCTGTAGCTCGGAGTTGATCTTCTCGCGCTCGGCGAGGATCTGATCCAGTTCGGCCTGGCCGAGGATCGATCGGAGCGTGGTCTGCGCAAGCTGCGACGTCGCGAAGAGGAAGTTCTCGACGGAGACGACGGCCTTCCCCGGCTCGACGACGCGAAAATAGAGGACCGCGTTCACCTTCACGGAGACGTTGTCGCGCGTGATCACGTCTTGCGGCGGAACGTCCATCACGACGGTGCGCAGGCTCACCTTCACGAGGCGATCGACGATCGGAAGCAAGATGATGACGCCCGGCCCCTTCTCGCCGATGAGGCGGCCGAGCCGGAAGACGACGCCGCGCTCGTATTCGCGGAGGACCCGAATCGAGTTGGCGAGAATGATCAAGACGATGATAGCGACCACGAGAAACGGTCCGGCGACGAGCATCAGTTCATCCCCTCTCATTGGAGGGGCGCACCCGAAGAAGCAGCCCCTCGACGCTTTCCACGATCACCTCGGAACCGGTCGCAACCGGCGAGGATGAGATCGCATTCCACAGTTCTCCTTGGATCATGACTTGTCCGCGCGGGTCGAGCGGCGTGCGCGCGACCGCACGTTCGCCGAGCAGCCCGTCGCGCCCCGAAACGCGGCGCTGGCGTTGCGCGCGAATCCCCGCGCCCACGACGAGAAGGAAGAACGCGGCCGTGGTCGCGACGCCCGGAATGATGACGCCGAGCGAAATACGAACGAAGGGAGACGGGCTGCGAACGAGCATGAGCGATCCGAGTGTGAGCGCGGCGATGCCGCCGATCGTCAGCGCGCCGTGCGACGTGATCTTCACTTCGAGGATGAGAAGCACGATCCCGAAGAGAATGAGCAGCACGCCCGCGTAGTTGAGCGGCAGACTTTGGAACGAGTACAGCGCGAGCACCAGGCAAATGAAACCAGCGATGCCGGGAAGCACCGCGCCGGGATTCGACAGCTCGAAGATCATCCCGTAGATCCCGATGAGCATCAGGATGTACGCGACGTTCGGATTCGAGACGACGGCGAGGACGCGGTCGCGGAGGGAGGGCGTGATCTCTTCGACGCGCGCGCCGGCGGTGCGCAGCGTGACGGCGCCCGCGAGCGTCTCGACACTGCGCCCATCGATGAGCGCGAGCAGCGAGTCGACGGTCGGCGCCTCGACGTCGACGACGTTTTCGCGCACCGCATCAAACGACGCGAGCGAAACGCTCTCGCGCACCGCGCGCTCCGCCCAGTCGGCGTTGCGCCCGCGGCGCTGCGCGATCGACCGCGCGTAGGCGACCGCGTCGTTCGTCACCTTCTCGTTCATCGTGCTGTCCATCTGCGCGCCGACGTTGACGGGGTGCGCGGCGCCGATGTTCGTGCCCGGCGCCATGGCCGCGACGTGCGCGGCCATTGTGATGAAGACGCCGGCGGAGGCGGCACGTGAGCCCGGCGGCGCGACGAAGACTGCGATCGGCGTCTCGCTCGCGAGCATCCGCTTCACGACGTCGCGCATCGAGTCCATCAGGCCGCCCGGCGTGTCGAGCTGGATGACGAGGAGCGCGGCGCCGCGCTCGTCGGCGTCGTCGATTGCGCGCATCATGAATCGCGCGGAGGCGGGCGTGATCGGCTGGGAGACGTCGGCGCGAAGGACAAGAGAGGTGCGAAGAGCATCCAACGAAGGACTTGGAAGGCTTCCGGTGTCTTCTGCGACACCGTCTCCGGGGCTTGCCGATTGTGCGCTGGCGAGCCGCACGCCTCCGTGGAAGAGAAGCGCCAGAAGAAAGGCGAATAGGAGTCGGGGCACGCTCCGGAATCTACGCCCCTCGAAACAGTGAGTCAATTGACACGCTCCTCGCGCAGCTACGGGATCACGAGGACCTTCGTTTGGCTTGGAGCTACCTGAGCACCCGCGGGCATGTTCGCGTTGCTTCCGTTCTGCCCGGCCATGCAGCCAATATAGACCAGCGGCTTGCCCTCAACTTTCACCTTGGAGCTTCCATTCTTAAACTTCGCAGGCCCTTTGATGGAATTCGAGACTACACCGCCCCCCGCGCTCCCCGCCTCGTCGCCGCTCGACATGCTGATCTCGCTGTCCTTCATCACCGCCTTCTTCCCGTCGATTTTCACTTTCTTCGCGATCGTGCCGCTGCTCGCCTGCGTCAGCATCGCAATGTTCGGGTAAGGAATCGGTATCGGTCCCGCGGGAGAGGGCGTCTTGCACACGTCGGGAAACGCCAAACATTGGCCGCCGCCATTGGTCGAAGCTGGCATCATCGCAGCGCCCTAACCAAGGTTGATCTTGTTGCCATCGATGAACACCTCGCCAGACGCGCGCGTCGTGACGCGCTCGGCCTTGATGTTGTAGTCGCCGGAGACGGAATGACGAACGTCGCGCGCGGTGACGTCGACGCTCCCGCGCACCCAACGGCGCACCGCACCCAACCGCTCGCGCACGGTGCGCGCGAGAAGCTCGAATCGAGTTGCCTGAATCTGCACGCCGCGCGCACGCAATCGTATCTGCTGTGTGGAAATGATGTCGATCACTCCATTTCCAGCCCGCAACTGAAGATCCGACGGTGACTCGATCTTCACCTTTCCGTTGCCTTTCAGAACACCGATCGCGTAGAAGTCGTCGCCTCCGCCGATCGCGAGTAGGACGTCGCCCGGCACGGGCTCGTAGAAGAAACTAAATGCCAAGCGTGCCCGGACCTCGCGACCGGCGAGAGCAAGCCACACCGAGCCGCCCTCCGCGCGAATGACATCCGCGGGCCCCAAGTACTCCCGAGTTTCAAGCAGCATCCTCACACCTTGCCTTTCTTGGGCCGCGGCGGCTCGAATGATTCCGCGGCTAAACGGTCCTTGTCGGTTCTCTGGACACCCTTCAGATCCGCGCCCTCCCAACGCGCGCCGGTCTCGTCCGCATCGTGAAGCGATGCTCCCAAGAGATCGGAATATGTAAAATCGCTGCGTGCGAGGTGGGCGTGCGCGAAATCGGCGTAGTGGAGCCTCGATCGGTAGAACTTCGCCTCGGCGGCGGAAACGCCAGGGAACATGCACTCACTCAGATCGCACCCGGAGAACACCGCGCCCTCGAGCGACGCGCCCTCGAACGACGACCGTGCGAACAGCGACTCCTCGAAAACCGCGTGCGACAGATTCGCGCCGCTGAAGTCGGCCGTCGTCGCATCCGCGAGTTTCATTCGCACGCGCGTCAGATCGCTCTTCGAGAAATCGCAGCCCGTAAACTTCGTTCGTGCGAACTCCGACTCCGCGAAGCTCGCGCCCGAGAAATCGCTGTCGGTGAAGTTGCCGCCGGCGAGCTGAATTCGACGCGCAGCCGCACCGGAGAGATCGCACTTGAGGAACGAGGTGTCCGCCAGTTTCAGCGTCGCGAGATCGACGCCAGGGCACCGGCATCGACGGAGTGTTGCGCCGTGAAACTGAGCGCCGCTCAACGTGCATCCCGCGAAGTCGACGGCATCGAGTTGCGCCGACGAAAAGTCGGCGGCCGACAAATCCGCACCGGCCAAATCCGTCGCATCGAGATTCGCGGTGCGAAAGTTCGCTCGCGGAAGCCGGCATTTCCCGAACTGGGTTTTCGACAGATTTGCGCCAACGAACGAAGCCGCCTCGAGGTCGGCGCCAGAGAAATCGGCTTGCGTCAGATCGCGGCCATCGAGATTGACTCCGCGCGCACTCGCGCCGCGAAGTACGGCGCCGCGCAAATCCAATTCGAGCACGGAAGCGAGATCATACTGAGCACTCTCGAGGTTCGCACCGGCGATGCGCGCGGCCCGAAGATTGGCGCCGGTAAGCCGCGCGTCAGTGAAATCGACGTCCGTCAAATCGGCCCCCTCGAGATTCGCATCGCTCAGATCCGCGCCCGAGAAGTCGGCGGCGTTCAACCGCGCGCCGTTAAGGATGCACTCGTCGAGCAGACACCGCGCGAACGTGGCATCCGCCAATGAAGCGTCCCCCATCCGCGCTCGCGTGAAACGCGATTCGCTCGCAAAACACGCGTCGAGTCGCGCGCCCGAGAAATTCGCACCGAACGCGTCACACTGAATCAAGCTGCAGTCCGTCAGATCGGCGGCCTCGAACGTGGCGCCGCGCCAGTTCGAACTGACGACCGCCGCGTTCGCGAAAGAGGCGCGAGAGAGATCGGCGTCCGAGAAATCCGACTCGATGCAGCTGGCGCCTTGCAAGTTCGCGCCGGCGAGATGTGCGCGCTTAAAGGAGCACGCGTGAAAGGTCGTGTCGGCGAGAAGCGATTCCGTCATGCGCGCGCCCTCGAAGTCCGTGTTCGAGAAAACGGATTCGCGGAAATCCGCGCGCGTCAGATCCGCGGCGCGAAGCCCACCGGCCATGACTCGGCAGCGGTGAAGACGCAGCCCCCGCAGATCGAGTCCGCGAAGCCAATCCCCGTCGAATATCGCTCCGTCGACGCCCTCGCCGCGTCCGATCCGTTCCGTGAGCTGCTCGCGCGAGATCGGTGCAAGCTCCATGGAGAACTACGCCAGCTTCGTCATTTTGACGTTCGCCCCGCGGAGATCCGCCTTCTCAAGTTTTGCGTCCCAAAACTCCGCTTCGTAGAGATTCGCTTCCTGAAGGTTCGCCCGAAGCATCGACGCGCGCTCGAACGAAGCACGAAGCCCGTTCGCGAGAGTGAGCGTGGCGTCCTCGAGGTTCGCCTCCTCGAAACAGGCCTTCGTCAAATCCGCGGCGTCGAGTCGTGCGCCTCGCAGCGATGCGCCGGTGAAATCCGCGCGCGGCAGATCCGCGCAGCGAAAATCCGCGCGGTCGAGGTTGGCGCCCTCCCAGAGCGAGCCGTCCGCTTTGGTATCGCGGAAGCGGCCATCAACGAAATCCGCGCCGCCCGCGCGAAGACCAGTGATCTCCGCCGCCTCCATGTTGATGCCGGCCCCGAGGCACGATTCGAACGCACACGAGACAAGGCTTGCACTGGAAAAGTCGGCTTTCTTGAGCTTGGAGCCTGAGAACCGCGCGTCCACGAACTTCGATCCCGCGCAATTTGCGCCGGTGAAATCCGCACCCGCGAAGTCGCTGCCGTCGCCGTGCGCCTCACGAAGCGAGGCGCCGACAAACGAGGCTTCGCGTAGCGTCGCGCCATCGAAGTTCGACGCTTCGAGCATCGCCGAATCGAAGTCGGGTTGGTTCAACCGGGCGTTCGCGAGGTTGGCCCCAGCACAATCGGCCGCCGCGAAGCTCGTGGAGTCGCCGCTGGACTCGCTCAAATTCGTTCCCGCGAGCTTGGCCTTCGAGAAATTGGCCTTCGTAAGGACCGCGCGACTCATGTCGAGCCCGGAGAAATCCAGCTCCGACAGATCAAGGCCTGCGAGGTCCGCATCCGCGAAGCTTCCCTTGTCGGCCGCGTGCGCCGCGCAGAGTTCGCGCGTCCACACAGTTTCGTCGCCGGCTCCCATCTCGGCGACGAGTTCGCGGATCTCCTTCTCGAGACCGCGAAACGCCGGCTCCGTCAGCGGATCGTCCGCCGGGTACTGCGCCTTGATGAACTTGAGCGCTTCCGCCACGGAATCGGCGGGCTTAGCTCCCGGGAGAACCGCTCCCATCTTCACCGCGCGCGCAGCCGCGTCCGCGAATCTCTCCTCCGCCTCTTTCTCGTGCCGAGCCATCTCGTCATCGAAGGCCCTTTCCTCTTCCGCCTCGAGACGCGCCTCCGCCGCTTCCTTCTCCTTCTCGCGATCGGCCGCCTGCGCAATAACGGCCCTATCGCGCTCGAGTTGGGCGACGTACTCCTCCGGAGTGAGCGGAGGCTGCGAAAGTGGGCGGCTCACAACGTGCAGTTCCACGATCTCCTTGAGCTTCAGCGAACGCACAGGGGCCAGTCCGCGCCAAACAAGGACGAGCTTCTCGGCATCGGCGTCGACCCACAGCGTGTCGAGACTCAGGAGTACGCCGCGCGCGATCGACCGTCCGTCGATCTGCTCGAAGAAAAACACCTGCGGACGAATTGCCGGCAGACGCGACGAATAGTTGTCGACGTCAGCGCTAAAACCCGAGATCGAAATCGTCTCGTCCCCAACGAGAAACGTCTCGATGCGCTGATCGCGCGGCGCGGCGTTGTATCGCGACCAGTCGAAGTCCTCCGCGGGCCACGGCCACCGCGTCTTTAACCAATCGCCCCGATAACTGCCGGCGTTCGCTACGCGCTCCGGAGACGCTTTCGGCATGGGCCCGAAGCCCGCGGGCTTGTGCGCGTCTGAGACACTGGTGACAAGATTCGTGGGGTCTTCGATGTTCGGAAGGCTCGGGGTGCCGCAGCCCTGGCCACCCGCGTGCCACTTGTGCTTGGGACCGCCAAAGGCGCGATGGAAGCCGACCGGCATCGCGTCGAACGGCTGCGGAGCGGTCGGCGCCCCGCCTCGCCCACTCTGGCCCCACGACCGGTCTCCAATCGCGACGAGCGTTTTCGTGAACGCGCCGACGCGAAATGAGAGCTGGCGTGCAGTGACCGGACGCCCCGCGGGAGCACGGCAGGTTCCGACAAGCATGAGATCCGCGGCGGGCTTGAACGGTACGATGTCGGATTCATAGCGCAACACATCGTCGGGCCCCTCGTCGTAAGGCGTGTCGCCTTCAAGTTGGTTCGGCTCTTCGTGCGGCACCGCGTCGCCGTCGCGAACGAGTCGAAACGTCCCCTTCACGATAAACGTTCCCGTGAGCTCCGGCGGACGCACGCAGTGCACCAACCAGCCCGGTTTGAGGTGGCGAGCGCTTTGAGGCCTCAAGGCGTCTCCCTACTTGCTCGCGTCCCAGACATTGCCGGCAGCGAGGACGTTTCCCTTTGTCACGACGTCTTTTTCAACGAACAAATCCTCCGTGATCCTGACCGTTCCTTCGAGGATAATGATCGGCGCCTTCAGGGTGATCTTGTCAGACTCAACCTTGAAGCTCGGCGCCTTGTAGTTCATCTTTGCGCCGACCCATTTTGCCGCCCCCGCGATCTTCTGCCCGAAGTTCGGAAACACGGTGAAGCCTTGCGCCTTACCAATGGTGACGCTCGCGCCGATGACATTGTCGATCTTGGCGCCTTGCAAGAGGCTCAGCTTCAGCGAGAGGACTTCTTCCGTTTTTGGACCGATGATCTGTTCGTTCTTGGTACCGAACAGAAGCTCTTCCTTGATTCCATAACCGTTCTCGACCTTCAGCGAATGCCACTCCTCGAACCGCTTCGCCATGTTGTACTCGGACCGCGCTCCGTTCGACGTGACATGGCGCTCGCCGGTAATCGTGACGAACTGATCGCCTTCGAGCGTCGTCGTCTGCGGTCCGCCGTGGATGGTCGTCGTTACCGGGCCCCAAGTCTCGGTCGTCGAACCGGAGTGATTGTGCGTCGTGACCATTCCGCCGATCTGCGTGGTGCGCGTTCCGCTAACGTGCGTGACCTGTTCGCCGCCGACTATCGAGCGCGAGTCGCCGACAACGACCTTCGCCTCGTCGCCGCCGATCCACTTGTATTCACTGCCCGCAGTGATGTTCTTGATGCCGGGATGCTTGCCGGCGTCTCCAAGCGCCGGATAACCCGGAGGCTTTCCGTTTGGCGGCGGGTCCGGCAACTGCGGAATCTCAACCGTGGAACCCGACGGGACAACGGGAGTCGGCCGTCCGGCGTTGAGGTTCGGAACGTTGGGGACCTCGACGCCGGGGAGTGGCACGAGCGGCGAAGACCCGGGATCCGCCGGTCGCATGGCCGGAGTTGCCCCACCGCCGGGCTCGCCATCCTTCACCGAGCCGGTCGTGGCGGGCGGCGGCGGCGTGGTCGTGGCCGGCGCCGGAGTGCGGCTCGCGCTTTCGAGCGCGTCGACGCGCTTCTTCAGCGCACGCAATTGCGTGCGAAGCGACTTCACTTCGACATCGAGTTCTTCCAATGTGGCCATTATCGGTTCTCCCTTGTCGGACTACTTGAGGAGATCAGGTCTGACGATCTCGCGGAACGAACAATGGCACGAGCGCATGCGCCGCGATGGCGTCAATCGAACGGCGCGCCCATCGAGATGATGGTGCCGGAGGTCGGCGACTCCATCATGATTCGCTGCCCCCCCGCGGTATCCTCGATCGTCAGCTTGTTCCCACCCGCCGTATGAATCGCGCTTTGCGTTTGGTTGTTACCGGTGACAGGCGACGACGTTTCAGGATTCGGAACCGCGCCGACGATGATCGGCCGGTCCGGATCGCCGTCGACGTGCGAGAGTAGGATCTCGATGCCCTTGTGCAGCGGGAAATGCATGCCGTAGTTTGCGCCCGCGTACGACTGCGCCATCCGAACGAACTTCGATGCCTTCCCTTTCGAGGCATCGCTCAGATCGAACGGCAGTTTCACTTTGTAGCGGCCCTGATCGTCGATCTCGGCGTACTCACCGGACGCGGCGGCATCGATGTGCGCATGCATCACGCCGTAAATTCGCGGCTTGGGCGTCTTGCGTTCAGGGCGGTACTGGATGCTCCAGTCGATCGCGTTGAATGTGTTTCTATATGTGGTCTCGCGCTCCCCGTCGCTGCGCGCCTCAAGTCCCCATTCGCGCTTCGCGGTGTGGGTCACCCGCACGAGCAAGAACTCCCGAGCGTCGAATGGAGGGCCCCAGGGCGTCGTGGAATCCGGATGGATCTTGAATCGGAAGCCCGGATGGAAGTGGCGAAGTCCGCCAACGCCTTCGAAGGTTTGCTCGCGGCAGAGAATGGCCTGCGCACGCAGCTTCGCAACTTCTTTCCCCTCCTCCGGCGTCTTGAAGTGGTTGCCGTACTCCATCGTGAAGCCGGCGCCAGCCTTCATGGCGTCCGCCTCAGCGGAGAGAGGAAGGCTCGGTTTCCGATAGTTGTAGTCCTTCAGAATCACCTTCGCGGGAAGAACCTGATTCCGAACGCTGAGGCTCGAGATGAACTCGCTCGCGGCATCCAGCCCGGAGAAGTGTACCCGCAACTCGTCCTCTGCTTGAAATGGGACGTGTGCTTCCTTCGCGTCGCGGATGAAGAGTTTCTCTTTCCCCTCGCTCTGCTTAAACCAGAAGTAGACGCCTTCGTGTTCCATGATCCGCTGCACGAAATTGAGGTCAGTCTCCTCGTACTGGACGATGTATTCGTGTACGGGATGAGCTCCGTTGAGCACGATCGAAAAATCGTCGTCCGCCTTCAGGCCGTTTTCGGTGAGGACGTCGGTGACGATCGTCTTTACGTCCTTCTCGAGAAAAACCTGACACTGGCGAGTCAGTCCCGCGAGCCAGAGCGCCGGGACGAGCGTAACGCGATACTTGTTGAGATCCGACTCGAACGCGGCGACGATGCCGTGGTAGGACGCGATGTCGCCGTCGTGCTCGATCTCGAGAGCCGCGCGCTTGCCGATGAGCTTGGTGCCATCGATACGCGGGTCGTCGGAATAGAGCTGAATGTCGAATTCATAGAGTTGCGACATCTCCTCGCGGCCGATGACATCCCTGACCTCGAATATCTCCACCGCGGGGCTCGCATCCTCGAGAGACGAGAATCCGCTGGCGGACGACGTAAAGCGCAGGGAAACCGCCTGGGCGGCCATCTCAGCTTCCCTCCGGGAACGTGATCCGGAATCCGCCGGATCCGTCGATCGTCACGCCGAGTTTGTCGGGAAGCGGTCCCTCGCTCATGCGCTGCAAGAGTTGCGTCGAGATCATCGGCAAGAGCGTGCCGCTGAGAATGTGATCGATGTTGCGCGCGCCCGTTTCGACCTCGGTGCAGCGCGCCGAAATCAGGTCGATCACCGCGGGGTCGAGATCGAATCCCATGCGGTGGCTCGCCATGAGACGGCTGCCGACTTGGTTCACCTTGAGGCTCACGATCTCCTTCATCGCGTCGCCCGAGATCGGATAGAACGGCACGAGCGTCATGCGCGCGACGAGCGCCGGCTTGAAATGCTTATTGAGCGTCGGTCGAATCGCGGAGACGAGTTCGTCCGGCTCCGGCCGCACCGGCCCCGATCCCATCTGCATGATCGTGTCGCTCGCAAGATTCGACGTCATGAAGATCACCGTGTTCTTGAAGTCGATGAGCCGCCCTTCGCCGTCAGAGAGCATTCCCTTGTCGAAGACCTGGTAGAAGAGGTTCATCACCTCGGGGTCGGCCTTCTCGCATTCGTCGAGAAGCACGACGGAGTAGGGACGCTGGCGCACCGCCTCGGTGAGCACGCCTCCCTCGCCGTAGCCGACGTAACCCGGCGGCGAGCCGATGAGCCGCGACACGGTGTGCTTCTCCTGAAACTCCGACATGTTGATGATGGTCATGAAGCGCTCGCCGCCGAAGAGCAGATCCGCGACGCCGAGCGCCGTCTCCGTTTTGCCGACGCCGGAGGGACCGACGAAGAGGAACACTCCCATCGGCGCGCGCGGATTCCCCATGCCGGCCTTCGACGCGCGCAATCCCTGCGCGATCGCGTCGACCGCGTGATCCTGGCCTTTGATGCGCTTCTTGAGCTTGTCGTCGAACGCGAGGATCGACGCTGCTTCGTCGCGCACCATGTTCCCGACGGGGATGCCCGTCCAGTCCGCGACGACTTGCGAGACGACCTCCGGATTCACTTCGACGTGGATGAGCGGGGTCTTTCCCTGCGCGGCGCGCAGCGCGGCGGACGCGGTCTCAAGCTCGACGGTGAGCGCCGCGCGCTCCGCTTCGGTGAGCGGCTTCGGTTCCTCGACGGCGGCCGCTTTCGCCGCGCCGGCTCCGGCCTTCGCCTCGGCCTTCGCGTCACTCTTCGCGTCGTCCTTCGCGCCACCATCCGCGCCACCCTTCGCGTCGCTCTTCGCGTCGCTCTTCGCGGGCTGCGCGGCCGCCTTCGCCGCAGGCTTCCCTTCGATTCTGTCTCGCAGCTCGACGACCTTGCGCGCCGCGTCACGCTCCACGCGCCACGCCGCGTCGCGCACGACGAGCTCTTCCTTCGTGTCGGCGATCTTCTGCGCCACCTCGGCATCCGCCTTCGCGTCGCCGGGTACTCCCGCTTGGCTGTCCCGCGCACGCGCACGCGACTCGCGCTCGAGCATTTGAATCGTCCGCTCGAGATCCTCGATCGCTCCCGGTTTCGACGAGAGCCCGATCTTCACGCGCGCCGACGCGGTGTCGAGCAGATCAACCGCCTTGTCGGGCAACTGCCGCCCCGAGATGTAGCGCGTCGAAAGCCGCGCCGCCGCGACGACCGCGCTGTCGAGGATGCGCACGCCGTGCGACTTCTCGTACATGTCGCGCAGCCCGCGCAAGATCACGACCGCCGTCTCCTCGCTCGGCTCATCGAGCTTCACCGGTTGGAATCGCCGCGCGAGCGCCGGGTCCTTCTCGAAGTATTTCTTGTACTCGCTCCACGTCGTCGCCGCGATCGTGCGCAACTCGCCGCGCGCGAGCGCCGGCTTGAGCAAGTTCGCCGCGTCGCCGCCGCCCGCCGCGCCTCCCGCGCCGATGAGCGTGTGCGCCTCGTCGATGAAGAGAATGATCGGCTTCGGCGACGACTTCGTCTCTTCGATGACGCCTTTGAGCCGATTCTCGAACTCGCCCTTCACGCTCGCGCCCGCCTGCAAGAGTCCGAGATCGAGGCCGAGCAGCTCGACGTTGTGCAGAACGTCGGGAACGTCGCCGCTGACGATCATGATTGCGAGGCCTTCGACGACCGCCGTCTTTCCGACGCCCGCCTCGCCGACGACGATCGGATTGTTCTTCCGGCGCCGCGCGAGGATATCGACCATCTGACGAATTTCGCGGTCGCGTCCGAAGACAGGATCGAGCCCGCCTTCGCGCGCCTTCTGCGTGAAGTTCGTGCAGAACCGCGCGAGCGCGCTATCGCCGCCCGGCTTGCCCGCTGCGCCCGCGGCCGCCGCGGGGCCGCCCGCACCGCCCGGCGCACTCGCAGGCGATTCGTCCTCGACGGATCCCGTGCAAATCGAAACCGCGTTCTTCCGCACGTCTTCCTTCGAAATCGGCTCGAGAATCTCCGCCCAGTCGCCGGTCGTGAATCGATCGGGGCGGTTGATGATCGCGCGCAACAGCGCCGCCGACCGCACGCGCGGCGCGTTCATCTCGACCGACGCGAGAAGCCAGCCTTCTTGCGCCCACTCCAAGAGCAGCGCCGAAAACGTCGGCCGCCCCGCGTTGCCCGAACGGAGCGCCTCGAGGTGATGCACGAGCTTCTTCTGAACGCGCGACGCGTCGATTCCGTAGTGACGCAGGATGTCGTGCACGTCGCATCCGGGCTCGTCGAGCATCTTGAGCAAGACGTGTTCGATCGTGACCTCGTAGTGCTGCCGCTCGACGCAGAGCCCCGCGGCGGCTTCGAACGACCGTTTGCAGTGCGTGTTGAGCCTCTCGAGGAGCAGTTTGATTTCAACGGATATCATGCGGCCTCCCTAAGCGAAAACGACACGACCGTGTCGGCGGGTGATTCGGATGAAAGCCACGACGTCCAGCCAAGGCGCGGCCCGTTCTCGGGGTCGAGCCCAGGCGTCGTGCGATGCGCCCCGAGAAGCCGCACCTCGAACGTCGCGCGCAGAGTTCTCCCCGTGAAGAGGTCCGCGAGTTCGACGAGCGTCACGTGATCCTCGCCTTCGGGGAGGAATCGCAAATACGTGGCGTATTCGACGGGCCCGACGACGATCTTGTACGTCGTGTTGCGATCGTAGATTCGATTCCCAAGAGTCATATCCACCCCGAGCGTCGAAGGTCCGATGCCGAGGCGATTCCAGCCCGTCGAGCGTAGCGGCACCCAGTGCGGTGAGCAAGGCACGACGCAAACCGGAATCCCCGCGAACCAATCCGAGAGAAGGCGCTCGAGTGAATCAGCGGGACGCGTTCTCTGGAGAAGGAGGCCAGCGTACTTGAGAAGCCGCACGGCGGGCAACCGCGTTCCCGCGCGAATTTCCCGCGAGTGGAAGCCGATGAGCGATAGGAATCGCTGAGTCGACGCGTCGTCGCCGTCGGCGCGGTGCTGCACATGGAAACGGTACTTGCTCCACGCGCGGTAGAAAAACGCGTACGCGCGATGATGAAATAGATCGAGAAAATCGCGCACGGTCGTGTCGTCCGACTGCTCGCGCAGGATCTCCTCGCTCCAGTGGTTCGGCAGCGGCGATTGCGCGCCGTAGAGCCCGAGAAAACTCGACGTGATGCGGAACACCTCGTCGCTCTCCGTCTCGCCGCCGGGACGCGGGGTCAACTCGATCGCGGCGATCGATGACGGCGCGAATGACATCGCAACGTCGGGACGGAATCGGATCACTTCGCGCGAGGCCGGGCCGGTGCCGCCGATGCGCGCGGCCTCGGGCCTCTGCCGCTCGATGAGATTCACCGCTTGAAAGAACGAGAAGCGATGCGCCTCGGAGAGCAGCGCGAGAATCAGAGGAGGTGTTGGCGGCCTATGCGCGTCGGCCACTGGTATACCTCCCCGGCGCGGCTCCCCTTGATCGTGAGCCGGCTCGTGCTGTTGAGGGTCGCGTAGAGCGCGAGGAACTCGTCGAGAACCGATCCGAAGAGAACCAGATCGCCGTCGCCGCTGAAGCCTTGCTCGTCGAGTTCGATCGTCAGCGCAACACCGCGAAGCGCCGCGCCGTGATGGAGGGACTCTTCGTGGCGCGCCGTGATCGACTGGATCGCGGCGATGCGCATTTCGTTTTCGCGCGCCGCCTGCCGGTCGGAGAAGCGCGAGAAATTGTAGAGCGAAAGGACGCCCCGCAACGCCTCGGGATTCGTCAGCGAGAGGTAGTTGAGCGAGAGGTTCGAGATGAGGCGCCAGAAGAGATCGCCGTCCATCGGGGGCGAGATCGGCGCGGTCGGCTTCGTGATGTTCCGGAAGCGCGCGAACTCGGGCGAGCTGCGCGTCGGCGACGCGATGTCTCCCACGCGCAAGGTGCGCGGCAAACCGCGGTTCGTGCAGGTCAGCTCGAGCGTGATCGTTTCCGCGGGCGGCAGCGACGTTTCACCGGCAACGGAGAGAAACGAGATGTAGGTCTCGGCGCCCTCGTAGAGAAGCGACGGCTTCAAGCGGACGTGATGGTAATGCGCGTCGCCGCCTGCCTTCGCGACTGCCCCGCCATGCCCGAACGAGAAGAACGCCGGGTAACGCTGCTCGGCGCCGCTGCCTTGCACGTGCCCGACGACCGTATCGACGGAGTAGATCTCGTAGTGCGATGAGTCCTTTCCCGACGCGCGGACGAGGTACTCGGTCTTGTCGTGCTCGACGTTGATCGGGTCGGCGTCGTGCTTGAAAAGGTTCACGGCGGTGACGCATCCGAGAAGAAAATTCTCGCGCGAGACACGCGTCTCCGTCGCGGGAACGTGCGAAAGCGACACGACGATCTCGAACGTGTCGTCACTGCCGAGTTGCGAAACGATACCGAGCCCCGAGAACTCGACGAAGAAGAACTTCTGAGGGAACGCGAAATACTCTTGGATCACCCGATAGCCCGCGAACGCGTGGGGCGCGTACGCGAGGAGAGACTCCTCGTCACCGAAGCCTTTCATCTCGACAGCCGCGGCCGGAAGCGTCGCGGTGCGCACGACCGTGCCGCCCGCGACCCCGCGAAGCGTGACGCCCGCGACGTGGCGCGACAGCAAGAGGTAGAGTACGCGCTGCACCGTCGGTTCGCCGGAGAGGTAGACCCGCAACCGGTCGAGGCGAAGGCTGTGCAGCTTCACGCCGGCGAGCGTCTTGATGCGCAACCGCAGCGCCGGCGTTCCCGATAGCGGCGTCTCGAGCTGCGCCTCTTCGATTTCCACCGGCTCGAGCGCGGCGTCGAACGCGGTCTGGAAGCGGCACGTCGTCTCTTCGACGGCGATGGAATCGATCTCCGTGCCGCGCGGGATCACCCGGCGCTCGCGAAGCAGCCCCGGCAGCGCCGCGAACTGCAAGATCGTCATCGACGGAATCGGCCGCAGGTAGTTCGGCCAGAGAAGCCCCAGGAGCGAGTGTGTTACCTCGGGGAGTTCGTCGTCGAGCTTCTGGCGAATCTGCCCGGCGAGGAACGCGAATCCCTCGAGCAAGCGCTCGACGTCGGGATCGCTCCCGCGGTCGGCGAGAAAGTGCGCCGCGTCGGGATGCGCGGCGGCGAACTCGCGCCCCATCTCGCGCAGAAACGCCAACTCTTCGCGGTAGTACTGGCTAAACACGCGAGCGTCTACCTCCGGATGTTTGCGCGGCCTGTCGCGTCGAGTGTCGTTCGAAACGAAACGGGCGTCTTGTCCCTCTCGGTGACGAGCTCGCCGCGAATCTCGAAATTGAGGTGAAACGGATCGTCGGCGTCGGGCACGTGCGTGATCGCGACGTTGCGCAGGCGCGGCTCGTACCGCTCGATGCTCGCGCGAATCTCACGCCTCATGAGCGCGATCGCTTCCGGAAACGAATGAACGAGATCGGTGAGGTCGGGGATCCCGTAGTCGGGCACGGTGATGCTGATCCCCTGCCGAGAATTCAACAAATCGCGCAGATGCGCGAGCACCGATTCGGTCATCAGCGCGGTATTGACCGACGGCGACCTCTCCGCGTCGGAGCGCCTGTCACGCAGGCGCTCCAGGAGGCTTCGCTCTCTCACCTGATTTCGGCCCGGCCTTTCGCCGGCCTCTCCTACTTCTTGTCGAGCTTTCCGACGAGCGAGAGCGTGAAGAAAGCGCCCATGTACTTGAAGTGCGGGCGCACCTGCATGTCGACCTTGTACCAACCTGGATCGCCTTCGACGTCGGCAACCGTAATGGACGCCTTGCGTAGCGGCCGCTTCCCGCGCGTTGCGGAGTCGACGACATCCTGGTCCGATACGTACTGCCCGATCCACTTGTTCAGCTCGCGCTCGAGATCCGCGCGCTCTTTCCAGCTACCGATCTGCTCGCGCTGGAGAACTTTGATGTAGTGCGCGAGGCGGTTGATGATGAACATGTACGGAAGCTGAATGCCGAGTTTGTAGTTCGCTTCGGCTTCCTTGCCTTCCTTGCTCTGGCCGAAGTACTTCGCCTTCTGGCACGAGTTCGCCGAGAAGAAGCACGCGTTGTCGCTTCCCTTGCGCATCGTCAAGCCCATGAAGCCTTCTTCCGCCAGCTCGTACTCGCGCCGCTCGGAGATCAGAACTTCGGTCGGGATCTTCGTGACGATCTCGCCGGACTCTTTGTATTGGTGAAGCGGCAGATCCTCGACGGCGCCGCCGCTCTGCGGGCCGATGATGTTCGGGCACCAGCGGTACTTCGCGAACGAGTCGGTGAGGCGCGTGGCGAACGCGAACGCCGTGTTGCCCCACAGGTACTTGGAGTGCTTGTCCGTTACTTTCTCTTCGTACTTGAAGTCCTTCACCGGGTTGTTCTCGGGATCGTACGGCATCCGCAGCAAGAACCGCGGCGCGGTCATACCGACGTAGCGCGCATCCTCGGACTCGCGGAACGAATTCCACTTGATGTACTGCGGCCCCTCGAAGATCGCGTGAAGATCCTTCAGGTTCGGCAGTTTTTGGAAGTCGTCGAGGCCGAAGAATTTCGGCGCCGCCGCGGTGATGAACGGCGCGTGCGCCATCGCGGAAACCGCCGCGCAGTTCGCCAAGAGCGACATGTCCTGCGGCCCGGGTCCGAATTCGTAGTTGGCGATCATCGCGCCGATCGGCTGCCCGCCGAATTGTCCGTACTCCGCGGTGTAGACGTGTTTGTAGAGACCCGACTTCACGATCTCGGGGCTATCTTCGAAGTCGGTCTGCAGATCGTCCTTCGAAACGTTGAGGAGTTCGATCTTGATGTTCTCGCGGAAATTCGTGCGGTCGATCGTCAGCTTCAATCCGCGCCACGACGACTCGAGCTTCTGCACGTCGGCGTGGTGAAGAATCTCGTCGAGCTGAAGCCCCATCTTCTTGTCGATCTCCGAAATCATCGCATCGATGACCTTCGGCTCGATCTTCTCGAGCTTGTCCGTCTTGACGAGTTCGGCGATGAGCGCCTGAACGCCGCGGCGCGCGACTTCGAACTCGGAATCAGACGGCTTGAGCTTCGTCTCCATCGTGATCTGGTCGAGAAGCGACATCTCGGCCGCTTCGGCTTGCGCCTCCGCCGCCTTCTGTTCGCTTTCGCTGCCGTCTGCCATTACTCACCTTCCTTCTTGTCGGCGCCGAGCTCCTTCAGAAGCGCGTCGCGCGAAGCCGTGTCGTTGACGATCTTCTCGATCTTCTTCTTGAAGGCGGGAACGTTGCCGAGCGGGCCCTTCAGCGCAGTGAGCGCCGAACGCAGCTCGAGGAGCTTGTTGAGCTCCGGCACCTGCCGCGCCACGGCTCCCGGCTCGAAATCCTTCAGCGTCTCGAACTTCAAGTTCACGGCCATCTGATCGCCCTCCTTGCCGGAGAGCTTGTCGTCAACCTGGATCGTCGTCTTCAGACCTTGCGACTTCATCACGTCGTTGAAGTTGTCCTTGTCGATGCTGATCGGCTTGCGATCCTCGAGCGCGCGATCGTCGGCGCGCCCCGTCCAATCGCCGAGCATCATCAGCTTCAGCGGCAGTTCGATCTCCGCCTGCGCGTTGCCCGTCGCCGGCCTGTAGACGATGTTGACGCGTTCCTTGGGAGCTACGGACGCTTCTTTGCCCATGTCATGTTCTCCTTATTTCTTCTTCTCGAGCGCCAGGGCCGAGATGGAGTCGAGACGGCAGAGACGGGAATAGAGATGTCCAAGCCTGGCCTGGGCATCGGCGCCGTTTCTCTGGCCGCTTTGGTTCATGCGTTTTTCACACAGGTAAGTCGCTTCGAGTACTTCGAACGAAAGCGCGGGCTCCCACTCTTCGAGCCCGTGACGCTCGACCTCCGACAGAAGCGCGTCGTAGTGCGCCGAGGCGACGGCAGTCTGCCCCGCGTCGAGACAGAGCGAGGCGAGCGCCGAACGCCAGCGAAAGCGTTCGCGCGGCGACGGTGCCGCGCGCATACGCTCCTGAAGTTGGCGTATAGCGTCACCGATCTTCTTCTTCGATGCAAGACTCTTCGCGTCGCGGACGACGGCGGCGAAGTCGTCGTCGGGGGCGGCCGCATCCGACGCGGCGCGCGGCGCCGCCCCGCTCGCGCCGAACGCCTGGCCGGCGCCGGCGGTTGCGGACTGCGATTCGGCAGCAAGCCACGCGCGCGTTTCATCCGACGCGAACGGGACCTCGCCCTGAAACGAGAGGCTCATGATCTCGGGCAGGCGCTGCGCAAGGGCCAGAGTCTGGAGCGCGACGGCGCGACGCGCGTCGGCGTGGCCGAGACCGTCGAGCGCGCGCGAGACGAACCGGTTGATGTCGAGCCAGAATGGACTCCCCCAGAATCGCTGCTCCGCCTCGAAGAGAAGCGCCGACCAGTTTCCCGCGTCGGCCATTCCGGTCCACGCGAGCACGAGCCCCTGATCGGGCGCCGGAAACGGGACGACGCCGTCGGTGTTCGGCGGCAACTCGCGAATCACGCCCCAGACAACGCCGCGAGAAATCAGGTAAGGGACCGGCGAACCGGGATCATTCTGGATGAGGAAAAGCGCGGCGCGTTTGGCGTCGTCGCCGGCGGCGAGAAGAGCCTTGATCGCCGCGTCGGCCGAATCGATGGCGATCGCGGCGGGCGGCGCTGCCATCGCGGACGGCGCTGCCGCCGGCGCGGCCGAAGGCGGCGGTGCGTTCGAGGGAAGAAGGCGCTTCGCTTCCTCGAGCGCGCGGCGGAGCTCACCGGTGCTCGGCGTGTCGTCCGCGAACTTCTCCGCGATGGTCGACGTGAGTTGCGAGAGACCCTCGATCGCGGAATCGAGCGCCGCGGCGTCCGCGGCGGTCGGTGCGCGACGCTCGACCGCGGCGGCGGCGCGCTCGTTGAGCCACGTCATCGCCCCGACGCGGGCGCGCATTCGCTTCTGCTCTGGAAAGAGATTCTCCCAATGACTCGCCAACAACTCGCGGCAGAGGTCGAATCCTTCGCGGAGCGCGGCATAGCCGTGGCGCTGGAAGAGAGCGTGCGCGAGATAACACGCGACCGTGAGGTCCTTCGACTTCGCCGTGAGTATCGCGGTGGAGAGCGAGACGATCTTCGCGTAGTCGGGGGGCGTACCGGCGGCGGAATCGAGCTTGGCGATCTCGATCTTGATCGCTTCGAAATCGGGGTCGTAGGTGACGGGTTCGCCGGCGGGATTGTCCTCGCGAATGGGCGAGCGTCCGAGGAGAGCGACATCGAGCACGGCTTCTGCCATGGTGCACACCGTAAGGGAGAGCGTTTGCGAGTGTCAACAGAAGGATCGGCGCGCGCCAGTGCGCGCGTCGCGGCGCTACTTCCCGAGGAACAGAGGCGTCACGTCGACGTCGAGTCTTTCGCCTGCGCGAATAAGAATCGACATCTCGCCCCGCACGCCGCCCCGTTCCGCCACGAGCTTGTGCGTCCCCGGGGAGATGTTCTCGACGACGCACGGGGTCGGGCAGTCGGCCTTCACGCCATCGATGAAGAAGATCGCCTGCTCGCCCTTCACCGTGACCCGCAGCGAGCCGCGCTTCTCGGCCGTGAACTCGAACTCGACCTCGGCGACGCCTCCGGTCGCGACGTCGATCTCGCGCTCCTGCGTCGGATATCCCGCGGCCTCCGCGCGTACGGTGTGGCGCCCCGGCGAAACGCGTGCGCGCGCGAAGCCGGAATTTACTTCCTTCACATCGTCATCGATGATCAACGCGGCGGCGACGTTGCTCGTGATCTCGATCGTCGCGAGGTTTCGCTCGATCGTCATGTTCACGGTCGTCGGACGCTTCGATGTCACGACGACACTCGTGTCCTTCGGAACGAAGCCGTCCTTCTCGATGCGCACTCGGTGCGTCCCCGTGTCGAGCGAGAGCCGCACGACATCTCCGTTCTCTTTCTTGACCTCGCCGTCGACGAGAATGCGCGCGGCGATGTCGGTGCGAATTTCGAGCGTGCCTTTGCCGCCCGCGGCTTCCTCCGCGGGTGGCGACTTCTCGGGTGCGCGTCGCGTATCCGCAGCCGTGTCACGTCCCTTGGGGTCGGCGGCCGCGGGTTGGGCGGCCGTGGGCACGAGGACGATCTCGATCGATTCGGTGAGCCCGGCGAGAACGGTCGCGGAGCGGCGGTCGGTCGCGTGGCCGTCGTACATCACCTCGACCGTGTGAGCGCCCGCGGTCAGCGAGTCGAATCGTGCTTCGGGGCCGCGCCCGAGCGCTCCGCCGTCGACGATGACCGTCGCGTCGGCCGGAGTCGTTCGCACGATCAACGTCCCCGCACCGGGCGCGGCGCGCGGCGGCGCGAGTGTGCGCGCGCTCGCGACATTCGAGATCGCGGACCAATTCCCGGCGTCGTCGCGTGAGCGGAGCGCGAAGAAGTAGTCGCGCTGCGGATCGAGGCCTGTCACGACGAGGCGCTCGTTGTCGCCCGCCGGTCGAGGCGTGCCGACCCCGGCGACGCCGCGGTAAGACTCCCAATCCGCCGCGCTGATCGGCCCGTCGCTCTGACGCAACTCGTAGGCGCGCGCCTGTCCCGAGTTGCCGTTGTCGCCCGGCGCGCGCCACGTGAGTTCGACGGTGCTGGAAGTCGCATTCCCGGCGTCGAGCGCGACCGCGCCCGGAGGTGTCGCGTCCTTTCGCGTGAGAACGAATCCGACCAGCGCGGCCACAACGGCCCCGATCGCGACGAGCGCGATGACCAGACCCGTCCGCTTGCGCGCCGGCGCCGCATCGGACTGCCACTCCTCTTCGGCGGGTTCGCTCGCGGCAGGCGGGTAGAGCGTGCCCTCCTTGCCGAAGCGAGTCGCGGGACGCGCGCCCGTCGATGTCGCGCGCGCGGCCGTCGTGCTCGTCGTGCTCGCGCGCGTCGCGGCGGCGCGCGTCGGCGGCGTCGGCGCACCGGTCTTCGGCGCCGGCCGCGGCGTCACGGACGGCATCGTCATCGTCGGACTCGTCGCCGCGGCATCGTCGCGTCGCATCGTGGCGGTCGTCGGATTCGCGGCGTCGAGCCGCAGCGCAACCGTCGGGAAATCGGCAGCGTGCGCGTCGCTGCCGCGCGCGATCGCCTCGAGGGCGGCGACGAGTGCCGTGCCGTTCTCGAAGCGGTCTTCCGGGTCGCGCGCAACGCACTTCAGAATGAAGTCCTCGACGAGCGGCGGGAAGTCGGGAACCGACATCGTCGGGCGAGGAAAATCATCGTTGAGATGTTTGAGCGCCACCGCGATCGGCGTGTCGCCCATGAAAGGCGGTTGGCCCACGAACATCTCGTACGCAAGCACGCCGAACGCGTAGACGTCCGAGCGCGCGTCGATCTCTTTGCCTTGAACCTGCTCGGGCGACATGTACTGCGGCGTGCCGATGCCGACGCCGGGGCCCGACATCTCCTGCGTGAACTGAACCGTTTCAGCCATGAGCTTCGCGATGCCGAAGTCCGCGAGCACGGGGCGGCCCTCGCTCGAGAAGAGAACGTTCGCGGGCTTGATGTCGCGGTGGACGATGCCGATGCGGTGCGCGTGCGCGAGCCCCTTGGCGATCTCGCGAAGGATGCGCACGACCTCGTAGAGCGGGAGCCGCTGGGCGAGTCGCGAGCGAAGATCGCCGTCGGGGAAGTACTGCAAGACCATGTAGAAGGTCTCGCCCTCTTCGCCGGAATCGTGGATCTGCGCGATGTTCGGATGATCGAGCCGCGCAAGCGTTTTCATCTCGCGCTCGAATCGCTGGCGGAAGTTCGGGTCCGCTGCGAGGTCGAGCGAAAGCACCTTCAGCGCGACATGCCGCTCGAATCTCGGGTCGAACGCCTTGTAGACGCTGGCCATGCCGCCACGGCCGAGGCGCTCAACGATTCGAAAACGACCGAGATTTCCGCCGATCATCAAGTGCTAGCCACCGAACCTTTCTGGAGGGACGCCGCAGAGTATAGTGCCGCGCTCTACCCCGTCAAACATTCTCGGCGCCCGGGTCCCGCGAGCCGGTCTCAAGCTGGAGCCCCCGCCCCCGGCCCAGCCCGTGATGTTCGCGGTTGACATCGTTCGCCGCGCGGTGCCAGACTCGGCGCCGCTCGCGATCGTTTCGCCTTCGCGACTTCATCGTCTCATCGCTGGGTGCCCGTCGTTTTCCAGCAGACCGCCAGCCCCAACACGGAGGAAGCTCATGCCCAATCCAATTTACGCCTGGTTCAAAGGCCTCACACAGGGCGACATCGTCGGGTTCGGTTCTTGGAAAGGCGAAGACGATCAGGTGGGACGCGAAGGTTCGAGTTTGATCCAAGGCTTCGAGCACGAGGTCGTAATCCCGCGCGACAAGCTCACGGGCCTCGCCTCCGGTTCACGCCAGCACGGACCGCTCAAGCTTACGAAGCGCATCGACAAGGCGTCGCCCCTCCTCTACGCGGCGCTTAAGAACAACGAAGGCCTCGACATTGTCGTGAAGTGGTACCGCTACGTGCAGGGCGGCGCCGGCGGACAGGTCCACTACTACACCACGGCGCTCTCTCAAGCGCGCGTCTGTGCAATTCGCCAATGGTTTCCGATCACCGTCGACAAGTCGACCGCGGACTACGGCCACCAAGAGCAGGTGTCGTTTTCGTACCAGGCGATCACGTGGACCTGGGAGGATGGCGGCGTGACGGCCATCGACGACTGGCAGCAAGCGTAAGAGGCCGTCGGAGTCGCTCGGCGCGACTGCGCGCCGGCGTGACGCGATAGCATGCACTTCAAGGCGGGCGCGGCGTCTTTCGAGACTCGCGCCCGCTTTCCATTCGGCGCGAGTTCGCGCGGCAATCCGACCAAGGAGCAATGGCGGCGATGAGTGGCACTCCCGAGGAACCTGGCGCACGCGAGTTCGCGGTCATGAACGTGGAGATCGGCACGCCGCTCGGACCGATTCGCGGGCGCGTGCAGGTCGACACGGGCCCGATGCGCCTCGCGCAGCTCGTCTCGACGGCGACCGGGCTAACGGAAATCATGGTTGGCCGCGCGCGAAAGGCGGAGGACGCGGCGAATCGCCAAATCAGTTGTCGCGCGGGGTGCGGCGCGTGCTGCCGCCAGATGGTGCCGCTTTCGATTCCGGAGGCCTTCGCGCTCGCGGACACGATCGATGCGCTGCCTCCCGAAGGGCGCGCCGCGGCGCTGGCGCGTTTCGACGCCGTCGTCGCGGGTCTCGATGATGCGGGCCTGCTCGACGTCATCCTCAACGCCGATCTTCTCGCCGACGCATCGAAAGCAATTTCGATGCGCTACTTCTACTTGGGGCTTGCGTGTCCGTTTCTCGTCGACGAGTCGTGCAGCATTCACGCGGCGCGCCCGGTCGCGTGCCGCGAATACAACGTCACGTCGCCGGCGTCGAATTGCGCGGACCCCGTGGAGTTCGGCGTGCGCATCGTACCGATGCCGCTTCCGTTCTCGCTTCCCCTCGCGCGGCTGACGGCGGAACTGACATCGTCGCCGCCCGTGCTCGTGCCGCTGTCGCTCGTGCCGCGCTGGGTGGCCGAGCACACCGAGCTGCGCGCTCGCACGTGGCCCGGTGCGGAACTCTTCAATCAGTTCATGGGCGTCATCGCGAAATCGCCCGCGACGTGGATCGATCGCTAGGCACGACGCAGCGCGCTAAATCGCGACACCCATCTCGAGAGAGAACGCCTTCTCCTGCAGCTTGAAGGTCGGCGCGACCTGAATGTTCGCGACCGCGGCGCCACCCTCCGCCTCTTGCGCGACGACCTTGACGCGCTCGCCGGGAGCGTCGCCGACGAACGGGGAGAACCCGCCGAAGATTTGCGCCTCGAGCCACGCGGCGCGCTCCGCGGGCGAACCCGCGGGAAGACTCGGCAGAAGCCGAAGCACGTAGTGCGAAAGCTGGCCGAGGTAGAGCGAGTACGACAGCGTCTGATCGATCGTGACGCTTCCCATCACCACGCGATAGATATTGCCGACGAAGGGAAAGTAGGCGACATCGCCATCGGCCTTGCCGATGAGCGGCGTGACGCCGAGCCGCACGAGATCCCACGCCTTCGAATCGTCGATCAGAATCTCGGTCGCGAGTTGGCTCGCCCTGTTCGCGGTTTGCTGCACCGCGCGGGTCGCGAGCCCATAGTGTGCGCCCTTCCCGGTGAGGCCGTCGCACGCAGCGCAATGGCCATGCTCGGCGAAACTCGCCGCGAGGCTTACGCCGACGGTCCACACGGCGCGTCCCCATGGAATCCACTCGGGGTGTGCGGCATCGACGCGTTCCGTGTAGTGGAACGCGCTCGACGACGCGGCGTCTTCACCGTCGCCGTAGAGCGAGCGCAAGAGAAAGCGGTTCGTCGTGAGCGAGAGCCAGCGCGCGAACTCTTCGCGAAGAAGCGCGCTCCACGCGGCGTGCGGCCCGCCGGTCGTGCGTGTCGCCAGATCCGGGAGGGCGGGAAGATGCGCGAGGTGCTTCAGCCCGAAGAGCGACGCGCCGCTCCCCGCGATGAACGGCGACTGCAGCGCTTTCGCGAGCTGGCCGTAACGCGTGAGCGCCTCGATCGACGCGGCCTGGTGATCGAAGTCGGCGTCCGCGAGCACGGCGGCGAGCGGAACGTCGGAGCGATCCTCGTAGTCGGGATCGAACACCTGCGCGCGGTAACGCTCGGCTTCGTCCGCGCCGCCGGAGGCGAATAGGTCGACGAGGAAGACCGCTTCGCTTCCCTCGCCCGCATTCCCGCGCTTTACGAGAAAGTCGACGCCGCGCCACGCCGATTCGAGCGCGAGAAACGCAGGGTGATGAAGGATTGCGTCGAGAGCGCCCGAGAGCGCGCGATCGATCTCGGAGGCGTGTGCGCGATCCGAGTCGCGCGCGGCGAGAAGCGCCGCGAGCGCGGGCACGCGTTCGATGATCCGGCGCGGCTTGAAGTCGGCGAGCGCGGCGAACTCGAGCGTGATCTCCGTGGCGGGACCCGGCGCGGGCGCTCCCGCGGCGAACGCGTCCGGCGAGGGGATGCGCGGCGCGCTCACCGCGACGCGCGGCGCAATCGCGCGCATCGCGTCGTCGACGGTCTCCTTCGAGACGCGACGCAACGTCGCACCCCGCGCGGCATTCGATCCGGCGAGCGGCGCGACCACAACAACGCGAAGCGGCATCCAATACATCATCTCGAGTGAGCTCCTTCCGCCCATGAGAGATACGACTGGAGCGTCGAGGAGGGCGAGTCCATCACGCCGCGCAGTGAGCTCGGCGTGCTCCGGTCAGAAGGATCGAACGCGCCGCCGCCGTCGAGCGCGACGAGGGCATCCGACGTCGCGGTGTGATCGACGAGGAATGTCCAGTGGCTCGGCAAAGGCTCGGGCGGCAGCAAGAAAAGCGTCGGAGAAAACTCGCCGCGGCCGGCCGTGCTCCAAAACAGCGTGGCGCGGCTTGCGGGCTTCCCCGCGTGTTGCGTGAAGATGTCGTACCAAAAACACGCGGCCGCGAAGGCGTCGACGCCGGCCGCGCGCGGAAGGAGCGCGCGAATCGCGAAGCCGAGTTCGCGGCCGTTGCCGCGAAGCGACGATGCCGCCTCCGCGAGATCGCGCATCGCGGGCAGGCCGTGCGCCGCGGCTCCCTCGCCGAATGTCGCGTCCCAGAGCGCGCAACCGGGCGTCGCGCCCGCGAAGCGCGAGTACGCGCCCGCGGAGGCGCTCGGATCCGCCGACAGAGCGGCGCTCGACGGCGACGCGGCTCGTATCATCGCGACGATCTCGCTCGCAGCTGGAGCCTCGCGAGACGCGATCAGAAGCGCGTTCACGTCGTCGAGAAGCGCGCGCAGCGAGTGGAGCAAGAGGTGCGCGGGCGGCGGCCCGTTGGCGTCGATGACCGCGAAAACGCAAAACGGATGTTTGCGCCCCGCGCCGTCGGTGCTCGGGACGATGCGTCCGGCGATCAGCTTGCGCCACCCACCCGCCGTCCAGAGGAATTCGTACTCGGGGAAGGTCGTGAAGAGATGATCGAATCGCGAACCGAGGCGAACCTTCGCGGCGCCGAGCCCTTCGCCGACCCAGCGATCGAAACGCACGTCGGCGAGATCGCGCGCGCGCTCGATGATGAACTCGCGGCTTGCGGGAAGTTTGCCGAAGCAGCCGAACCCTTCGATGCGAGCGCCGGCCACCGCCGCTACTCGACGATGTTTCGCGGAAGTTGGAAGCGGCGGAACGACGATCCCTTCGCGAACGGGCAATCGTCGCCGCGCATCTTGATGAGACAGTCGACCTCGACGCCGGCCTCGTCGAACTTGAACGTGAACGTCGTGCCGCCGCCGCGCCGCGCCGAACGCGCGCCGTCGAGAAGCTGGAACCAGCTCCACAGACCCGGCGGCGTCGTTTCGCCGGCGATCTTCTTGTTCTCGCGCGTGTACTCGAGCACGATCGCCGAGGGTTCCTCACCGCTCGCGGTCGACCACTCGGCATCCTGCGAATTGCCGAACGGCGCGCGGGCGTAGAATTTTTGACCGCCGACGATGAGCGTGATCCGATCGATGAGCTTGAGATTCGCGTTACCGACGGGCGTTCCGTCGGAGCGCGGCTCGCTCACCGTGAACGAAAACGGCGCGCGGAATTCGTCTTCGTCGATCGCCATGTTGCGCCGGATGCTCTCGACCGCCTCGAGGCAGGCGTCGAGTTCCGGCGATGGCTCGATGCGTCCGCTCTCGACCCATTCCTCCTTGAATTTCGCCATAGCCCCGTCGGCGCCGAAAAACGCGCGCACGTCGTCGAGCGTCGCGGGTTCGCTCCCGCCGCCGAACGGATAGAACGCCGCGAGCGTCGCGAGCTCGCCGCTTGGGCCGCCGCGCTCCGCGAGCGCCTTTCCCGCACGCCCCGCGGACGCGCCGCCGACAAGCCGCTCACCCGCCTCGACCGGCATCGTGAGCACCGTCTCGATCGCTTCGCCGAGCACGCGCGCCTTCGGAAACTCGTCCGAGAATTCCGCGGCCCACTCCTTCGCCTTGCGGAACACCTTCGCCTCCGGCTCGAAATCCTTCTCCTTCGCGCAGTCGGCGATTTGATCGGAGACCTCCTCGAACTTGCCGAGGAACTCTTCGATCGGCGCGGGCGATTTGTCGGATCCCTTCGTCAGCGTTCGCAGCGGCTCGAACGCGGTCGCGACCTGCTCCTGCCCGCCGATCCCGAGCAGCGTGCCAAGTTCGGTCTGCTTCGCGGACTCGGCCATGAGCTTCACGAGCGGCGAACCGGCCGGGCTCTGCAGCTCCTTGAAATCATCCTCGGCGTCTTCGCAATCGTCGTAGTTCGACAACTCGACCGACTCGAGGAAGAGGCCCCACTCGCGCGCGAACGCGGTCTCGTAGAGCGCGATGAGCTGCTCCTTCGTCGGAGCGCGGTCCGACGGCGACACCGACGCGAGCGACAGCAGGCGCTTGTCTTCGTCGATGAGCTTCACGACGTCGCCGATGTCGCGCGACACGGACTTCTCCCATCCGGTCTTCGTGAACGCGGCGCGCACCTTTGCATCGGACTGGAGAATCTTCTGACCCGGAACGAGCGCAGCGAGATCGAGATCTTGCGCTTCGCGGCTTGCGGCGCCGACGATTCCCTCGAAGAACGGCTCGGGGGCGTGCGCGTCGCGGAGCCGCTCGGCGCCGGCGCGCAGCTCGTAATCGCGGTCGCGCGCCGTCACCGGCTCTCGCTCCTTCAGAAACGCCTCGACGAGCCCGCGCATCAACTCTTCGCTCTTCGCGGCGTCGTCCGCGTTGTCGCTGACGAGTCGCGCGAGCGTGCCCGCGAGTTCCTTCTCGCGACCGATTCCCTCCGCGCCGGTCCGCACGAGATGGAACTCGGCGCGCAGAAACTGCCGCGCTTCGTCGCCGTCGAGCGTGCCGGCGCTCGCGAGCCGCGACGCGAGGCGCTCCTCGCACGGCCCGAAGACCTCGGAGCGCGAGAGCACCCGATAGATCTCGTCGGCTTTCTCGCGCGCGGCACCCGGCGCGGCCAAGAGCCCCGCCCGCCATCCCGACTTCACTTCTTTGCGCAGCGCGTCGAGCGCGGCGAGCGTCGGCAGCGTCGGCCCCGAGCCGGCGAGCGTCTGCGCCTCCGTCGCGCTCTTTTCCGTGCGCCGCATTTTCGAGGCGAGGCTTCCATAGGAGAAACCGCCGATGGCGATACTCGCGGCGAGCGAGAGCGTGATCAACGCCGCGGAGCCGATCAGTTGCCAGCGCGCCATCTGGTACGACGAGGTGCGCGACCGCCGCGCCAGATCGCGATCGGCCTTGAAGACCTTTCCGAAGATATCGCGAACGAAGTACGCGTCTTCGCGCTCGACGTACGCGCCCGCGCCGGCGCCCGGCGCGCTCGCGCCGCCGCCGATTCCGAGGAGCGCCTGAATCTTCTGCACCGCCACTTCGAACGGCTGCCCGACCTGTTTTCCGCTCGAGAGGTAGAAACCGCGGAAGAGCGGCGCGTCTTTGCGGAACGGATTCGGCTCGAAGAGTGTCTCGACGAAGAGATGAAGCTTGCCGCGAATCGCCGCGAGTTCTTCGGGGAAGAGGAACACCTTACCCCACGCCTCGCCGCGCCCGCCGCCCACCATGCGGCGCGTGCGCACGTCGCGCAACCGCCGCAAGAGCGTGTCGAACTCCGCGCCGAATCGCCCCGCCGCGTTCTGATCCGCCGAGTCGGTCGGCGGCAGAGTCGCGCCCCAAAGCTGCTGGCGCTCGACCGGCGAGAGGTTGCCGAAGAACTCGACGAATCCAGAGACGAGATCGCACTTCGTGAAGAGGAGGTAGACGGGGAAACTCCAGCGGAGATGCTCGAGCATTTCATCCATGCGCTGGCGCAGTTCGCGCGCGTCGTCGACGATGGCGACATCGTCCTTCTGAATGAGTGTCTCGATGCTATACGCGAGAATGAGTCCGTTGATCGGCCCGCTACCGCGCGATTTCCGCAATAGGTCGAGGAAGCCGAACCACTCCTCCTCGGTTTCGGAGCGGTCTTCGCTCTGCGCGTAGCGGCCGGCGGTGTCGAGAAGGATCGCGTCGGTCGAGAGCCACCAGTCGCAGTTGCGCGTTCCGCCCGCGCCGCGCATCCGCTTCGCCGTCGTCATGCTCGGGAAATTGAGCCCCGAGTTCGTGATCGCCGTCGTCTTTCCGGTGGCGGGCGGCCCGATGATCATGTACCACGGGATCGCGTAGAGCGCGCGTTTGCCTTGCGGTCCGCGCTTAAGCGTCGCGACCGCCTCTTGCAGATTCTTCTGAACCTCGGCGATCTCGGAGCGGCGTGACGGCGACATCCGATCGCTGCTCGCCTGCGCCGAGAGAAGAATTCCCTTTTCGATCGCCTTCGCGCGGCGGCGAGCGCTGAGCCACTTCCAGAGAATGATGAGCACCCACACGAGCACGACGAACGCGATCAGCGCGACCTTGATTCCGGTCGCGAGCTTCAGATACGCGCCGCCATAGATGATCACCAGAATGAGAATCGCAACGGGCGCGGCGAGAACGAGCGCGGTTTTGATGAGTCCGGCCATCATCGGTTATCCGCCTCCCGACAAAGCGCGCACGATTCGCCCGGCCTGCCCGTTGAGCGCGTGCCACGAGATGAGCCACACCAGGAGCGGCAGGAAGACGAACGTCACGACGACGACCGGCCACGGAAACTGGCGAATCGGTTCGAGCGCGCCATGCTCCGCCGCCGGTGCGCCGTGCGGGGCGAGCGCCTTCTCCGAACTCGAGACCTCCTTCGACAACTCGTCGAGCAGGTCGGTAATACGCGCCGGCTCCTCGACGAGTTTTCCTTGGAAGCCCGACGCGAGGCAGTAGTAGAAAACTTCGACGACGTGCTCGCGCCCCGGCGTGCGGCGTACCTGCGCGAGTTTGTCGAAGAAGCCGAGCCCGACGAATTCGTCGTTGCAGTACTGCTTCGCGAACGAGTTCATCTGCCACGCGGAGCGCCCCGCCCAATTGGCGTTGAGGAGCGTCTCGTCGACGAGCGCCGCTAAGGCATACGATCCGTCCTCGATGTCGGGAGCGGGCGCGCCGAGATCGCGCGCGCGGCTGCGGAACTCCGCGAAGACGCGCTCGACCTTGCCGCGCAGGTCGGGTAGCGCGTCGAGATCGGTCGTTCCGCGCAAAACGAAGATGAGCGATAAGAGCGAACCCGCGGCGTCAGCGAGCGATGGCGTGTTGGCCGCGCGCGCCGCGCGATCGGCGCGCTCCCCCGCGGAGTGCGCCGCCCCGGAGCGGGCGCCAGGCTTCGCGGCGCGGCGTCCGAACGCCATCACCGCGACCCTTCGACGCCGAGAAGCTCGAGCGCGAGCGCGCGCCACTCGGGCGGCGCATCGATCGCGAGGTTCTTCGCGGCGCGAATCGCTTCCCACTCGGGACCGCGCGCGTCGAGCTGAAAATAGGTCGTACCGCGCCGCCGCGGAACGGCCGGCGGCGGCACCGCGAGCGGATGCAGCGCCAATCCCGGGAGACGGTTGTTCACCTTCTGCTGAATGCGATCGATCGACGAAATCAGAACGCGCGGCGCGACCGCGAGAATCTCGCGCTCGCTCATCTGCTCGCTCGACGCGGTGAGAATCAGCGTCGAGTTCGGCTCGAGGAGCGACTCCTTCGCGAACGCGGCGTGGAACCGGCCCTCGCCCGCCGGCGCGAGCGGAATCACGACGTACGCGTCGGCGTGTTGAAGGTCGAGAAGGTCGACGATGATGCGCTCGAGCGCAACGAACGCCGGGCCCAAGTTCATATGATCGTAGGGCGGCAGATCGCGCGGCTTCACCTTCGCCGGATTGAACGTCGAGAGACGGCCCGCGAGTTCCGCGAGCACCGTATAGACACGCTCAGGATGAATCGTCTCGAGCGGCTTCAGATGCGCGAAGACCGGGATCGCGCCGTTGATGACGGACAGCTGGAGAAACGCGCGCAAGTTCGCCGGCGTGATGTCGCGGGCGTCGGCGCCGCCTTCGCTGAAGCGCGCGCCCAACTCGGACGACCGCGCGACGAGACGTTCGAGAAGCGAACGCATCATCGCCGCCAAGAACGGCGACGCCTGCGCCGACAGAAGCGGCGGCACGAAATCGTCCTGAAGCGTGTAGCCGCCCGACGAACTCCGTGCGACGCGCGCGAGCGGGACGCAATCGTAATTGTCGCGGTTGTCGGTCGAGAGGAGCAGGCGCAGCGACTGCTCGGCGCGCTGCAGCGAACGCTCGTTGCGCCCGGTGTTTTCGTCGGCGACGAGAACCGGCCGCGCCACGTAGCGCGTTTCTCCCTCTTCCGCCTCGCCGCCGGGGACGAGGCAATTCGGCCAGCCGCTGCGGCGCATAGGAATCGCGAGAAACACGTCGAGCGATTCGGTGCGCAAATCGAAGCGATCCTTAATCGGCAGGCTCGGCGGCGCGGGATCGATGTCGGGTACGCGAAACGATCCGCCGTTCGGAAACAAACCGCGCGCACTGAGGATCTTCACGACGCCGCGCGACAGCTCCTCGCGGTCCAGATCGAGCGCGTGGATCCCCCACGCGTACGGAGTCGTGAGGCGCGTTCGCTCGACGAGCTCCGCCTCGTGAAACAAATCCCATTGTTGGAAGTGCTGCGGACTCAGGAAAAGCCCCTCGTTCCAGACAATGCGGTGGTAACGCTGCATGAGGCTCCTCTCGTTAGTCTTCGACCTTCACGTCGAGGCACTCCTCCGTGATCGAGGCGCGGATGTGAAGGGTCTGGCCCGGCTTGATCGGAGTCTTGTAGCGCGCGCACGCTCCCGATTTCTTGAAGTTCGCGACGAGCACGACGCACGTCACGCCCTCGTCGTAGTCCTTCTGGCACGTGGACTCCGTTCCGCCGGGATACGTCGGCCGCAGATCGGAGTGCGCGACACCGGCGCGCTTCTTCACCTCTTCGAACTTGTCGATCAACGCCTTGTTGTCGTCGTCATCAAGAAGCGCGGGATCGGTGAGGTAGTAGGTCGCGACGTAGACGGGATACTCGAAGCTCGCTGCGCGATCGAGCCGCACGCAGACCTCGCGCCCTCCGCACGACGCGAAGAGCGCAAGCGCCCCGAGAGCGAAACACGACACGAGCGAGCGCCGCACCGCGTGCATTCCGGAACGCGCGCAGTGACGGGCGAAACTTCCTTCGCGAGGCGCGATCACTTTGGATCCTCCATTTTTTCAGAGTACACCTTTTCCAAGACGGCACGATAGAAGTGGTCGATGTTTTGGTCGAGCTGATTCCAGAACTCGGCGAAACGGGAACGGCACTCCGCGAGCACCGCTTGATCGCGCAGCACGGGAAGTCTCGACGATACGGCTTCCTCGCACGACTTGGGATCGAGATGTTCGAGGAGCTGGACCGTGCCTCCCTTCCACGACTGCTGAATTCCCGCGAGGAGCGCGATCGGCAAAAGACGGATGCGCGCGAGGCGCCGATCGAGATCTGCAAGCTCGTCTCCCGACTTCGCGCCCGGGGCCATCAGGCGCGCGATCGAGTCACGAACCGGCCGCGAGAACGCGGGCGTCGTGCGGCGGCCGCGGCCGAACGCGTCTTCGACCGAGGTCAGGCTCGCGTCGAGGTCGGCGGCGACGGAGAGGAGCCGCGAGAGCGCGTCGATGAGCGGTCCGAGCGACTCTGGATTGACGCTTGCGGCCGGACGCGCCGCGGCGTTTGCGGTGCGCGAACCCTCAGCAAGCGCGGCCTCGGCGACGAGCGGACGAAGCCGCGCTTCGATCGCGTCGAGTCGAGCGCGGAGCGCATCGCGTTCCGCCGTCAGGCGCTCGACATCCGCTTCCGCCGACGACACGCGCGCGCCGAGATCGCGCGCCGACGCAACGGAACTCCACGCGCGATCGGGGAATCGCTCGCGAATCGCATCGAGAAACAGAGCGGCCTCGGGCTCCGTGAGTCCAGCCGCCCCCTCGTGCACGACACGGCGAATCGCCGCCTTGCGATGTCCGTCGGTCGGGAATACGGAAGAGCGGAGGAGTTCACGGATGCGGCGCGCGGCGGCGCCGGCGCGATCGTTCGCCGCCGCCGCCGGAACGGCGGATTCCACGACCGGCTTTTCGCTGCTCAACGCTTCCCCTTTCGCGGGCCGATCATCGTGCGCTCGACGTCGCTCTCTTCCGATGGCTCGTCGTCGCCGCCCGCGCGCACGTGCGCGCGCACATCGGCGAGGAAGTCGGCGCAGACATCGATGACCGCGGTGTTGCGCCCGCTCGAGCCGATCAGTTCGCCGCGCGCGCGCTCGACGAGCAGATCGATCTCTTCGAGGCAGCGCCGCATCGGCGCGGCGGGATCCGCGGCGTCGTAGTCGTCGACGCTCGCGCAGATGCTGAACCCCGGAACGTTCGACGCCATGCGCAGCGCCAGACGAAGCGCATCCTCCCAAAGCCCGCGCGAGATCGCGGCGGGACGCGCGGAGCGTTCCGACTCGCGGTAGACGAGCGCCGACGGCTCCGCGCTGAAACCTTCGCCCGCGAAATGCCCCGACAGCGAGAGCACGACCGACGTTTCGCTTCCGCGCGCTCCGCCGCGCCGGGTTCGAGACCGCCCCGCGCCTCCCGTTACCGCGCGCACGACGCGGCTTATCGCGTCGCGTTGAATGCGCGCGCCCTCTTGGCGGTCATTGGTCAGCAAGAGTCGGAGGAGCAGAAGACCAAGGCTCATCAGGTCGGCGGGCGCGTGGAACGCGTGATGAATCGTCACCTCCGCGGTGAGCGACGGCGCGCCGCGCGAGGCCTCGACGGCCTTCGCGGCGTCTGGACTCAGCGGGCCCGCGATCCCCGCGAACAGAAACCCGCCAGGATGATCCGCCGTGCGCGCGCCCGTGAAGAGAATGCGCTCGGCCGCGCCCGCGCTCGTCTGAAGCAAGACGCGAACGCGATCGTTTCGGCCGTGCTCCGACTTCACGTAGTTCTCGGATGTCAGCTCGGCTTCGAGGTGCGCGAAAACCCCGGCAGGGCGCGTTTCGACGCGCACACTGCGCGCCACGAGCCGCATCCAGAGTTGATCGACGGCCGTCTTCGACATCGCTTCGGGAAGGAACGCCTCGGGAAGCGGATGCGGCGGGGACCAGAGCGCGCCTCCGCGATCGGTCGCGCCGCTCGCACGCGGAGCGACATCGCGCTCCTCGAGCGGGGCGCTCGTGACGACATCCGCCACGCGGAGCGAAAGCCCCCACCGCGCGGGGACGAGCGGCGTCATCGGCGCGTGTGAGCCTCGCACGCGATCCGGCGTCAGCGCGAAATGCGGCCGGCCGCTCTCGTGCAGCCGCAACACGCCGCGCGCGAGGCCGGCGAACGCGCCCATTCGCAGCAGAAAGGACTCAAGCGCGAAAAGTCCGGTCGGATCGCCTTCGAAGAAGAACTGCGGAGCCGGAGCGGCGAACGCGCGATCGAGCCGCGAGAAAAGATGCGCCGCGGGCTGCGCGTCGAGCGCCGGCCGCTCGCGCTGAAACGAATCCGCGGACGCGCCGCCGAGGAGCGCGCAGATCTCGTCGAATCCGAGCGGCAGCATTTCGAGCGGCAGATAGCGCGAACCGAAATAGGCGAACGGAAAGAGAAACGCTTCCGCGGGGAGAGCCTCCGTGACGTCGCGTCCGGCGGGATAACACAACGCGCGGTGCTCGCAGGTGAAACACGGATGCGCGGTACCCGAAGCCTCGCCGCTTGCGCCGCTGGAAATTCGCGGCGCGAGATCGCGATAGAGTTCGCTTCGGCGTCGCACGCGCGCACCGTCGGCGACGTTGTCCCATTCGCGGTGCGAATCGGTATAGAAAACACGCGGCGTGCCGGCCACCCCGCCGCACGCGGCGCAATGAAGAAAACGCGCGAGCGTCGTCGCGTACGACGGCAATCCGCTCGCGCGCAAGATCCTCTCGTCGTCGCAGACGCAGAGCGCGCCGAGGCACGTCGGGCAGAGCGGCTCGAAGAGAACGCCGACTTTCTTGCAGTAGACGGCCGGCCCGAAATGCGGGACGTCGCGAGGATCGCCGCCGGCTGGAAGCGCGCGCCTCTCGATCGAGGCAATGCCGCTCGACGCGCCATCGAGCGGTCCGCTGCGCGCATCGTCGTGCGCGCGATCCCAATCCTCTGCGAGCGTCGCCGCCGCTTCGCGCCAAATCTTCTCGGTATGCGCGAACACCGCGCCGGGAGGAATCGCGACGCCAGGCGCGGAGGAATACTCGGCGGGTTCCAGCGCCAACGCGAACCACGGCACGATCACCGCGTCGCCGAAAACCAGGCTCGCCGAGTAGAGCCGGATCGGAAACCCGGAGCGCGGGAGCAGCACGAAAGGATCGTCGCCGGCGGGACGCTGCGCCGCCGCGCGCGCGTCCTCTTTCGCGTGCAGGACGATACGAAGACCGCCACCTGAAAAAGGAAAAGCGCTCGGGGTCATCGGCTCTTGTGTCTCGCGGGGAAAGGCAATCGGTTGCTGAAACGTCGCCGGGATTGGACCACCGAAGAGACGCAACGTCAACGTGGAAATCGTCTTGGACGCGCGTTGCGTTGCCGCGTTGAAGTCGGAGTGTTACACTGCGCGCCGGCCGAAAACGGGAGAGGGGATGAGCGGGAAGAACGCATCTTCAGACGACACCCAATCGACGCGAACGATTCGCACCCAGAAGAGCGACGAGAAGACTCAATCCGTGCGCGTCCCCGCCGCCGAGAGCCGGCCGTCGGATCCGATCCTCGGGCTGGTTGTGCTCTTCGCGGAGTCGAGCGACTCCGGCGGCCGCTACCCATCGGAATGCGGGCGCGTTCACGCGCTGCGAAAGGGCGACGTCTTCTTCGCGGGCAAGTCCGCTCCCACCGAAGTCGAGCGAAGCGACGGCTCGAAGACGCAACCCGCCTCGGTACACCTCTTCCCTCTGACGAGCGACTACGCGCACATTTCGCGGCGCCACGTAACGGTCGAGTTCATCGCGCCCGGGCAAGCGAGCGTTCGCGATCACTCGACGAACGGGACGACACTCGTCGTCGCGAAACAACATTTGAAGAAAACCGAACGAATGGTCAGCGGCACGGAGACGATCGTGTTAGGTGAAGACATCTCCGGCGGCGCGACGGCGGCGGATCTGGAGCGCACGAGCCGGTATCAGCTCACGCTCCTCGTTCCGGAATCTGCTGGCGACGTGAAGGCGGCACCGCCGCGATGACGAGGCCGCGATGAAATGTCTCCACTGCTACGCGGAGAACCCCGCGTGGCAAACGCTCTGCTCTGCGTGCGGCGAACCCGTTACTCCCGTCGAGATCTGCGGCGCGGGCCACATCCTTCCGCCCGGCGTGCGCGAGTGCCCGCTCTGCCCCACGCTTTGGCCGCAAGTTGCGCCGTTTAGCGGTCCGCCGATTTTGCGCGGCATCTTGTGGGTCGAGTCGGGAGAGCTTCACGTCGCGGGCGACTTCGCACGTCACGAATATTTCGAACTCCGCGACATGGAGCTCCCGTATTCGCTGACGAGCCGGTCCCCTCTCGTGGCGGACGTCGCGAGCGCCGATCTTCAGGATGCCGCGATCAAACTTCTAGTGAGGCCCGGAGAGATTTCGTTGTGCGGAAAACCCGCCGCCGGGCGGAGCGGCCCCGCCGCGCCGCGATACGAGCCGCTGCGCGACGGCGCGACCGTGGAACTCGAGCGCGTCAGGATGCGGCTCGTGCCGATCGCCGCGCCCGCGTGGACGCAAACTCACGCGGGCCGGTAACGCCGGTGGGCCCGCCCCCGCGGGGAGGATGCAACACTCCGTGCTGAGAATGGGCCGATGCGCGATCCTTGGTCTGGCGATTTGCGCCGCTCTCGTTGCGTTCGCCGGCGGGTGCTCGGAAGAATCGCCGCTCGTGCCGGGCCGCTGCTCGGTCGACGCCGGCGCGCTGGAGTTCGGCAAGATCGTCGTCGGAGAATCCGATTCGCGCTCGTTCACGGTGAGCAACGCGGGGCAGCTTCCGATCGCAATCGATGTCGAACTCGTCGACGACGATTGTGGCTTCACGATCGAAGAGGGCGCGGGCGCGTCCGAACTCGGGCCCGGGAGCGAGCGCGTCGTCACGGTGCGATTCGCGCCGGCGGCGCGCGAGACACTCTCGTGCGCGATCGCGATCGGCAGCGACTGCGCGGCGGTTTCGTGCATGGGAATCGGCGACGCGCCGCCCCAGTGCGAAGTCACGCCCGACTCGATCGATTTCGGCGAGGTCTCCACGGGAGATGGGCGCAATATTCCGATCACGATCACGAACACGGGCGGAGGAACTCTCACCGGCGGCGTTTCGCTTTCGCGCGCTTGCCCCGAGTTCGCGGTTCGGGGCGACGGACTCTATGAACTCGCGGGAGGCGAGTCGCGCGACATCGAAATCCGCTTCACGCCGGCGCTCGAGATCGCGTCGTCGTGTTCCGTCTTGGTCGGCGGCGGCGGAAGTTGCGGCACGATCCTCTTGCGGGGCGCCGGCGGGCCGCCTCCCGTCTGCGCGGTCTCGCCCGCATCGCTCGATTTCGGGACCGTCGTCGTCGGCGATACGCTCACGCTCGAATTCGAGATGACGAACCAGGGGGGCGGGCTCCTCGAGGGATCCGTCTCGCTGCCGCTCGCCTGCCGCGACTTCTTCTTCTCCGGCGGCGTGTCGTACAGCCTCGGACCCGCGCAGAGCCAAACGTTCACGATTCGCTTCCAACCGATATTTCAGAACACGCAGATCTGCACTATCGAGATCGGCTCGCGCGGCTGCAGCGACATTCCGATCGTCGGATTCGGCGAACCGTTCCCGCGCTGCGAGATCGATTCGCTCACGCTCGATTTCGGCGACGTCGCGATCGGTGCGAGCGCGGATCGCTCGATCGTCGTCTGGAACGCGGGCGGCGGCGTCCTCTTCGGCGTGCCCTTCATCGACGACATTTGTCCGCAATTCACACTCGTAGGAAATCCGTCATTCGCGTTGGCGGCCGACGAGACGACGTCGATCACGGTGCGTTTCGAGCCGAACATACTCGGCATCACGAGTTGCGCGCTCGATCTGGGTAACCCCGAATGCTTCGATCTCGTGGAAGTCTTCGGCGCGGGGATCGGCGCTCCCGTGTGCGACCCGAGCGCCGACACGATCAGCTTCGGCACGGTGAGCGTGGGCGAGAGCGCCGACAGAACATTCTCGATTCGCAACCGCGGCCTCGCCCTCCTCTCGGGATCGGTTTCCGAGACGTGCAAGGAGTTCTCGATCGCCGGCGATCCGGGTTACGACTTGGCGCCCGGTGATTCAGTCGAGTTCACGCTTCGTTTTACGCCGTCGGCGGACGGCGATCGTACCTGCGAAATCGACGCCGGCCACGCGAGCTGCCCCGCGTTCTACGCCGTCGGTCGCGGATTCGTCGCGGCGGATTGCGAGATCGCGTCGCCGACGCTCAACTTCGGCGCCGTTCCGCTCGGCGAGAGCGCCGATCTGTTCGTCACGATACGCAACGCCGGCGGCGACACGCTGCGCGGCGCGATCGCGCTCCCCGAAAGCTGCGCCGACTTCGCGATTCTCGGCGACGCAAGCTACAGCCTCGCGGCGAACGAATCGGCGGAAGTGGCGGTGCGATTCACGCCCGGCGCTATCGAGAACCGAACGTGCACGATCGAGACCGGATCGAGTCTCTGCGGCGACGTTCTCGCGATCGGTGCGGGCGCGTTCGCGACGTCGTGCAGCTTAAGCGCCACGGTCGTCGATTTCGGCGCTGTCGCGGTGAACACGACCCAAGAGCGATTCTTCGCGATCTCGAATCGCGGGCTCGCACCGCTCGTGGGAAGCGTCTCGCTCGCAGGGGCGTGTCCCGGATTCGCGCTCGCGTCGGACCCGAACTACATCGTCGGCGCAGGGCAAACGGAGAGCTTCGTCGTGCAATTCTCACCGGTCGCCGAGGGCGCAACGATCTGCACGATCGAAACCGGCACGGACTCCTGCCCCGACATCACGATGATCGCGGAAGGATTCGCGCCGCCCCTCTGTTCGCTCTCGGTGAGCGCGCTCGATTTCGGGCAGGTGGCCAACGGCGGCAACTCCGACCTCGCGTTCACCATCACGAACACGGGCGGGGGCCTCCTCGCCGGCACCGTCAGCGAATCGTGCGGCGAATTCGCGATTCTGGGAGACGTTACGTACAGCCTCGCCCCGGACGAGACGCAAGGTTTCATCGCGCGCTTCTCGCCCGCTTCGCTCGGCGTGAAGACCTGTACGATCGATGCTGGCGCGGGCTCCTGCGCGACGATCTCCGCGACGGGCGAGGGAACGCCGCCGCCGGTGTGCGTCGTCGAGCCGGAGGTGATCGCGTTCGGCGCGATCACGGCGGGCGACAGCGCCGACGCGAATTTCTCCATCACGAACACCGGCGGCGGGATTCTCGCCGGCACGGTCTCGGAGGCCTGCGGAGAATTCTCGATCGACGGCGAGGCGAGCTACAGCCTCGCGGCGAACGCGTCGCAGGTTTTCACGCTGCGGTTTAAGCCGGTCGGCAGTGGCGCGAAGTCGTGCGCGATCCAGACGGGCGCGGGCGCGTGCGCCGACATTTCCGCAAGCGGCACCGGACTCGGCGCGCCCGAGTGCAGCGTCACTGTCAGCGCGATCAACTTCGGCTCCGTGACGGTCGGCGATTGCGCCGAAGCGATCTTCACGATTCGAAACTCGGGCGAGCAGGAGTTTTCGGGCAACGTTGCTCTCTCGTGCGCGAGTGATTACAGCATCATCACACCGGTCGGCGGAGCGTTCACGCTTCCCGTCGGGGCAACGAGCAACGTGACGATTCGCTACCGTCCCACGTCCGTCGGAATCAACACGTGCTCCGTGTCGCTCGGCTCGATCTGCGGGGAGATTCCGCTCACGGGCGCCGGCGCACCCGCGCCCGTCTGCTCGATCTCGCCGCTCGCGCTCAATTTCGGATCCGTCGCAGTCGGTGACACAGCGGAATTGTCGTTCACCATTACGAATGCCGGCAGCGACACGCTCACGAATCAGGGCGCTGGGCCGATCATCGAAAACTGCGAGGAGTTTTCAATCCTGGGTGACGCGGCGTATCGCCTCGGCCCTGGGCAATCGGAGGAGTTCGTCGTTCGTTACACGCCGAAAAATGCCGGTAACGACCTCTGCATCGTTTCCGTGCCAGGTAGCCTTTCGAGCTACTGCCCGTTTCCGCCGCCGCCGTCGGATCTCTGCGAGAACGTCGTCTGCACGGGGAGCGGCGTGAACACGACGCCGCAACGCGCGCGCGCGCCCGGCGCGAAAGGAACGGAGCCGTAGACACGCACGCGCGCGAGCACGCGTCGCTCCCGTTGCGCGAGCTCTCACTCGCGGCCGCGTGCTTTTCGGCGATCTCGCTTCTCTTCTTCTCGAGTCTGTTTCTGCACGATCGCGTTCTCGTGACGTCGGACTTCCGCTGGTACGCGCCGTGGCGAACACACACCGAGATCGCCGCGGATACGGGATTCCGATTCGATTCCGCGCTGACCTACACGCCGCGAAGAATTCTCTCGCGCGCGGCGATGCTCGCGGGCCGCGCGCCGCTCTGGAATCCGCACGCCGCACTCGGAACCCCGCTCCTCGCCGACTACCAAACCGCGCCGTTCTATCCGGTGAACTTGCTCCTTCTGCCGTTTGACACGTTCACGGCGATGGGGCTTTTCATGATCGTTCACTTCGCGCTCGCAGGCATCTTCATGTACGTCTTTCTTCGCGGCCTCGGGCTATCGGCAATCCCCGCCGCATTCGGCGCGCTCGCGTTTCAATGGAACGGCTACTTCATTTCGTACGTCGGGCATCCGACGCACATCGCGACCGGCGCGTGGCTGCCGGTTCTGATGCACCTCGCGCGGCGCGCACTCCTCGCGCCGGCGCCGCGCCGATTTCCGCTGGCCTTCACGCTGGCCCTGGCGTCGCTACTTCTTGCGGGATTTCCGCAGACGCTCGTCTACTCGGTGTACGCGCTCTCCGCGTACGTGCTCTTCGTTCTTGCGTTCGAAGTCCGCACTTCGGTCGCCTGTCGCGCGTCGCGCGTCGCGCCGCTTCTTGCCTGCGCGCTCATCGCGTTCGCCTTGGCCGCGCCGGAGCTTCTTCCGACCGCGCAGCTATCCGGTTTGTCGCCGCACAGAGCGTTCACACACGCGGGCGTCTGGGAGATCAACGACATCCCGTTCGTCACATATCTGAAGATCGTCTTCCCGAACCTCTTCGGAAATCCGATCGACGGAACGTCGTGGCTCGCGTGGCCGCACATGAGTCTGCCGCATCCGAACGATCTGGGCGTCGTGGGGTACGCGGGCGCGCTCACCCCGCTCCTCGCGCTCGCCGGCGTCGTCGCCGCGTTCTTCGGCGAACGCATCGCCGGGCGCCGCCGCGAAACGGTGTTCGCGCTCGGGATGATCCTCGTCCCCATCCTCTTCATGTCGGTGCGCGCGGCAAGCCGGCTCTTGTGGCAACTTCCCGGTTGGGGATTCTCGACCGAACTCCATCGGATCGAATTCCTCGCGTTTGTCGGCGGCGCCATTCTCGCCGCGCGCGGGCTCGAGGCGGTTCTCGCCGAATCGCGCACGGCGCAGCGCGCGCGCGCAGCCCTTCTCGGCGCGGCCGCGCTCGTGGCGCTGTTCTTCTGCGCGTTCCTCATCTTCGCTCCCGGCGTCTTCGCGGGCATCGCGCAAAACATGCTGATCATCCTCCAGTACGCGGGGAAGGGCGCCGAGGCGATGTGGCTCACGCCGCGAATGCTTCGCTACATCTCGAGCGACGTGCCGGGTTGGATTGGCGAGATGCGCGGCGGCGTCATCCGAACGGTCGCGATCGCGCTCGCCGGGTGCGCGATCGTGATGTTCGCGGCGCGAAACGCGGCGCAGGCGGGAACGCGCGGCGCAACCGGCACGATCGGCGCACGCGGAACACGCGGCGCGCTCATAGCGGGCGCGGCGATACTCCTGCTGCACGTCATCGACGTCACCGGCGCGGCGCGGCGCTACAACACGCCCCAACCGCGCGAGGGCGTCTACGTCGAAACCGACGGGATCCGCTTTCTGCGCGAGATGGTCGCCGCGCGCCCAGGGCGCCTTTTTCGCATCGGCGGAATCAACACGCTGCCGCCGAACATTCCGAGCGTCTTCGGCCTCAGCGATGCGGGCGGATACAACGCGCTCCTGATCGCAGAGTATGGCGAGTACTTCGACGCAATCGAACGCGGCGCGTTCTCCCGCGGGCGCGAGGTGATTCGTTTCGAGAACGCCGCGTCGTTCGATGCGCCGCTCTTCCGGCTCGTGGCCGCGCCGTACGTGCTCGCCGGCGATTGGCGCGAGGCAGGGCCGCTCTTCGCGGCGTGGCCCTTCTCGGCCGCGCGACGAATCGCGGTGTCGAAGCCGCTCCAACCGCCGACGAGCTTCTCGCTCTCGATGGCCGGCGGCGAACCCGCGTTCCTGTGGAGTTCGCCGGGCGAGGTACGAATTCCCCGCGCGCCGGGCGGCGCAACCGAGCTGATGTTCGAGTGGGAAACACTCGAAGCGGGGTCGACCAGACTCGCGATCGGAATCGAGAGCGCCGGCGAGAGTCGCCCGCTCGTGGACCGCGAGATCGGAGGCGCCGCCGCCGCGCGCGGAGCGCTTTCCGTCGCGCTTCCGAGTTTCCGCGAAGATCAACGCGTCATCGTCCGCGTCGGCGAAGGCGAACGCCCGATCCCGCGCGTGCGCATATCGCGTTTCACGCTCGCCGGCGGCGGCGCAATCAACAATACGCCCGCGCTGCGCCCCGGCTGGCGGTTCCTCTACGCCGACGACCTGATCGTCTTCGAGTACGACCGCGCGTTGCCGCGCGCGCGCCTCGTCGATCGCACGCGCATCGAGCCGGATCGGCGGCGCGCGCTGCGTCGGCTCGCGGCCGGCGAGATCGACGTGAGCGAAACCGCACTCGTGGACCGCGCACCGAGTATCTCGGTCGCCGATGCGGACGGCGCCCCCGGCGACGCGAAGATCGTGCGCGACGAGCCGGAGCGCGTCGAGATCGAGGTCGACGCGCAGCGTGCGTCGCTCCTCGTGCTCGCGGACCTCTACTACCCGGGATGGGAAGCGACGCTCGATGGCGCGCGCGTCGAGATCCTGCGCGCGAACTCGCTCTTCCGCGCGGTCGCCGTGCCCGCGGGAACGCACCGCGTCGTCTTTCGCTTCGTGTCGCCGCCGTTTCGTCGCGGGGCGGGGCTTGCGATTGCGGGCCTGGCGGCGCTCGCCGCGATCGGCGCGGTCAGCGTGAAGCGCCGAGTTCGCTGAGGCGTTCGCGCGCTTCGCGGATGCTCGGATCGATCGCGAGCGCGCGGCGGAGCGCGTCGGTTTCCGCGGCCTTGTCGCCGCGTGCGCGCGCGATCTCGCCCGACAAGAGCCAGGCACGCGGCGTGCGCGCAACGCGTGCGTCGCGATCGAGCCACGCGCCGAGATCCGCCTGGGCACGCGCGCTGTCGCCCGCGGCGAGCCGCGCGCGCGTCAGGTCGACGGCCACATCGCCAGGGACGTCGCCGCTGCTCCACGCCGCGCCGAGTTCGGCAACCGACTCTTCGAGATGGGCGCGCGCCGCCGCCGAGAAAGCGCCATCGGGCGCGCGCTCCGACTCCGCGAGAACGAAGAGCGCGACACCCAGGTTCGCGCGCGTCGTCGGGGCCGGATCGCCGGCGAGCGCGTGTCGGAACGCCGACACCGCCGCGGCGGCATCGCCTTCTTCGAGCGCGAGAATTCCCGCGCTGTTCGCGACGAAGGGCGCGTAACGAGGGTCCTCGACGAGAAGAGCCTCGTACTCCGCGCGCGCCTCGCCGCGGCGACCGAGCCGCGCGAGCGCGTTGCCGAGCGCGTAGCGAGCCTGAGCCATCGATGGATCGAGAGAGAGCGCGAAGCGATACTCTTCCGCGGCGCGTTCGTCATCGCCGGCGCGCTCGTCGAGGATTCCGAGGTTGACGTGTTGCGCCGCGCGCACCTTGCTCGATCGCACGGTGTGGAGTCCAGCCGCGCAAACGATGAAGATCGCGCCGATCGGTAGTGCGCGCCGAGCAAAAGCCCTCCACGCTTTCGCGCGCGCCGCGCGCCCAAGCGCGGCGAGCGACTCCCCCGCGAACGGCAGAAGCAGGATAAGTAGCGGCACGCGGTATCGCGAAATCACGAGGAAGACCGCGGTCGAAAGCCACATCGCGACGACGGCGGCGAGCGCGAATCGCCTCTCGAGCGCGCCGCGCCATCGCCACGGCAGCGAGCACAACCCGAGCGCCACGAGAAGCGCGGCGCCGACCGGCATCGCGCGCAGCCACGGGGCGTGCCTCTCGACGAACGCCGGAAGATCCTGATTGTTGTCCGTCTCCTGATTGCTCACGACTAGATAGGCGCGCTTCGCGAAGAGCGCCGCGAACTCCGCCGGGTCGCTGCGCGCGAACTCCAGACCGCGTGCGAACCAATGGCTCGAAACCTCGGATGGCCGAAGCGGCCGCGCCGCTGCGCGCTCCGCGACGCGCCGCGAACCCTCGGCGACCGTGTCGCGATAGCGATCCGCGATCATCATGTCGAGCTCGCCCGTGCTCGGCGCGATCGCCGCGCTTCCATCGGCGCCGGTGTGATTGCCGAGGAAGAAGTTGATGCCGCTCTGCGACGAGACGGGAATCCAGTCGCCGAGCAGCACGCGATAGCCGACGAGGACCGGCGCGACGACCAGCGCGAGTACGACCACATGCGCGGCGGCGGCAGTGACTCGGGCGCGACGGTCGGGCCGCGACGCCGCAAGATACGCGATCGCAAGCGGCATAAGAGGCAGCACCGATGGGCGGAGTAGCGTGCCGAGACCGAGTGCAAGACCGGAGAGCGCGGGCCCGGCGCGCCGCCCGCTCGTCAGTGCAATGAGGAATGCGAGGAGCAGCGTGGTTTCGAGGGTCAGCGTCAGGACCTCGCCGTCGAAGAATACGAGCGTGCCGTAGCCGGCGTACAAAATCGCTGCGAGGAGCGCGCCCGCTGGTGATACGAAACGGAGCGCGGCGACCCAGACGAGCACGCCATTCGCCGCGCCGAGTAACGCGGAAGCGACACGGACGGCGTGCACGCTCTCGCCGGCGATCGAAAAGTATCCCGCCAGGAGCCAGCCGTAGAGCGGGCCGCGAAAATGAGACTCGGCCGAAAGAAGTTTGCCGTCTCGCGCTTCCTCCGCGCGAAGGCGATACCACTCGCCGTCGAGCGTGAACGCGGAGAAGTACGTGGCGTCCCGCGTTTGGGCCACGTACGCAAGGCGCGGCGCGAGAGCGAGCGCGAAAAGAAGAAGAGCGAGCGCCGCGGCGGCGCCGCGCCTCGTCGGAGACGGAGTCATCGTCGCGCGAGCATACTCGGAGCCTGGGCGCTGTGCTAGACTCGCGTCCCTTATGAGCGCCCGAGACCGCGGCCCGAAGGACACGGGACCCGACGCCATCCCCGCATTCCTCCGTTTCGTGATGGTCGCGATCGTCGGAGCGTTCGTCGTCGGCATCGGTCGCGGCCTCGCGACGGCGGGCGCCGAACGCTACCTCTCGCTCGGCCTCAAACACGTCGCGCTTTTGACAATCACAACGGAAGCGTCCCACGCCGTGGGTTGGGCCGCGCGCGCGGCATTCGTCGCGGGCGTTCCTGCGCTCCTTGCGAGTTTCTTCTTCAACAAGAGCTTCTCGATCGTCGCGCTCGTTCTGTCGATCTTCCCCGCGCACGATCTCGCGCGGCGCGCGACCGCCGCGAACCCCGACGCGTTCGCCGCGAAGTTCCGGCTCCTCCTCGGCAACGCAGCGAGCGCCGACGCGTACGCAAGCGCCACGCTGATCACCGCGGTCGCCGCGCTCGCCTTCATCGCGATTCCGATGCGATCGATTTGCGCATCGCGTCGCGTCTCGACATCGCTGCTCGCCGCGCTCGCGATCACCGGCGCGATCTTGCCGGCGACGACGCGCGGCATCGCCCGCGCGCTCCACCGCGCGACCGGCCCGAACGTCGTGATTATCACGATCGACACGCTCCGCGCCGATCACATGAGCGCGTACGGCTATCCTCGACTGACATCGCCCGTCCTCGACGCGCTCGCGCGGCGCGGCGTTCTCTTCGAAAACGCACTCACGCCCACGCCGCGAACAACCCAGGCGATCGCGTCGATGATGACCTCGCTCTACCCGCAGACGCATGGCATTCGCACCCTCTGGGGCACGCTTCCGCGCACGCGCGTCACCCTGGCGGAGCGCTTCCGCGACGCGGGCTACCTCACCGCGGGCTTCTGGACGACCACGTTTCTCGATGAGAAGCGCGGCCTTGCGCAGGGATTCGATGCCTATGAGAACACGTCGGTCGAGTCGGACCGCGCGGAGCTCGTGACGGATCGCGCGATCCTCTGGCTCGCGGAAAAGGTCGGGCCGCGACCCGATCGCGGCCGCAAGGACAAGCGGCGACCGTTTTTTCTCTGGCTTCACTACCGCGATCCGCACATGCCGTACAATCCGCCGCCCGAGGAGCGCGTCTTCGTCGACCGTCTCTACAACGGCGAATTCCGCGACGCCGTGCGCTTCTACCCGAGCAAGGAACTGATGGTCTACAACCATCTCGGGCTGATCGACTCGAGCGACGTCGTTCAAGCCGCGGCGCTCTACGACGGCGAGATTCGCTACGCGGATCGCCAGATCGGACGCCTATTCAAGGACCTCGACGACCGCGCCCTGACCGAGAACACGATCATCGCCGTGACCGCCGACCACGGGGAAGGGCTCTCGGAGCACGGCTACTACTTCGATCACGGCGACCTGCTCTACGACTCGAGCGTGAAGATTCCCCTCATCCTCGCGGGGCCCGAGATTCCGGCGGCGCGCGTGGCGCAGCAGGCGAGCCTTATCGACGTCGCGCCGACGATCGCGCAGATGTCGGGCCTTCAGTGGCGCGGCGAGATGGAGGGGCGCGACCTCTCCACCGCGATCGCGGAAGCGGCGGCCGGCCGCACCACGAGCGAGCCCGCGCGCGTTCTCTTCGGCGAGAGCGGCGAGAATCTCCTCGGCGCGTTCAACATCTTTCGGTTCGTGGACGGGATCGAGGGAAAGATGCGGAGCGCACGGAGCGATCGTTGGAAACTCACGATGCTGCCGAAGCCGGGGGGCGTGCGAGACTACGCGCTCTACGACCTCGCGCTCGACCCCGCCGAGAGCACGAATGTCCTGACCGAGCAGCCGGTCGTGTTGGAGGAACTCACGACGATGTTGAACGAGTTTCTTCGCGACGCCGGCACGATGGGCGACGATTCGAAGATCGGCGACGTTGACGAAGAGACCCAAGAGAAGCTGCGCGCGATGGGTTATCTGCGATAGCCGCTCGGCCTGCCCACGAGGACTTTCGATATCGCGCGCCCGAACAAGTGACGCGCACAATCAAATACAAAATCAGCAGTTAAGGATTGTTCGGCGGCGCATGAAAAGTATTGACAGCCCCCGGGGCGGAACGTAGACTGCTCGCGTTTTTCGAATGAGATCTCGATATGCGAGGTCAGTTTCAACCCGCGTGCGATTTCCTCCTCGGATTCGTCAGGGCTTGTCGGTCCCGCCAAGCCGATCCGATAGAGCACGCGGGTTTCTTTATGTTCTCGCGCGGGCGTCGTTTCGCCACGGAGTGCTGCGTCTCGGGCGCTACTTCCCGAGCTTCGCGCGCAACTTCTGCGTCAGGAGCGGAACGATCTCGAAGATGTCGCCGACCACGCCCCACGTCGCGACCTTGAAGATCGGCGCGTTCGGATCCTTGTTGATCGCGACGATCGTGTCGGCCGTACGCATCCCCGCAAGATGCTGGATCGCGCCGGAGATGCCGCACGCGATGTAGAGCTTCGGCTTCACGGTGCGGCCGGTCTGTCCGACCTGATGAACGTACGGGATCCATCCCGCGTCGACAACGGCGCGCGAGGCGCCGACGGCTCCCCCGAGAACACCCGCCAGTTCGTGCATCAGACTGAAGTTCTCCGGTTTCCCGAGACCGCGTCCGCCCGCCACGATGACGTTCGCGTCGACGAGATTGACCGTCGCGCCCGCCTCGGCCTCGAAGCCGAGGACCTCGGTGCGAATCGCCGCGTCGTCGATCTGCGCGGCGACGCGTTCGACCGCGCCCGGCGGAGCGTCCGCGCGCGGCGGCATCGCGTAGGCGCGTGCGCGAATCGTCGCGAGCGCCGTCGCGCCCGCCGGTGCGCGCAACGTCGAGAAGAGATTGCCGCCGAACGAAGGCCGCACGAAAACGATGCCGCTCTCGTCCGCGCGAATTTCGAGCGCGTCCACCGCGAGGGGCGCTCCGGTGTCCGCCGCGACGGCGGCCGAGAGATCGCGCCCGCGGGGCGAGCCGGCGAAGAGGACGAGCTGCGGCGAGCGCTCGCGAACGAGTGCGCCGAGAGCCGACGCGTGCGGATCCGTGCGGTAGCCGGCAAGGCGCGAGTCTTCGAGGGCGATCACGTTCGAGGCGCCATACGCGAAGAGATCGTCGGCCGCGGAGCCGACGGCGTCGCCGAGAAGCACCGCTGTCACGGCGCCGCCCGTCAGTGATTTCGCGAGTCCGATCGCCTCGAGCGACGTCGTGAGAATTCCATCGGTACTGTGTTCGACAACGACCCAGACCTTCGCAAGCGCGCTCATAGGATCTTCAGCCCCATGACACGCTCGACGAGCGCATCGGTAACGGCCTCGGCGTCGCCTTGCAAGATCTCGCCGCCCGAGCGAGCCGGCGGCGGCGCTACACTCTCGAGCCGCAAACGCGCGCCGGCGGCGCCCACTCGCGACGCGTCGGCACCAAGATCGGCAGCGCCCCACGCAGGAACTTCGACCTTCGCCGCCTTGCGGATACCGAGGAGCGACGGATACCGCGGATGATTCATGTCCTTCGTGCACGAGAGGACCGCGGGGAGTTTTGCGCGGAGGATCTCGCGCCCGCCCTCGAGCTGGCGCTCGACCACGATGCTCCGCGTGGCCAGATCGATTTCGCGAATCTTCGCGAGGTTCGTAATCGTCGTCGCGCCGAGGAAACGCGCGAGCGCTGGTCCGACGAGCCCGGACTGCCCGTCGATCGCCTCGCGTCCGCAGAAGACGAGGTCGTACTCGCCGAGCTTGCGAATCGCGAGCGAAAGCAGGTACGCCGTCGCGAACGGATCGCCGCCCGCGAACGCGTCGTCCCATATCCGGTACGCGGCTGTCGCGCCCATCGCGAGCGTGTCCTTCAGAATTTTTTCATTCTCGGCGGGACCGACGGAAAGCGTGACGACCTCGCCCCCCAACTTGTCCTTCTGCTGCAACGCCTCTTCGACCGCGAATTCGTCGAACGCGTTCATCGCGAAGTTCGTTCCCTCGCGGAAACGCAAGTCGCGCGGCGGCACAATTTCGAACGTCGGCGTCTCGGGGACGCGCTTCACACACACGATGGCTCGCACGAGCACCTCGAAATGGTTTTTGGGAGAGGGATTCCGCGCCCGCGGAAGGAAGCCCGGCGCGCGGCGGCGAACTCGCGGACTCTAAACTTTGCGCGCGCGCCGCGTCAAGCGCTTTGGCCGCATGTACGGATGCGCGACGCCGTCGTTCTTGCGCTGCGGAATCGCGGCCGATATGATGCGCGCGTGACCGGAAGACTTCGCGCGCGCCGCACGCCGCGGCTTATCGCTCTTGCCCCGCTCTTCGTCGCGAGCCTCGCCTGCGCCGACGAGCCCGCTCCGACGCACGATCCGATCGCAACGCTTCTGCCGACTCGACAAGCGCATCTGATCGTGGACGCACCCGCCGGCGCACGGGTCACGGCGGGAGATGAAGTCGATACGATTCTTCCCGCCGCGCCGTTCGAGCTTCCCGCTGGAGTTCACGAAGTGAAGATCTCGCTGCCGGGCTACTACACCCGAAAGGAAACGCTGCGCATCGCGGAACGCGAGACACGCACGCTCATCGCGCCATTGAAACCGAAAACGCGGCGCGCTGCGGTTGCGCGCGCGCTCGTCCATCCGGGCTGGAGCTCGCACTACATGGAGCGTCGCGCGTCGACGTTCGCCTTCCTCGGCGCCGCCGCGATCGCGGCCGGCGGCGCGGTATTCTACGATGCGAAGATGCAGGACCGCGTCGACGAGTTCGAGGCTGTCGACGCGCGTTACGCGTCGGCGGTCAGCGCCTCCGAGGTCGCTGCCCTCGCGATCGCGCGCGACGCGGCCTACGAGGAGATCCGCGACGCCGAAGACTTCCGCGGGATCTGCTTGATGGCGCTCGCCGGCACGTACGCCGTCGGGCTCGCGGAAGCGGCACTCCGATTCCCGTGGAGCGCCGAGAATCGCCGCGTCGAGATCGGCCCGCGCATCGAAGAGCTTTCGCCGGGCGAGATCCGCGTGACTTTCCTCTCGACCTCGCGCCGATGACCGTGCGCGCACTCCGCGCAGTCGGCGTGCTTCTCTTTCTGACCCTCGCGTGCAGCGAGCGGCCCGATGCGCCGGCGAGATCGAGCCCGTTCGACCCGTCGAATCCGAACGGCGCGGATCCATTCGCGCTCGTCGCGCAGCCAACCGGCGCGGTCATCAATCTCGACTGGAATGACGTACGCGTTGCGGAGAGTCTCGGATACTCGGTCTACCGAAGCCGGTCGCTCGCATCGCTCCTGACCGATCCCGACACGATCCTCGCGGCGGGACTCGACTCGAGCGGATTTCGTGACGAGCGCCCGCTGCACGGCACGACGAGCTACTACGCGGTGACGATCCGGAACGCGCGCGGCGAGGAGTCGGTTCGATCGGAGGCGGCCGCAGCGCGCCTGACGCTTTCTCCTTCGATCGAGGTTCGCAGAAGCGACGGCGAGGCCACATTCTTCACCGATTCGCGTTTCGTGAAACTTCGCGTGATCGCAACGGACGCCGACTCTATTCTCTTGAGCAACAGGATCGAGAAGGGCGAACTCGTCGAACCGGCGCGCCTTGCGTATACAACCGAATCGATCGACTGGGAACTCGAAACCAATCCGCCGGGCGTCTCGCTCTCGAAGAGCGTGTATGCGCGCGCACTCTACGCGGGCATCGACACCGCGTCGGCGATATTCGCGGACACGCTGGTCACGCGCGTCCCAGGATTTCAGATTCTCGTCGACGGTATCGCGGACGGAGTGATCGTAACGGGCCGCAAGAAAGTCGCCGTGAGCGTGACGTCGCGCGCGTCGACGAACGATCCTCCCCCTGGGGCCGACTCCGTACAGTTCGCGCTCGGCCGGCCGTTCGAGGCGCCGTGGCAGGCATTCCCCGATGAAGCCAGCGGATTCACGCTCGACGCGGTCCTCGAGACCGCGGCGCTCGACACGCTCTACGTTCTCGTGAAAAACGATATCGGCGTCGCCGGCGTGGAGTCGGCGTTCGTGCGGGGCGATTCGCTTCTCGACGCGAGCATCGTCATCAACAACTCGCTCGAGCCGGCTGCGGCCGCGACGACGCGACTCGCTCGCGTGAACGTGCACGTCGTCGGTGCGAACGCGACCGCGATCTGCCTCTCGAACGCACCCATTCCGCCATGCACCGAGTTCGAGCCGTTCGAATCCTCGCCGCGCGAGAGTTGGCCCTTGGCCCGTCCCGCCGGCGACGGCGCCGCGATCGTGTACGCGATCGTCGCGAACGAGTGGCGCCCTGAAGGCGCCGCGGTCCTCGTCGACTCGATCAACGTGCAGATCGCGTCGCTCCAGATCGTTATCTTCTACCCGGACGGATTCGACGTCAGTTATGGCGATTCGACAGCGGTCGAAGGCTCGGCGCGCGCGCGCGCGTTCGGCCCGGACATCGCGAACATCTCGATCGTCGCCGACGGCGACACGCTCGACGACGTCGCCATATTCCCTTCGGCCGCGAGCGACACGTTCGACGTGGACTGGTCGGCAACGTGGGCGGTGCGCGAAGCGGGTCCCGACACGCTCACGTCGATCATCGCCACCGTGACCGACGCCGAAGGCGGCCGTGCAAGCGACACACTCGCCATCAACATCTTTCAGCCTTTCCTGAATACGCGGCGAGGACCGGCGCGATGAGCGCTCGCCAGCGAGCGCGTACAGTGCGAGTCGCGGCGTTGGCGCTATCGCTCGCGTTTCTCGCGGCGCACGGCTGCACGGAGCGGCCCGCGGAGCCCGCGCGGACCAACCCGCTCGATCCGGGCGGCGGCGGCAGCGGAGCCGATCTTCTCTCGCTGCGTGCAACGCTCGGCACATCGGCGGTCAATCTTTTCTGGCAGGCGATTCCCGTCGACGGGCGCGCGGGGTATCGCGTCTATCGCCGCGCCGCGAGCGATGCCGAGTTTGCGCTGATCGCCGAACCGACTCCGGCGGCGCTCGGGTACCGCGATGCGGAGCCGATCCCCGACGCGCTGAACATCTATGCCGTCACCGTCCTCAACGCGCGCGGCGAGGAATCGTCGCTCGACGCGTTCGCGCACGACAGCGTCGATACACCTCCGCGGCTCCTCATCGGCGAGGTGGACGCTCCGATCGACACGACCGCGACGCGCGCCGTTCACGTCGTCTTCTTCTCCGCACGCGCCGAGACCGTTTTTCTCGCCGATTCCACGCGAAACGACCCGGAAACGGGAACGCAACTCGCGGACGCGGTTGCGTTCGCGCCGAACGCGACCGGGTACGACTACACGCTCGCCGCGGGTCACGGCAGCGACAACACGAAACTCCTCTACGGTCGCATCCGTCGAAACGACGGAACGCTCTCGCCGATCGCGTCGGCGTCGGTTCGCGTGCGCGCGCTCGATCTCGGACTCGCGGTCGACGGGCGAACGGTCGGACCCGTTGTCACCGGCCGGCGCAGCATCGCCATCGCGCTCGCCTCCGCCACTGCGGAGTCTGTCGAGTTCACGTTCGCCGATTCGTTCCTGGGGCTCTGGTCGCCGTTTGCCGAGTCGTTCGAGGAATCGCTTCTCGCCCCGGGCGTCTCTACGCTCCGCGTACGCGTCGTCGACGATTTCGGCGTGATCGCCGCGGAGTCGATCGCCGTCATCGGCGACGATCTGGCGAACGTGCGCCTCTCGATCGACGGCGACGCCGCACAGACGCGCCTCTGCTCCGCGACGGTCGCGGCGCGCGACGGCGCGGTGTATCGCATCTGCCTCTCGCCGGGGCCGATCGCCTCGCCGGGCGACGCACCGTGCGAAACGCTCGCGGCGTACAGCGCGCCGATCGAAGACTGGGCGCTGCCGAGTTGCACGGCGACCGCGCGCGTTTACGCGGTCGTCGCCAATGACTGGGTGCCGGAAGGCGTCATCGCGCGGAGCGACGAGATCTTCGCAGTGAACGCCGTGCCGAGCGCCGAGTTCACAACGCCCGATTCCGCGGGCGGCGACACGCTCGTCATCGGCGAAACCGCCGAGCTTGCCGGGTTCGCGCTGGGCGCGAGTTGCAGCGGCACGATCGATTCGGTGTCGCTCTTCGTTCGCTGGATCGCACTCGACGACACGAGCGGCGCGCTCCCCGACACTCTTGTCCTCGGCCGCGCGGCGCTCCTCTTGAGCGAAGACGACCCTCCTATCGCCGACTGGTTCCTCGATTGGACGCCGGCGGCGGAGTTGCCGCCGGGACGCGTCGAAATCATCGCCCGCGTCACCTCGGGGAAGTGCGAGGGATCGCGCGCCGTGGCCGCCGTTCTCGCCGCCGCGCCGGCGCGCGCCCGAGCTCGCGGGTCGCTCGCGCGATGACTGCGCCCTTCGTTCACTCCGCGCGCTACGAAGTCGACATCGGCGCGCATGTCTTCCCCGTCGTGAAGTACCGGCTCATCCGGGAGAGCCTCATCGACAGCGCGCTTGCGACGGAGCCCGACTTCGCCGAACCCGAGATGCCGGCACACGACGATCTTCTGCGCGTTCACACGCCCGCGTACCTCGACGACCTCGCCTCGCTGCGGCACACGCACCGAACACTCTCGAGCGAGCTACCGCTCTCGCGCGAGATCGTCGAGGGCTTCACGCTCGCCGCCGGAGGCTCGATCCTGGCAGCGCGGCACGCGATCGCATCGGGCGCGTGTCTTCATCTCGGCGGCGGGCTCCACCACGCGTTCGCGGACCACGCCGAGGGATTCTGCTATGTGAACGATGTCGCGATCGCGATTCGCGCGCTGCAAGCGGACGGCGCGATCGAGCGGGCGGCCGTCATCGACTGCGACCTGCACCAGGGAAACGGCACGGCGCGCATCTTCGCGGAATCTCCCGAGGTCTTTACGTACTCGATTCACCAGGAGAACAACTATCCGGTGAAAGAGCGGAGCGATCGCGATGTCGGCCTCGACGATGGCGTCGGCGACGACGGCTACCTTGCGATTCTCGACCGCGACGTCCCGAAGATTCTCGACACGCACAAGCCGGACCTTGTCTTCTACCTCGCGGGAGCCGATCCTTTCGTTGAGGACACGCTCGGCGGCCTGGCGCTTTCGCGCGAGGGGCTGCGCGAGCGCGACCGGCGCGTCGTCGCGTGGTGCGGCGAGCGCGGCGTTCCGATCGCGGGGGCGCTGGCAGGCGGCTATGCGCGCTTCGTGAAAGACACGATCGCGATTCACCGCGCCACGGCCGAGGAATTCCTGCGCGCGCTGGGGCGCCTCTAGCACGACAGTGCGCCGCGGTCGCGCGCGCGCGTGCACATTCCGCTCGTGAGATACTCCCGCGCGGCACACACGCACCGTGCCGCACAGGATGGCCAGGACACGCACGAGGAGCACGATGGAAACGCGTCTCGACAGAATTCTCTCGCAGATCGGCTCGACGCCGATCGTTCGCTTAAAGAGCCTCACGCGCCACCTCCCCGCCGCGGAGATCTTCGCGAAGGCGGAATGGTGCAACCCCGGCGGGTCGGTGAAGGATCGCGCGGCGATGGCGATGGTGTACGACGGGATGCGGCGCGGGCTTCTCGGCGAAGGGAAAACTCTCATCGACGCCACGTCGGGAAACACGGGCATCTCGTACGCGCTCCTCGGCGCGGCGCTCGGTTTTCCGGTGCGGATCGCGCTTCCGAAAAACGCGAGCCACGAGCGCAAGCGCATCCTCCAGGCATTCGGCGTCGATCTCGTCCTCACCGATCCGCTCGACGGCACCGACGGCGCGATCCGGGCGGCGCGCGCGATCCTCGCCGAATCCCCCGAGCGCTATTTCTATCCCGACCAGTATTCGAATCCCGAGAATCCGGCTGTCCACTTTCGTACGACCGGGCCCGAGATCATGAGCCAGACCGAAGGGTGCATCACGCACTTCATCGCGGGACTCGGCACGAGCGGCACGTTCGTCGGCACGACGCGTTATCTCAAATCGAAGAACCCGGCGATTCGCTGCATCTCGTTTCAACCCGACGGGCCGATGCACGGCCTCGAGGGGCTCAAGCACATGGAGACGGCGATGCGTCCCGCGATCTACGACGACACGCTCGCCGACGAGAACATCGAGGTCTCGACGGAGGAGTCGTATGAGATGATCAAGCGCCTCTCGCGCGAGGAGGGGCTTCTCGTCGGCGTGTCGGCGGCGGCGGCGGCAGTTGCAACGCTTCGCATCGCCGAACGCGAGAAACAGGGCGTCTTCGTGACGATCTTCGCGGACGGCGCATCGAAGTATCTTTCCGAGAAGTTTTGGGACGAAATTAACTAGAACAGGACCAAACGAGGAGACGGTTCATGACGCAACCGGCGAACGCCGTCGTCATCGGGAAAGAAGAGCGGCGGGCCCTTGAAGAGCACGCGCGGCGCGTCTACCCTGAGGAGTGCTGCGGCGTGCTGCTCGGCGCGTTCGAGGGAGAGCGCAAGATCGTGCGCGCGTCGTACCCGATCGACAACGCGCGGCGCGACTCGGCGCGCAACCGCTACCTGATGAGCGGCGACGCCGTGCGGGGCGCGGAGGAAGCGGCGCGGCGCATCGGCGCGGAAATCGTCGGCTACTATCACTCGCATCCCGACGTTCCCGCGGTCCCGTCCGAAACCGACCGGCGCGAGGCGACCTGGCCCATCTACTCGTACGTGATTCTCTCCGTGCGCAAGGGCGAGATCGCCGAGTTGAGATCGTGGACGCTGACCGAAGATCGTGAAGCCATGAACGAAGAAACCGTGCTCGAGAATTCCTAGTCGCCATCCTCGAAGGAGACGAACGAAAACCATGGCCGCGAAGATTTACATACCGACGCCGCTCCGCCAGTACGCCGGCGGCGGCGACGCCGTCGTCGTCGAAGGCAGCACCGTCGCCGAAGCGCTCGCGAGTCTCGTCGCGGCGCATCCCGGCCTACGCAAGCACCTCTTCTCCGACGACGGCCGCCTCCGCACGTTCGTCAACGTCTACGTGAACGATGAAGACATCCGCTACGGTGAGGGCGACAAGACGCGCCTCGCCGACGGCGATTCGATCTCGATCGTGCCGTCGATCGCGGGCGGCGCGGGGGGTGCGGCGACGCCGGCCGGCGCGAACGGCGCGCCGCTGACGAACGACGAGGCGCTTCGCTACAGCCGCCATTTGATTCTTCCAGAGGTCGGCGTCGACGGACAGCGGCGCCTCAAGGGCGCGCGCGTGCTCATGGTCGGCGCGGGCGGGCTCGGTTCGCCGCTCGGCCTCTACCTCGCCGCCGCGGGCGTCGGCACGATCGGCATCGTCGACTTCGATGTCGTCGATGTCACGAACTTGCAGCGACAGATCATTCACGGCACGAAGGATGTCGGGCGTCCGAAGCTCGAGTCGGCGCGCGACCGCATTCGCGACGTGAATCCGCACGTCCACATCGACGAATACGAAACGCGGCTCTCGTCGGAGAACGCCCTCGAGATCGTTCGCGAGTACGACATGGTCATCGACGGCACCGACAACTTCCCGACGCGCTACCTCGTCAACGATGCGTGCGTGCTCACGGGGAAACCGAACGTCTACGGCTCGATTTTCCGCTTCGAAGGGCAGGCGTCGATCTTCGCGACGCGCGAGGGGCCGTGCTACCGGTGCCTCTATGCCGAACCGCCGCCGCCGGGACTCGTGCCGTCGTGCGCCGAGGGCGGCGTGCTCGGTGTCCTCCCCGGCATCGTCGGCACGATCCAGGCGAACGAGGCGATCAAGCTGATCATCGGGCAGGGCGAGACGCTCACCGGACGGCTTCTGCTCATCGACGCGCTGCGGATGCGATTCCGCGAGCTGAAGGTCCGCCGGAATCCGAGCTGCCCCGTGTGCGGCGCGAACCCGACGATTCGCGAGTTGATCGACTACGAGGAATTCTGCGGCGTGCGGCCGCCGGTGGCAGTGGCCGCGCTCGAAACCGAATTCGAGATCACGCCGACCGACCTGAAGCGACGCCTCGACCGCGGGGACCGCCCCGTGATGGTCGACGTCCGCGAGCCTCACGAACTGCAGATCTCGCGGCTCGACGGCGCCCTGCTCATTCCGCTGCGCGACATACCCGCGCGCCACTCCGAACTCGATCCCGAGAGTGAGATCATCGTCATCTGCAAGATCGGGCAGCGTTCGGACATGGCGGCGCGCTTCCTGCGCGAGCAGGGCTTCGCGCACGCGCGCAACCTCCGCGGCGGCATCGACGCGTGGGCGCGCGACGTCGATCCGACGCTCGCGCGGTACTAGGCTCGCCGTCGCGCCCGGCCGCTGGCGCCTGCCTGGCGCTCCCCCGGATCGCGGCCGGAGATCGACGCGATTCGGGTTGACTCCGCGCGGGATCCGCTCATAATCGCCGCGCGAAATTCTCAGAGACCACGGTGGCATTTTGCCGCTCGATCAATCTCCGCAACTTCGTTGACCCCAATGATCGAAGGAGGATTCTTGATGAAGACACGACGCTTCGACCGTCGGCTGGCTTGGCTTTCGGTCGGCCTACTCGCGGTGTTCCTCGCAGCCGCACTCTTCAGCGGCTGTAACGACGATGACGAGAACCCGATGGACCCGGGCGGCACCGGCACGGGCACCGGGACCGGAACGGGCACGGGAACTGGGACCGGTACTGGCACGGGAACCGGTACGGGAACCGGGACTGGCACGGGAACTGGGACCGGAACCGGGACAGGGACCGGCACAGGAACCGGCACGGGAACCGGGACCGGGACGGGCACGGGTACGGGAACGGGTACTGGCACGGGAACCGGAACAGGGACGGGCACGGGTACCGGCACGGGCGGGGGATCGTTCCTCATCGTCACGGAAGACTTGGCCGGCCGCTACGTCGGAACGATCGATATCACTTCGTCTGGAGACGCAACGCAGGGCGAGTTCCCGGCGTGTTTCACTGGCACGTTCTCACTCCCCGACACACTCGACTACTGCGTGGGTGACACGATCACGACCGGCGGCGAAAACGAGGACGACGATTGCGAATACGAGGGAGACGAGGAGGATTTCAGCTTCTCCTGCATGTACACGCTCTCTCTGAGCGACAGTTGCGAAGCGGAGTACACGATCTCGGGCAGCGGAAGCCGTAGCGGGAACACGCTCAACGGCACGTCCAACGTCGTGATCTCGTACAGCGGGGCCGACTGCGAAGGCACCTGCACGACGATGGTGACTTCGACGCACACGCGCACCGGACCACCGGAATGCCCGTCCGGAAAGGCTCCGAAACGCGTCTCGATGATCCGACTGCCGGAAGAATTCAGGCGATAGAGACGGAACGCTCGCGCTTTACAATTCGCGTAGGGGACCAACTTCGGTCCCCTACGCTTTTTTTTCTCGCCGCGTGGATCGGTGCGTTGGCGTTTGCGCTCTACCGCGTCACGGGCGCGAGCGACATCACGTGGCTTCACCAGGGTGAGGACGGGCCGGAGTTCGCCGCTGTCGCGCTCACGCTCGGTATCGCGCACCCGACGGGTTATCCGCTCTACACGCTGATCGGACGGCTCTTCACGCTCGTGCCGGGCCTTTCGGCGGGCGGTGCGCTCGCGATCTTCTCGTCGCTCTGCGCGGCGGTCGCGCTCGCGCTGCTCTTCACCGTGGCGCGCGAGTTCGCCGGCGCGGGCGACCCGGGCCGGCCGCACGACCCGGCGTGCTTCGCGCTCGGTCCCGCGGTCGCGATCGCCGCGCTCGCGATCTCCCCCACGCTCTGGTCGCAGGCGATGATCACCGAGGTGTACACGCTGCACCTGGCGTTCCTGGCGCTCTTCTTCGCTCTCGCCCTGGCCGCCGCGCGCACCGACGATCCACGCCCGCTCCGCTTACTCGCGTTCGTCGGCGGGCTGGCGGTCGCGCACCATCTCGCGGTGATCGCGATCTTTCCCGGGCTGCTCGCGCTCCTGCTGCTCGAACGCCGGGCGCCGCGCGCTCTTCTGCTCGCGCTCCCGTTTTTCGTGCTCGGCGCGAGCGTCGTCGCGTTCTTGCCGATTCGCGGCGCGCTCCACCCGCGCCTGCAATGGGGCGAGCACGACACGCTCGAAGGGCTCCGCTGGGCGATGAGCGGCGAGCAGTACCACTTCCGCTTGAAGGGATTCGACGTCGAGAGATTTCGCGGGATGCTCGGCGCCTTCGTGCGGCGGCGCGTGCCGAACGAGCTCGGATTCGCGGCGTACTTGCTCGCGCCCGCCGGCGGGCTCCTCCTCGCGCTCAATCGGCCGTCGTTCTTCCTCGCGACGTTTCTTCCCCTCGTGTTCGGGCTCGGGCTGACGTTCGCGTACGAGATTCCCGATCCCGATGCGTACTACCTCCCGGCGTACGCGATCATCGCGATCTGGAGCGCCGTCGCGCTCGGGGCGATCGCGACGCGCGCGCGCGCGTGGCTCGACGAGGCCGCGAAGCGGCGCCCGAGCGGAGCGCACCTCGCGCGCGCCGGAGCGCCGGTGCTCGCGATCGCGCTCGTTGCCGCGGCACTTGCGCCGCTCCCGGCGCGCGCGCGCCGCTTAAGCACTGCGCACGACCACACCGCGCGCGACTACGCACGCGACGCACTCGCCGCCATGCCGCCCGACGCCCTCGTTCTGACTCAGGGCGACGGCCGCACGTTCGCCCTCTGGTGCGCCGCTGCCGAGAACGGCCGCGACGACGCGGCCGTCGTCTACTCCGCGCTTCTCTGCTGGCCGTGGTACGTAGAACACGTCGAGGAGACGTTTCCGAATATCGAGGTCGCGGGATCGTCGATGAAGCCGGACGACATGGTCGATGCGTTCATCGCGGCGAATCTCGGGCGCGTCCCCGTGTTGCTTTCGTTCACCGACGCGCGGCGCGCGAATAGCTACGAGCTAATTCCGCGCGGCCCGCTCTTCGAGGTCGCGGGTCGACGCGCGGAAGTTCCAGCCACGCCGGCCAACGTCGAGCAGATCGCGATCAACATCACGCCGTATGCGAACGCCGACTATCACCGCGATCCGTTCGTGCCGGATCCCACGAACGGAGAGAACCTATTCCCCCATCTCTCCGCTGGCGTCATCCGAGGTGCCGGCGTCGAGTTCTTGATCTTCAGCGATGCGGCCGCGACAGGAATCCCTTCGGTGATCACGACGGCGTTCCAAGAGGCGGCACGCATCGAGGTGCCGCTTCATGCGCGCGCCTCGCGCGCGATCGCGCTCGCGCTCGACGGCGGCGCGGCGGGGAACGCGACGATCCCGCTCGCACGGCTCTTCATCGAGTACGAAGACGGCGTCGGCGCGCCCGACACACTCATCTCGAATCGCGATGTGTGGGAGTACTGGGAGAAGAACTACTCGATGACGATTCCCGAGGATCGATTGCTCTGGCGAGCGCCGAACGCGCCCGAGAGCCACGAGTCGCTTACGCTTCACTTCCTCGCGTGCGACTCGACGCGCACGCCGCGCGCGCTCGTCATCGAGGGAACCGGCGCGCGCGGCTCCGACGGCGCATACGCGGGAGTCGCCGTCTTCGCGATCACGCAGCTCTTCGCCGCGCCCGCCGAAGACGCGACGGCCTCGCGCTAGCGCTCATCGGCGACGCAGCGGAAAAAGAACGCGGGGCGGGAATGGCTCCCCGCCCCGCGACGTGCCGCGGATTCTCTCGAACGCCGCGCTTACTTGAGGTGCTTCGAGACGAGCTTCGTCATCTCGAACATGCTGACCTGCGCCTTGCCGCCGAACACAGGCTTCAGATTCGCGTCCGCGTTGACCATGCGGCGGTTCTTCTTGTCCTGGAGCCCGTTCTTCTTGATGTAGGCCCAGATCTTCTTCGTCACCTCGGTGCGAGGTATCGGCTTGCTGCCGACGACCACGCTGAGGGCCGCGCTCGGCTGAAGCGGCTTCATGAATGCGGCGTTCGGCTTCCGTGCGACCTTCTTCTTCGCCGCCTTCTTCACAGGCTTCTTCGCGGTCGCCCGCGTGCCCGCCGACTTCTTCGCAGCCTTCTTCGTGGATCGTCCAGCACCCTTCTTCGCAGCCATCGACTCCTCCCTTAACTGTGGTCCGAAAGCGGACCCTGCATGACCCGCATCATAGGAGCGGGCCCTCTGTGAAAACGCCACTAGCATAGGGGCGCTTATCAAGAAATCAACATTTGTTTCACTCGTGGAGAAGGTTTTCGCGAGCCGCCGGCCCCATGAGGGCGACGAACTCTTCCCGCTCATGGAAGTCGCAATGCTCCGAGTACGGCACATAGTGAAAATTCCATTCGGGACGCTGTACGTCCATAGCCCACCCCGTGGGAATGATCACGACGGCGCGTCCCTCGCGGTATTCGCGCTTCATCTTGAAGTAACGATCGAAATAGCCGCGCCCATAGCCGCGCAGAGGCGTTTCCCCTATGTCGCGCGTGACGAGATGACCGAGTCCGATGAGCGAATAGATGCGTGCAGTCCTCTCGCTGACGTACGTCGGATATCCGAGGCGCGCGTGGAGCGCTTCGAGAATGCGCGTTTTCCCTATGGAGTAGATCGCGAGCGCGACACACCGCTCCCGGTGATGCCGCTCCGCTATGGAAACGACCTCTTCGATCGCGTCCTCTTGCAGCGGGAATCGATAGCGCGGGTCGTCGTACGTATTGTCGACGATCAAAAGATCGATCTCGGGGAGCGCGGAAATCGCCGCGCGCATCGGCGCGTTGAGCCGGAAATCGCCCGTGTAGAACATGCGTCCCGCGTCGCACTCGATGAGAAACATCAGCGCGCCCGGGCAGTGATTCGCTTCGAACGCGGTGATCGCAAGCGGCAGCGGTTCCTCGAGAGCGATCCGCGCTCCCGGCGTCAACACGATGATGCGCTCCTCCGGAACGCGGTGGAGGGCGGCGAGAAGACGCGCTGTCTCGGGCGACGCGACGACGGGCCCCGGCGGACCGCCGCGCACAAGCCCGTTCATGTGATCCGAGTGAAAATGCGACAGAAGCGTCAGCGCGCCGGGATGACTGAAATCGTCGATGCGGAGGCCCGCGTCCCATAGGCGTCGCGAGAGCGGGTGGCTATTCCCTCTCCACACGGCCGCGGCGCCTCGCCCTCTCGGTGAGCAAAATCGTCTTGAGCTCCTCGAACGCGTCGTCGAGCGAGTCGTTCACGATGATGTAGTCGTAGCGATCGGCGCGCTTCATCTCGATTTCCGCCTCGGCGAGACGCCGGGTAAGATCGCGCTCGTCGTTGAGGCCGCGCCGGCGAAGCCGCTCTTCAAGCGCCGCCAGATTCGGCGGCGCGATGAAGATGCTCACCGAGTGCGCGTAACGCGCGACGAGCGTTTCGCGCCCTTGCGTATCGATGTCGAAGAGAACGTCGCGCCCTTCGCTGATCGGCTTCTCGAGTTCCCATCGAGGCACGCCGTAGAGATTGCCATAGACCGTCGCCCACTCGACGAGTTCGTCCGCCGCGACATGCCGCCGGAAATCCGCGCGGTCAACGAAGTAGTAATCGACCGCGTTCGACTCACCCGGCCGCATCGGCCGCGTCGTCATCGTGACCGGAAAATACAGATCGGGAAGGCTGGCCTTGATGCGATCGATAAGCGTCGTCTTTCCCGTTCCGGACGGCGCGGAGATGATGAAAATCGTCCCGTGGGAGGTCTCTCGATGCGGTGTCGGCGCCGTTTTCATGATGCGGTTGGCGCGCATTCTAGGGGCCGCCGTAACCCCGTGTCAACGAAGCATCCGCGACCACAAAGTTAAAAGTTGCAAAGCGTTAAGGTGGTGTGCTAACCTCGCGCTCACGTGTGGCCGAACGCTGAGCGACCTTCCATTCATCGCTTCGCGTTCGAGCGGGTGCCCGCCCCGTCCCGTGCCACAACGCATCCGATCCGCGTTTCGAAGCCCGCCGGGCGATCGAGCGCGGTGCGCACTTTCCGCACGGCACCTCAGGAGGATCCGCAATGACGTTGCTACCCCGTCGCGTTGCCGCCCTGCTTCTCCTCACGCTCGTTGCGCTCTCGGCCAGTCCGGCCGGCGCGTTTCAGCCCGCGGTGGTCGACGAAGACCCGTTCGACGTTCGTCCGCCCGCGCGTCAGTACACGCAGATCCACTCGGCGGGCGACTACGCGCCAGCGATCGAACTCTCCGCGCGCATCAGCGAGCGCCTGGGCGGGGCGTGGAAGGTCCTCACGTGGAGCCCTCTTTCGAACTCACCGCGGCGCGTCTATGGCGCGGGCATCGTCGTCGCGCCGAGCGGGATTCGTAACGCATCGCAAGCCGAGAACGCGGCGCGCGAGTTCATCCGCGAGAACCCAGACTTCTTCGGCGGCGCGACGCCGGAAAACCTCGCGACGTTTCGCGTGACGAACGCGCTCGGCAAATGGGGCGTCGTCTTCCAGCAGACCGTGCGCGGAATTCCCGTGAACGAAGCGATGGTGTCGCTCGCGATCATGGAGAACGGCCGCCTCTACGCGTTCGGCTCGAACTACTACGACGGGATTTCGGTGCCCCAGACCGCGCCGATGCCTCGCGTGCTCGCGGTGCAGATCGCGCGCGACGCCCTCCCGTTCGATGCGGCGTCGCCGATGGAGTGCGCGGAGGACCAAACGATGATCCTCCCGATGCTCGACGAGAGCGACGGCGAGGGGACGATGAAGTTCCGCGTCGCCCACATGACGGAAGTGACGACCTCCGAACCGTACGGCCTCTACCGCACCTGGGTCGACGCCACGACCGGCGAAATTCTGCGCCGCGAAAACCAGGTCGCCGAGGCGTACTCCGGCACTGCGCAGGGCGATGTCGAGATTCCGACCTACTGCAACGGCAACACGGCGAACTCGCCGTTTTCGGGAATGAACGTCGCCATCACCGGAATCGGCACCGCCATTACTGACGCGAACGGCAACTTCTCGATCGCCGGCACCGGCGGCTCGCGCAACTACACGGCCTCGTTCGACGGCCCGTTCGTCAACGTCAATTGCTCGGGCTGCGTCGGCGGCGACGCGATCTTCTCCGGAACCATCGACGAAGATGTCGCCGAGCCGATCTACTTCGCCGCCGGAACGTACCGCGCCGACGAGCGCGACTGCTTCTATTTCATCAACGAAACGCGCAACTACATCAACTCGATCGATCCGGCGTGGACGTACCCGAAGGTGACGGCGAACGTGAACATCAACTCGACGTGCAACGCGAACTGGGGCGGCACCGTGCTCAACTTCTTCCGCACCGGCGGCGGCTGCCACAACACGGGCGAGATCGGCGACGTCATGGCCCATGAGTACGGGCACTGCATTCAGTCGAGCCTACTCGGCGGCCAGGGACCGAACGGCATGGGCGAGGGCAACTCCGACATCGCCGGCACGTTCATCATCGACGGCTCCGTCATCGGGATCGGATTCACCGAGGGCAATTGCATCGACGGACTCTCTTGCCCCGGCTCGTCGTGCCGCAATTGCGAGAACACGCTCATGTATCCCGGCAACGTCATCGGGCAGCCGATTCATAGCGCGGGCCGCGTGATCTGCGGATTCAACTGGGACACGCGCCAGGCGATGGAGATCAAGTACGGCGCCGCGCTCGGTAAGCAGAAGACCGCGGAACTCTGGCACTTCAGCCGAAAGATGTTCGGCAACACCGGCTACGATCAGCCTGACCAAGTGATGGACTACTTCGTCGTCAACGACGACGACGGCGACCTGACGAACGGCACGCCCGATTACGCGGAGATTTGCATGGGTGCGACGAACCACGGGTTCTCGTGCCCGACGATCCTTACCGGCATTTTCATCGCGCACGACCCGCTCGCCAGCTCCGGAGATTTCTCGAATCCGTTCCCGGTCGTCGCGACGATCACATCGACGGAAGGCGCGCTCAACGCCGACTCGCTGATCGTGCGCTATCGCGAAGGCGGCACGGGGTCGTACACCGACCTCTTGATGACGCCGACGGGCAACCCGAGTGAGTACTCCGCGTCGATTCCGGCGCAGAACTGCGGCTCCGAGGTCGACTACTTCATCGTGGCCGAGGACTTGGTCGGGAACCGGAAGACCGATCCGATCAATTCACCGGCGACGACGCACGGGTTCGACGTCGCGACGATCGTGTACTCCCAAACGTTCGAAAGCGCCAGCGACTGGACGACCGACCCGACACACGTCGCGACGACGGGCGCGTTCGTCCGCGTCGATCCGAATCCGACGGGCTTCCAGCCCGGAGACGACACGACACCGGCGCCGGGCGTCAACGCGTGGATCACCGCGCAGAACACGGGCGGCGACGGCACGGACGACGTCGACGGCGGAATCGCCGCGACACGCTCCCCCGTTTTCGACCTGACCGAGTTCGAAGACGCGAAGCTCACGCTGCGTTGGTTCCACGGGCAGCGCGACGCGGGCGACGATGGCGCGGGCGACTTCTTCCGAATCAGCCTCTCCAACGACGGCGGCACGACCTATCCGGTCAACCTCGTAGCGCTCGGCGACGTGTCGAGCTCAGCGACGTGGCAAACGCTCTCGGTGGACCTCGCGTCCGTGATTACGATCACGGACCAGATCCGCATTCGCGTGCAAGCCTCCGACGGAAATCCAGAGGGCGACATCGTCGAGGGCGGCATCGACGACGTGCTCATCACGGCGTGCACTCCGTCGGGACCCGATGCGGAAGCGCCGACCGTCGGCGTCTTGTCGCCGAACGGCGGCGAAGCACTCGTCGTCGGTACGACGGTCCCGATCACGTGGAACGCCACGGACAACGTGGGAGTCGCCTCCGTCGATATTCTGTACTCGCAGAACGGCGGCCTCACGTATCTCGCAACGATCGCCGCGGGAGAGCCGAACGACGGCACGTACTCGTGGTCCCTCATGAACATGCCGCCGACAAACCTCGCGCGGATCAAGGTCGTCGCGAGCGACGCGGCACTCAACTTCGGCGAGGATGACAGCGACGCGAACTTCACCATCGGTCCGCCGCCTTCCGCCGCACCGGAGGTCACGCTCGACGATCCGAACGGCTTCGAGGTGATCGACGCGCAGACGACGTTCCCGATCACCTGGACCGCAACAGACGACATCGCGGTGACGGCGGTCGACATTCGTCTTTCGCTCGACGCGGGCGCCGACGGCTACAGCACTCTCATCGCCGAGAATCTGCCGAACACGGGCTCGTACGTGTGGTCGGTCAACGACGTGTCGACGACGACAGCGCGCATCCGCGTCATCGTTCGAGACGCGAACTTCCAGACCGCGTCCGACCGAAGCAACGCGAACTTCACAATCGTTCTGAACGCGACCACGGACGTGCCGGGCGGCGGATCGATCCCCGCGGCGGCTTTCATCGGAACGAACGTTCCGGAACCGTTCAGCGCGACGACGAAGATCCATTTTGGTATCCCGCGTCAGAGCGACGTGAGCCTCGTGGTCTATAGCCTCGAGGGCCGCGCGGTTCGGCATCTCTTCGCCGGAGCTCGGGCAGCGGGCACGTTCGACGCGATCTGGGACGGCCGCGACGACGCGGGGAATGCGGTCACTTCCGGCCGCTACTTCCTGCGGCTGTCGACGTCCGAGAAGACGCTGACGAAGAACATCACGTTCGTTCGTTAGGAGACATCACGAAGCGACCGACCGCATTCGCGGGTCGGCGTTCGGATTCGCACACGGCGGGGCAGGCGCGAGCCTGCCCCCCACCATTTCGAGAGCGAACAGGAGGAATCGACGAAATGCCTTCAAAGCGCGCCACGCACGTTTTGTTGCTCGCCATGCTGCTCGGATCGATCGCGGCATCGGCGGATGCGATCCTGCCGACCAACGACGTCGACCCGTTCGAGTTACCGCGGGCCCTTGAAGCGTACACGCACGTCTACGACACGTCGCAGCATGCCCCTTCGCGTGAAATGGCGCAGCGCGTGAGCGAGCGCCTCGGCGGCGAGTGGCGCGTGCACACGTGGAATCCGCTGTCGCACTGCCCGCGCCGAGTGTGGGGAACGGGCATCGATCTGGCGCCGGGTGGGATTCAAGATGCGCAGCAGGCGGAAGCGGTCGCGCGCGCTTTCGTCGCCGCGAACCCCGATTTCTTCGGCGGCGCGACGAACGAGAACCTCGCGACCTACCGCGTGACGAACGGAATGGGCAAGTGGGCGGTTCTGCTTCAGCAGACCGTTCGCGGAATCCCCGTCAACGAGGCGTTCGTTACGCTTGCGCTCACCGAGTCGGGCCGGCTCTATTCGTTCGGCGCGAACTACTACAACGGAATTTCCGTTCCGCAGTCCGGCCTCATGCCGCGCGAACTCGCCGTGCAGATCGCGCGCGACGCCGTTCCGTTCGATCCGGCATCGCCGATGAAGTGCATCGAAGACGAGACCATGATCCTGCCGCACTACGACGCGAACTCGACCGGCGACGGGCTGAGCTTTCCGGTGACTCATATGACGGAAGTCACGACGTCGGAGCCGTACGGGCTCTATCGCACGTGGGTCGACGCCGTCTCGGGCGAGATCGTGCGCCGCGAAAACCAAGTGACGCATGCATACGCCGGCCAGGTCCTCGGCGATGTCGAGATCCCGACGTACTGCGATGGCAACACGCCGAACACGCCGCACTCGGGCATGAACGTCGCGATCTCCGGGATCGGAACCGCGACGACGGACGCGAACGGAAACTTCTCGATCCCGGGGAGCGGCGGATCGCGCAGCTTCACCGCGTCGTTCGACGGCCCATTCGTCGACGTCAACTGTAACGGCTGCGCCGGAGGCGACGCGCTCTTCAGCGGCACGATCGACGAAGATGTCAGCGAGTCCATCTACTTCGGCACGACGTACCGCGCCGATGAGCGCGACGTCTTCTACTTCCTCAACGCCACGCGCAACTACATCAACTCGATCGATCCGGCGTGGACGTATCCGAAGGTGACGGCGAACGTGAATATCAACGCGACGTGCAACGCGAACTGGGGCGGCACGGTGCTCAACTTCTTCCGCACCGGCGGAGGCTGCCACAACACCGGCGAAATCGGCGATGTCATCGCGCACGAATACGGGCACTGCATTCAATCGAGCCTGCTCGGCGGACAGGGGCCCAACGGCCAGGGCGAAGGCAACTCCGACATCGCCGGGACTTTCATGATCGACGGCTCGGTGATCGGGATCGGCTTCGTCAACTGCGCAAGCGGCCTCTCGTGCCCCGGCTCTGGATGCCGCGACTGCGAGAACTCGCTGCAATGGCCCAGCGACGCGGTTGGACAACCGATCCACAACGCGGGGCGCGTCATTTGCGGATTCAACTGGGACGTCCGCCAGGCAATGGAAGCGAAATACGGTGCTGCGGTCGGCAAGGAGAAGACCGCGCAGATGTGGCACTTCAGCCGGAAGATGTTCGGCAACCCCGGCTACGATCAAGACGACCAAGCGGCGGACTATTTCGTCATCAACGACGACGACGGCGATCTGACCAACGGCACGCCCGACTACGTCGAGGTCTGCGAAGGAGCGATGAATCACGGCTTTTCGTGCCCGACGATCGTCGCGGGCGTATTCATTACGCACGCACCGCTGCTGAACACGAACGATTTCTCGAACCCGTATCCGGTCGTTGCGACGATCGTCTCGACGGAGGCGGCGCTTGAATCGGATTCGCTTCTCGTGCGCTACCGCGTCGGCGGCGCTGGTGCGTACACGTCGGTGCAGATGGCCGCGACGGGAAACCCGAACGAGTACGCGGCTTCGATTCCCGCGCAGAACTGCGGCAGCGCGGTCGACTACTTCATCGTCGCGGAGGACATCGAGAACAACCGAAAGACCTCCCCGGTCGACGCGCCCGTCACGACGTTTCTCTTCAACGTGGCGAACACGATCTACTCGCAGAATTTCGAAACGGGCAGCGACTGGACGATAGACCCGACGAACAACTGCGTCACGGGAACGTTCGTCAACGTCGACCCGTCCGGCACCGCGTATCAGCCCGAGGACGACACGACGCCGCCGCCAGGCATCAACGCGCTCATTACCGCGCAGAATAGCGGCGGCAGCCAGTTCGTCGACGACGTCGACGGGGGAATGGCGGCGACGCGTTCACCGATCCTCGACCTGACCGGATTCGCAAGCGTGAAGCTGACGCTGCGCTACTTCCACGGGCAGAGCGATACGGGCGACGATCCGGCGGGCGACTTCTTCCGCATTCAGATCTCGAACGACGGCGGCGCGACGTACCCGGTCGATCTCGTCGCGATCGGCGACGTTTCGACCGCGGCGACATGGCAGACGCTTTCGCTCGACATCAACTCTGTCATCACGCTCACGGATCAGATGAGAATCCGCGTGCAAGTCTCGGACGGCACGTTCGCGGGAGACACGGTCGAGGGCGGGATCGACGATATCGCGATCACCGCGTGCCCGCCCGCAGGACCCGACAACCAAGCGCCGATCGTAAACGTCCTGTCGCCGAACGGCGGCGAGGCGCTCGTCGTCGGAAGCGTTGTGCCGATTACGTGGAATGCGACAGACAACATCGGCGTGACGGCGGTCGACATTCTCTATTCGCAGAATGGCGGGCTTTCGTACCTCGCCACGATCGCGAATGACGAGCCGAACAACGGTTCGTTCTCCTGGGACCTGACGGGGATCGCGCCGACGAACCTTGCGAGGATCAGAATCGTCGCGAGCGACGCGGCGCTCAACGCCGGTGAAGACGGAAGCGACGCGAACTTCACGATCGGGCCGCCGCCTTCGGCGGCACCGACCGTGACGCTGACCGATCCCAACGGCTTCGAGGTGATCGATGCACAGTCGGCGTTCCCGATCACATGGAACGCGGCGGATGATGTCGGCGTCACGAAGATCGACCTGCGGCTTTCCCTCAACGCGGGCGCCGACGGCTACAGCACGCTGATTGCAGAGAACCTGCCGAACACCGGGACGTACAACTGGTCGGTGAACGACGTTTCGACGACCCAGGCGCGCATCCGCGTGATTGCGCACGACGCGAACTTTCAGACCGCGACCGACCGGAGCAATTCGAACTTCACGATCGTGCTCAACGTGACGGGCGTGCCGGGCGAAAGCGCGATTCCCGAGAAGGCGTTCATCGGCGCGAACGTTCCGGAGCCGTTCGGCGCCCTAACGAAGATCCGCTTCGGCATTCCGAAGGCGGGCGACGTGAGCCTCGCCGTCTACAGCATCGAGGGGCGCGCGATTCGGCAGCTCCTGTCGAGCGCGCTGCCAGCCGGTACGTTCGACGCGATTTGGGACGGCAAGGACGATGCCGGAAGCCAGGTCACGTCGGGTCGCTACTTCCTTAGGCTGAACACGCCGGAGAAGTCGCTCACGAAGAACATCACGCTCATGAGGTAAGCATCGCGGCGCGCCGCATACCGGCGCGGGCGAAGTCCGATGTGAAGAGGGGCGGCGGCAAGCCGCCCCTTCTTCGTTCCGGTGAAGAACGGTGTTCGCGCGCGGGCGCACTCTGTAGAATCCGCCGCGATGCGCACATCCTCGAATTCCGCGCGCAACGTCGGGCGCGGCGCGGTGATCATCCTTGCGCTGGCGATCGCCGCGGCCGCGTTCGGCGTGCGTGTGGCGCCGCGCTGGGCGCACGTCATCGACGGCGCCGATGTTCTCGTTGCGGATCCCGACGCGTGCTACCACTTGCGCCGCGCGGAACGCATCGCGATTGCGTTCCCCGATCTGGCGGTATTCGATCGCTTCGTCAACTTCCCCGCGGGCGCACACGTCATCTGGCCGCCGCTTTACGACACGGTGCTCGCGGGGGTGCTCGCGCTCTTCCCCGCGGCGGAGGGTGCGAGCGGACCGAGCGTCCCCGTCGCGCTGCTTCCTCCGCTTCTTTTCGCTGCGACGGTGCTTGCGCTCCTCCGCATCGCGCGCCGCATGTGGCCTCAGCGGCCATTCTTGTGGGTGCTCGCCGCGGGCGTTCCCGCGCTCCTCCCGGCGAGTTTTCCCTACACGGAAATCGCGCAGCTCGATCATCACGCCGCGGAACTCTTCGCGGTTGTGATCTTCGTGGATGCGCTCGGCGCGGCGTTCGCGCGCGCGCGGGTCTCGGAGGCGGGGCGCGCGTCGCCGTTTGCGCGCGCGGCCCTCTGGCCTGCCGCCGCGCTCGCCGCGGCGCTTGCCACGCAGCTGACGCTCGTCGCGTTGGCGGCGCTCGTCGCGCTCGCGTGTGCGACGGCGCCCGCGTCCGACGGATCGCGCGCGCTCACGCTCGGCACGTGGATCTGCGCGCTCGCGGCGCTTTTCCTGGCCCCGCTCGCGTGGGCGTATCACGCGGCAGGCGCACCGTTCGCGCACTTCCGATTCGGACTCTTTCAGCCGGCGTTGCTCGTCGAGGTCGCGCTTCTCCTCGGCTGCCTCCGCGCGCTTTGCGCCTCACCGCGCTCGCGCCGCGACGTGTTTGCCGCTGCGAGTCTTGCGATCGCGAGCCTCGTTCTCGGCGCAGCGCTCGCCGGCGAAACGGCAAGCGGACTCGCGTACGTCGTCCGCGGGTTCTCGCGCTGGCAAGAGACGATCGGCGAGAGCCAGTCGCCGTTCGCCGCGGGGGCGCTTTCGGGAATCGTCGCGCTCGCGGTTTCGCTCTCGGCGCTCGTCGTGCTCGCGCCCATCGCCTTCGCTCGCCTTTTTCGCGCCCCCGCGCGGCGCGATCCAGGGCGGCGCGTTCTCCTCATCGCGGCGGCGGGCGCCACGCTCGGGGCGCTCTTGCAATCGCGATTCCTTCCTCATTGCGCGCTTTTCGTGGGCCTTCTCGCCGCCGTCGCGCTCGAGGACCGCCGCCGAACCGCATGGATCGCGGCCGCTGTGGCCGTGGCGCTCGCGCCCACGCTTGCGGCGTACGGTCGCGTCGAAGAGACCGAGCTTGCGTTCGCGCGTAGCCGGCCGGTGCTCGAATTCCTAGCGCAACAGACACCGCGCGTGACGGACGATACGAGCGGCGCGCAGATGCCCGAGTACGGTGTCCTCGCGGAATGGTCCTACGGTCACTACATCCAGTACCACGGCGAGCGCCCCGCGTTCGCCGACAATTTCGGCGATCACGCGGCCGATCTCGCGCCGGTGCGCGCGCTCTTCCTCCAGACCGATGCGTCGCACGCGACCGCGGCGCTCGACTCGATGCGTGCGCGCTACGTGCTCGTGCGCGATCTGGCCTCCAACTTCGAGGGGCTCGTCCCCGATCGCGCGACGTGGACTCGTTACGCCGAGAGCCTGGAATTGGGCTCGCGCAATAGCGCCACGCTTTCGTTCCGCCCCGGGATTCAATCGACGCTTCTCTACCGCCTCGCGTGGCGCAACGGCGCGGGCTTTCTCGATGATCGCACGGGCGCATGGACGCCACCCGTCTCGTCGCTGCGACTCGTCGCGGAGAGTGAGTCGCTCGAGACGATCCCGGGCGGTCCCGCGACCCCATTCGTGAAGCTCTACGAACGCGTCAGCGGTGCGCGCGTGCGGATCGAAGGGCGCACTCCCGGCGAAGAGGCCGCGCTTCTCGCGACGGTACGCTCGCCGCGAGGGCGCCTCTTCCCCTACGTGGAGCGGCTCATCGCCGGAAACGACGGCGCGTGGGAAGCCGTAATGCCGTACGCGAGCGAGTCAGCCGGAGAGAGGGCCGCTGAGGTCGGGCACGAAACGAGCGCCGTCGGCGTCCTCGTGAAATGCGAGATCGCTTCACGCTCGGGAACCGCACCCGTGCCATTCGTGAGCGACGCAGCCGTGCGCGAGGGCGCGACGATTATCGTCTCGGCATTCGCCGACTCGGCGCGCGGCGCGCGATAGCGCTCGCTTCGGCGATCGCCGCGCGTCCTACTCCGCGGAGCCGTCGCCGAGCAGCGCTTCAAGTCGATCGAGGAGCCCGGAGAATCGCGCGATCGTATCGCGCACCGGCTGCGGCGTCGTCAGGTCGACGCCGGCCTTCGTCAGGAGCGGGATCGGATAATCGCTTCCGCCCGCGCGCAAGAGGTCGAGGTAACGGTCGACCGCCGGCTGACCATCGGAGAGGATGCGCGACGCGATCGACGTCGCGGCCGCGTAGCTCGTCGCGTACTGATACACGTAGAAGTTGTAGTAGAAGTGCGGCACGCGCGCCCAACCGCAATCCGCGAGCGGTTCCATCGTGAGCGCGGGCCCGTGGTACTCCTGGTAGAGCCGGCGGAAAAGCGCGCCGAGACTTCCCGACGTGAGCGGCTCGCCGCGCTCCGCCATCTCGTGCGTCGTCAGCTCGTACTCCGCGAAGAGCGTCTGGATGAAAAACGTGCTGCGAATCTGATCGAGATAGTGATTCAGAAGCGTGATGCGTTCGTCGCGGCTCGACGCGCTCGCGATGAGCTGCTCGATGAGAAGCGATTCGTTCGTCGTCGACGCGACCTCCGCGAGGAAGATCGGGTAGCTGCCGTAGACGTACGGCTGGCTCGCCTTCGTGAAGTACGAGTGGATGGAGTGCCCCATCTCGTGCGCGAGCGTGAAGAGGTCGTCGAGCGTGTCGTTGTAGTTGAGCAGCATGAACGGGCTCGTCGCGTAGGAGCCCCACGAGTACGCGCCGCCGCGCTTGCCTTCGCTTTCGTAGACGTCGATCCAGCGCGCGGCGAGCCCTTCGTCGATCGCCGCGACGTAGTCGCTTCCGAGCGGCATAAGGCCGTAGCGCACGGTGCGTACCGCCTCATCCCACGGGTACTTGCGCTCCGGCTTTTGCAAGAGCGGCACGACGAGATCCCACGACTTGAGCGTGTCGACCCCGAGAGCGCGGCGCCGCAGCTCGGTGTAGCGATGAAGCGGTGCGATGCCGTCGCGTACCGTTTCGATGAGGCTGCGATACACCGCGGTCGGAATGTTCGTCGGATCGAGCGCCGCATGGAGCGCCGACGCGTAGCGCCGCGCGCGCGCGACGTAGACATGCCGCTTCACTTGCCCGCCGAGGTTCGCCGCGAGCGTATTCTGAAATCGCTCGTACGCCTCGTGCAGCCTCCGCCACGACGCCTCGCGCACCGCGCGGTTCATCGAGTTCTGCAGCACGGCGTGACGTGCCTTCGTCAGCTCGATTTCGTTCCCCTCTTCATCGAGAACGGTGCCGTAGCGCAGATCCGCGTTGTTGAACATGCCGAACACGACCGAGGGGGTCATCGCCGACTCGACGCCCATCGCGAGAAGCCGCTCCTCGGCGCCGGCGAGCGTGTGCGGTTTGCGTCGCAGCACGTTGTCGAGCGCGTGCGCGTAGAGCGCGAGTCCGGGCGTGCCGCGTACGAGTTCCGCGATCCTTCCGTCCGGCAGCGCCAAGAGCTCAGGCTCGACGAACGAAAACGCCTCCCCCGCGCGCGCCGCGAGCCCCGTCGCGCGGTCGGCCATCGACTGGAAGCGGCCGACGCGCATATCTTCGTCACGCCGCAGCGACGCGAACACCGCGAGCTTCTCCGCGAGTTCCTCGACGGCATCCCGCAATCGCAAGAACTCGAGAAGAGTGGGGCCGCTCTCGCCGAGCCGCCCGCTGTGTGACGGCACCCTCGAGAGCATCGACTCGACCGACGCGAAGTCGCTTTCCCATAGGCTATCGTCCGGATAGAGATCCTCGACGGACCATTTGTAGCGCGCGTCGATCTCGCTTCGCTGGGGGATCTTTCGGGCCGCCGGAGCCTCGTCCGTCGCGACGGAGAACCGGGCGTTCGAGGGGGTCGCCATCATCTGTTACCTCCGTGAGAAAAGCCGAAGGACGCGCCGCGCAAAGAGAACGACGGCGTCCCGAACGGGCCGCAGCGCGGAGAACTTCGCGCGAGCCTCGCGTTCGCGCGCCGCCTGCGGATTCGCCGTTCGCGCGGTCAACTCGTCGAGCGCGCGCCGTCCCGCCGAGACGATGTCGGCCGGCAGCGACTTCGCCGCTTCATCGGCGGAAAGCCAATACGTCATCTCGCAGGAGTCGCACACCGCCTCGTACGAGACGCTCGGCTCCGGCAATCGGCGGACGCTCCACTCACCTGTTCCGCGCAGCGTTTCGCAGCGGCAATCGCGCGGGTTCGTCATGGCATCACCTCGGGCGCCGCGGCACGCGCGGCAAACGCGGGGAGTCTAGCACAGCATCGCGCAAGGGCCGTGCGGCGAAGACGCGGACTAACGCGCGGAGACCTTATGCGCCGCGTGGCGCTCGCGCGACACCGCGCGCGGCGCACGGGCGGCGGCAAGGTTCGCGATGAACTCGGAGCCGTCCTCGAGCGCCTTGTCGACCGCGGGAATCTGAAGACACGCAAGCGACGGGTCGAACCCGAGGATTTCGAAGAAGACGGCGTCGGGCTCGCGCGGAATCGCAACGACCTCGTCGTCGCCGCCAAGAATCAATCCGTGGGCGCGCCACGAGAGCCAGTCGCGCACAACCGCCTCGGCGAGGTGAAGCACGCAGAGGTTCTTCATGCCGCTTTCGGGCAGGAACGGCGTCGCGCAGAAGTGGGGCTGAACGTGAAGCTCGATCATCTGGACGATCTCGGGCGGCAGATTCCACTTCTTCGCGAGGATCGCGCCCGCGACCCCGTGATTCATGCCGAACATCTCTTCCTCGAGCTGGCAAACCGCGCGATCGTCCGAGATGTTCCCGCCGTAGACTTGCTTCGCCTTCTCCGGATCGTGGCGTTGCAGCGCCATCTTTCCGACCTCGAGCAAGAGCCCCGCCGTCGAGAGGCTTCCCGACTGCTGCACGCCCGCGCGATGCGCGATGATCGGCGCGACAACCGACACAAGAAACGAATGCTCCCAGAGCGAATCGAGTTCGTGATCGTTCCCTGATTTCCGGTCGAGTGCTTGGCCGACGAGCATGCGATACACGATGCGTTTGATGTGACTGTAGCCGAGGATCATGACGGCGCGATTCATGTCGGCCGTCTTCTTCGGAAGCGCGTAGAACGGCGAGTTGACGACATTGAGGATTCGCGCGGCGAGCGACGGGTCCGACGCGGCGATACGCGCGATCTTTCGCGGATCGGCGCTCGGATCATCGAGCGATGCCGCGAGGCGGTTCGTTGCGATCACGGGCTCGGGGAGCGTGCCCGCGAACGACTCGACGATGAACGACGGCGTTTCGGCGTGCGTCAGAGGCCGCCAAAGTTCCGGGGCGCGCGGCGGCAGGAACTCGACGGCGATCGGAGGCCCCTCGTCGCTGCCGCTCGTCGGCGGCTTCCCGGTGCGGGCTGCGCGCGTTTCGCCGTCGCGAGACGCGCCGGCCGTGCGGCCTTGCGTCGCGCCGGCCGCGACGGCCGCGCTGCTCGCGGCCGCGAGCGACCCTCTGGGCAACCCACGCATGCAGTGGGAAGAACGTGCGACGACAACGGTGGAGCTGGACTGCATCCCGCCCGTCTCAGAGCACTGGGCCAACACCGAGCGATTCGTGAG
>JBJXGV010000035.1:0-41353 GCA_046160485.1 bacterium | reverse complement strand
CGCTCGACGCGGCGCAGGCGCGCGCGCGCTCGGCCGGGCGCGCGGCCGCGATGAGCGCCGAGCGGATCGACGTGACGCTGCCGGGGCGGCGACCGGGGCGCGGCGGGCTTCATCCCATCGGCCGCATGATGGACGAACTCTCCGAGATCTTCCTCGGGCTCGGGTTCGAGGTGCGGCGCGGCCCAGAAGTCGAAACCGACTTCACGAACTTCGACGCGCTGAATACGCCGTTCGATCATCCGGCGCGCGATGGCGGCGACTCGTTCTACATTCGGCCCGGCGTGCTCTTGCGCACGCACACGTCGCCGGTCCAGATCCGCACGCTCGAATCGGAAGACCCGCCGATCCGGATCATCGCGCCGGGGCGCGTCTATCGCCGCGACGCGATCGACGCGACGCACCTGCCGATCTTCCATCAGGTCGAAGCGCTCTACGTCGACCGCGGCGTGACGATGGCGGATCTGAAGGGGACGCTCACCGCGTTCGCGAAGCGCTTCTTCGGCGAGACGCATCGGGTGAGGCTGCGGCCGTCGTACTTCCCGTTCGTCGAGCCGGGCGCCGAGGTCGACGTCTCGTGCATGCTCTGCAACGGCTCCGGCTGCCGGGTCTGCAAAGGCTCCGGTTGGATCGAAATCCTCGGCGCGGGCATGGTGCACCCGCGCGTTCTCGAGGTGATGCGCACGCGCGGCCACGATCCCGCCGAGTACACGGGCTTCGCGTTCGGCATGGGAATCGAGCGCGTTTTCATGCTGCGCCACGGCGTCGACGACGTCCGCCACTTCATCGAGAACGACGTCCGCTTCCTCTCGAACCTTTCCGTTTGATCGCGTGAAGCGCCGATGAAGATTTCGATCTCATGGCTGCGCGAGATCGTCGAGTGCCCGTGGGGTCCCGACGAACTTGCCGAGAAGCTCGCGAGCGCGGGGCTGCCGGTCGAGACGATCGACCGGATGCGCGAGGACCTCGCGCCGATCGTCGTCGGCGAGGTGCTCGAGACGCAGAAGCACCCGAACGCCGACCGGCTCACGCTCTGTCGCGTGAACGTCGGCGGCGCGGCGCCGCTTTCGATCGTGTGCGGCGCGGCGAACGTGCGCGCGGGGCTCCGCGTGGCGGTCGGCCTCGTCGGCACGACGCTGCCGAACGGCCTCACGCTCGAGGCGCGCAAGATTCGCGGCGAGGCGTCGCAGGGGATGATCTGCTCGGGCGAGGAACTCGCGTGCGAGCCGACGCCCGCGGGGATCTGGGAGTTGCCGGCCGAGTCGCCCATCGGCGCGTCCTTGCGCTCGGTGCTCGGCTTCGACGACGTCGTCTTCGACATCGAGGTGCCGTCGAATCGCGGCGATTGTCTCTCGCACATCGGCGTTGCGCGCGAAGTCGCCGCGTGGAGCGGCGCGAAGCTCGCGCTCCCGGCTGCGTACGGTGCGGCGCATGCGGCGACGACCGGCGCGAGCGGCCCGGACGGCGGCGGCACGCGCGGCGTCGAGGCGGACGCGGGCGGAGTGCGCATCGCGATCGAAGACGCGGCGGGTTGCCCGGCGTACGGCGCGGCGCGTCTGACCGGCGTGCGCGTCGGCCCCTCGCCCGCGTGGCTGCGCGCACGCGTCGAGCGACTCGGCGTTCGCAGCCTCGGCAACATCGTCGACGCCACGAACCTTGTGCTGCTCGAATGCGGCCATCCGATCCATGCGTTCGATGTCGCGCGGCTTCGCGGCCCCGAGATCCGCGTGCGGCGCGCGCTCGCGGCCGAGAAGCTCGTCACGCTCGACGACAAGGAACACGCGCTCGCGCCGAGCGTTCTCGTCATCGCCGATCGCGATGGCGCGGTGGCGCTCGCGGGTATCATGGGCGGCAAACACTCCGAGGTGAACGCGGAGACGACCGACGTTCTCATCGAGGCCGCGTACTTCGACCCAGCGGTCGTGCGCGCGGGCTCGCGCCTCTTGCGCAAGACGTCCGAGGCGAGCCTGCGCTTCGGTCGCGGCGTCGACATCGAAGCGATCGCGGGTGTGCTCGAGCGCGCGATCACGCTGATTCGCGAGGTCGCGGGCGGCGAACTCGCCGGCGCTGCGCGAATTCTGCGCGCGAGCCCGGCGGCGGCGCGCGCAATCGCCTTCGCTCCCGCCCACGCGCGCGCGCTTCTCGGCGCGGACGTGAGCGATGACGACGCCGAAACGTTTCTTATCCGCGCCGGATGCCGGATCGAAGGCGAATTGCCCGGCGACGCGCCGGTCTCGGTCACGTGGAGCGTTCAGCCGCCGTCGTATCGCCGCGACCTGGCCGAGCCCGTCGATCTCGTCGAGGAGATCGCGCGCCACCTCGGCTACGACAACATCCCGTCGCGAGAGACCGCCGTCACGCGCGGCGCGGTGCGGAGCGAAGTCGAGCAGGTCGAACGCCTCGCGCGCGACACGCTCGCTGGCGCCGGATTTTTCGAGGCGCGCACACTCTCGCTCGTCGATCCCGCGGAGCTTGCGCGGCTGCGGCTCGACGCGGCAGCGCTCGTTGCGGTCGGGAACCCGCTCGCGAGCGATCAGTCGACGCTCCGCCCCGCGATTCTCGCGAGCCTGCTTGCCGCGCTGCGTTTGAACGCGAACCGCGGCACGGCCGACGTCCGGCTCTTCGAGATCGGCGCCGTTTTTCGCGCGGACACCGAGTCCGCCGCCAAGCCGGGCGCGACCACGGTTTCCACGCCCGTCGTCGACGCGGACGCGAGCGCCGTTGCCGCGCTGCGCTCGCACGCCACCGGTGTCATCGAGAACCGCCACCTCGCGCTCGTCTGGTCTGGCCTCGCGCGCCCCGGCGCGTGGGACGACGCCGCGCGCTTCAAGAAAGACGCCGTCGCAGCGCGAGCCGACGTCTTCGACATGAAGGGCGCGCTCGAGTCTCTTGCCGCCGCGCTCCGCGTCACCGGCCTCCGCACCGCCGCGCCGGCGGCGCCTCGCGCAATTTGCCACGCCGCGCGTCAAGCCGACATCTTCCTCCCGGGCAGCGCGGGCAGCGCGGGCGGCGCCGCCACCCCGATCGGCTTCCTCGGCGAGATCGATCCCGACGTCGCCGCCGCGGCCGAGCTTCCCGAACGCTGCATCGTCGCCGAGATCGACTTCGACCGTCTCGTTGCGGCTCGCGCCCCGCGAGCGCTTCACCGCGCGCTCCCGCGTTTCCCCGCGATCCGCCGCGACATCGCGCTCCTCCTCGACGACGCGCACGCCGAGGACCGCGTCCGCCAGGTCATCGCCGCCGCGGCCGACGCCCGCCTCGAATCGCTTGCCCTCTTCGATCTCTACCTCGGCGACGCCGCACACCCGCTCCCGGCGGGGAAGCGAAGCCTCGCGTACTCGCTCGTCTTCCGCTCCGCCGAAGGGACGCTCACCGACGCCGACGCCGACGCGCTCCGCGACGCGATCGTCGGGGCCCTCGTCCGCGATTTGGGCGCCGCGATCCGCTAACTCGCTCGCGCGAGCAACTCTTGCTTGTAATCCCCGCCGCGTTCGTGATACACGAGACACTAGGGCTTCCAGTGCGAGCCCATGGCCGATAGATGACCGATGGATGACAGAATGCTAAACCGGTTGGAGGATGCCGTCGGAAGGCTCTTGGAGCGAGTCGGCGAACTCCGCGATGAGAACGAACGTCTCGCCGCGGAACACAGCCGCCTCGAGTCTGAGATCGAGCGCCTGCGCGGGGAAGTCGCCGCGCACGGCCGCGTTGAAGGCGATGTCGTCCGGCTCAAAAAGGAGAACGATCTCTACAAGCGCAAGACCCGCATCGCGCGGGATCACGTCGAGAGGATGCTCTCTCGATTTCAAACTCTAGGGGAGTAGCCTTGGGGCGCTCCTCGCGGACCCTCCCACGCGGAGGCGTTCGATTGCGCGGATCGCACGCGGAGAGTGACCGGGACGACCTTGATGGTTGAAAAGACAAGCGCTCGCGTCTCGATACTGGGGCTCGAGCTTCGAGTGAAGACGGATACGGATTCCGAATACGTCGAGGAGATCGCGCGCCTCGTTGAGGAACGCGTCAAATCGGCGTCGTCGGATGGCAAACCCCTGAACACCGGGGTGGCGCTTCTGGCCGCAATGAACATCGCGGACGACCTCCAAAAGTTGGAGCGCGCCGCGAAGTCCGCGGAAGAAGAACGCAACCGTCGCATCGAGGGTCTCCTGAAGCGTGTGGAAAGCGCGCTCGACGCCTAAAGGGGCGGCGGCGCTTTAGCTCTCAAGACAAAGCCCCCGTTCTAGCAGTCCCGTTCGAGAGGGTCGGCACGGTTCCGGCATTGCCGGACCAGGCCCCTCGGGCGGGCTTTCTCTTTTTCCGCCCGCCGGCTCTCCTTTAATAATCCAGATCGGGGGGGAAAGAGATGAATCCGAATCTCATATATATCGTTACCCCGGTCGCCGCCGTCGTCGCGTTCGTACTCGGATGGGTTCTCCAGCGATCGGCCGCCGCAGGGCGCGTTCGATCCGCGAAGGACCAAGCCGTGACCATTCTCGAAGAAGCGAAACGCGAAGCGGAGGCGATCAAGCGCACGTCCGTTCTCGAAGCGAAGGACGAATGGCTCAAGGCGAAGGAGGCGTTCGACATCGACGCCGACGAAAAGCGGCAGGCGATGTCGCGCGCCGAGCGTAAGTACCTCGAGCGCGAGGCGGGCCTCAATCGCAAGGTCGACGTCCTCGAGAAAAAAGAGACTGAGCAGAAGCGCCGCGAGAAGGATCTCTCCGTGCGCGAAAAGGAAGTCAAGGAGAAGGGTGAGAAACTCGATGCGATCGTGCGGGAGCAGAACACGCGGCTCGAGCGGATCGCGGGCATGTCGGCGCAGGAGGCGCGCGACACGCTCGTCAAGAATCTCGAGAGCGAGGTGCGGATGGAGGCGGGGCGGATGGCGCGCGAGATTCGCGACAACGCGCGCATGAACGCCGAGAAAGAGGCGCGCAAGGTGATCGTCACCGCCATCCAGCGGTGCGCGGCCGACCACGCGGCGGAAACGACGGTCTCCGTCGTCACGCTCCCGTCGGATGAAATGAAGGGGCGGATCATCGGCCGCGAGGGCCGCAACATCCGCGCGTTCGAAACCGCGACCGGCATCGACGTCATCATCGACGACACGCCCGAAGCGGTGATCCTCTCCGGGTTCGATCCGGTGCGGCGCGAGGTGGCTCGCATGGCGCTCGAGCGGCTCATCCAGGACGGACGCATCCATCCGGGCCGTATCGAAGAACTCGTGCTCAAGGTTCAGAAGGAAATGGAAGACACGGTGCGCGAGATCGGCGACCAGACCGTGCTCGAACTCGGGATGCTCGGCATGCACCCCGACCTCATCACGCTACTCGGAAAGCTCAAATACAGAACCTCTTACGGGCAGAATGTCCTCAATCACTCGAAAGAGGTTGCGTACCTAACGGGCATCATGGCGGCGGAGCTGCATCTCGATCAGTCGCTTGCCAAGCGCGCGGGGCTCCTGCACGACATCGGCAAGGCGATCAGCCACGAGACCGACGGGACGCACCCGCAGATCGGCGGCGACATCGCCGAGCGGTGCGGCGAACACCCGGAGGTTCTCAACGCGATTCGCGGGCACCACGGCGACATCGAGCCGCTCTCGTTCATCACGCCGCTCGTTATGGCGGCGGATGCGATTTCGGGGGCGCGGCCCGGCGCGCGCGGCGAGTCGCTGCAGGCGTACATCAAGCGCCTCACACGGCTCGAGGAGATCGCCGAGTCGTTCAAGGGCGTCGAGAAGTCGTACGCGATTCAGGCCGGGCGCGAAATTCGCATCATGGTCGAGAACAAGACGATCGGCGACGAGGGTGCGGCGGTGCTCGCGACCGAGATCGCGCGGAAGGTCGAGCGCGAACTCGAGTATCCCGGGCAGATCAAGGTCGTCGTGATTCGGGAGACGCGGATCGTCGAGTACGCGAAGTGACGCTCCGTGCCGAGTGACGGCGGGAACTGGCTGATGGCGGACTCGACCGTCAAGATCCTCTTCATCGGCGACATCATCGGCGAGCCGGGGCGCGACGCGGTGGCGAAGCAACTGCCGCGCATGCGCGAGACGCACGATCCCGACATCGTCATTCTCAACGCCGAGAACTCGGCGGGCGGGTTCGGCGTCACGCCGAAGATCGCCGACGAGTTGCTGCGCCTCGGCGTCGATGTGCTGACGAGCGGCAATCACATCTGGGATAAGAAGGAATCGATTCCGTACATTCGCGAGGCGCGCGAGCTACTGCGCCCCGCGAATTTTCCGGCCGGGGCGCCGGGGCGCGGCGCGGCGATTTTCGGCGGGCGCGGGGGCAAGCGCGTCGGCGTGATGAATCTCATGGGGCGGCTCTTCATGAAAGACATCGACTGTCCGTTTCGCGTCGGCGAGCGACTCGCCGAGAGCATGCGGAAGGAGACGCCGGTCATCTTCGTCGACTTCCACGCGGAGGCGACATCCGAGAAGCAGGCGTTCGGCGCGTTCATGGACGGGCGCGTGACGGCGGTCGTCGGAACGCACACGCACGTGCAGACCGCCGACGAGGTGATCCTGCCGGGCGGCACGGCGTACATCACCGACGTCGGCATGACGGGGCCGCACGACTCGATCATCGGCGTCGAGAAGGCCGAGGCGATCGAGCGCTTCCTGACCGGGATGCCGAACAAATTTCGTGTGGCGTCGAAGGACATTCGCTTCTGCGCGGTGGCGGTGACGGCGGATACGGCCACGGGGCGCGCGCTCGCGATCGATCGAATCCAGGTGCGGGACTCGGGATAGGCTGCCGATGCACGAGACCGCGGTGGTCATCGACGGGAAACAGGTCGCGGCGAAGGTCGAGGACGAGGTTCGCGCCCAGGTCGAGCGGCTGCGAGCGGCGGGCGTCGTGCCGCGGCTCGATCTCGTGGCGATCGGCGACGATCCGGCGTTTGCGTCGTACGCGGCGGGGCGCGCGAAGTCGTGCGCGCGTGTCGGCATCGAAACGCGCGAGCATCGCGTCGCGGAGTCCGGCGGCGAGGATGCGGCGCGGCGCGCGATTCGCGACGTCTCGCGCGACCCGGCCGTCGACGGAATCCTCCTGCAAATGCCGCTTCCGAGCGGCTACAGCGAAGAAGCGCTCCTCGGCGAACTCGATCCCGCGAAAGACATCGAAGGAATTCACCCCGAGAATTTGGGGCTGCTTTATCTCGGGCGGCCGCGTTTCGTGCCGTGCACGCCGAAGGCGGTGCTGCGCATTCTCGATGAGGCGGCGGTGCCGCTTGCGGGGGAGCGCGTCGTCGTCGTCGGGCGCAGCGCGGTGGTCGGGCGTGCGCTCGCGATCCTGCTCGCCGAGAAGGGGCCGCGGCGCGATGCGACCGTCACGCTTTGCCACTCGCGGACGCGCGATCTGGCGAGCGTCACGCGCGAGGCCGCGGTGCTGATCGCCGCGATCGGGCGCGCGCGCGCGATCGGCACCGAGCACGTGCGCGCCGGCGCGGTCGCAATCGATGTCGGCACGAACCGCGTCGACGATCCGACCGCGAAGAGCGGCTCGCGTCTCGTGGGCGATCTCGACTTCGATGCGGTCGCGCGCGTGGCCTCGCGCATCACGCCGGTGCCGGGCGGCGTCGGGCCGGTGACGGTCGCGATGCTTCTCGAAAACACGGTCGAGGCGGCGCGCGCGCGAGCGGCCGCCCCTGGCGTGGCGCACGAACGCGGCGCGGGCCCTGGCGAACGCGCCCCGCGAGCGTCGTCGTGAGCGCAGCGCCCGGCGCACCCGCCACGCAATCCGGCGAGCGCGTCTTCCGCGTCTCCGAGGTCACGACGGAGCTTCGCCTTCTCATCGAGGATTCGTTCGCGACGATCTGGGTCGAAGGCGAGGTCTCGAATTACGTGCATCACTCGTCGGGCCACGTTTACTTTTCGCTGAAGGACGATCGCGCGCAGCTTCCGTCCGTGTTCTTCAAGGCGCGCGCGATGCGGCTGCGGTTCAAGCTCGGCGACGGGCTCCTTGTGCGCGCGTTCGGAAAACTCTCTCTCTACGAACGAAGCGGCAAGTATCAGATGATCGTCGAGGAACTCGTGCCTGCGGGGATGGGCGCGCTCGAACTGGCGCTCGCGCAGCTTCGCGATCGGCTCACGCGCGAGGGGCTCTTCGACGCGTCGCGCCGCCGGCCGATCCCGGAGTTCCCGCGCGCGATCGGCATCGTCACGTCGCCCACCGGCGCGGTGATCCACGACATCCGCAACATCGCGCGGCGGCGCTTTCCGTCGCTGCCGCTCGTGCTCTTGCCGGTGCGCGTGCAGGGCGAGGGCGCGGCCGAGGAGATCGCGCGCGGCATCGAGGCGATGAACGCGTGGGGCGGCGTCGACGTGCTCATCGTCGGCCGCGGCGGCGGCTCGCTCGAAGATCTCTGGGCGTTCAACGAAGAGCGCGTCGTCCGCGCGATCGTCGCGTCGCGCATTCCGGTGATCTCCGCCGTCGGCCACGAGGTCGATGTCACGCTCGCGGATTTCGCGGCGGATTTGCGCGCGCCGACGCCCTCGGCAGCCGCGGAGATCGCGGTGCCGGACCGCGCGGAGATCGCGCGGCAAGTCCGTACGCTTTTCGATTCGCTGCGCCGCGCGCTTCTGCGAACGAGCGAGGTGCGGCGCGAGCGATTCCGCCGGCTCATCGGATCGTACGGGCTGCGCCTGCCGGAACATCGCGTGCGCAGCGCGATTCAGGAACTCGATGAACTGCGGCGGCGGCTCGCGTCGAACGTGACGGGAGCGCGCGATCGCCGCGCGCATACGCTCGGCGCGCTCGTGGGGCGGCTTGCGGCGCTCTCACCGCTCGCGGTGCTCGAGCGCGGCTACGCGGTGGCGCGGCGCGACGACGACGGCGCGACGGCACCGGCGGATGGTGCGCGCGTACGCGATGCCGGTGCGCTCGTGCGCGACGGCGCCGCGCTTGCGCCCGGCGACCGGCTCGCGCTGCGCTTCGCGCGCGGCGGCTGCCGCGCCGAAGTGACCGACGCGTGGGGAGGCGACACGACATGACGACGACACAGGACGATCCGCAAGGCGGCGCGCGCGAGGCGCGCGGATGGGAGCAGCTCTCGATGGTCGGAGATGACGGCGATGATAGTGTCGCGGGCGAGCCGGCGGATGCCGGCGCCGCGAAGGCGAAGCGGCCCGCGCGAAAGACGGCGCGAAAGGGGGGAGGTTCGATGACGGGGGGAACGACAGGCGCGGATACGGCGGAGGGAGGCGCGAGCACGAAGCCGGCGGGCACGGTTGCCGCGGCGAACGACGTGTCGCTCGAAGCGGCGCTCGAACGGCTCGAAGCGATCGTGCGCCAGCTCGAAGGCGGCAACATCGATCTCGATAAATCGCTCGCACTCTTCGAAGAGGGCGTGGGTCTGTCGCGCCTCGCGTCGAAGCGGCTCGGTGAGGCGGAGACGAAGATCGCGAAGCTCGTGCGCTCGCTCGACGGCGGATTCACGACGGAGCCGTTCGCGACCGAAGCCGATTCCGAGGGAGACGCGTAGTTGGACGGCGGCATCGCGGAGTACATCGCGGCCGAAGCGCTGCGCGTCGAGGCGGCGCTCGACCGGCTGCTCCCGTCCGACTCGGAGGGCCCCGGCGCGATTCATCGCGCGATGCGCTACTCGCTCCTCGCGGGCGGCAAGCGCTTCCGGCCGGTTCTGTGTCTGGCGTCGTTCGAGGCGACGCGCGCGCCGGCGGCGGCGCCCGCTGCGCGCGCCGCGAGCCACGGTGCAGGCGCCGCGCCGACCGACGACCGCGCGGCACTCGACGCCGCGTGCGCGCTCGAGATGATCCACACGTATTCGCTCATCCACGACGATCTCCCCGCGCTCGACAACGACGACTTGCGCCGCGGCCGCGCCACGAGCCACAAGGTCTTCGGCGAGGCGACGGCGATCCTCGCGGGCGACGCGCTGCTGACTCAAGCGTTCGAGATCCTCGCCGGCGCGGGCGCTCCCGCGGTCGCGCTCGTCGCGCGCGCGATCGGAACGCGCGGCATGATCGGCGGCCAGGTGCGCGACATCGATGCCGAAGGGAAGACGCTCACGCTCGACGAACTCGAAACGATGCATCGCGAGAAGACGGGGGCGCTGATCGCCGCGTCGTGCGAGCTTGGCGGGCTGCTCGCGGGGGCCGCCGCGCGCGCGCGCGCCGCGCTCGCCGACTACGGCGCGCGCGTCGGCCTCGCGTTCCAGGTCGCCGATGACCTGCTCAACGTCGAGGGGAGCGTCGATCAAATCGGCAAGCCGGTCGGCAGCGACGCGGCGCGGCACAAGGCGACGTTCGTGTCGCTCCTCGGCGCCGGCGCCGCGCGCGCGCGCGCACACGCGCTTGTCGCCGAGGCGCGCGCCCTCGCGCTTCGCCTCCCGCGCGGCGACCGCCTCGCCGCTCTCGCCGACTACTCGGTCTCGCGCGTCCGCTAGCGGTCAACGCGTTTTGTTTGCGCGTTGTGCGGTGCTGCCAACGGCTGCGCGGGCTGGCCAGCGCCGATCGCCCTCTCGCGGGGCGCCCGATCTTCGCGGTCGCGGCGGGGCCGCGCTCGCGATAGTATCCCGGGCATGAGCCGCGAGCCGCTCGCCCCGATCCGCGAAATTGGCGTTCTCGTCAATCTGGACAAGCCGCGCGTCGAGGAGATCGTCGCGAAGTTCGTCGCGCTCGCGGAGCGGCTTGAACTCGCGCTCCTGCTTCCCGACGGTGTCGCCCCGCGCGCGTCGTACCCGCATCTCTCCGAAGCCGTGCTCGTCAAGCGCGCCGACGCGGTCGTCGTCTTCGGCGGGGACGGCACGCTCCTGCGCGCCGCGCGCCTCGTTGCGCCGCGCGGCATTCCGATTCTCGGCGTCGACGCCGGCACGCTCGGCTTCCTCACCGAAGCGCAGCCCGAGGAACTCGAATCGCTCCTCCCCGATTTCGTCGCCGGGCGCGCGAATCTCTCCGAACGCATGAACCTCGAGGGCGAGGTGCTCCGCGACGGCGAAACGGTCGCGCGCCTCGTCGCGCTCAACGACATCGTCATCGGCCGCGGCGGACGCACGCGCCTTGCGCGCCTCGACACCACCGTCGGCAGCGATCACGTCGGCACGTACCTCTGCGACGGGCTCATCCTCTCGACGCCGACCGGCTCGACAGCGTATTCGCTCTCCGCGGGCGGGCCCATCGTCAGCCCGAACCTGCGCGTGATTCTCGCGGTGCCGATCTGCCCGCACACGCTGACCGTGCGCCCGCTCGTCGTCTCGGAAGACGACGAGATTCGCGTGCGTCCGCTGCGTCTGACGGGCGATGGCGTCGTGACGGTCGACGGGCAAGAGACGTACCCGCTTATCGAGGGCGATACCGTCGTCGTGCGCTGCGCGCCGTTCGTTACGCGCCTCGTGGTGACGGGCCGCCGGCCGTTCTACGGCCTCTTGCGGCGCAAATTCCGCTGGGGCGAGCGCGAGGCGTAGCATGCTGCTCGAACTCTCGATACACGATTTCGCGCTCATCGACGAGGCCGTGATCGTGTTCGGTCCCGGGCTCAACGTGCTCACCGGCGAGACGGGCGCGGGGAAATCGATTCTCGTCGAGGCGCTCGGCTGCGTAGCGGGGGCGCGTGCGCGCGAGGAGTGGATTCGCGAGGGACGGTCCGCGGCGCGGATCACGGCGCTTTTCCGTCTCGACGCGGCCGACCCGCGCATCGCCGAGCTTGCGGAAGACGGAATCGACCCGGACGACGGCGACGTGATCCTGCGGCGCGAGCTGGTGCGCGGCGGACGAGGCCGCGCTTGGGTGAACGGCACGCCCGTGACCCTCGCGCAGCTCCGGCGCATCGGCGAGCAGCTCGTCGACTTTCATGGCCAACACGAGAGCCACACGCTTTTCTCGCCGGCGCGGCATCTCGAGATCCTCGATGAGTTCGCGCGCACCGGTGAGGATCGCGCGGCGGTGGCGCGCGCGTTCGACGCGCGCGAAGAGGCTCGGCGCGCGTACGAGGAAGATGCCGCGGCGGTCGCGCGCATCCGCGAGGCGCGTGCGTCGCTCGAGAAGGAGCTGCGCGAAATCGACGAGGTCGGCGCGCAGCCGGGCGAGGAGGAGCGGCTCGAAGAGGAGCGGCGCGCGCTGTCGCATCGGGCGAAGCTCGTCGCGATTCTCGATCGCGCCGACGCGGGACTCTCCGCCGACGGCTCGGCCGCCGCGCGCGCCGACCAGGCGCTGCGCGCGCTTCGCGAGGGCGCCGCGCTCGACCCGCGTCTCGGCGACGCCGAGAAGCTCGTCGCCTCCGCGCTCATCGAACTCTCGGAGGCCGCTGCCGCCGTGAGCGCGCTCCGCCGCAACCTCGACGAGAGCGAGGGCCGCGTCGACGCGATCATGACGCGGCTCGACGCACTCGCGCGGCTGCGCAGGCGCTACGGCGGATCGGTGGAGCGCGCGATCGAGCGGCGCGCCGAGATCGCGCGCGATCTGGCGCGCGCCGACGCGGGGGAGGGGCGCGCCGAGGATCTCGCGATCGCGCTCGGGGCCGCGGAGCGCGACCTCGCCGCGCGCGCGAGCCGCCTCTCGAAGGCGCGCGCCGCCGCGAGCGACCGCTTCACGGACGCCGTCGCGCGCGGCTTGCGCGAACTCGGCATGCGCGAAGCCGCGTTTTCACTCGCGCTCGAGGCGCGAGATGCCGCTTGCGCCACGCGCACGGGTGTTGATACCGTCGAGTTCTTCCTCGCGCCGAATCCCGGCGAGGGGCGGCACGCCCTCGCACGCATCGCGTCCGGCGGAGAGCTTTCGCGAGTCCTTCTCGCGATCCTCACGGCGCTCGGCGATGGATACGGCGCGGCGGTTTCCGTCTTCGACGAGGTCGACACGGGTGTGGGCGCCGACCTCGCCGCCTCGCTCGGCGCGAAGCTTCGCGCCGCGAGTCTTAGGAGGCAGGTTCTCGTGATCACTCACTTCGCGCAGATCGCGGCCCAGGCGGATGGGCATTTGCGCGTGTCGAAACAGACGCGCGCCGGGCGCACGCGCGTTGGCGTCGAGCGTCTCGACGGCGAGTCGCGCCGCCGCGAGGTCTCGCGCATGCTCGGCGGCGAAGGCGACGTGGCGCTGCGCCACGCCGACGAGTTGCTTGCAACGCGCCGCACGACGCCCGCGCCGCGACCATCGCCGGCGGCGACGCGAGTCACGTCTTCCGCGGCCTCGCGACGAGGCGCCTCATGAACCTCGGTCCGCTCGTCACGCTTCCGAACATGATGTCGTTCGCGCGCGTCGGACTCGTGCCGTTCTTGTTCGACGCGCTTGCGCAGCCCGATCAAGTCGCGGCGCGCCCGCGCATCCTGATCCTGCTTGCACTCGCGTTTCTCACCGACTGGTTCGACGGCCGCATCGCGCGTTGGACACATCAAGAGTCGGGATGGGGCCGCGTGCTCGATCCGATCGCCGACAAACTTTTCGTCGCTGGCGTTGCGATCGGGCTCGTGCTGCATCGCGAGTTTCCGCTCGTGATCTTGCTCGTTTTGCTCGCGCGCGACGCGGGCATCGTGATCGCCGCCGCGTACATGACGCGCCGCGGCGCGCAGATTCCCGGGCCGAACATGACGGGGAAGATCGCGATGTGCATCTTCTCCGTCACGCTGCTCGTCTACGCGCTCCCCGTCGACGCGCTGCGCATTCCGTTCGTCTGCGCGTCGGTCGCGTCCGCCGTGATCTCGAGTATTTCCTACGCGCGCCGCATGCGCGCACGCCTGATCGCGATCCCCTCCGGCACGCACCTCGCGGCACGGTAACCGGTGGCCGCAGCGCGCAGCACGACGCCGGCTCACGCGCCGAGCTTGCCCGAGTTCAAGCGCCTCGCCGCGCGGGCCACGGTGATCCCCGTCTTCCGCGAAATTCTCGCGGACCTCGAGACGCCGGTCTCCGCGTTTCTCAAACTCGGCCGCGGTCCGAACTCGTATCTGCTGGAAAGCGTCGAGGCCGCGAATACGTGGGGGCGCTACTCCATCATCGGGCTCTCGCCGTCGGTGGTGCTGCGTACGCGCGGCGGCGACGCGACGATCGAGCGCGGCAAGAAACGCGAGTCACGCCGCGTCGAGGGCGATCCTCTGCGGCTCGTCGAGGAGATCCTGAGCGAATCGCGCCTCCCCGCCGGCGACGGCCTCCCGCGATTCTCGGGCGGCGCCGTCGGCTACCTGGGCTACGAGTTCGTCCGCTTCCTCGAGAAGCTGCCGAACCGCGCGAAGGACGATCTCGCGCTGCCGGATGCGATCTTTCTCGTGTCGGATCTGCTCCTCGTCTTCGACAATCTCGCGCACACGGTCAAGGTGATCGCGCTCGCGCGGCCGAAGGGCGCGAAGGACGCGCCGACAGCGTACGCCGCCGCCGCGCGCGTGATCGACGCGACGATCGCGAAGTTGCGTGCGCCCGTCCCCGTGCGCGGCGCCTCCGCGCGCCGCGGCGCCGCGGCGAAGAGCAAGACGAAGTACGACTCGAGCCTCACGCGCGCCGCCTTCACCGAACGCGTCAAGAAGGCAAAGCGCTACATCACCGAAGGCGACGTCTTTCAAGTTGTCCTCTCGCACCGCGTCTCGACGAAGATCGCGTGCGATCCGTTCGACGTCTATCGCTCGCTCCGCACGGTGAATCCGTCGCCGTACATGTACTACTTCGATTTCGGCGACTTCCAGGTCGCGGGCTCGTCGCCCGAGGTGCTCGTGCGCGAATCGGACGGCCTCGTCGAGGTGCGGCCGATCGCGGGGACGCGACCGCGCGGCACGAACGGCGCCGACGAGAAGCGCCTCGAGGCCGAGCTGCTCGCCGACGAAAAGGAGCGCGCGGAGCACGTGATGCTCGTCGACCTCGGGCGTAACGATGTCGGGCGCGTGAGCCGCTTCGGCTCGGTCGAGACGCGCGACTTCATGACGCTTGAGCGTTACTCGCACGTGATTCACCTCGTGTCGCACGTCGTCGGCAAGACGGCGCCGGGCGTCGGCGCGTTCGATGTGCTGCGCGCGTGTTTCCCCGCGGGCACCGTGACGGGAGCGCCGAAGGTGCGCGCGATGGAAATCATCGAGGAACTCGAGCCGGTGCGTCGCGGCCTCTACGCGGGCGCGATCGGCTACTTCGGATTCGGCGGCAACCTCGACATGTGCATATCTATTCGCACGGTGCTCATGCGCAAGGGCGTCGCGTACGTCGGCATCGGCGCGGGCATCGTCGCCGACTCCGATCCGGCGTCCGAATACGAGGAGACGATGAACAAGGGCCGCGCGCTCTTCCGCGCGATCGAGATGGCGGAACGGGGGATCGACTAGTGGCGCGCGTGCTCGTCATCGACAACTACGATTCGTTCACGTACAACCTCGTGCAGTATCTCGGCGAGTTGGGCGCCCAGATCGAGGTGCATCGCAACGACGCGATCACCGTCGACCAGATCGCGAAGCTCGCGCCGGATCGCATCGTGATCTCGCCGGGGCCGTGTACTCCGTCGGAAGCGGGTATCTCGGAGGAGGTCGTCAAACGCCTGGGTCCGAAGATTCCGATGCTGGGCGTTTGCCTCGGCCACCAGGCGATCGGCGAGGCGTTCGGCGGCGAGGTCGTCATCGCCGAGAAGATCATGCACGGCAAGACGTCGCTCATCATTCACGACGGCCTCGAGATCTTCGCCGGCATCGACAACCCGTTCGAGGCGACGCGTTACCACTCGCTCATCGTGCGCCATGAGACGCTGCCCAAGTGTCTTCGCGTCTCCGCATGGACCGCCGACAAAGAGATCATGGCGCTCAAGCACCGCGACTACCCGATCTGGGGCGTCCAATTCCACCCCGAGTCGATCCTCACCAAAGCCGGCAAGAAGCTCATCGCGAACTTCCTCGCGATCTAAATCGCGATCGCGATCGAGACTGTGCTGCCGGAAGCATGACACGACACGGCAAGAGAGGAGAATGAGATGATCATTACGACGACTTCGGTGATCGAAGGACGGCAGGTTCAGGAGTACAAGGGGATCGTTACGGGCGAAGCGATCGTTGGTGCGAATCTCTTTCGCGACATGTTCGCGAACATTCGCGACATCGTCGGCGGGCGCTCGGCGGCGTACGAGAAGGAGTTGGCGAAGGCGCGGTCGATCGCGCTCGGGGAACTCGAGGAGGCGGCGCAACGCCTCGGCGCGAACGCGATCCTCGCGGTCGATCTCGACTACGAAGTGCTCGGGCAGGGGAACGGAATGCTGATGGTTTCGGCGAGCGGCACGGCCGTTGTCGTGAAGTAGCCGCGCGGTGGAGCGATCGATCGAGTTGCTGCGCGAATTGACGAACGCGGACGGCGTGCCGGGCTTCGAGAGCGAGGTGCGCGCGATCTTCGAACGGCGCCTCGCGTCGCACGGCGAGATGTCGCGCGACGGGATTGGCGGCGCCGCGTGCAAGAAGCGCGGGCTCGCCGATGCGCCGCGCGTGATGCTCGACTGTCACCTCGACGAGATCGGCTTCATCGTTCAGCACATCACGCCGGGCGGCTTCCTGAAGTTTCTTCCGCTTGGCGGATGGTCGGCGCAGGTGCTCCCTGCGCAGCGCGTGCGCGTGTGGGCTGGCGGCGCGAAGATCACGGGCGTCGTCGGTTCGACGCCGCCGCACTTGCTCGCGCCGGACAAGCGCGATCGCGTCCCCGAGATTCGCGATCTCTTCATCGACGTCGGCGCGACGAGCCGTGCGGAGGCCGAGTCGTGGGGGATTCGCATCGGCGCGTGGGCTGCGCCTCTCTCGGAGTTCACGCCGCTCGCGAATCCGAAGCTCTTCCTCGCGAAGGCATTCGACAATCGCGTCGGCTGCGCGCTCTGTATCGAGGTTGCGGAAGAGATTTCCGGGCATCCGAACACGCTCTTCGCGTGCGGCAGCGCGCAGGAGGAAGTCGGGCTGCGCGGCGCCACGACGGGGGCGCGCCGCATCGAACCGGATGTCGCGATCGTGCTCGAGGGGCCGCCCGCCGACGACACGCCGGGATTCAACGCCGATGAATCGCAGGGCGCGCTCGGCCGCGGCGTGCAGATTCGCGCCTACGACCCGACGATGATCGCGAACCCGCGCCTCGTCGATCTCGCAATCGAGACCGCACGCGCCGGCGGGATTGAGCACCAGGTCACGGTGCGATCGAGCGGCGGCACGGACGCGGGCGCGATCCACACAAGCGCGCGCGGCGTTCCGACGATCGTGCTCGGCGTGCCGGCGCGCTACATCCACTCGCACGCGAGTGTGATCAACATCGACGACTATGCGGCGGCGAAACGGCTCGTGCTCGCGCTCATCATCGCGCTCGACGCCGATCGCGTCGCCGCGTTGTAGCTAGACCACCGCCACCTTCACGCAGTGAATCGGCGGGAGCGAATCGAAGAGGCACTCCCACTGCTCGCCGCCGTCGCGGCCGATCCAGAGCTGTCCGGTCGTCGTCCCGAAATAGAGAGCGGGCGACTTGAGTTCGTCGATCGTCATCGCGTCGCGCTGGACCGTATAGTAGCTGTCCTTCTTCGGGAAACCCTTCGCGAGGCGCTTCCACGAATCGCCGCCGTTCTCGCTGCGCCAGACGGCGGGCGATCCGCCGGGGCACGCGCGCGTCATCGGTTCGTGCGGCATCACGTACACCGTGTCGGCGTCGTGCGGATGCACGACGATCGGGAAGCCGAAGTCGGAGGGGAGTCCCTTCGCGATCGAGCGCCACGTGTGCCCGTGATCGTCGCTGCGCAGCACGCCGATGTCCTTGCGCGGCCCGCCCGGCCCGTCCCACTCGCCCCATCCGCCGTGGTTCTGCATGTAGAGCCGCCCAGGCACGTCGGGATGAACGGCGATCTTGTGCACGCACTGCCCGAATTCGGGATACGGATCGGGCACGAATCCGGCGCCCACACCGCCGTTGGCCGCGTTGAACGTCGCGCCGCCGTCTTCGCTCAGGTAGTGGCCGCCGGTCGAGATCCCGAGGTGAACGCGATCCCCGTCGGGCACGATCGTGTGCATGCAGAGCCCGCCATTGCCCGGCTGCCACTTCCGAGCGTGGTCGTGATTGCTGATGCCCGGCACCATCTCCCATGAATCGCCGCCGTCACCCGACCGGAAGAGCGATGCGGGCTCGACGCCGCACCAGAGGTCTTTTTTCCCCGGGCCCGGCTCGAGCGACCAAATGTTCGCGAGCGCGCGCCCGTCGTCTTTCGGAAACGCCGGCGCCGACTTCGTCTCTTTGAACGACTTTCCGAGATCGGTCGAGACGAGCAGCTTCATTCCGAAGAATGGATTGCAGCTCGACGCGTAGATGCGAGGCTTGCCGCGTGTGTCGACGAGCGTCGAGTAGACCGCGACGCCCGGCCCGTGCGGCCCGCGCAGCGTGAAGCTCTTCCGCGCCTTCGCGCCCTCCGCGATGAGGACACCTTTCTTCGTTCCGATAGCGATAACGACACGTTCCGGCATCTCAACCTCCTGAGACGGCGATCATGACCGAGAGGACGTCCCCGTGCGCGAGCGGCGTGTCGAGCCCATCGAGATCGCGTATGTGGGACGAGTTCACGAAAAGATTCAGGTGACGCCGCACGGCGCCGGTTTCATCGCAGATGCTGGGATAGAGCGCGGGGTGGGTGCGTTCGATCTCTTCGAGCGCGGCACGAACGGTCGCAGCGCCGAGAGAGAGTTCGGGCGCGTTCTCGACGTACTGTCGCAGCGCCGTTGGGATGTAGACGTTGATCGGCATCCGAAGCTCGCAGTGTCGGGGGGCGGCAACGGAGACGAATGTATCAGCATCGCGGGAGGCTCGCGAGGGGGTTTTGCGCGTGGGGCGTGCGCGAACATTCGCCGGCTCGGCGCTAGCTTTCGAGCCGGCCCGGCCACAAATCGAAGAGGCTTTCGCGGCGGGGACGCGCGGGCTAACATCGGTGGCGATGCCGACGTCGTCCTTCCATCCGATCACACGCCGCTGGTTCGAATCGCGCTTCAGCGCGCCGACCGACGCGCAGGCGCGCGGCTGGCCCGCGATCGCCGCGCGGCGCGACACGCTCATCGCCGCGCCGACCGGGTCCGGCAAGACGCTCGCGGCATTCCTCGCGAGCATCGACCGCCTCTTGCGCGATGGACTCGCCGCTCCGCTTCCGGATGCGACGCGCGTTCTCTACGTCTCGCCGCTGCGCGCGCTCTCGAACGACATTCAGAAGAATTTGGAGGGCCCGCTCGAGGAGTTGCTCGCGCTCGCGGCGGAAGAGGTGCTGCTCGTGCCGCAGATTCGCGTCGTCGTGCGCACGGGCGACACGCCCGCGAGCGAGCGGCAGAAGATGCTGCGCAAGCCGCCGCACATTCTCGTGACGACCCCGGAGTCGCTCTACCTCGTGCTCACCGGTGCGAAGAGCCGCGAGATCCTTCGCACGGTCGACACCGTGATCGTCGATGAGATTCACGCGCTCGCGCGCGACAAGCGCGGCTCGCATCTGGCGCTGTCGCTCGAGCGTCTCGACGTGCTCTGCGACGTGCGCCCGGTGCGCATCGGTCTCTCCGCGACGCAGGCGCCGCTCGCGGAGATCGCGCGCTTCCTCACGGGCGCGGGCGAGGGCGCGCCGAGTGCGATCGCGAGCACGCCCCAGGGCACGCGCGCCGTTGCGCCGCGCGAGCCGGTTGTTGTCGACGCGGGACACCTGCGCGAGCTCGATCTCGCCGTCGAAACGCCGCTCACCGAACTCTCGGCGGTCTGCTCGCACGAGCAGTGGGGCGAAATCTACGAACGGATGGTTGCTCTGATTCACGAGCACAAGAGCACGCTCATCTTCGTGAACACGCGCAAGCTCGCGGAGCGCGTGAGCCACCAACTCACGCAGCGGCTCGGCGAAGGCGCGGTGATGTCGCACCACGGCAGTCTCTCGCACAAGATTCGCCGCGAAACGGAGCGGGGTCTTAAGGGCGGCACGATCAAGGCGGTCGTGGCGACGGCGTCGCTCGAACTCGGAATCGATGTCGGACACATCGATCTCGTCTGCCAGATCGGATCGCCGCGCGCGATCGCGACGCTCTTGCAGCGGATCGGGCGCGCGGGCCACTCGCTCGGTGCGATTCCGAAGGGACGCATCTTCGCGATGACGCGCGACGATCTCGTCGAGTGTCTTGCGCTCGTGCGCGCGGTGCGCGCAGGGCGGCTCGACGAAATCGTGATGCCGGTCTCGCCGCTCGACGTGCTCGCGCAGCAGATCGTCGCCGCCGCGGCGTGCGACGACTGGGACGAAGACGAACTCTTCGCGCTCTGCCGCCGCGCCTATCCGTTTCGCGCGCTCGAACGGCGCGAGTTCGACGACGTCGTAACCGTGCTGGGCGATGGCATCGCAAGCCGCATGGGCCGGCGCGGCGCGTATCTCCACCACGATCGTGTGGGGCGGCGCATTCGCGGACGCCGCGGCGCGCGCCTCGTCGCGATCACGTGCGGCGGCGCGATCCCGGAGATCGCCGACTTCCGCGTCGTCATCGACGACGAGAAGAGAACGTTCGTCGGCTCGCTCAACGAAGACTTCGCGATCGAGAGCAACGCGGGCGATGTCTTTCTGCTCGGGAACACGTCGTGGATGATCCGATACGTCCGCGGCGGCGAGGTCGTCGTCGTCGACGCGCACGGCGCTCCTCCGTCGATACCCTTCTGGCTCGGCGAGGCGCCGGGGCGCACGCGCGAACTCTCGGAGGAAGTGTCGCGCTTGCGCGAGGAGATCGCGGAGCGTGCCGACGGCGAGCGCGCCGCGCGGCGCTGGGTCGAGACCGAAACGTGCGCGACGCCGTGGGCGGCGGAGCAGGTCGTGCGCTACGTCGCGGCGCAGAAGGCAGCGACCGGAATGGTCCCCTCGCGGCGGCGCGTGCTTTTCGAACGCTTCTTCGACGAAGGCGGCGGCATGCAGCTCGTCATTCATTCGCCGTTCGGCAGCCGCATCAATCGCGCGTGGGGCCTCGCGATGAGGAAGAAGTTCTGCCGCACTTTCAATTTCGAGCTTCAAGCGTCGGCGGACGACGACGGCATCGTGCTCTCGCTCGGCGAAGGGCACAGCTTCCCGCTCGAGCAGATGTTCCGGCTCGTGAATACGCGCATTGCCGAGAGCACGCTCGTGCAGGCCGTGCTCGCGACGCCGTTCTTCACGAGCCGTTGGCGCTGGGATGTCACGCGCGCGCTCGCGGTGAAACGCTTCGAAAAGGGGAAGCGCGTGCCGCCGCAGATTCAACGCATGCGCGCGGAGGATCTCCTGGCCGCGGTATTCCCGCAGCAGACCGGCTGTCTCGAGAACGTGATCGGCGACATCGAGGTGCCCGATCATCCGCTCGTCCGCGAGACGATGCGCGATTGCCTGCGCGAAGCGATGGATCTCGACGGTTGGTGCGCACTTCTCGGCGACATCGAGGCGCAGCGCGTCGAACTCATCGGCGTCGATACGCGCGAGCCATCGCCTTTCTCGCATCAGCGTCTCAACGCGCAGCCGTACGCGTTCCTCGACGACGCGCCGCTCGAGGAGCGGCGCGCGCGCGCGATCACGCTGCGACGTACGCTCGCCGACGAGTCGGTGCGCGATCTGGCGGAACTTTCGCCCGACGCGATCCGCCAGGTGCAGCGCGAGGCGTGGCCGCTTGTGCGCGACGCCGACGAGTTGCACGACGCGCTCCTTTCATTCGTCGCGTTTCCGGCCGAGGAGGCGGGGGAGTGGCGCGCGCACTTCGAGCCGTTGCGCGCCGCGGGGCGGGCGGCCCTCGTATACGTTCCTGGGGCGCCGCTCCTCATGGCCACGGCTGAGATGTGGCCTGCGATCGTTGCGGTGTGGGACGGCGCGGTGGCCGAGCCTCCGCTCGCGGTGCCCTCCGGCGTGCGAAGCGAGTGGACACGAGACGCGGCGATCAGTGCGATCGTGCGCGGCCGCCTCGAGGTCAGCGGGCCGATCCGGCCGTCGGAGATCGTCGCCGACCTCGCGCTCCCGGCGGGCGACGTGCGCGACGCGCTTCTCGCGCTCGAGGCAGAGGGTTTCGCGCTGCGCGGCCGGTTCACGCCGGAGGCGGCGACGCTTCCGCCGATCTCATCGATCACTCCGGCGGATGAAGACGGCCCCGAGTGGTGCGACCGCCGCTTGCTCGCGCGCATTCACCGCCTCACGCTCGATGGTCTGCGCCGCCAGATCGAGCCGGTTGCGCCCGAGGCGTTTCTTCGATTCCTTGCGCGCCACCAACATCTCGATGGGAGCGCGCGCCTTCGCGGCGAGCACGGCCTGCTGGAACTCGTCGCGCAGTTCGAAGGATTCGAGGCGCCGGCGGCCGATTGGGAGCGCGCGCTCTTCGCGAACCGCATGGAGAGCTACGATCCGGCGTGGCTCGACGCGCTCAGCTATTCGGGGCAGGTGTCGTGGTGCCGGTTGCGTCCGCGGCGCGCCTCCACGAGCGCCGCGCGCCCGATGAAATCCGTCACGCGCGCGCTGCCGATCACGATCTTGATTCGCGAAGACCTCGCGTGGCTCTTGCCGCGCGACGCGGCGGCGGCCGACGAGGCGCCGGCCCGCGCAACGAGCGCACCGCCGAAGGCGAACGCACCGTCCGAGGCATCGCCGCGCGGGCGCCCGCTCGGTGGGAACGCGCGCGCGGTCCTCGAGGCGCTCGAGAAGCGCGGCGCGCTCTTCGGCGCGGAACTCGCGAGCGAGGTGTCACTCCTGCCGCGCCAACTCGAAGACGCGATCGGCGAACTCGCCGCGGCGGGGCTCGTCACGAGCGATGGGTTCGCGGCGCTTCGCGCGCTCGCCGGGACGCAGGGCCCCGGCGCGCCCGCGCGCGCCCGCGGCGCGGCGCCGCTTGCGCGGCTCGCTCGCCGTCGCTTCGGCCGCCCGCTCGCGTCACGCTCTCCCGCGAGCGGCGGACGCTGGTCGCTCGTCCGGCGCACCGCGCTGTCGAGTGACGATGCGGGCGATCGCGTCGAGCACTGGTGCGACGTCCTGCTGCGGCGCTACGGCATCGTCTTCCGCGATCTTCTCGCGCGCGAGCCCGCCGCGCCCCCGTGGAGCGCGCTCGTGCGCGCATACCGGCGGATGGAGGCGCGCGGCGAGGTGCGCGGCGGCCGCTTCGTGGCGCGCGTCGCCGGCGAGCAGTACGCGCTCGCCGACGCGGTTGTGCGCCTGCGCGAGGCGAGTCACGACACTGCCGCCGGCGAACCGCTCGTTCTGGCGGCCACCGATCCGCTCAACGTCTTCGGACGGATCCTGCCCGGGCGGAAGGTGCCGGCTGTCGCGGGTCACCGCATCGCCGTCATCGGCGGGCAACTCGTCGCGGTGGCGCAGGGGCGCGACGTGACGATCGTCCCCGACTCGATCTCCGAGGAAACGCGCGCGCGCGTCACGGCGGCTCTCGGCGCGCGCTGATCCACCGCCTAACGAATGAGCACGATGCGCGTCGAGTGGGCGCGACTGTTCGCTTCGATGCGGCAGAGATACGTCCCCGACGCCACCTGTTTTCCGAGGACGTCGCGCCCGTTCCACACCGCGCGGTGATCGCCGGGGGCGACGTGTCCTTCGGCGATCGTCGCGACACGCGCGCCGGCGAGGTCGTGCACCGTCAACCGCACAAACTCGGGCGCCGTGATCCGGTAGTCGATCGCGGCGTCGGAGCGAAACGGATTCGGCGCGCTTCTGACGATGGTCGCGCCGCCGCTCGACGAACCCGCACCGCCGTTTTCATTGTCGACCCACGTCGGATCGTTTACGTCGTACTTGTAGACCTTCTTGCCGACGGCGTATGCGAGGCTGTCGCTCGTGAAACAGAACTGATTGACGTTCTGCCCCCACGTTTCCGTCTGCCACGTCTCGCCGCCGTCGGTGGTCGCGTACATCGGCGTGCTGCCGCCGATCCAGCCGACCATGTCGTCGGCGAACCCGATTCCTTGCGCGCGGTAGTAGCCGCCGCTTGTGAAAGGCTTGCGGCTCCACGTCGCGCCGCCGTCGGTCGTCTTGAGAAACGACACTTGGAAGGCAAGGCGCTCGAGCGAGATGTACCCGACGAGGGGCGACGGGAACGAGATCTTCCAGCACCACTCTTTGAGGCGATTGCCCGTGTGCACCGCACTCCACGATGCGCCGCCGTCTGTCGTTCGCAGGACGACGTCGCGCGTCGAATCGGGATACGTGCCGATTCCGCCCGCGACAAAGCCTGAGTCGGGCGAGGTGAAGTAGCAGTCGACGAGCGTCGTCGCGTAGGCGCTCAGATCGCTCGACGTCCAGGTCTCGCCGCCGTCCGTCGTCTTGATCATGCGCGGAGGGCCGTTGTAGCGGCCGCAACCATAGATGACGGAGCTGTCGACGGCGAAGAGCCCGCAGATACCCTCAGGCGCCTGTTCGGGAATCGATTCGAGGGTCCACGTGAAGCCGCCATCGGTCGTTTCGTAGAGGAGCGAATCGGGCGAGAAGAGTGCGCCGGTCCAGCCGTGGAGCGAGTCGACGAAGACCACGGACCTGAGGAAGCCGTCGAGCTGTGCGGCAAACAGCCACGTCACGCCCCCGTTCGTGGTCTTGTGGATCTCGCCGTCTCCGTTGACGACCCACCCAAGCGACGGTGTGAGGAACGCGAGATCCTCATGGCGTATGTCTTGGGCCGGCGACCCCGGCAGCACGAACCAAGAGGCGCAGTCGGCTCGTGAGGGAATGTTCAGGGATCCGAAGAGAAGAGCGATCGCGAAAGAAAGATGCGCCAGGAACGGTGAGGGGTTTGTCATCGCAATTCCGCCTGTACGGCTCGCCACTGGGGAGGCGAAGATGGCGGCTACTCTACCCAAACATCGACGCGTCTTGTTGGGTCTCGAGTTCCGTCGCTTGAGGCGCGCGGCCGAACGTGATAAAGGACGTATTCACCACGCGCGAATCGTTCGACATCTCACGATCCGAGGGGAGGACCGATACATGCCGCTGACCGCGTTCAATCTGAAGGGGTGGATCGACGAGCACCGCGATCTGCTCAAGCCGCCCGTCGGCAACAAGATGATCTGGCAGGACTCGGAGTTCCTCGTGATGATCGTCGGCGGGCCGAATCAGCGGAAGGATTACCACATCGAGGACGGCGAGGAGTTTTTCTACCAGATCGAAGGCGACATCGTCGTGCGCATCATCGAGGACGGAAAGCCGCGCGACGTGCAGATTCGCGAGGGCGACATCTTTCTATTGCCGCCGGGGATCCCGCACTCGCCGCAGCGCCCCGCGGGCACCGTCGGGATGGTTGTCGAGCGCAAACGAGCGGGTGACGAGCAGGATCACCTCCGCTGGTACTGCGACGGGTGCGGCGAGATTCTTCACGACACGTCGTTTCAGCTCGTCGATCTCGGCAAACAACTCAAGCCGATCATCCAAGACTTCTATGCGAACGAGTCGCTGCGCACTTGCAAGAAGTGCGGCGCCGTGATGGAAGTCCCCGCTCCGGCTCCGGCTAAGTAGCCGCGGCCGCGGATCGAGTCGCCGCGCCCGTGGGGACGACGCCCCTGAAGATCGATCTCCACACGCACATCCTCCCGGAGCGTTGGCCCGATTTGCGCGAGCGGTACGGGTATGGCGGGTTCGTGCGCCTGGAGCATCACGCGCCATGCCGCGCGCGCATGATGATCGACGACAGGTTCTTCCGCGAAATTGGCGACAACTGCTGGGATGCGTCGCGGCGCATGGCGGAGAGCGACGCGTGCGAGGTCGGCGTGCAAGTGCTCTCGACGGTGCCGGTGATGTTCAGCTACTGGGCGAAGTCCGACGACGCGCACGATCTTGCGCGGCTACTCAACGATCACATCGCCGGCGTCGTTGCCGCGCACCCGACGCGATTCGTCGGGCTCGGAACGCTGCCCATGCAGTCTCCCGCGCTCGCGGTACGCGAGCTCGAGCGCTGCGTACGCACGCTCGGCCTCGCCGGCGTGCAGATCGGATCCCACGTCAACGCGTGGAATCTCGACGCGCCCGAACTCTTCCCCGTGTTCGAAGCGGCGCAGGAACTCGGCGCGGCGGTTTTCGTTCACCCGTGGGAGATGCTCGGACGCGAGCGGCTCGAGAAGTACTGGCTCGCGTGGCTCGTCGGCATGCCGGCGGAGACGGCGCTTGCGATCTGCTCCGTCATCTTCGGCGGCGTGCTCGAACGCCTTCCGCGCCTGCGGATCGGCTTCGCGCACGGCGGCGGTTCGTTCCCCGGGACGATCGGGCGAATCGAGCACGGATTTAACGTGCGCCCCGATCTGTGCGCGGTCGACAACGCCGCGAGCCCGCGTTCGTATCTCGGACGGTTCTACGTCGATTCGCTCGTGCACGACGCGGCGGCGCTCCGCGCACTCGTCGCGCTCATCGGCGCGAATCGCATCGCGCTCGGCTCCGACTATCCGTTCCCGCTCGGCGAGGAGCGCCCCGGCGCGCTCATTGAATCGATGCACGACCTCGACGCGGCCACGAAAGAGCGCTTGCTCTCGGGAACGGCGCTCGAGTTTCTCGGGCTCGAACGCGCGGCGCTTCGCTCGCGATGAGCGCGCACGCGGAAAGTTCGGAGGACTTCGCGAGGTCGCTCGACGCGCAGGATTCCCTCGCGCACTTCCGCGAGCGCTTCCACATACCGCGCGGCGCCGATGGCACGCCGCTCATCTACCTCTGCGGTAACTCGCTCGGTCTTATGCCGAAGGCGGCGCGCGCATTGGTCGAGCAGGAACTCGACGACTGGGCGCGCCTTGCGGTCGACGCGCACTTCGACGCGCGTACGCCGTGGTACTCGTATCACGAGGTGTTTCGCGAAGCGGGCGCGCGTCTCGTCGGCGCGCTCCCCGGCGAGGTCGTGATGATGAACAGCCTCACCGTGAATCTTCATCTGATGATGACGAGTTTTTACCGGCCGACGCGCGAGCGCCACAAGATCCTTCTTGAAGCCGATCCGTTCCCGTCCGATCTCTACGCCGTTCAGTCGCAGCTGCGGTTTCACGGCTACGATCCCGGGAACGCGCTTCTCTTCGCTGCGCCGCGCGCGGGGGAGCGCGCGATCCGCACGGACGATATCGAGGCGCTCCTTTCGGAACGCGGCGGCGAGATCGCGCTCGTGTTGTTCGGCGGCGTTCACTATCTCACGGGGCAGCTCTTCGAGATGGAACGCATTGCGCGCGCGGCGCACGAACACGGGTGCGCCGTCGGATTCGACCTCGCCCACGCCGCGGGAAACGCGCCGCTCTCGCTTCACGATTGGAATGCGGATTTCGCAGTCTGGTGCTCGTACAAGTATCTGAATGCCGGGCCGGGTGCGATCGCGGGCTGCTTCGTGCACGAGCGGCACGCGCGTTCCGTCGACCTGCCGCGCCTTGCCGGGTGGTGGGGGAACGATCCGTCGACACGATTCGAGATGCGAACGAATGTCGAGTTCGCGCCGCGTGCCGGCGCCGACGGATGGCAGGTTTCGAATCCGCCGATTCTCGCGATGGCGCCTCTGCGCGCGTCGCTTGCGCTCTTCGACGAAGCAGGCAGCGCGCCGTTACGAAACAAGTCGGTGCAACTGACTAGCTATCTCGAGCGGCTGCTCCGCGCGATTCCGAGCGACCGCTTCGAGATCATCACGCCCTCCGCGCACGATGCGCGCGGAGCGCAGCTCTCGCTCCGATTGCGCGACGGCGCGCGGCGCGTGTTCGACGCACTCGCCGCGCGCGGGGCGATCGGCGACTTCCGCGATCCCGACGTTATTCGCGTCGCGCCCGTGCCGCTCTACAACTCGTTCGATGACGCGCGCCGCTTCGCGCAGATCTTCGCCGAATGTCTCGAGGCCCGATGAGCCGCCGCTTCGTCGTCGTCGGAGGCGGGCTCGGCGGTGCGCTCATGACGATCTATCTCGGCCGCGCGGGCTACGAGGTCGATCTCTACGAGCGCCGTGCCGACCCGCGACGCGGCCGCGCGCTCGAGGGGCGCTCGATCAACCTCGCCATCTCGGCGCGCGGTTTCCATGCACTCGAGCGCGCGGGGCTGCGCGACGAGATTCTCGCGATCTCCGTTCCGATGGAAGGCCGCATGATGCACTCCGCTCGCGGCGAGCTGACGTTTCAGCCGTACGGCACGCAGAAGGGGCAGGCGATCCACTCGGTCTCGCGTGGCGGCCTCAACAGGCGGCTTATCGAGAAGGCCGAGGCGATGCCGAACGTGCGCGTTCACTTCGGGCAGCGGTGCCGGAGCGTGGATTTGGAAAACGCTCGCGCCGAGTTCGTCGATGCCGAGAGCGGCGCGGTCACCGAGGCCGGCGCGGACGCGGTGATCGGCGCCGACGGCGCGTTTTCCGCCGTCCGCGCGCAGATGCAGCGGCTCGAAAGTTTCAACTACTCGCAAACGTATCTCGACCATGGCTACAAGGAACTCGTCATTCCCGCCGGTCCGGGCGGCCGCTTTCAGCTCGCGGAGCGCGCGCTTCACATCTGGCCGCGCGGCGGTTTCATGATGATCGCGCTCCCCAATCACGACGGCTCGTACACGTGTACTCTCTTCTGGGCGCTCGAGGGGCCGAACAGTTTCGCGGCGCTCCGAACCGAGGCCGAAGTCGTCGCGTACTTCCGCGATGTGTTTCCCGATGCGCTGCCGCTCATGCCGACGCTCGCGCAGGACTACTTTCGCAATCCGACTTCCGCGCTCGTCACCATTCGCTGCTGGCCGTGGCGCCGCGCAGGCCGCGTGGTTCTCCTCGGCGATGCGGCCCACGCCGTCGTGCCGTTCTACGGGCAAGGCGCGAACGCGTCGTTCGAAGACTGCGTGGTGCTCGACGATTGCCTCCGCGCGCACGGCGACGATTTCGAGGGCGCGTTCGCCGAGTACGAGCGCTCGCGGAAAGAAAACGTCGACGCGCTCGCGGATTTGGCGGTCGCGAACTTCTACGAGATGCGTGATCACGTTGCATCGCGCGCGTTTCTCGTGAAGAAGCGCGTCGAGAAGATTCTCCACTGGCTTTTCCCGCGCTGGTTCGTTCCGCTCTACACGATGGTGTCGTTTACGCGCATCCCGTACGCCGAGGCGGTACGCCGCGATCGCGCGCAGTGGGCCGCGATCCGCCGCGCAGCCGTCGTCGCTGGCGTTGCGCTCGCGCTTCTCGCCGCGGCGGCGGTGCTTGCGACTCGATGACGATGCGCGCTCACCGATCGAACGCGCGCCACTTCTTTCGCGAAAGGACCACGCCATGAGCGACTCTCCGAAGCAGACCTACTCGTCGTATCTGCGGCTCGACGAACTCCTCGCGGTCCAGTCGCCGAGAACCGAGCCCGTGGAGCACGACGAGATGCTCTTCATCGTGATCCACCAGGTTTACGAGCTCTGGTTCAAGCTGCTTCTCTTCGAGTTCGACAAGCTCAAGCCGGATTTGTCGCGCAACGATCTCTTCTCCGCGATCTCCACGCTCAAACGCGTGCGGATGGTGATGAAGACGCTCGTCGGGCAGCTCGACATTCTCGAGACGATGACGCCGATGTCGTTTCTCGCGTTTCGCGACCGGCTCGAAGAGTCGTCGGGGTTTCAGTCGGCGCAGTTTCGCGAAGTGGAGTTCGCGCTCGGCTACAAGCGCGCCGAGATGCTGCGATATCACGAGGCGGGTACGCCGGGGCGCGCGGTGCTCGAGCGGCGCCTACACGAACGCTCGGTGCTCGACGCGTTCTACGATTTCCTCGCGCATCGCGGCGTTGCGCTTCCGGAGGCGATCCGTACGCGCGACATCACGCAGGCCGCCGTCCCGAACGATGAGGTGCAAGATGGCGTCCTCCATCTCTATCGCACATATCCCGACGTGGCGATCCTGCTCGAGTTGATGATCGACTTCGACGAAGGGTTGCAGGAGTGGCGCTACCATCACGTGAAGATGGTCGAGCGCACGATCGGCAATAAACGCGGCACCGGCGGCTCGCCGGGCGTCGAGTTCTTGAAGGCGTCTCTCTTCCGCCCGCTCTTTCCGGATCTCTGGGCGATTCGGCACAGGCTGTAGCGCCCATCGCGCGCGAGGAATGCGTTCCGACGAGCGCTAGCCGATCGTCGCGATGACTTTCAATTCGATCGCGATCGGCGTCGGCAGACAGTTCACCTCGATCGTCGTGCGCGTCGGTTGATTCGCGGCGAAGTGTTCGGCGTAGAGTTTGTTGAACGCCGGGAAGTCGGCCTTCATGTTCGTGAGGAACACGGTGACGTCGACGATGCGCTCCCAGCTCGAGCCGGCGTCTTCGAGAACGGTCCGTACATTCTGGAAGACGGCGAGGCATTGTGTTTCGATGTCGTACGACGCGACGTGGCCTTCCGGGTCGAGAGTAACGCCCGGGATTTCTTTCTTGCCGCGCACGCGCGGGCCGATGCCGGAGAGGAAGAGGAGATTTCCGACGCGCTTCGCGTGCGGAAACGCGCCCACCGGCTCGGGGGCGCGCTGGCTCACGAAGTTCGGATTCTCTTCGCGGCCGCTCATGCCGGCCCCGTCGCCACGCAGACGTTCTTCGGCTCGGTGAAGAATCGGAGCGCTTCGTCGCCGCCCTCGCGGCCGACGCCGCTCTGGCGCATGCCGCCGAACGGAACGCGCAGATCGCGCAGAAGCCAGCAGTTGATCCACACGGTGCCGCATGCGATCGCGTCGGCGAGCCGGTGCGCGCGCGAGAGGTTTTCCGTCCAGAGCGACGCCGCGAGTCCGTACGGCGTGGCGTTCGCGAGCGCGATCGCGTCATCGTCGGCGTGAAATGGCGCGATCGTTACCACGGGGCCGAAGATCTCTTCTTGATTGACGCGGCACGCGGCGTCGAGTCCGGCGATCACGGTCGGTTCGAAGAAGAATCCATCGCGACAGCGGTCGGGGAGTCGCGCGGGCGGCGCCCCGCCGCAGAGGATGCGGCCGCCTTCCTCCTTCGCGAGCGCGACGTAACGCGCCACCTTATCCGCGTGCGCGCGCGAAACGAGCGCGCCTTGCTGCGTCGCCGGGTCGAGCGGATCGCCGACGACGAGCGCGCGCGCTGCCGCGACGAAGCGCTCGACGAACGACTCGTACACAGGCGCCTCGACGAAGAGCCGCGAACCGCACAGACAGATCTGCCCCTGATTCGAGAACGACGACCGAAGCGTCGTCTCCAGCGCGGCGTCGAGATTGGCGTCGGCGAAGATAACCGTCGGGTTCTTGCCGCCGAGTTCCAGCGCGAGCTTCGCGAAGCGCGGCGCCGCGATGCGCGCGATTTCCGCGCCGGTGAGCGTGCCGCCCGTAAACGATATCGTCCCCACGGCGCGATGCGCGACGAGCGCCGCACCGGCTTTCGAGCCCGTTCCGTGCACGATGTTCAAGACGCCCGCCGGCAGCCCCGCTTCGATGCAGATCTCCGAGAGGCGGTTTGCCGTGACCGGCGTGAGCTCCGACGGCTTCGCGACCGCCGTGTTCCCGGTCGCGAGCGCGGGCGCGATCTTCCACGACAAGAGGTAGAGCGGAAGGTTCCAGGGCGAGATGAGACCCGCGACGCCGCGCGGCCGCCGCAGCGTGTAGTTGATCGCGCGATCGTCGGTCGCGTGAAACTCAGAGGCGGCGTGAAGAATCGCCGTCGCGAAGAAGCGGAAGTTCGCGACGGCGCGCGGGATGTCCATCGATCGCGCAAGCGCGAGCGGCTTGCCCGTGTCGGAGGATTCGTCTCGCGCGAACGCCTCGGCGCGCTCCTCGATGAGATCGGCGATTGCGAGCAGCATGCGCGAACGCGACTCGGCGGGCGTGCGCGACCACGACGCGAACGCCGCGCTTGCGGCGGCGACGGCGCGCTCGATGTCGCGCGCATCGCTATCGGGCGTGAGCGCGCTCGCGCGCCCCGTCGCAGGATCGACATTCTCGATGTAGTCGCGCGACTCGGGTTCGACGAGCGCCCCGGCGATGTAGTTCGGGAGCTTGGTCAGACTCACAGGCACGCGGTGCGGCCGCCGTCGACGGGGACGTTGATTCCCGTGATGTACCCCGCGCTCGGAGACGCGAGAAAGCCCACGGCGGCCGCGACCTCTCGCGCCTCCGCGAATCGTCCCGCCGGAATCTCGGCGATCATCTTCGCTTCGACGTCGGCGGTGCTCTCGCCCGTGGCGCGCGCCTTCGCCGCGACGAGCGCATCGAGGCGCGCCGTGCGTGTCGCGCCCGGCAGCACGTTGTTCACGGTGATGCCGAACGGCGCAACCTCGGCAGCCAGCGTTTTCGCCCAGTTCGCAACGGCCGCGCGGATCGTATTCGACACGCCGAGCCCGCGGATCGGCTGCTTCACCGATGTCGAGATGAGATTGACGATGCGCCCGTACCGCTTCTCTTTCATTCCCGGGACGAGCGCCTGCGCGAGAAGCTGATTGCAGAGGAGGTGGCTCGAGAACGCAGCAAGGAACTCCTCGGCGCGCGCCGCGAGCGCGGGTCCGCCGGGCGGGCCTCCCGTGTTGTTCACGAGGATTTCGATCGCGCCCGCCGGGCCGAGATGCCCGCGGATCGCAGCATCCACCGCGGCGGGATCGGAGAAGTCGGCGACGAGAACTTCGTGGTCCGCGCCGGCGCGCGCGGGAAGCGTAGCGAGCGCTGCGCGCAGCGCCGCCTCGTTGCGCGCGAAGAGCGTGACGCGCGCACCGAGCCTCGCGATCTCCTCGGCGCACGCTCGCCCGATCCCTTGGCTCGCGCCGCAGACGAGCGCTCGCCGTCCTGCAAGAGGCAACTCGGTCGCATCCGTGCCGTTCATGGCCGGCGATGATACTGCGGCAACGGAGGGCGATCAACACGACGCGCTTCGCGCCGCGCGCACGCGCGGGATTCGAGTGCGCCGCGTGTGGTACTGTAGCCGCGCGGCCGCGCCGGCCGCGGGGACCTCTTCCGGAGGCGAGCGTGCTCAAGCCGCACATACGCAAAGTGATCGATCGCCAGAACCTGACCGAAGACGAATCGCGCGAGGCGATGGAGATCATCATGACCGGCAAGGCGACGGACGCGCAGATCGCGTCGTTCATCACCGCGCTGCGTCTGAAAGGCGAGACCGCGAACGAGATCCTCGGCGCGGCGCGCGTGATGCGCGACAAGGTGACGCGTGTCGACACGCGCGGGCGCGAGGTGATCGACACGTGCGGCATGGGCGGCGACGGGCGCGGCACGTTCAACGTTTCGACGGTCGCCGCGTTCATCGCCGCAGGTGCGGGATGCCGCGTCGCCAAGCATGGCAATTACGCGGTGTCGAGCCGCTCCGGGAGCGCGAACGTTCTGGAGGCGCTCGGCGTCGACATCCGCATGTCGCGGCAGCGCTCCGAAATCGCGCTCGATCGCATCGGCATCGCATTCCTCTTCGCGCCGCTGCTTCACGGCGCCATGAAATTCGCGGTCGGCCCACGGCAAGAGATCGGTGTGCGCACGATCTTCAATATTCTCGGGCCGCTCACGAATCCCGCGGGCGCGTGTTATCAACTCCTCGGTGTCTACGACGGGTCGCTGGTCGAGCCGGTTGCGTGCGTGTTGCGCGATCTCGGCACGAAGCGCGCGCTCGTCGTGCACGGCACCGGCGGCATCGACGAGATCTCCCTCGCGGGGGAGACGCTCGTGGCCGAGGTTTCCGGCGGCGAGGTGCGGACGCGCGTCGTGCGCCCGCGCGACTTCGGCATGGAAGAAGCGCCGATCGAAACGGTGCTCGGCGGCGAGCCTGCCGAGAACGCGACGATCGCGCGCCGGATTCTAGCCGGCGAGTTGGGCCCGCAGCGCGACATGGCGCTCGCCAACGCCGCGGCGGCGATCTACGTGACCGGAGAAGCGGTCACGCTGCTCGACGGCGCGCGCATTGCCGCCGAGGCGATCGATTCGGGGCGAGCGCTTCAGAAGCTCGACGCGCTGCGCGAGCACTCGCGCGGGAGCTGACGCCGATCAAGACGCTCCTCGACGAAATCCTCGATGGGAAGCGCCGCGAGGTCGCCGCGCGAAAGCTGCGCGTAAGCCGCGCCGACATCGAGACCCGCGCGCACGCCGCGGAGCCGCCGCGCGAATTTCGCCGCGCGCTGGAGGCCCACGCAGGCGCTGTCGCGATCATCGCGGAGGTGAAGCGCCGGTCGCCTTCCGCGGGAATGCTCCGCGGCGACGCCGCGGGCGATCCCGATCTCGCGGCGATCGCCGCGTCGTATGAGCGCGGAGGCGCACGCGCGCTTTCGGTTCTTACCGACGCCGCCTACTTCGGCGGCCGCGATGACGACATCGACGCGTGCCGCCGCGCCACACGCCTGCCGATCTTGCGCAAGGAGTTCCTGATCGATCCGTACCAGATCGTCGAGTCGCGTGCGCTCGGCGCGGACGCGGTGCTGCTGATCGTTCGCGCGCTCGAGGGCGCGATGCTGCGCGACCTCCACGCGCTCGCCGCGGAATGGCGGCTCGACGTCGTCGTCGAGGCGCACGACGAGCGCGAGCTCGACGCCGCGCTCGCGCTCCCGGCGCCGCATCCGATCGTGGGGATCAACAATCGCGATCTCGCAACGCTTTCCACCGATCTTGCGGTCACGGAACGCCTTGCCCGCCGCGTTCCCGCGGGGCGCCTCGTCGTCAGCGAGAGCGGCATCGAATCCGCGGCCGATGTGCGCCGCGTCGTTGCCGCGGGAGTCCGCACGTTTCTCGTCGGCGCGTCTCTTCTGAGAAGCGGCGATCCGGAAGCGAAAACGCGCGAGCTTGTGGAGGCGGTGTGATCCGCGTGAAGATTTGCGGGATCGCGCACGTGGAGGATCTCGCGGTCGTATGCGAAGCGGGCGCCGACTACGCCGGTTTCGTTTTCGCGGAGAGCCCGCGCCGCGTCGAGCCCGAGCATGTCGCCGCGTGGCGCGAAACACTCGATGCGCGGGGCCGCACGCGGGCGAGCCGGCCTCTCTTCGCCGGCGTATTCGTCAACGCGTCGATCGCGGAGCTGTCGCGCGCCGCGCGCACCGCGAGTCTCGACATCCTCCAGCTTCACGGCGACGAGACGCCGGCGTATTGCGCGGAGGCGGGGCGAATCGCACCCGTCGTCAAGACGTTGCGCCTTTCGGGACCCGGCTCGCTCGGCGCGCTCGACGACTATGCGGGATGTCACGCGCTTCTCATCGAGCCATACCACGCCGAGAAACGAGGTGGCGCGGGAGTGCCGCTCGATCTCGAGCTGGCGCGAAGCGCCGTGCTCGACCGCCGCGTGTTTCTCGCGGGCGGGCTCACGCCCGAAACGGTCGGCCATGCGGTGCGCATCGTGCGCCCGGCGGCGGTCGATGTGTCGAGCGGCGTCGAGTCGGCCCCCGGGCGGAAGGATCGCGATCGCGTCCTGCGCTTCGTGGAGGCCGCGCGAACAGCGGCGGGCGTTGCATGAAGCGCGAGCGTGGCGACAGCGGAGGATCGATGCGACGAAACGGAATTCGAGCAGGATCGCGCGCGCGGATGACGACCGGGCTCCCGGATCGCGCGGGCTACTTCGGCGCGTTCGGCGGCCGCTTCGTGCCGGAGACGCTCATGCGTCCGCTCGAGGAATTGGAGCACGCGTACAGAACGATCGGACGCACGGCCGCGTTCCGCGCCGAACTCGCGCGTACGTTGCGCGACTTCTGCGGACGGCCGACGCCGCTGACGCATGCGGCGCGTCTGTCGCAGTGGCTCGGTCGCGGGCGCGTCTACTTGAAGCGAGAGGATCTGCTCCACACCGGCGCGCACAAGATCAACAACACGATCGGACAGGCGCTCCTGGCGCGCGCGATGGGGAAGGGGCGCGTCATCGCCGAGACCGGCGCAGGGCAGCACGGCGTGGCGACCGCGACGGCGGCCGCGCTCTTCGGCCTGCGCTGCACAGTCTACATGGGGACCGAGGACATGCGGCGGCAGGCGCTCAACGTTTTTCGCATGCGCACACTCGGCGCGTTCGTCGTCGGCGTCGACGCGGGGAGCCGCACGCTGAAGGACGCGATCAACGAAGCGATGCGCGACTGGGTCACGAATGTGCGCGATACGTTCTACATCCTCGGCTCCGTGCTCGGGCCGCATCCTTACCCGATGATGGTTCGCGATTTTCATCGCGTCATCGGCAAGGAGGCGAAGCGGCAGATTCTGCGCGCGGAGGGACGGCTGCCGGACCGGCTCGTTGCGTGTGTCGGCGGCGGTTCGAACTCGATCGGCCTTTTCACCGAGTTTCTCGACGACGCGAAGGTGCGCATGGTGGGCGTCGAGGCGGGCGGAGCGGGAATCTCATCCGGACGCCACGCGGCTCGCTTCCGCGGCGGACGCGCGGGCGTGTTCCAGGGAACGCGTTCGTATGTGTTGCAAGACACGGGCGGCCAGATCAAGACGACGCACTCGGTTTCCGCGGGGCTCGACTATCCCGGAATCGGACCAGAGCACAGTTTCTTGCGCGAAAGCGGCCGCGTCGAATACACCCATGCTACAGACGGCGAAGCGCTCGCCGCGTTCCAGCTTCTCTCCACGCTCGAAGGAATCATGCCCGCGCTCGAGAGCGCGCACGCCGTCGCGTACGTCATGCGCGAGCGAGCACGCTTCGCGCGAAACGAACTCATCATCGTGAACGTGTCGGGCCGCGGCGACAAAGATGTGCAGACGGTGTCCGAGATACTCGCTGCGCCCGCGTCGTCCGCCCCGCGCGCGCAGCGTGTCGCTCGCGCGCGCCGGCGCGGCGCGTGAGTTCGTCTGGCTCGTTGACGGGGCCTGGCGCGCCGCATACACTGCCGACGGAGTTCTCCGCTACTTGCGTCCATCGACGTCGCGCGCCCGTAGCTCAGTTGGATAGAGCACCGGCCTCCGGAGCCGGTGGCAGAGGTTCGAGTCCTCTCGGGCGCACCACTTTTTTCTCACGTGTTTTCTCATCGCTCGTTTTCGCTGCGGAATGTTGAAGTCGTCGCGTTCTGCCGTCGCACTCTGGGTCGCGGCCGCCGCGATCGCCTTCGTTCCGCGCGCGGCGCTTCTGCCGGCCGCGCTCGGCGCCGAGTACTTCGGCAAGTACACGTGGGCCGCGAACGAAATCGTGAGCGGTCGCCCGCTCGGCGCGCGGCTTCTCGATTTTAGTCCGCTCTGTCTCGGGTTCCATGTTGCCGCTCGATCGCTGATCGCGGAGCCCCACGCGGCGCTCGTGGTCGCGCAATGCGCTCTCGGCGTGGCCTCCGCGCTGTTGCTCTTCGTTGCGACGCGCACGCTTTTCGGTGCCGCTTCCGCGCTCATCGCGACGTTCCTCTACTCGACATACGCGACCCTCCTCGCATACGAAATCACCCTCGAACCGGAAGCTCTGTCGCTTTTTCTCCTCGCGGTCGTGCTCGCGCTCGGCGCGGCAGGACGCGGCCGCGGCGCGATCGCCGGACTCGGCGTTGCGTGCGGGCTTGCGATCGCGACTCGGCCGAACGCTCTGCTGATCGCGCCGTTCGTGCTCGTCGCGCTCTTCTTCCCGGCTCCCGAGCGCGCGCCGTGGCGGCCGCAGCCGCGCGCGCGCGCGGCGTTCTTTGGCGCCGGCGTGCTCGCGGGCCTCATCCCGCTCGCGATCGCCCTTGCAGCGGGCGGGGGAGGCTTCGGCGAGGCGATGAGCGGCGGGCAGGTTTTTCATCAAGGAAGCAATCCCGAGTCGAAAGGGGTGGGCGTCGCGTATCCGCCGCTTTTCAGCGAGATGCCCGCGGCATTCGTTCGCGACGGCGACTACGCACACGAGTTGTATCGCGAACTCGCGGCGGCCGATCTCGGCCGAGGTGTGAGCGCGCCCGAGTCGGATTCTCTTTGGCGGGAACGCGCGCTCGCGTTTATTCGCGACGATCTCGGCGGCTACTTGCGGCTGGAGAGGCGCAAGGCGATCGCGTTTTTCTCCGGCGACGAGTTCCACGATGTCCCTCAGGCGGTCGCGCTCGCGGAGCGCGCGCGCAGGCTCGCCCCGCTCTCGTTCGCGCTCATCGCGGCGCTGGGATGCGCGGGCGCTGCGGTTGCGTTCCGCGGCCCGCGCGCCGCCGCCCTTCCCCTCGGCGTACTCGCCGCGTACTTCTTCTCCGCGCTCTCGCTCTTCGTGTCGAGTCGTCAGCGGCTGCCTGTCGTTCTGCCGATGTCGCTGTTCGCGGGTGTCGCGGTCACTTGGTTCGTCGCTCGGATTCGCGCGCGCAACTGGCGCTCCTTCGCCGTGCCGGCGATTGCCGCCGCGGTGTTGCTCCTGCCTCTCGCGGAGGCCGATCTTCTGCGCGGCTATCGCGCGGAGTTCTTCGCGCAGCGCGCCGCGGAGCCGCTCGTCGCGAAGGCGCGCGCCGCGTACGACCGCGGCCAAATGGCGGATTACCGTCGTCTCGCGCTGGCCGCCGCGCTCTGGTCGCCCGATCTGCTCGAGTACCTCCCTTCGCTCGGGGCGGAGCGCACGGCCGCGGTTCCTGATCGCGCGCGCGAGGCGGTTGCCGCGGCCGCGCGGAGTATTGGCGTGCGCGAGGGGCGCTTCCTCGCCGGAAGGTTCTTCTCCGCGGCGGGCCACGACTCCGTCGCCGCCGCGGATTGCGATGGTCTCGATGGCCACGCCTGGTTCGGCGACGCCGCTCTCTTCGTGCGCGCGCGTTCGCTCGCGCGGATTGGCGATGAAGACGGCGCGCGGCGATTCCTCCAGACCCGGCCGACGCGCGCGCTCGCCGCGGGCGCGCTGCGATCGGCGCTTGCGGATCGCGCGCGCGACGCGAGCGGGCCGGGCGGTGCCGACTCCGCGAACGCCGCGCACGTGCGCGCGCAACTCGTCGCGCTCCACGGCGAAACGTCCGTCGCGTACCAGCGTGGCCGCGCGTTCGCCGACCTGCGCGACTGGCCGCGCGCGCGCTCCGAACTCGTCGCCGTCCGCGATCGCTATCCTGCGTTTGCGCGCTCGCGCCTCTACCTTGCGCGCTGCCACCTCGAACTCGAAGAGTTCGACGCGGCCGCGCGCGAGTACGAGGCAGCGCTTTCCACCGATCCATCCGCGCACCTCGCCTCGCTGAGAATTTCCTCCGCGTACGCGCGGCTCGACGCGGCGGGCACGACGCTCGGCGATGCGCGCCGCCGCCGGTGGGGCGAAGCGCTCCTGAAGGAAGGCGATCCCGCCGGCGCGGTGCGCGTTCTTTCTCCGCTTCTGGATCGCGCGCCCGCGGATCGCGAAATCCGCGTCCTTCTGGCGCGCGCGCTTGCCGAGGCGGGCCGCACGGCCGAGGCGCGCACCGTCGCGCTTCCTCTTACGCAATCGCGATAGCGCTCCACCGCCCCGCTCAAGAAATCCCGCACGCAGGCCGAAAATCAGGAATCGTTCTTTCCGCACGTCACCGATCGTTGGAGGGCGCTCTCATGTCCGAGGGGAGTCTCAAGATCCCGAAGCAGGCCGTCACCGTGCGCGTACTCATGCGCGGCGCACGCGAGTGGTCTGGCCAGATCTTTCTCAATTTCTATTCCCCGTTTCACGAGGGCGCGCAGGGCCTCTCCGAATTCCTCAACGAGCCGCTTCCGTTCATGCCGGTTCGATTTTCGTCGGGTGAAGTTCGCATCGTCGGCAAGGGAGAGATCATCGCGATCGCTGCGTCGCTCGACGCGCTCGCGCATCATGGAGCCAGCACCGAGTTCGCGATTCTTCAGCGCGCCGAGATTCATTTGGTGGACAGCGTCGTGCTCGAAGGCGACGTCAATCTTTCCGACGCCTCCGTGCCGGGACCGCGTCTCATCGACGTGCTGAACAACACGAGTTCGTTCATCAGTCTCAAAAGCGGGCCCGAGTTCTACGCGGTGAATAAGAGCGCTGTGCGCTGGGCCGTGCCGCTCGAGTTCTGCGGGGCCGAGGGCAGCGGCGAATCGGAGTCACAGGAGCCTGCACATGTCTGATATCGACCTCTTGCTTGTCGCGATGCGAAAGCACCAAGCGACCGAATTGCTTCTCGAGGAGGGAAAGAAGCCGACCCTCGTCGTCGGCGGGTCGTCGGTGGCCGTCTCCGTTCCCGAGATGTCGGACGCCATCATCATGAAGATTCTGACGGCGGTACTCGGCGAACCGGGTGTTGCGCGGCTCGAGAAGGACCGCGCCGCGAACTTCGTCTATTCGAGTCCAGCGGGGATTACGGTCTCTGGCGTCGCCTCGGCGCAGGGCGAGGGATTGCGCGTGCGTTTCCGGCCCGATGGCGCGACGCCCCCTGCGCCGAGCAATCTCGACGCGCCGGCCGCGGGCGTCACGCCTCCGCCGGAGCGAATGGAGCGCCCCGCCGGCACGGAACCGCGCTTGCACGCCTTCTTAACGCTCATGCTCTCGCGCCGTGCGTCCGACCTTCATATGTCCTCGATGAATCGCCCGACGCTTCGCGTCGACGGCGAGATGATTCCGCTCGCGGAGTTTCCCGTGCTTCCTCCGATCGAAGTCGAGCAGATGCTCTTCGAAGTGACGCCCGCGAAGAATCGCCGCGATTTCAAGGAACGCGAGGATACCGATTTCGCATATCACGCCGAAGGGCTCGGGCGATTCCGCGTGAACCTCTTCCGCGACCGCAAGGGCGTCGGCGGAGTCTTCCGCACCGTTCCGTCGCAGGTGATGAATGCGTCCGACATCGGACTTCCCGAGGGAATCGTCAACGTCATCACGAAGATGCACAAGGGGCTCGTACTCGTGACGGGGCCGACGGGGAGCGGCAAATCGACGACGCTGACCGCGCTCATCGACAAGATGAACACCGAGCGGAGCGATCACATCATCACGATCGAAGATCCGATCGAGTTCTTGCACGAGAATCGAAAGTGCCTCGTGAATCAGCGCGAGATCGGCGAGCACACGCGGTCGTTCAAGGATGCGCTTCGCGCGGCCCTCAGAGAGGATCCGGACATCATCCTCGTCGGCGAGATGCGCGATCTCGAGACGACCGAGATGGCGATCGAGACCTCCGAGACCGGGCACCTCGTCTTCGGAACGCTTCACACGACGACGGCCGTGTCGACCGTCAGCCGCATCGTCGATCAGTTTCCCGCGGACCGGCAGGGGCAGATTCGCCTCATGCTCGCGGACTCGCTGAAGGTCGTCATCTGCCAGACGCTTCTGAAGAAGCAAGGCGGCGGACGCGTCGCGGCCCTCGAGATTCTCGTCGTCAACAACGCGATCGCGAACATGATTCGCGAAGGGAAGATGTTCCAGATCCCATCGATCATGCAAACGTCGCGCGGCGACGGGATGACGCTTCTCAACGACGCGCTTATCGAGCTCGTGAAGAAGAAGGTCGTGGCGCCGGTCGACGCGTACGCGAAGGCGATCGACAAGGCGGGGCTTAAGACGCTCTTCGAGAAGAACGCGATCACGCTGCCGAAGTAGCTCCGCACGCGGCGAGGTGCGCTCGAACGGGACGCGCCTGTCGTTGCAACGTGAGAATGTCCCCCCTACTGCGACATAGAAATGTCCCCCCCGGTTGGTGTGGAGGCGCGTTGGAGTTTTCGGTTGAAGCCACGCTTCCACGGATGCGAGGGAGGTTGAACTCGG
>JBJXGV010000034.1:0-3278 GCA_046160485.1 bacterium | reverse complement strand
CCGAAAAACGCGCGCATGACAGCCCCGTGCGGGCACGCTCTGGACCTGCCCTCGACCGGAGACACTCCCCTCCGACCAACGCACTCTTCCGGTAACGCGACCAACTGGATGTGATGGTACTAGCGCATGAGCGCCGCCTGCCGCGCGGCGGGGCTAGCGGCGCCGCTCTTCGAAGAACTGGCGACACGCTTTCGCGTCACGATCGCCACCGCGCGGGTGGGCCGCGCCGTGCTCGACGAGACTGACCAATCCATCCTCGCCGCCCTCTCCGGCGACAAGGGCCATTCGACGAGCGAGATCGCCGAGAAAATCGGCCTGACGCCGCGCGCCACGCGCACCCGGCTCGCCCGTATGGTCGGCCGCGGGCTGGTGCGCGAGATCGGCACGGGGCCGCAAGACCCGCAGCGGCGATACTACCGGGCCGATCGAGGACCGTCATGAAGCTCGCGCTTCAGCAAATGGTCGTGCTGACCCACCCCATTCAATAAAACGAACCGGCCACCGCCGCTCGCGCGGAGGTGGCCGTTCGCTGTTCGCTGCTTGCGGACGATGGGCGGACGCGCGCGGCACACGCGCGCCGCCATCGCGCCGCTTAGTTCAGACGAATCACGCGCCGCGTGACCGACTCGGCGCCCGCGCGCATCTGCACGAGGTAAACGCCTGCCGGCAACTCGCGGCCCTTGTCATCGCGGAAGTCCCACGACTGCTGCTGCGAGCCCGCGGGCATCCGCGCATCGACGAGCGTCCGCACCGCGCGGCCCGACACGTCGTACGCGACGATCTTCACGTCGCTCGCGTGCGGAAGCTGGAAGCGCACGAGCGTCGCGGCCGTCGTCGGATTCGGCGACAGCGGCGCGAGTGAGAATCCGCTCGGCGACTCCGACGACACGCCAGTCCGCGCGTCTTCGATGATCACCGGGTAGTCCTCCGTCTCGCCCGCGATGAACGAGCCGCCGGCCATCCCCGCGGATCCGGCCCACGGGAAGTCGGCGGGCACGGGGAACGGCGTGATCGTGACGCGCATCCAGCCGTTGCCGGCCTTCGGGCCCGCGAGCACGACCGGAGTAAACGTGTTGCATCCGGGGACGAGGAAGACGTTCAGGTTCTGCACGCTCCACTCGTAAACGCACTCCGCGTCGCAGTTGAGGTTGTCGTTCCAGTCCCCGTCCTCGTTCCAGTCGACGAGGATGTTGAGGAATGCCTGCACTCCGAACTGGCGGCAGTTGAACGCGTCGACCTTGATCGTCTCGAGCTCGCACGTGGAGAACGTGACGGGGCCGATGACGCCCGCGTCGACATCGCCCCAGCATTCGTCCTGGCCGAAGACCATCGTGGTGGAGAACGCGGGTTCCGCGCAATCGACCGTCACGGCCGGATCGCACGTGCTCGCGCCGAGACCGGTGCCGTTCATCTTGCCGTCGACCTCGCTGTCGACGCTGCCGGGGAGCGGCGCGCCGCAGCCGAGCCAGATCTTGATCGGTTCGTTCGCAGGCGACACGTGGCGCACGTGGCCCGTCATCCCGGGGACGGTGCTGATCGGCGCGCACACCGTCGTCCGCGTTCCCGCAGGGGACGGCGCGATGCAGGTCGGGAAGGATCCGAGCACGCCGCTCGGGTACGCGGCAGTTCCCTCGGGCGCGTCGCCGAAGTCCTCGTAGCGCGCGCAATCGTCGCCGCCCGCCTCGCGAATCGCGACCGGGTAGTCCTCGGTCTCGCCGCCCAGCAGCGTTTGACCCGCGACGCCGGCCGAGCCGCGCCACGGGAAGTCGTCGCTCACCGGCGCGTCGGAAAGCGAAATGCGCAGCCACGCGTTGCCCGCGTTCGGCCCGACGAAGAACGTCGGCGAAGTCTGGATGGCGCACCCGGGCGGGAGCACGACGGCGGTGTTCTTCACCGTCCACTCGTACGCGCACGCGGTGCCGCAGAGGAAGTTGTCGTTCCAGTCGCCGTCTTGGTTCATGTCGAGGAGGATGTTGAGGTAGACGGTGCGCGGCGCGTTCAAACAGTTCAACGTGCGGTAGGTGACGACGCCGGTGGAGCACGCGACGAAGAGCATCGGCGGCGGGTCGATGCCGGCGTCCGTGCTGCCGAGGCATTCGTCCTGGCCGAACATCATGCCGAACGCGGCCTCGACGCAGTCGACGGCGATCGCCGCGTTGCACGTGCTCGCCATGGCGCCGTTGGCGTTCATCTTCGCGTCGGACTCGCTATCGATACCGAAATCGGCGCCGGGGCTGCAGTTGAGCCAGTAGTGCGTGCCGGCCGGGGGATTGACGTGGCGCACGAAGCCGGTCGGGCCCGGGACCGTGCTGATCGGAACGCAAGTTACATCCTGCGTACCGACGGGGCCGGCGGCGAGGCAGGTCGGGAAGCGTCCAGGAATGCCGGGATACGCGAAGACGCCTTCCGGCGCGTCGCCGAAGTCCATGGTCGACGGCCGAGCGCAGTCGCCGGCGCCGTCGATGTCGGTGGCAAGCAGGGTGCGTGGTGAGGCGACGATCAAGAGCGCGAGCATGAGGCCGAGAAGTGCGAGTGCCGCGAAAACGCGTCGAGTGGCGGACGCGAAGGCGGAGGCGAGGCTGGATGCGTGAGACCGCGGGAACGAAGACATCGGGTGAAGCCCTCCCTTCAAGGTGCGACGAACAGTGGATGATCGATGGGCCGAGGTCCGGCACCGCGTGGCAATAACGGAGGGAGGTCGCGGATTTCTCGCGGGAGAATGCGCGGCGGAGCCCGGTACAATGTGGCGCCCGCGCGATCGCGCGGTGCCATCTTCGTTCCACGTCAACGTTCGACGGATCGGCTCGCCGAGAACCGGCACGGAGACCAGCCCGCGATGAGTCCACGCAGCACGCTTCGATACCGCGAGTACGCGCCGGCGGCGGCGTTGCGGCCGTACGTCGAATGCGTGTGGGCGGTGTGGGACTCGGCGCGACGTGCGGTGCGTGCGCCGGATCGCGTCGTGCCGGACGCGTGCCCGGAAATCATCGTGCACCTCGGCGATCCGTTCTCGCGCCTTGTCGGGGCGCGGTGGCGGCGGCAGCCCGCGACGTTTCTCGCGGGGACGTTGTCGCGGCCGTGGCACTTGCGCGCGGGGGCGCGCGTGCGCACGCTCGGGATCCGGTTTCGCCCCGGCGCGGTGACGGCGTGCTTTGCGATCCATATGCAGGCAGCGACGGATCGCGAGGTGGCGATGGCGGCGGTGTGCGGGGCGGGCGCGGCGCGGGCGTTGGGGCGTGCGGTGCGCGGCGCCGAGCGCGGGGCGAGCGCGAGCGCGG
>JBJXGV010000033.1:0-72462 GCA_046160485.1 bacterium | reverse complement strand
TGCGGCTCTGACGCCGCGAGCGTTAACCCGCGATCGAGCGTGGCGGCATGTCCGCCACCTGTCGGCCTCTCTCGCGAGAGAACCCGACTCTACGACCGCGAGCCGGTCGTTCCATACTGTCTAGACTCGATTCCTCTCGATCGCACCGATCGCGGCTCCCGCAAACGCGGGGGCCGCGATTCTTTTTGACGCGCGCGGCATGGCGGCTTGTGATCGGTGCGCGACTCCGTTACGCTCGGGCGCATGGCTGACGGGGTACTCGCAGGCAAGCGCGCGCTCGTGACGGGCGCGGGGCGCGGCATCGGGCGCGAGATCGCGCTCGCGATGGCGCGCGCGGGCGCGACCGTGGCGATCGCCGCGCGCACCGACGCCGAACTGCTCGCGGTGGCCGGCGAGATCGAAGCGGCCGGCGGCAACGTGCTCTCCGTCACGACGGACATTTCGAGCGAAGACTCCGTGAAGGCGCTCGCAAGCACGCTGACGGCGGAGTGGGGCTACCTCGACATCGTCATCAACAACGCCGCGTCGTTCGCCCGCCGGCTCGTGACGGAAACCTCGCTCGAGAGCTGGAACCGCGTCATCGGCACGAACCTTACCGGCACGTTCCTCGTGACGCGCGAAACACTGCCGCTCATGCGCAATGCGAAGGGGGGCACGATCATCTTCGTGTCGTCGACCGCTGGGAAACGCGGATACGGCGAAGGCTCCGCGTACGCGGCGTCCAAACACGGGCTCATGGGTCTGGCGCACTCGCTCTTGTACGAGGTCCGCGGCGAGAACATTCGCGTCGTGGTGATAAGCCCGAGCGTCGTCGACACGCGCCGCGCGGATCGCACGGGCGTGGCGCACGGCGGGAAGGGCGTGCTCCTTCGCGCCGAAGACGTGGCGCAAACGGTGCTGTTCGCGTGCGCGCTTCCGGGCCGCGCGCTCGTTCGCGACATCGAGCTCTGGGGAACGAATCCTTAGAACGCCCGGCGGCGCACGCAGGCTCGCGCGCCGCGAAGAACGTGCCCCGCGAATCCTCGCTACTTCTTCACGCCGACTTTGACGTCGACAAAGACTGAAGACGCCGTGCGCTTCCCCTGATCCGCGACGAGCAACTCGACGAGTTCGATCACGTTGTCGGACGACTCGAGTTCTTCGATCGTCGAGAGGATTTCGCCGCGGCGGCGCGGTGAGAGGAGCCCCTCGGAGAGCGCGGCAAACTTCTGCGCGAGTTCCTCGTCCGACATCGGATCGCGCGGGTCGCCCTTTGCGTAGTCGACGCGCTCGGTGATGCGCTCGCCGTTCTTCAGCACGAAAGTCACCTCGCAAACTTGTAGTCGCGGGAACAACTCTTCGAACGCGGGCTCGGCGACGACCTTGATCTTGTTGATCACGCCGCGGATCGCTGCATCGGCAAGCGCCGCGTCGGTGAACTCGGCCGGCGTCACGCGCCCGCGCGCCACCGCCGCCGCGATGCACCAAGGCAAGCTGTGATCCGCCGTCTCCTTCGATGTCGGATTGTACTTCGACGGATCGGAGAGGATATCCGCGGCGCGCTTGATGGTCTTGACCTCGATTGACTCGACGTCGTCGGGGCCGACCTGCTGCCCCTTCACGATGCGAAGCACGGCAGTGAGCGGCGCGTGCGTGAGCGCCTCCGTCGGGAAGCCCTTCATGCTGCAGTTCGCGATGCGGAACGATTCGCCCAAGCCGTCGGTCAGGATGTTGAGCTTCCACTCGTGGCCGAAGACGTGCGTGAGACCTTCCTTGCCGTCGATAACGTGCTCGGGGCCCGTGAAACCGCGCTCCGCGAGAAGCGCGGCGAGCACGCCGTTCTGCGCCGCGAGCGGATCGACCGTGTTCTTCATCATCGTGAGTTTGCCGGCCGTCACCGCGCCGAGAGTGCACGAGCGCGCCCCCGAAATGCCGATCGCGTGGACCATCTGATCGACGTTGAGGTCGAGCATCTTGCCGGCGGCGATCGGCGAGGCCAGACCCGTCAGCGTCGCGTGATGCCAGCCGTATTCGCGAATCCCCGGGAACGCCGCTTCGCAGAGGCGCATCTCGAACTCGTACGCGAGGACGATGCCGACGATCAGATCGCGGCCGCTGCGTCCCTCGCGTTCCGCGAGCGAGAGCGCCGAGGGGATGATGTCGGACGGATGACTCGGATCCTGCTTCCAGTAGATGTCGTTGTAGTCGAGTGCGCGAATCAGGTGCGAGTTGAGCAGCGTCGCGGAAAGCGCGGAGGTCTGCTCGCCGCTGACGAACACCGTCGACTCGGCATTGCCGCCGATCTCGGCGTGAAGTTCGCGCAAGATCGTCGCGTCCTCGGTGCGGTAGCCGCCGAACGCGCACGCAATCGAGTCGATCAGGAAGCGCTTCGTCGCGGCGATCGCGTCGGCGGAGAGGTGGTCGTATTCGAGTCCGACGGCGAACTCGGCGATGGTTCGTGTCACGTGACGGTCTTGCGGCATGACGATCGTCTCCCTCTATTTTTCAGATGCGACAGGAATCTTGGGTTTGGGACGACGCCGTGTGCGGCGGGCGTGGACCAAAACAGGGCGCGATTCTAAGGCCGGCTCGCGCGAGTGGCAAGCAAAGAACGAGCCGCGCAAAACGTGCCGCGCAGCGCGGCATTCGCCCGAATCGTGCCGCGCGCGAGTGTTGCTCGATACGATTGCCGCTGTTAGACTTTCGCCTCGTTCGGGCCGACTCGCGCGCCTGAATCGCTCATGCCGGCCGGAGGCCCCTTGGCGCCCCAACCTCCTTTCCTCGACGATCTCGATCGCGATCCCGAGAAAGCGTGGAAATCGTTCGTCGACGCGCATACCGACCTCATCGTCGCGATCCTCGCGAACTACCTCCCGGATCCCGATCTGAAGATGGACGCGTACGTCTTCGTGATGGAGGCGTACCGCGCCGACAATTTCCGGCGCTTCGAGAAGTACCGCGAACGCGCGCGCACCGGCGACGCTCCCTTCACCGCATGGCTGAAGTTCGTTACGCGCAACCTCGCGCTCGATTTTCTGCGCCACCACAAGGGCCGCCGCGCTCTTCCGAAGGTCGTCGAGGAGATGAACGCCGCGGGACAAACTCTGTTTCGGTGTTTGTATTGGTCGCGCATGAGTTACGCGGAGGCGTGCGAGGAGGTGCGTGCGCGGCACGATCCGGCGATCGGGGTCGGCGAGATCGTGCGGCGTGCGCACGCGCTCGCGGCGGCGCTCGCCGACTCCGGGCACCCGCTCGCGTGGGGCGCGCCGCGCGGGGCCGTGCACCACGTCTCGTTCGACGATCCGAACGCGCCGTTCGCGCTCGAGGCCGACGCCACCGAGGGCGCGGCCGCCGCGGGATTCACCGCGCCCGAGTCGCCCGACGCCGCGCTCGATCGCGACATCGCGCAAAAGGAAACGGAGCGGCTGCTGGCGGCGCTCAGCGATGACGAGCGGCTATTGCTCAAGCTGCGGTACGAGGATCGATTGTCGGCGGAGGAGGTCGCGCGCATCGTCGGCGCACCCACGGCGAAGGCGATCTACAACCGGATCGCGCGCATCGTCGAGCGACTCCGGGCCCACGCGGCCGAGGGGAAAGTTGGATAAGATGGACCGCCAAAGGAAACTTCGACCCGCCTTCCGTTATGGCTGCACGTGCAACGGTGAAGGCGGAGCAGAACGAGCGCACGCGCACGGCTCCGCAAGATCGGTCCAATCCAAGTTCGCGCCAGTCGGCCGCGCACCCATCGCGCGCGGCGAAGGCTCGGCGCGGCGATCAGACGGGAGCTGATAAACGATGTGCCCCAAGCTCGAAACACTGCTGGAGTGGCGCGACGGAAACCTCGCGAACGCAGAGCGCGACGAGATCGCCGAGCACATCCTCGGATGCGCCGCCTGCCGCGAGGCGATTCGGTTCGAAGCGCGGGTCGCCGGAGCGATCCCGGCCGCGCGAAACGCGAGCGTCCGCGCGGCCGTGGCCGACGCTCATCCGGACGAATTCGACCTGGCGATGCTCGCCGAAGGCAATCCCGGCGACGGCCGGCGGCAAGAGCTTGTTGCTCACGTCGCGGCGTGCGAAAATTGCCGCGTTGCTCTCGCCGACTACATGCGAGACCTCCGAGTCATGGCACCCGACGCGGCGCCGCACCGCTACGCCGCGCGGGGGTTTGCTCTTTCCGAGGAGCGCGAGACGGAGGGTGAGCTGCAGGGCTTACCCAGCCCTTCGCTCGCTTCGCGACTCCTCGGTTTTCTTTGGCCAGCGCCGGGTGGTTCGGCGCGATGGCTGCGCCCGGCGGGCGCGCTCGCACTCGTCTTGCTCGCGGTCACGCTCTTGCCGCTGGCGCGCTCGGGCCCCGGCGGGCCACCCGACGAGGGCGGAACGCGCGACAGCACGGACACCGCGGGCTTCGCGATCATCCGGCCCGCGGCGGATCGCGTAACGCGCGCGGCGTTAGCGACAGGAACCTTCGAGTTCGCGTGGACGCGCGCGGCGGGCGCGACCTCTTATCGCGCGGTACTCGCCGCCGTCGACGGCACGATCCTCTCTGAGATTCGAACTGTGGAGACACGATGGACGCCGCGGATCGACGAAACGAAGCTCGCCGGCGCAGGTCGGGTTCTCTTCTGGATCGAGTCGTTCGCGGGCGAGCGGAAGATCGAGTCGCTGACGCGCACGCTGAACTTCGAGTAGCGCGAGCGGGTGTCGCGCGACGGCGGCGCCGCGTCGTCGCACTCGTGGCGCTCGTGGCACTCGTCGCCGCCGTCGTGGGCGCGTTTCTTCCGTCGCGCGCGCACGCGTCGCGCAACGACGACCTCGCCGCCGCGTTTCGTGAATTCGTCGCGCGCGGGGCAGCCGATTCCGCGAGCGCGCTCGTGCTCGAGAACCTCGCGCGCGCGCCCGATGTCGCGTCGGTAATGCTGCGGGAAGCTCTGCGCGCCGAGGCCGCGGGCGACGCGAACGCGGCGAACGCGTGGATCCGCGACGCGCACCGCCTCGCGGACGCCGCGCGGCCGCGCCGGGCGAGTGCGCTCATCGACACGATTCTCGCGCTCAACGAAAGATGGGCTACGAGCGATCGCGCCGAGAAGGTGCTCGCCGAATCCCTCTACGCCTCCGGCTTCAGCGCGTTTCTCTCGAGCAACCTCGCCGCGGCGCGCCGCGACTTCGAAAGCGCGCTCGAGCGCTATCAACGCATCGGCGATCGTTACCGCGAAGGCTATCTCGAGATGAACCTCGGGCTCATCGATCTTGCGTCGGACGATCGGACGCGCGCGGCGGAGCGATTGGCGCGCGCGAGCGCGGCGGCGGCACGGATCGGCGACGCACGCGGCGAGAGCTGGGCGACCGGACACCTCGCGACGGTGAGGATGGATCGTGGCGAGTACGCGGCGGCAGAGAGCAGCTTTGCGCGCGCGCTGGAGCTCGCGACCGCCGCCGCCGACGGCGAGCGCGAGGCCGAGTTCCGCAACAACCTCGGCAACGTGCTCCTAGCGCGCGGGCGATTCCGCGACGCGGGGCGCGAGTACGAGCAGGCGATTGCGATTGCGCGCGCGCGCAATCTCGGGGCGATCGAGGCGGCCGCGCTTCACAATCTCGGAATCATTCAGCAGATGCTCGGGGACATGCGCGCGGCGCGCGCGACGCTCGAGTCGACTCTCGCGCTCGCGGTCGCGCGCGAAGATGCGGCGCTCGCGTCGCACGCGGAATCGAACCTCGCGAACGTCCTCTTCTCCCTCGGCGAGGTCGCGCGCGCCGAGAGCCTGCACCACGCGGCGCTCGCACGCGACATCGCGGCCGGCGATGCGAAGTCGATCGTCGCCGACATCGAGAACCTCGCTCGCGTGCTGCTCGCGCGCGGCGACTATTCCGCCGCGGCGGACACGATCGATTCGGCGATTCGCGTCTGCGAGGCGCAGGGCCTGCGGCGGGAGAGGCTGTATCTGCTCGTGACGCGCGGCGCGATTCTGCGCGACGTGAACGAATTCGAGGAGGCGCTCCGGCCGCTTCGCGAGGCCGCGGCGGGCGCAAGAGAGATCGGCGACCGCGCCGCGGAGGGTCTCGCCGAAACGCGGCTCGGCGAACTCTTCGCGCGGCTCGGCGATTTTCCGGAAGCGGGCCGCCGCTTCGAAACCGCCGCGCGCGCGCTCGAGGAAACCGAGGACGCGCTCGGACGCGTCGCCGCGAAGAACCAGGAAGCGCACGCGCTTTTCCTCTCCGGCGAGATCGACGCCGCGCGCGCGGCCGCCGACTCCGCCGCCACGCTTGCCGCGCGCTGCGGCGCGACGGAGGAGCGTGCGCGCGCGCTGTGGACATCAGCGCGCGTTGCGACCGTTCGCGGCGATGCGCGCGAGGCGGCCGCGCTCCTCACGCGCGCCGAGGCCGCGCTTCCGGGCGGCTTCTACCGCGACCTCTCGTGGCAGATCGATCTCGCGCGGTCCGAGGCGTTCGAACGCTCCGGGGATCGCGAACGCGCCGCTGCGTCACTCGCGCGCGGCATCGAGACGATCGAGGACGTGCGGGGACGCGTTCTCGGCCAGCGCGAGCGAGCGCGCTACGTCGAAGACAAAGAGAGCGTCTACGGCGCAGCCGTGTCGATTCTCCTCGGACTCGAGCGCGACTCCGATGCGTTCTTGATCGCCGAGCGGGCGCGCGCACGCGCGTTTCTCGACGCGATGGCGGGCGATCGCGGCGGTGCGGCGGGGCACGATCCGGCGCGCGCGGACGCGGCGCGCGCGGCGCGGCAGCAGGTCGCCGCGCTCGGCGCTCAATGGGCGGCCATCGAAGCGAACGGAATCGAGCCCGCGGAAGAGGAAGCCGCGGGCGTGATCGCCGCGAGCCTGCGCGAGGCGAGCGCGGACTATGAGCGCGCCGCGCTCCCGGCGCTCGAGCGCGACGCGGCGGCCGACGCGCGCCCCGCATCACTTGACGAAGTTCGAGGCGCGCTGCGCGGCGGCGAGGCGATCCTCGATTACTTCTTCGCGCGCGATGGCCTCGTCCTCTTCGTCGTCACGCCTGCGGAAACGCGGGTCTTCGCAACCGGCGCGTCGCGCGACGAGATCGCCGACCGCGTTCGTGCCGCGCGCGCGTTGCTCCAAGACCCTGCATCGCCGCGGGGCGATCTCGACGGCGTGCTCGCGCTTCTCGGCGAAACCCTGATTGGCGCCGCGCTCCGCGCGGACGCGCTCCATGGCGCGCAGCGGCTCTACGTCGTTCCCCACGCCGAACTTCATCACGTGCCGTTCGCGGCGCTGGTCCGTCCGGACGGCGCGCGCCTCATCGACCAATTCGAACTCGTGACGCTGCCTTCGGCGTCGCTACTTGCGCTCGCCGGCCGGCGGGAGCCCGCGCTCGATGCCACCGAGCCGACCTCGCGCGGCGAGATGCTCGTCCTGGGCGGCGCCACACACGCTGGACGCGATGCGCTTCCATTCGCGGAGGAGGAGGCGCGTCGCATCGCGAAGGGATACGACGGGCTTCGCGAGGTCACGGCGCTCACGGGCAACGCCGCGATCGAGAGCACATGGAAATCGCGCTGCGCGCGCGCGGGCCGCATTCACATCGCGGCGCACGGCCGCCAGAGCCGCGTTAGCCCGCTCTTCGCGGCGCTCGAACTCGCCCCCGGCAACGGCGACGACGGATTCCTCGAGGCTCACGAGATCATGCAGCTTTCGATGAGCGCGGATCTTGCCGTTCTCTCCGGGTGCGGTACCGCTCTTGGGGGCGGGTTTGCCGCCGAACTTCCGCCGGGCGACGAAATTGTCAGCCTCGCGCGAGCATTCCTTTCGGCCGGCGCGCGGTCGGTCGTTGCGACGCTCTGGCCGATAGCGGACCGCGCCTCCGCGGACTTCATGGTGGAATTCCACGAGAGTCTCGTCGGCCTCCGCCCCGCCGGCGCACTGGCTCGAACACAACGGCGCTGGGCGCGCGAGCAATCTCACCGCTCGCATCCGTTCTATTGGGCCAGCGCCATCGTCCTGGGCGGAGGCTCGATTCGCTAGCACCGGGCGAAGCACTCGCTCTGCTATACTTGCGGCCCGTCCGGTAAATAGAAAGGAAGGCGTTCGGAATGCGCACGGCTCGACTCACACTGCTCATGATCGTCGCCGCGGTGGTCCTCATCGCGGTTCCCGCGCTCGCGGAATCCGACTTCGTGGTCGATGGCGCCGACGTCGCGGTCTACCCGGGCGATCCGGCTCCGCTTCGCTTCCGCATCCAGAACAACACGCTTCTCGATACCGAGTTCGATTGGACGATCGCCTCCGGCTTCGGCGTCTTGATGGGCACCGTGCTCGTCCCTTCGCTGAAAGACACGCTGATCGATGAGACGTTCGCCGGGTCCCTAGTTCCCGGCGACTTCACGTTTACGCTCACACTGACGCCGGTGATCGCCGGACCGGTCATCGTCGCGGACCAACTCGTCGCGGTCCGCCCGCCGATCAGTTATCCGTCGGCGGTCAGCGATGAATCGGACGTGATCGTCGACGCGCCGCTTCAGAAACCGATCACGATCGTGACGCCCGCGGGGCCCGCGCCGTACCCCGGCGTCCCCGCCGAACGCGACAAGCAGGCGCATGCGAACGCCGCGCTCGCACCGCTCCCGTTTACGGTCACCATCGCGAACCCGGACCCGCTCGCGACTCCCTCCGCGCTTTTCGATGTCACGCCGCTGACCGGGGTGATTACCGGCGGCCTTGCGACAACAGTCGTCGTCCCGCTGACGATCTCACTCCCGCCCGGCGGCTTGCCCCTCGGAACCATGAACACGATCACGTTCAACATCCTCGTCGAAGGCGACACGGTGCACGCATCGGGACAGGCGATCTTCCAGGGTTCGTGCGGGGTCTCCGAACCGGAGTGTCCTCCGACGTTCATTTCGTCGCGTTGGAGCCAATCGACGTACGACGACTACACGGTCTCCGGCGAGACGCGATCGCTCTGGTGCGGCTCGCTCAATCCGCCCGGCTACAGCGGCGGCACCGGATACGGCGCCTGTTGGGACGCGCCCGCGTATCTTCGGCTCGGAACGCGCACGACGTTCCAAGCCGCGCAAGGAATGACGCTCGGCGGCGTGCAACTCTACTCGACGGAAAAGGCGCACGATCTCTGCACGATCTCGCTGGGCGTCGGCGTCATCGCGGACACGATCACGAATTGGCGCGAGGTCGCACGCTACAGCGGCATCTCGAACCCCGATTCGATCGGATGCGTCGACTGGGCAACGGAGCCGCATCTTTGCGCTCGCTACGAACCGTTTTCGGTCATCGTCGCGGGAGCCAACGTCCCCGACAACACGAGTGTGCCGCTCGTTGTTCGATTTCGATTCCGAAGCGACCTGACCAAGAGCGATCAGTCGCCGCTGCCGGCTCTCGATACGAAGGGCGCGTGGCGAATCGATCATCTTTCGATCGCGGGAGATCTGACGCCGGTCAACTCGTACTACCCGCCGGATCCATCGCGCACGATCGTGCAGCGTTTCGAGGCCCCGCTTCCGGCGGGTGTGTGGTTCTTTCCGCCGACCACGATCTACGATTGCACCGCGGTCACGGATCCAGACGCAACGCCATCCAGCGCGAGCCCGAGCGCCGCTCCGAGAATTCTAATGGCGCAACCGAATCCGGCGCGGTCGCAGACGCGGTTGCGCTTCTCCGTGCCCGCATCCGGCGATGCGCAGCTTGCGATCTACGACGTCGGCGGGCGCCTCGTGCGCGAACTCGCGCTCGGCCCGCTCGCACCGGGCGTGCACGAGGCGACCTGGGACGGCGCCGCGCGCGACGGCACGCCGGTCGCCTCGGGTGTCTACTTCGCTCGCCTTACCGCCGGCGAGCAGTCCCACGCGCTTCGAGTTTCGATCGTCCGCAAGTAGCTGCCGGCGCCGGCAACGCCCCGCGTCGCGCACCACGCCGCGCGCCCCAAGCGCCGCGTTGCCTTCCCTCCGCGCGGTCGGCTATACTCGCCCGACTTCGCGCGATCGCGCGACTCTGAAACGCAACAGAGCCTTCGAGGAATCCAATTCGATGAAAGTGCGGAACGGAACCGCCGCGTCACGCGCTCCGAGGAGCGCCCCCGCGTCGCGCGACACACGCGACGCCGCGAAATCCACGCTGGCGCCCAAGCTCTCGCGCGAAACCCTTCTGCGAATCTATCGATTGATGCTGCTCTCGCGGCGCATCGACGACGAAGAGATCAAGCTCAAGCGCAAGAATCAGATTTTCTTCCAGATCTCAGGCGCGGGGCACGAGGCGCTCTTGGTTGCGGCCGGGCTGCACCTGCGCGCGGGCTACGACTGGTTCTTCCCGTACTACCGCGACCGCGCGCTCTGCTTGACGCTCGGCATGACGCCCGCCGAGATGTTCCGCGAAGGGCTCGGCACGGCTGACGATCCGAACTCCGGCGGCCGGCAGATGCCGTCGCACTGGGGGCACAAGGCGCTCAACATCGTCTCGCAGGGAAGCCCGACCGGCACGCAGTGCTTGCAAGCGGTCGGGTGCGCCGAGGGCGGGCGCTATCTTCACGAGATCGCCGAGGCGCGCGCGCGCGCGTCGAGTTTCCAGAGCGACGAGGTCGTCGTCTTCACTCTCGGCGACGGCACGACGAGCGAGGGCGAATTCTGGGAGGCGCTCAATTCGCTCACGAATCTCAATCTTCCTGTGCTCGTGGTCGTCGAAGACAACGGTTACGCGATCTCCGTTCCGGTGGAGGTCGGCGTTTCGGGCGGCGACATCTCACGCCTCGTCTCCGGCTTTCCGAATCTGCGCTGCTTCAAGGTCGACGGCACCGACGCGGAGGCTTCGCACCACATCTTCGGCGAGGCGGTGCGGCACATTCGCGAAACACGCGGCCCGGCATTCGTTCACGCCACGTGCACGCGCCCGTACTCGCACTCGCTTTCGGATGACCACGCCGCGTACCGGCCAAAGCGCGAAATCGAAGCCGAGTCGCAGACCGACCCGATCGAGCGGCTGCGCGCGCGACTTCTCGGCGAAAAGATCGCGACCGCGGATGAACTCGCGGCGATCGGGCGCGACGTCGACGCTGAGATTCAACGCGGGCTCGAGGAGGCGCTCGCCTCCCCGGTTCCCGAGCCCTCTTCCGCCACGCTCCACGTCTACTCGGAAGCTGTCGACCCGAGAAGCCGCGAGTTCGATACGTTACCGGCGGCGAGCGCCGAGCCCGCCGTCTCGACGGTCGAACTGATCAACCGCTGCCTTCGCGATGAAATGGCGCGCGATGCGCGCATCGTCGTCTTCGGCGAGGACGTCGCCGACGCGAGCCGCTCCGAGATTCTCGACGAGTGCAACGGCAAAGGCGGCGTCTTTAAAGTCACTCACGGATTGCAAAAGGCGTTCGGCGGCAAGCGCGTCTTCAACTCGCCGCTCGCCGAGGCGAACATCGTCGGCCGTGCCGTCGGCTGGGCGACTCGCGGCCTTAAACCCGTCGTCGAGATTCAGTTCTTCGACTACATCTGGCCAGCGATGATGCAGATTCGCGACGAACTCTCGATGATGCGCTGGCGCTCGAATGGCGCGTTCTCGTGCCCCGTCGTGATCCGCGTCCCGATCGGGGGATACTTGCAGGGCGGTGCGGTCTACCACAGCCAGTCGGGCGAGGTGATCTTTACGCACTGTCCGGGATTGCGCGTCGTCATGCCGTCGACCGCGCTCGACGCGAACGGACTTTTGCGCACGGCGATTCGCTGCGATGATCCCGTCCTCTTCCTCGAGCACAAGCACCTCTACCGGCAGCCGTACGCGAAAGGCGTCTACCCCGGACCCGACTACATGATTCCGTTCGGGAAGGCGAAGGTCGTGCGTGAGGGGAGCGACGTGACGGTCGTCACATACGGCGCCGTCGTGCGCCGCGCGTTCATGGCCGCGGAGGCGCTCGCGAAGGAGGGCGCCGTCGACGCGGAGGTGATCGACCTGCGCAGCCTCGCCCCCTACGACTGGGAGACGATCGCCGCGAGCGTTCGGAAGACGTCGCGACTGCTCGTCGCGCACGAGGACCATCTTTCGTTCGGCTACGGCGCCGAGATCGCGAGCCGCGCGGCCGACGAACTGTTCGAGTGGCTCGACGCCCCCGTTCGGCGCATCGGCGGGCTCGACACGCCAGTCGGCTACGCCCCGGTCCTCGAAGACGCGACCCTTCCGCAGAAGGAAGGGATCGAGCGCGCGATCCGCGATCTCGCGGCGTACTGACGTTGCCCGCGCCCGAACCCCGCACGCCCGAGCGCCTCGCGAACGATTCTCCGAGGCGCGGCGCGTATCAATACACCGTGGAGGTGTCTCTTCGCGACCTCGACGGCCTCGGCCACGTCAACCACGCGGTCTATCTCTCGTACTTAGAAGTGGCGCGCACCCACTACTACACCGCACGTCGCGGTGCTCGCACGATCGACGATTTCGACTTCATCCTCGGGAGCATCTCGTGCACGTATCACTCCCCCGCGTTTCTACACGAGCGACTCGTCATCGGGCTCTGGCCCACGCGAATCGGCACAAAGTCGTGGGCGCTTCAGTATGAATTACGGGAGGAGTCGAGCGGGAGACTGGTCGCGCGAGCAGAGACGACGCTCGTTCAGTACGATTTTCGCGCGGGGCGCTCGGTTGAAATTTCGGAGGATTGGAGAACGATTCTCGAGAGGGATCGCGCAAGCGCTGTCGTACGCTGAAGGGCTCGATTCGCCCGATTGAATTCAGCGGGGAGCGCACCTGTCGGGCTCCGCATCGCGAGGCTCTCTTCGGGATTCCACCGGCGCCTGGTCACCGGTGATCGAATCTCGATTGGCCTCGTGAAAACCACCCTAGCAATGTCTCCCCGAAATCGGTTCACGGCCCGGGTGGGGCCGCGATGGAAAAGAAAACGGGGAGTGAAGGACATCTCTCTTAGGTGCACGCCCCAGTTCACCCTTCGAGCGCCTTCCTCCCCGCTCTCACATTTTCCGCGTTCGAGCGTTGGCGACTTTTCTCGCCGGTTCCCGCAAGGAAGCGACCTAGCGCCGTCTTCGTGGTGTGTTGCCTTAGATGTTTCCGGCAACTAGCGCCGCTCCCCTGTGGGAACCTGGACCTTCGTTCGTGCGTCCGGTCCCGCTACATCACGTTCCGTGCCACGGCGCGCGCGCGGGGTTGGTCCTTTCGCGCGGCGGGTAACGTGTTGGCAACATGGCAGGTCAGCCGAGCGGCGACGCGGCCCGTCGACGGTGTCGCGCGGCTCGTGACTCGAAACATGGGAAAAAATTTTGGGCCGGCTGCGGATTTTTTTGCGGCGCCGCGCGACGAAGTCCCTTCAGTCCGCCGCGCATTCCGCCGACAACTCATTGTGTTCTCGCGCGAAGACGCGGGCGAGCCGTCGATCGAGAGGTTCCGAACCCAGCCCTCGGACCTCCCACGGCCGCCGCTCTCGCGGCGTGCGTCCCACGGGGCGCACGAGATTTTCGGGGCCCTGGCCGAACAGGCCGGGGCCCTTCTCATAACGGCTCCGGCCGCCCCGGGTGATATGATGCGCGCGCTCCGATGATTTCCTCCGCGACAGACCCTTCCGCCCCGGGCGCGGCTACGTCGCCGCCGCCGCGATCAACAGGATTCCTCGCACGCCTTCGCGAACGCCGCGACGTCTTCTCGCTCATGGCGCTCACCCTCGCGGCGAAGCCGATGGGATTCGTCGTTCAGCTTCTCATCGCGTCGTCGTTCGGCGCTCAGTCGGAGACCGACGCGTACTTCGTCTGCCTCTACCTCGCGTCCTTCCTCGCGAACATCGGCGTCGGCGTCTTCACGACGCTCTTCATTCCGCTCTACTTCGATCACTCCGCGCAGAACGACGAGCGAAAGACGATCGGATTCCTCAACGCGATCATGATCATCTTCTCCGCGCCGCTTGCGATCTTCACGCTCGTGCTGTTGGCCGCGCCGCGGCTGGCGATCGCGATCGCCGCTCCCGGCTTCGACGGCGAGACACTCGCGATCGCGATTCGGATGACGCGACTCATGGCCGTCGGCACGATCCTCACGGGCATCGGCGGCTACATGTCGGCGCTTCTGAACGTGCGGCGCGTCTTCTGGCTTCCCGGAATGATTCCGATTCTGCAGGGCGGCGTCACGGTCGCGTGCATTCTCGGACTTCGCGATTCCCTCGGCGGCCTCGCGCTGCCGGTGAGTTTCGTCGCGGCCGCACTTCTGCGCGTTCTCGTGCAGATTCCCGCGATGGCGCGCCTCGGATTCATTCGCTTCGTGCGGCCAGCGTGGCGCGATCCGCTTCTTGCGAAACTCCTCTCGCTTGCGCGCCCGGTTCTTCTCTCGTCTGTGATCGTGCAGGCGCTCTTCATGACGGACAAGATTCTCGGCTCGCTCCTCGACCCCGGAAGCGTCTCGGCGCTCGGCTATGCGACCACGGTCAATCAGCTCACGCTCCAGATCTTCGCCGGAACACTCGTCACCGTGATGTTTACCGACATGGCTGCGCTCATCTCGCGCGGCGAAATGGCAGGCTTTCGCGCCGCGTTCCGGCGCGACGCGGGCTACCTGCTCGCGATCATCGTCCCGTTCGCCGTCGTCGCTGCCGTGAAGAGCCGCGAGATCGTCGCGATTCTCTATGAGCGCGGAAAGTTCGATGCGTCGGCCACGGACGCGACGGCGAGCGCGCTTGTGATGTACTCGATCGGGCTGCCGACCCTCGGGCTGAACATGCTCCTCGGGCGCGTCTTCCACGCGATGAAGGAAATGCGCGCGCGAATGTTCATCGATCTGGCTTGGCTCGCGTCGAACCTGCTCGTTGCGCTCGCGCTCATCAAGCCGCTCGGCGTCGCCGGGCTTGCGCTCGGCACGTCGATAGCGAGCGCGGTCAACGTCGTGTGCGCGCTCATCTATCTTCGCCGGCGGCACGGCGGCGTCGGCGAGGGCGCGGTCGTGCGCGTGTTCGTCGAGAGCATCGCCGCGGGCAGCGTGATGGCGGCATTCATCGCGTGGACGCCGCTCGGATTTCTTGCCGGCGGCGAGGCGGAACCGTCGCGCGCGGCGCGAATGATCGCCCTCTGCGCGACCGGCGCGCTCGGCACGGTCGTCTACGCATCCGTCGTCGTGGCGCTCCGCAAGATCGGAAGCGCGCCCCGCGCGGTTGCAGCGTCATAGTGCAGCCGCTATCATCCGCTCCATGAACGCGCCTTCACGGCTCGACGCCATGCGCAACTTCGTCGCGACGCGGCCGAACGACGCATTCGCGCGCTACGGCCTCGCGATGGAGCAAGTGAAACTCGGCCAGTTCGACGATGCGATCGCGACCTTCGACGGATTGCTCGAACTCAACCCGCAGTACACGGCCGCGTACTATCAAGCGGCGCGCGCGCTCGTCGCGGCCGGTCAGCGCGAGCATGCGAAAGCGATGGTCGCGCGCGGCGTGAGCGCCTGCGAGGCGAAGGGCGATACCCACGCACGCGAAGAACTTCTCGCTCTGCTCACAACGGAAGGACTCTGAAACGATGCCGGTGCACGAGATCGACGATCCGAAGCGTCTGTTCCATTCGCTCTTGGTCGATCCGGAGCGATCCGCGCTTCTCGGAGCATTTCTCGCGACCTTCGGGAGCGGCGACAAGGCGTGGACCTGGCGCGCGGGCGGCGCGACGAACATTTCGTTTCTCATTTATCTGACCAACACCAGCTACTCGCCGATCCTCTTCGGCTTCGGTCCGCCGGCGGGAATCGAAAACCTGCTGCTCGCGGCGAGACCGCACATTCCCGAGAAGGTTCGGCTTCACGTTCCGGTGGCGCATGCCGAAGCGATCGAACGCCTCTTCTTCCATGAGACGCGGCCCGACTTGATCTTCTCGCTTTCGCGCGGCGATCTCGCGCTGCCGCGGCGGCGCGCGACGATCGTCGAGATCGGGCCGAACGACGCACGCGAGGTCGAAGATCTCTTGTCAGCGAGCTATCCCGGCAATTTCTTCCGGGCCGAGCAGCTTCGCGAGGGCGTTCACGTCGGGATCCGCGAGGGCGGGCGGCTCGCCGCGTTCGCGTCGGCGCCGATCGTCGCGCGCGAGTACCGGCGCGCATTCGTCTCGAACGTGGTGACGCGCGACGACGCGCGACGCAAGGGCCTCGCGCACGCGGTCAACCACGCGCTCGCCGAGCGTCTCTTCGCGCAGGGCGTCGACATCATCGGCCTCGGCGTCTTCGCGTCGAATGCCGCCGGCCGCGCGCTCTGCGAATCCCTCGGCTACCGTTTCCGCTATCACGTGCTCTTCGGCCATGGCACGCTTCGCGGTGCGAAGACGACGGACCGCGACCATGGCCACGCTGTCGCGCACACGTAAAAGCCAACATCGCGACGTGCCGCTCCCCCGCGGCGCCCGCTCTCCCCTCGACGCCTTGAAATCCGAGCAGTCGTGGGATAGCCTCGCCCCGTTCGCCTCACTCGTGTACCGCACTTCCCCTTAAAGTGACCCAGAAAGGAGGAGTTTCGCTTTGAAAGTCGCACTCCTGTCATTCCTAGTCGTCGGGCTCGCCCTCGCATTCGCGAGAAGCGCCCACGCCGGGGCGGTCGTCCCGTATCCGATCAAAGAGCACACGCTCGCGAACGGACTCCGCGTTGTGTTCGTCAACACGCCGCACGAAGGCGTGGCGGCGTACTACACGCTCGTCCGCACGGGCTCGCGAAACGAGATCGAGCCGGGCCACTCCGGATTCGCGCACCTCTTCGAGCACATGATGTTTCGCGGCACGAAGAACTACTCGTCGGAAGCGCGCGACGGCGAGCTTCAGAAGATGGGCGTCACGGACAACGCGTTCACGACGGACGACGTCACGGTCTACACGAACTACGGGCCGTCGAGCGGCCTTGCGAAGCTCATCGAGATCGAAGCGGACCGTTTCCAGTTCCTCGAGTACGAGGAGGAAGCGTTCCAAACGGAAACGAAGGCCGTGCTCGGCGAGTACAACAAGAACTTCGCCGACCCGGGACAGAAGCTCGAAGAATTGATGTGCGATCTGGCGTTCACGACGCACACGTACAAGCACACCACGATGGGATTCCTCGAAGACATCAAAGCGATGCCGACGATGTACGAATACTCGAAGAGCTTCTTCGGGCGCTGGTACCGGCCCGACAACTGCGTCGTTTTCGTCGTCGGCGGTTTCGACCCGGACGCAACGCTTGCGGAGATCAAGAAACACTACGGTTCGTGGAGTGGCTCGGTGGCGAAGGTGGAGATTCCCGTCGAGCCTCCGCAGACCGCGGAGAAGAGGCTGCATCACGAATGGGATACGCCGACGCAGCCGCGCGTCCTGGTCGGGTACCACACGCCTGGCGCTCGGAACAGCCTTAAGGACTGCGCGATTCAGAACGTGCTCAATTCGTATCTCATAGGCGAGACGAGCCCCGCCTACAAGACGCTCGTGCTCGACCGTCAGATCGTCGAGCGGATCGAGGCCTACTACTTCGATCATCGCGACCCGCGCTTGTGGTCGTACAACCTCGTGCTTAAGGAGCGCGACCACACGGACGACGCGGTAGCGTTCATCGACGGTTCGATCGCGGAGCTGTCCGCCGGCAAGGTCGACGAGAAGCGCTTCCGGGACGCGCAGTCGAATTTCCGCTACGGACTTTCGATGCAGATGGAGACGCCCGCCGACATCGCCGTGAACCTTGCGGTCGTGACGGGCCTGACTGGGGACGTAGCCACGCTCGACAAGATTGCCGAGGCCGTCGCGGGTCTCTCGTCGGCGGATCTTGTCGCGTTCGCGAAGACGTATTTTACGAAGAACAACCGCTCCGTCGTCACGCTCGCTTCGAGAGAGGAGGAGAGCCATGGTTCGCGCTAGCCTGACTTCGATTCTCGCGCTCGCGGTCTTCGCTGCTCTCGCGATCTCGGGCCGCGCGCGCGCTGCCGAGCCGCACGTCATCGCAATCAGCGAACCCGAGAACCCGCTCGTCGCGTTTCGATTCCTCTTCCGCAGCGGTTCCGTCGACGATCCGGCGGGACAAGAGGGAATCACCGCGCTCGCCGCCAACATCATGACCGATGGCGGCACCGAGAAACTCACGTCGGCCGAACTGCTCGAAGCGCTCTTCCCGATGGCGGCGGAACTTTCGCTGCGAATGGACAAGGAAGTCACGATTTTCTCGGGGCGTGTCCACAAAGATCACCTCGACGGCTTCCTCGCGATCATGCAGGACGTGCTTCTGCATCCGCGCTGGGATCCGAAGGAGTTCGGGCGCCTGCGTGACCTGCAGGTTTCGTCGATCGAGAATGAATTGCGCTCGAACGACGACGAAACGTTCGGCAAGGAAACGCTCGAGTGGATGCTCTACAAGGGACACCCGTACGGACACCCGGTCGACGGAACGGTCGCGGGCGTCAAGTCGCTCGATCTGGCGAAGGTGCGGGCGCATGCGGCGAAGGTGTTCACGAGCAACCGCCTGACGATCGGTCTGGCCGGCGGATTTCCGAAAGATCTGCCCGATCGCATCAAGAGCGCGTTCGCGAAACTGCCCGAGGGGCCAGCGCCGGTCGCAATCCCGGAAGCGAAGCCGAGCGGGCCGCGCGTTGTGATCGTGGAGAAGGAAGCGCCGGCGACGGCGATTTCGATGGGTTACCCGTTTGCGCTTCGCAGGACCGACGCGAACTTCGCGCCGTTCTGGCTCGGCGTCTCGGCGTTCGGCGAACACCGTCAGTCGGCGGGCCGGCTCTTCCAATCGCTGCGCGAGAAACGCGGCCTCAACTACGGCGACTACGCGTACGCCGAGTACTTCCGGCAGGAAGGATGGGGTTCGTATCCTCGCGTGAACGTCGGCCGCTCGCGCCAGCAGTTCAGCATTTGGATCCGGCCGGTCGAGCACCAGAACCGCGTCTTCGCGATTCGCAACGCGCTCTGGGAGGTCGACAAGCTGCTGAAGAACGGCCTGACGGAAGAGGAGATTACGCGCGCGAAGGGATTCCTCGACGGCTACACGCGCTTGTGGGAGATGACCACGTCGCGGCGAATCGGTTTCGCGCTCGACGACGCGTTCTACGGGACGAGCAATCATCTCGACAAATCGCGGAAGCGTTTCACGACCGTCAGCGCGAGCGAAGTGAACGCCGAGCTTCGCAAGTGGATCGACCCGTCGAAGCTGCGCTACGCGATCATCACGACCGACGCGGAGGCGATGAAGCGCGCGCTCACGTCGGGCGAGCCGTCGCCGATCGACTACCCGACGCCGAAGGCGGACGAGGTTCTCGCGGAGGACAAGCTCTTCATCGGAATGCCGCTCGGACTCAAGCCGGAAGACGTCATGATCGTCAAGGCGGGAGATATGTTCGCGATGTAGGGTGCGCGCGTCGCACTCGTCTTCATGCTCCCGGCGCCTCGTACGAGACGCCGGGAGTTTCTTTGTCTAGAGCTGTCCGGAAGCGGCGCCCCACTCGCGAATGATCCGCTGATACTCGGGCTCGGAGTGGCGCCCATAGCGGAACGCACGCGCGTAGGCTGGCGCGGCATCGCCGGCGATTTGCGCGGCGACGATTTCGGCCGCGGCCTGCGAGGCCATCACTCCGAAACCCGAGAGCGCGGCAATGACGTACGCGCCGTCGACGGGCAACGGCCCGACGATCGGGCGATTCTCCGGCGTCTTGCAGTAGTAGCCGCCGTCGACGCGCGCGCGCGCGGCGCGGCCGTGGTATGCGCAGAACGCCGGAATCATTCTCGAGAGACCTCGGATGAGAATCTCCGCGTAGTGCGGGTCGTGCTCGGGCGGCCAAATCATCTCGCGCGCCGACGTGTCGTAGGTCCAGATGATCTGGAGCGTGCGATCGCCGCGAACGCCGCTCGACCGCACGTGAATGCCCGCCGGGAACTCGTCGAGGAGGCGGTGCGTCGCAGCGTTCGTGGCGAAACGCGCGCGCTCGTCGTCGGTCCACGGCAGACGCACGGGATCGTTCCAAATCAGGAGCGGCGCATCATGCGGCACGACGCCGTGCTCATCGTCGAAGATGATCTTGCCATGCAGCTCGAGCGTCACGGGGATTTCGAGGCCGAGCGCACCGCCCACACGCGCGAGGTGCGGACCGGGAGCGAGCACGACGCGGGGCGATTCGATCGCGCCGCCGCCGGCGAGGCGCACGCCGCGGACGCGGCCACTCGCGACGTCGATGCCGTCGACGCGCGCGCGCACGACGTCGACGCCCGCCGCGCGCACGCGTTCGAGAAGCCACGCTCCGAAGCGAAGCGGGTCGAACGTGCCCGCGCGGCGGACGTGCAGCGCGGCGACAGCGTCGGGCGTGATGAATGGAAGCGCGTCTCGAATCGCCGCGCGATCGAGCGTGAGGTCGGCGCCGTCGTCATCGGGAAGCCCGCTCCGCGCGGTCGTGCCACCATCGGCGCGGCTGTCGGCGAACGACGAACCCGCGGTGTGTTCGCGCAGCGATCCCGCGCCGAGCGCCGCAACCGCCGCTGCCGTGCTCCGCATCTCCGCAACGCCGCGCGCCTCGGCCGTGAAAAACGCGTAGCCGCGCCTGTTCATCCGGAACGTGTCGCCGCTCTCGCGCGCGAGTTCTTCCATGAGCGCGATACTGCGATTCATGAGCCGCACCATCGCGTCGTCGGGGCCCGGCCACCAGTTGCGATAGCCGCCCGTCCCCTTGCTGCTCGTGAGCGAAAGCGGCTCGCGTTCGTCGACGAGCACGACGCCCGTCACGCCGCGCCGAACCGCGAGATGGTACGCGGTCGCAACGCCGGCGATTCCCGCGCCGCAGATCACGACATCGGCGCGCGCTGACGTCATCGCTCGGGATCGTGCGTCATCGCCAAGACGCGCGAGGCCGCGCCGGCAGCCGACCTAATTCGCCGCACGCTCCGTCCAGCCGAGGATCTCGTCGACGGTCGCGCGCGAGATCGGATGATAGAGCGGCCGCGCCTCAGCGTAGATCTCGCCCGCGCGCCGCTTTCCGTGCGATGTCTCCACCAACTCCTTGTAGAGCGGCTCGAGGAATTTGCGGCGCCCCTGCGTCGTGAGGAAACGCGCGAGCGCCGCGTCGATCTCCGCGTAGCCGCCGCGCAGCGAGATCTCGAGCCAGTGCGCGAGGATCTCGTTGTTGGTCGTGTTCGTGAGCGCCCACGCGGCGTCGAGTTCGCGCAACTGCGCCACGGTCAGTTTCGGCGGCAGCGCGTGGAGGAACTGCAGCCACTCGTGCGTCGTCCAGCCGCGCGCGGGGAGCGCGGCCGCACGCGTCCTTCCGGCAGCGAACGCGCGGGCGGCGTCCGCGGCGGCGTCGAGCGCCGCGCTCCGGGCGCGCGGTGCGTTGTCAGGAAGGCCCGGCTCGTAGAGCCATCCGGAAACGCCGAGCGCGCGCGTGCGCGCGGCCTGGCCGGCGAACAACTCGCGCCGCAACACGCGCTCGAACTCGGCGCTCGTCCGGCTCGTGAACGCGTTCGTGTCGAACCAGCGGCGCAGAAACGGATCGAAACGCTCGCGACCGACAGCCTCCTCGATCAAGCGGAGGAAAAGGCAGCCCTTTTCGTACGCGATCGACGTGATCCCCTCGTCCGGATCCTTACGCGCGATCGAGCGCTGCACGAGCCGCGTGTCGTCCGGCGCGAGCTGCTTCAACTCCTTGTGGAGATCTTCCCAGCCGAGAAGCGCTTCCATCTCCGCGCGCTCCACGCCGTACACCGCCTCGATGATGCGCCGCTCGAAGTAGACCGTGAACCCTTCGTTGAGCCAGAAGTCGGCCCACGTCGCGTTCGTGACAAGGTTTCCCGACCACGAGTGCGCGAGTTCGTGCGCGATGAGCGCGACGAGCGACCGGTCGCCGGCGAGAACGGTGGGCGTCGCGAAGGTGAGGCGCGGGTTCTCCATCCCTCCGTAGGGAAAGCTCGGCGGCAGAACGATGATGTCGTAGCGCTCCCACCGGTACGGCCCGAAGAGCGCCTCGGCGGACTCGAGCATCTTTTCCGTGTCCGCGAATTCGTATGCGGCGCGGTCAAGCACGGAGGGCTCGGCATAGACGCCGGTTCGCGGGCCGAGCGGCGCGAACGCGATGTCGCCGACCGCGATCGCGATCAGGTAACTCGGAATCGGCTGCGGCATCTCGAATCGATAGATCGTGTCGCGTGCGTCGGGTGCCGCGTCGCCCGGGCCGGCGGCGGCGAGCGAGGGCGCGCCCGCGCTCCGCGCCGCCATCACCGCCACCAATCCACGCGGAACGCGGACGTTTGCCGAGTAGGTGATCCGCACGGCCGGCGAGTCCTGGCACGGAAGCATGGTGCGCGCGAGAATCGCCTGCGCCTGCGAGAAGAGAAACGGTTGCGTCTTCTCAGCAGTCTGCGCGGGATCGAGCCATTGAAGCGCCGCCGACTCGGGGCCCGTGCGATAGCGAATCGTGATGCGCTGATCGTCCGGCTCGAGGTGGACGACGAGCGCGCGACCGAGAAGCGGGTGCTCGTACGCCAGGTCGAAGCGCCGCGCATCGCCGCGCGCTCCCTCGACCGACTCGATGGCAAGCCCGCGCGTATCGAACACGAGCGACTCCGCGGATGGAGCGACGCGCTCGAAGCTCCACGCCACCGCGCCCCGCAGCTCGCGGCGCTCGAAGTCGACAGTCCAATCGATGTCGGCGTGCGTGACGCGCACTTCGTCCGGGCGGCTCTGCGAGTGCGGGTCGCGCGCGGGCGCGTCGGCGCGCGCGGGCGCGGTCTCGGCCAACGCCATCAGCGCGGCGAGGGTGACGCATGTGGCGAACGCGGTTCGATGGACCATGAGGCGCGAGGATCGCACAAACGAGGAACGCGCCGCCACCCGAATGAGCGCGGAGCGCGCGGCGCTCGCGGCGTGCGCGGCGTGCGCGGCGTGCGGAGCGCGACGCGACGCGACGTCCGGCGCTTGGCCCGCGCGCGGGCACCGTCCTAGCGGCGCGGGAGTTCGGCCGTGTCCCCCGCGTCGCTCGTGAGACAGTAGCGCCCGACGCTGGCGACGGTCGTGACGACACCCACGACGGCGAAAGCGATGAGCGCCACCCACGCGACGATGCGCGCCGGCGCGGGCAGAGTGCTGCGCACGCGGACGTAGCCCTTTGGGTACTCGACGACCCCGACAGGATTGACGCGAGGAACCTTCATGCAGACCTCCGGCTCAGTAGATGCCGGAAGCGTCGGAGCGTTTCCGACGGGTTCGCGCGGCGCGACCCCATCGCCGGCCGTCATAGCCGCATCTTCACCTCGCGGCGAGCGCCCGGCGCAAGCTCCGCCGCGGCGTCGCGCCGCCCATGCCGCAGCAATCGCCGGATCTCGCCGCCGAGAAGATCGATTTCCGTCGAGACGAAACTCTCGTCGCCGAAACGCCGAATCGTCTCCGTCTGCAGTCGCAGGATTCGCGCGTCTTGGTGGAAGATTTTCCACGCGAATGGCGCCAAAAGCGGGAGTACGAGCCGCGCGGGGATTCGCAACCGCAGGCTGATCGTCGCGTAGATCCTCGTGTGGTGCGCATCGACCGGCGTGCAGAACGACGTCACGCGGAAGTGATTTGCATCGCCGAGCCAGTAGTCGACCTGTGCGACCGACGGCAGCGCGAACTGATCGACATGTCGAAGGATTCCACCCGACGGGGCGAGCAGGCGAACCGCGATTCCGGGCGGGCTCGGCTCGCCGATGTACTCCGCGGAGAAGCCCTCCGCGGTACGCGTCACGACGACAGTGATCTCCACCGGCGCTCGCCCTCCGCGAAACAGCCCGCGATGGACGTACGCCGTGTGAATGCTGTCGAGCGTGTTTTCGAGCGTGGCGAAGAGACTCCCCTCGACTTCGACAACCTTGCTCACGCTCGTGTAGCGCGAGTCGGCGGCGAGTTCGAGCGTGTGCGGAAGCGAGGCAGGCTCCACGTTCGGCGCGGTGTACACCCAGACGAATCCGTCGCGCTCGACAACCGCGTAGCTCGCGACCCGCCGCGCCTTTCCCTCGTGCTCCGCGCAGAGCCCCGGCACCTCGCGGCAGATGCCGCCGCCATCGAACTGCCAGCCGTGATACGCACACTCGATGCGGCCGCCGCGCACGGCGCCGATCGAGAGCGGCGCGCTGCGATGCGCGCACCGGTCGGCGAGCGCGGCTGCGCGGCCATCCTCGGCGCGGAAGACGACGAGCGGCACGCCCAACACCGTTCGCGCGAGCGGCCGCGTGCCGAGTTCGCGGCTTAGGCACGCAACGTACCAGTCGTCGCGAATCCACTCGCCCTCCGGAGCGCGCACGCCGCCGGATCGCTGCGCGTCTCCGTCGTGCGGGCTCATGCGACCGCCGGCGCGCCGCGCCGTCCGCGAGTGCGCGCGAGCACGACGACCGCAATCATCGCGAACGCAAAGACGCCGAGCCAAAGCGCGCGCCCGCCGACACGGTCGAGCGCCACCGTGCCGAGCCAGGGCCCGATCGTGAATGCGATTCCCCACGACATCGTGTAGACCCCCATGTACTCGCCGCGCCGCGCGGCCGGCGCGAGTTCCGCGACGTACGCCGACATCGGCGGCAGCGCCATCATCTCGCCGAACGTCCAGACGACCACGGTGGCGATCACGCCCCAGATCTCGCGGCAAAACGCGAGGCCGCCGAAACCGAGACCGAGGAGCAGCGTTCCAAGCGCGAGCGACTTGCGATGCGGCCAATGCGACGTCGTCACGTTGAGGCGAACCTCGAGGAGCACGATAAGGATCGTGTTGATCGTGAAAAGAAGCCCGTAGGTCGACTCGCGCAGATGAAGGTCGCGAACGAGGTAAATCGGCATCGCGCCCTCGTGTTGGAAGAAAACCATCGCGACGAGAATGACGCCGAAGAGAAACACGAGCAGGTCCTTGTCGCGAAGCGCGGCGGCGGAACGAAGCGGCGGCGATACGGTCGCCGGCGCGTTGTCGTGGGCGGCGCCCGCATCGCGCGGCGCGCCCGCGTGCGGCGGCACGCGGATCGGCCAGACGAAGAGCACGATCGCGGCGGCGAGCGCCGTAGCGCCATCGAGCACGAAGAGCCAATGAAACGACGCCGTCGCGAGAAATCCTCCGATAGCCGGGCCGATGCTCATTCCCAGGTTGATGGCGAGGCGGATCGCGGCGAACGCGCGTTTCAAATCGCTCGGCTCGACGATCGACGCGACGATCGAGAGACTCGCGGGGCGAAAACCTTCCGACGCGATCGCGAGGGCGGCGGAGGCAGCCAGGATCGACCACCACGAGTGCGCGAACGGAAAGAGAAAGAACACGACTGCCCCGGAGACGAGCGAAAGCGTCATGACGCGCGGCGCGCCGTACCGGTCGCAGAGCCGCCCCGCGAGCGGTGCGGCGCAGAGCGCGCCGATGCCGTACACCGCGAGAACGAGCCCGGCGCGCGCCGCCGAAAATCCGACGTCGCGAGTCAGGTAGAGAACGAGGAACGGCAACACCATCGTTCCCATCCGGTTGACGAGCGTCACCGCGAAGAGAATCCACACGCCGCGAGGAAGCCCTTCGAGGCCCGCCCACGGATTCCATTTCGATTGCATGCGGGCGAGTGTAACAAGAGTGCGAAGACGAGAGGGGAGGCATTGCGGCTTTTCGATGGAGACGGCGCGCCGCGGCGCGCTATGATCTCGCCCGCACGCATTCGCAAACACCGAGAGAGGAGCGCTTGCACGTGGGACCCGCCACAATCATCATCGGATTTCTTCTCGCGTTCATCGGAATGAAGGGGTGTTTCAGCCCCGAGCCGTCAAAAGTGTCCGCGCTCACGCCGGCGTTTATCGGTTTGCCGCTTCTCGTGCTCGGCGTCGTCGCGCTCAACTCGAAACTGCGCATGCACGCGATGCACGTTGCCGCGATGCTCGGCCTCGTGGGTGTCGTGCTCGGCGCCAAGGGCGTGTTTCTTTGGCTCGGCGGCGGGCAGATTTCGTCGCAGGCCGCCGTGACCCAGTCGCTCATGCTGTTTCTCTCGGCGGGATTCCTCGCGCTGTGCATCAACTCGTTCGTGAGCGCGCGAAAGAAACGGGAGGCGGAGAAACGCAAGGCGGCGGCCCCGCCCACCAGCTCGATGACGAACTAGAGAGTGGGCCACGCTCCGACGCACGCATGACGACACGCGAGGAATGCCAACGGGCGATCGCCATCTATGAATCCGCGCTTCTCGAGTTCAAGAACGTCGAAAGCGTCGCGATCGTCGACGACGAGGACGGTCATAGCGTTGGGATCATCGTTTCGCGCAAGATTCCGTACGACGACCTCGAAGAAGACGACCTTCTGCCTGCGTACCTGCAACTGATCGATTCGCTCAAAGGCGTGATTCGCGTGAAGACACGCGTCATCGCGCGCGACGACGTCAACCGCTAACACCGCGGCGCGCCGCACCGCAGGCGCGCGAAGGTCGAAGGAGAGATTCATGCAAGCCGTCACCTTGCCGCCGATGCGTACGCGCGCCAGCGTCGTACTCGCGGAGGAGCACGAGTCCGCGCGCCTTGCGCTCTATGCGCTCCTTCCGCGCTTCTCGCGCGAGGCATTCACCACAGGCAACGTCGAAACCGAAGACAACGTGCGCGGCATTCTCTGCCACGTCACGTTCGCGACCTTTAGCTACGCGTGCTGGATCTCGCGCGTTCTCGGGCGGCTCGAGCTCGCCGTCGAGAAAGAAGAGAAGGCCGCGTTCTTAGCGCGAGTGCAGTCATTCACGAGCGCGGGCGAATTCGACGAAGGCTCGCGCTTCGCGGCGGCCCGCTACTACGCGGCGCTCGCCGAGATCGCGCCCGATGATTTCGATCGAGACTTCAAAGCGAACTGGGGCCCGATGTTCAGCATCGAGGCGATGCTCGAACACGCGCTCGTTCATTTGATCCGCCACCGCAGGCAGCTCGAGATACACCTCGGGATGCGGAGCGCACCGGTTACGCGCGAAGGCTAGCTCGAGGCCACACAAGCGCGTCGGCGCGCGCGTCGGCGCTGTTACGGCCCGCACTCCGCGCGCAGCAGGAACTCGCCCGTGTTCGGCGCGAGCGTCAGCGATCCCTCGTGACACGCGCCGTCCCAATCGACGTACGACCCCGCGAGTTTGCCCGCGAGCGGCATCGTCAGCGGCGAGCGCACACCGCCCGCGTGGACGACGGCAACGCCATTCTCGAACTCGCGAATCCAGAGGCCCGATCCATCGCGACGGTACTCGCCGAGCGGCGCGCCCGTCGGCGTGTCGTACTCGTCGTAATACGGCGGCAATCGATCGTTGCGCGTCTCGAAGCAGAAGAACGCATAGCTGTCGTCGCGGCGGCCGAGGAGATACGACGCGAGTGCATACCGGAAGATCTTGTGGCCTGCGCGGACATCTTTCGCCTTCGCCTTCGGGAACACGAAGACGAACCGATCGGCGTTACTCGGGTGCGCGAGCGTTTCGATCTCCTCGTGCCACGCCGCTTCGGGCCGGAAGTAGCCATCGTCTTCGCCGTTGTTGTGAATGAACCCTTCGTTCATCGTTCCGTCGAGGGGCTCGTTGAACGGCGCGTAGTTGTTGCTGTTCGCGACGATGTGTGCCGCGCCGAGCCGCGCCTTGACCCTCTCGAGCGCCGCGATGTTGGCCTCGTCGTACTCGTGGTTCGTCGGCATCGGAGAGATGGGATTCGGCTTCATCTCCGGCACGGCGTAGCGCGTGAAGCCCTCGTAGAACCCGTTCTGGTCGAGAAAGAATCCGTCGAGCGCGGGGATCTGTTGCCGGAGCCGCCGAAAACGGTCGATCAAGTAATCGAGGTACTCGGGGTTCCGGTAATCCATGTACCAGAGTTCCGTGTTCGAGACCTGCACGCGATTGCCGGACGTGTCGTGCCAGAACCAATCCTCGTGCGCGTTCACGACATTCCACTCTTCGTACGCACACTGGCCCTTGCAGAAGTTCGATCGCAGTTGGATGCCGTCGTGAAGGATGACGGGCACGTCGGGGCTGACGGCGTCGGCCATTCCATCGTCGACGCTGTTCTTGCCGACGATCACGTAGTCGAACTTGCGAACCAGCGGCGCGAAGTCGGGCGTGTAGCTGCCGCCGAGATGAATCGTGTACGTGCAGATTCCATTCCGCGGGCAGAGCGGAAACGGCTCGGGGAGCACGCGCGCTTCGACGCCGGGCTCGACGATTTCATCGGAGCCGCCGCCACAGGACACCGCGCCTAACACAAGCAGTGTGACCGTCGAAACGACGCGCCGGACGCTGAAGAGGGTCATTCGATCTTTCATAGGGAGAATGAATCGCCGCGAGCGCCGAGCATAGCGGCTTCGCCGTCGCGCGACAACAGACACGCCGGTTCGGCCGCGAAACGGTTTGCTCGGGCGCGCTCGGGGCGGTTAGATTGCGCGGACAATGCGACGGCTCGTCTACTCCCTGCTGCTTTTCGCGTTTCTTCTCGGCGTTTACCACGCGAACGGCGACTTCCTTCCCGGCAACGACGCGAAACCGAACGTCTACCTCGCGGAGAGCGTGTTGCGCGAGGGCAACCTAGCGTTCACGCCGCGCGAGATGCCGTTCATGTTCTTGTGGACGCTGCACACGCCGGCGGGCGCCGCGACAACGCGCATCAATGCGTGGACCGACGTGATCGGCGAACGCACCGCCGACGATCTCCTCGCGGCGGGACAACTCAGCGTCGAGCGCGAGCACTACTACCTCGTGCCGTCGGTGCGACCCAACGAATACGTCGGCGCGTTCGGCCCCGGCGCGGGGCTTTGCGCGCTCCCCGTTTTCGCCGCGATCGATCTCGTCTCGAACTCGACGCACTCGAGCCCCGCACAGATCTGGTACGGCGGAAAACTCGCCGCGTCCCTTTGCGTCGCCGGCTCCGCGCTCTTGGTGTTTCACACGGCGCTCCTCATGACGACTGTGCGCCGCGCGCTCGTCATCGCGCTCGCGTACGGGCTCGGCACGTGTGTGTGGAGCATGAGCAGCCAGCAGCTCTATCAACACGGGCCGATGGAGTTGTTCCTCGCGCTCGGCACGTTCTTCATCGTGCGCGGCGGGCTTGTCTCCACGTCGCGGCGCGATTTCGCGTTCTCGGGGCTCGCCTACGCCACGGCCGCTCTCTGCCGCCCCACCGGAGTACTCGTCGTGGCCGCGATCGCCGCGTATCTTGCGCTGTCGAACCGCCGCGCGCTCGCCGCGTTCGCGACCGGCGCGCTCCCCGGCGCCGCGGCGCTCTGCGCGTACAACGCGTATTTCCTCGGCTCGCCGTTCGCGTTCAGCCAAGGCGCCGCGGGGGATGCGCTCGCGATCGCGAAGACTGGCGCGCCCGGCGTCTGGCAAACCCCCCTCTGGCTCGGCGCGGCCGGCATGTTGGCGAGCCCGTCGCGCGGACTCTTCGTCTTCTCGCCATTCCTCTTGGCCGCGTTCGCCGGCGTGCGCGCGGCATGGCGCTCGGACCGCTTCGCCGCGCTCCGGCCGCTGTCGCTCGCCACGCTCGCGGTGTGGCTCGTCGAGTTCAAACACTTCGACTGGTGGAGCGGCTGGTCGTTCGGATACCGGCACATCGTCGACACGTGCGTTCTGCTCGCGCCGCTCCTCGTTCCGGCGCTCGACGCGATTCTTCGCCGGCGCGCGCTCACAGCGATCTTCGCGCTTCTCCTCGCGTGGTCGGTCGGTGTTCAATTCATCGGCGCGTTCGCCTACGACCTCTGGGGATGGAACAACGCGATCGCGGGTTACGAACTCGCGCTTCCAGGCAGCGGCGAAACGATCGTGGCCGCATCGCGCGACGAGGCCAACGCGCTCATGCGCACGCGCGGCGCGACGATCGTCCGGGAGATTCGCCAGAACATCGACATGCCCGAGAACCACCACCGCCTCTGGTCGATCGCCGACAGCCAGATCGTTTTCTATGCGCGCCGATTCGCCGAATCGCGTGCGTTTAAGCACGAGTTCATGCGGCAGTGGCTCGAAAACCCGGCGCTGTAGGCGCCCCTTTGACCGCGGCGCGCGAGCGCGGTAGTTTCGACGAACCATGACACAGCCCATGAATCGGAGCGGCTTCCCGAGCGGGGCTCGCGGTCATCGCTCTCGCAGCGCCTTCTTGGCGCTCGCCGCGCTCGCGTTGGCCGCCGCGACGGGATGCACCTTCTCGCTCCCCCGATTTCTCAAGCGCCCGGACCCGCCGCCCCCCGCGCCGCCAAGTGCTCCCGTCGCCGCGCCCGCGGCGGATACGCTCCGGGCGCGATGCGTCGTGCTGCCGGGAGAGACGCAAAGCGGCGGCACGCTCAGGTTCGGACTCAGCGATAGCGTGTTCGCTTCTCACGCGCCCGACCCGCGCAACAGTTCCGAGCGTCTCGTCTTCGCAAACCTCTACGAGTCGCTCGTCGCCGTCGATTGCAAGGGCGCGCTCGTTCCGGGACTCGCCGAGTCGTGGACCGCGTCCGAAGAGGGACGCGTGTGGCTCTTCAGTTGCCGCTCCGACGTCTTCTTCGCGGATGGCACGCGCTGCCGCGCGCAAGAAATCGAGGCGTGCTGGAGCGCGCGCCGCAAGTCCGCAGCCGCGTCATCGCCGCCGTGGGCGCGATTCGACGCACTCGACGCCACGGTGAAAGCGCTCAACGACACGATTCTCATCGTGACGCTCGCGCGCGCGCGCGAAGACCTGCCGAATCTCCTGGCGCTCCCCGCGTTCGCGGTGACGAAACGCGCGAAGGGCGAAGCGTGGCCCTTGGGGACGGGGCCGTTTCGCGCCGCCGCGAAGTCCGCCGCGACCGCGGACGCGCTCATTCTGACTGCGAACCCGCACCGCGCCGTCGCGACGAAATCGAGCCGCATCGTCTGCGTTATTCGGCCGGGGTGGGACGAACGCGACCTGATCGCGTCGGACGTCGATGCGCTCCTCGTGCGCGATCGCGCCGCGCTCGAGTACGCCGAGTCGCGCGGGGAATTCGCTCAGGTCGCGCTCGAGCCGGACCGGCTCTACGTGTTGCTCACGCCGCCTACGCCACCCGCGCCGCCCGCGGACACGACGGCGATCTCGTTCGAAGAACGCGTCGACACACGCCGCGCGCTCGGGGGCTGGGACCGCGCGGAACTGGCGCGCGATGTCGTGAGCGCCGATGCGCGCGGAGCGAACTCGCTCTGCTTCGGCGATGCCACCGACGAGCCCGTCGTCATCCGCCGGTCGGAGGCGGCGCGCGCGTACGATGCCGATTCCGCGGCCGCGGCAAGGCCCGCGCCGCTCGATGCCACCGCAAGCGCCGAGAGCCCGCTCCTCGCCGCGCTCAACGTGCCGGTTGAAAACCGCATCGTCTATCCTTCCGACGACGACGAAGCGCGGCGCCTCGCCGAGCGCATGGCGGCGCTCGCGAGCGACAGCGTCGCCGTTCCGCCGATCGTCAGCGGGTTGTCGAACGACGAATTCGAGCGCGTCGTCGCGAGCGGCGCCGCCGTCGCGTGCATCCTTCCGATCGATCGCCGGTATGCACGCGCGTGTTTCGAGATGGGCGCGCTGATCGGCATGGCGAAATGGCTCGAGGACGCCGCGCTCGCGAATGGCCGCCCCGCCGCCGACACGTCGCCGGAAACGCCGACCGCGCGCGGCGTCGAGAATCGCCTGATCAAGAGCGGCGCCGCGATTCCGCTCGTCGCCACGCGGCCGAACCTCCTCGCGAAGCAAGGCATCGTCGGCTTCCGGCGCAGCGGCGAGGGGACGTTGCTTCTCGAGGGCGCGGGCTGGGCCGCCGCGCGCGCCGTGCCATGAAGATCCGCACACGCATGCTTCTCGCGTCGGTCGTCATCGTCATCGTCCCGGCGGCGATTCTCGCATTCGGCGTTCGGCGCGAGTTCGCGTCGCGCATCGAGGATCAATACAAGAGCCGCGTCACGAGCTTGATGACCGTGATTCAGAACAGCCTCAAGTCGCGCGGCGAGGACCTCGCGAACCGGCTCGCCGGTTTGCGCAGCGAGATCGGCGAGGACAACAACTTCCGATTGGCCGCCGTCGAACAGATCCCGGAGCTTCGCACCTATCTGCTCGACTACGCGCCGCGTGTCATGCAGCGCTCCGGGCTCGCGATGCTCCAGATCCAGGGACCCGATTGGCGCATCGTGAGCTCAGGCCACTTCCGGAACGACTTCGATCGGGTCGACGAGACGCTGCCGCGGCTGCTCGCGGAGGCGCCGGCGCGAACGGCGCTCGTCACGGCGCGAAGGCCGGACGGCGACATGCTCGCGCTCGCGCGCTCCGATACCGTCTCGCTCGGCGGCGGTCTCTACACCCTCGTCGGAGGCTTCTCGGTGGAGGGCGATTTTCTCGCGTCGCTCTCGCCGGATCCGAACCTCGCCGTGTCGCTCGTGACGCCGACGCGAGTGCTTTCGTCCGACACTCGCCTGCGGGAACTCCTCGCGCTCGGCCACGACGCCGGCGGCGCGTCGCCCGAGTCGCTCCTGACGACGAACGATTACGTCTGCGAAGTCTTCCAGGTCGCGATCGCGGAGTCGCCGCTGCCGGCGCTCCTCATCGTGAGCCATCCGCTGGCGCCGCTGCGCGAACTCCTCGCGAGTCTCGATCGCTGGCTCGCCCTCGTGCTCCTCGCCACCGCGTCCGGCACGCTCTTGCTTTCGCTGTGGCTCTCGGCGCGCATCAGCCGCCCGATCACCGAACTGGCCAAGCAGACGGCAGACATCTCGCTCGATCATCTCGACGCGACTTTCGCAAGCGATCGCAATGACGAAGTCGGCGCGCTCGCGCGTTTCCTCGGCGAGATGACCGCGCGCCTCCGCGGCAGCGTGGGCCAGCTTCGCGAAGCGGAGAGCCGCGCGACGCTCGGCGATCTCGCGCGGCAGGTCAATCACGACATCCGCAACGGATTCACGCCGATTCGCAATATCATCCGCCACCTCTCGGAGGTCGCGCAGGACAATCCCGGCGATCTGGCGCGGATCTACCGCGAACGCCAGTCGACGCTCGAGCAGAGCCTCGCCGACCTCGAGCACCTCGCAACGAACTACGCGCGCCTCACGCCGAACTCGGCGAACGAACGCGTCGCGATCAATGACGTGATCCGGCAAGTCGTGACGCCGGGAATCAATTGGGCGAACGTCGATTTTCATCTCGATCTGGCCCGCGACTTGCCCCTCGTGGTTGCGGATCGCACGGGGCTGCGCAGGATCATAGAGAACCTGGTGCGGAACGCGCGCGAAAGCCTCGATGGTCGTGGCGGAACTGTCACAGTCGCGACGCGCGCGGCCACCAACGACGAAGGTGAACGCGTCGTCGTCCTCGATGTTCGCGACACCGGCTGCGGTATCGCGCCCGCCGAGTTGGCGCGCGTCTTCGAACACTTCTTCACGACAAAACCCGGAGGTACCGGATTGGGACTCTCGATCGTGAAACGGCTCGTCTCTGACTTTCAGGGGACGGTGCGCGTGGCGAGCACGCTGGGCGAGGGGACGTGTTTCACCGTCGCGCTCCCCGCGATCGCCGCGCCGCCGGGCGGGGCGAAACTATCCGGACGGGCGGTCCCAGAGCACAGCGCACCGCGAACCGCCGCGGCTCCCCACTCGACGCTTTCGCGCGGCGAGGCGCGCTCATGAGCCTCGTTCTGATCGTCGACGACGTTCCCGCGATGCGCGACCAGTACGCGTACGACATCAAGCGCCTGGGCGGACACGACGCGATCACCGCCACGAGCGGCGCCGAGGCCCTTCAAGTGCTCGAGCGCGAGCCCGTCGATTGCGTCATTCTCGATCTCGAAATGCCGGGGATCGACGGCTTTGAAGTTCTCAAAACGCTGCAATCGCGCGAGAGCGACATCCCGGTCATCGTCTACACCGGCACGGGGAACATCGACCGCTGCGTGCGCGCGATGAAACTCGGCGCGTTCAACTTCATCGACAAGAAGGATCCGACGGAGCGAGTCGCGATCGAGGTCGAGAACGCGCTGCGGATCGGAAGCGTCACGCGCGAGAACGCGGACCTGCGGCGGCAGGTAGGCGTGATGCCGCCGCTAATCGGTGACAGCCGTGCGATGAAGGCGCTCAAGGATGGGATCGCGCGCCTCGCGCCGATTCCGAGCCCGGTGCTCATCCTCGGCGAGAGCGGCAGCGGCAAGGAACTCGTCGCGCGCGAGCTGCACAAGCAGAGCAAGCGGTCGCGCGGGCCGTTCTTCCCGGTGAACTGCGCGGCGCTGCCGGAGAATCTCGTCGAGAGCGAGTTGTTCGGGCACGAGAAGGGCGCGTTCACCGGCGCCGAGAAGACTCGCAAGGGCGCCTTCGAGGTCGCGACGCGCGGCACGCTCTTCCTCGACGAGGTCGGCGAGCTGCCGCTTGCGGCGCAGTCGAAACTGCTTCGCGTTCTCGAGGAACAGACCGTCACGCGCGTCGGCGATTCGCGCCCGATCTTCGTCGACACGCGCGTCGTCGCCGCGACGAACCGCGACCTCGCGCGCGAAATGGCCGCGGGCCGGTTCCGCAACGACCTCTTCTTCCGCCTCAACGTGCATCCTCTCGTGGTCCCGCCGTTGCGGGAGCGGCTCTCGGATGTCGGTGCGCTCGTCGTGTACTTCCTCGAGTCGATGTGCATTCGCTTCGGAATCCGGCCGAAGACGATCTCGCCCGAGGCGATCGAGATGCTGAAGCGCTACGACTGGAGCCGGAACAACGTCCGCGAGCTGCGCAACGCCGTCGAGCGGATGATCATCGCGTGCGAGGGCTCGGAGATCGGCGCCGAACAGGTGCCGCTCGACGTCTGGGGCAAGGAGAGCGACGCGCTCGTCGCCGCGGGCGACGGTTGGAGCGGCACGGCGGCGGGCGGCGGCGGGTCCACGCCCGCCATGGCTGGCGCGAGCTCGGGCGGCCTGCGCGAGATGCGCTCCGCGGCCGAACGGCAGATCATCCTCGCCGCGCTCGAACGCAATAGCTGGCACATCACGCGGACCGCGGCCGCGCTCGGCCTCTCCGATCACGCGAGCCTCTTGCGCATCATGCGCCGGCACAAGCTCAAGCGCGGGTAGCCGCCGGTCGGGCCGAACTGTGGCGCACGTGACCCAACCGCCACAGCCAGCCGTGGTCATCGCGTCACAATTCTCGATCGCACCGACGACATGGCGAATTCAGTTGCGCAAGCAATCTTATATTTGCAAATCTGTTAGCCGTTATTTTTTCACGCGCCGGTCCTGGGCCACGTCTTTGCTTTCACGCCGAACCTTAGTCTGAAAGCCGCGTGCGCCGGCAGGCGCAAGTCGCCAACGAAACGAGGGATGAGGAGGGGTGGATGCAGACGATCTGTGACGAGAAGAGAGCCAGCCGGAAGGAAAGCCTCACGCGGGTCGGTACGCTCTTTCTGATCGCTATCGTCGCGATGGTCGTGGTCGGGTTTCAGTTCATGAGCGCCTACAAAGAAGACGCTCCCGCGATCGAGCGGACGAGCCTTTCGGGAGAATAGTTCGGCCGAGAACGACTTTGAAACGATGTTCGGGTTGCCGCGACCGGGGTGAGACGCGTCCACCTCCTTCGGCGGGGCGACCATAGCCGGAGGAGATCCTTCCTCCGGCTTCTTTTTGCCTCCCCGCTTCCGCGTATACTCGCGCGCGTGATTCGGCCGCCGTCATCGCAGAGTTCGCCGCGCGCGGGCCGGATAGCGCCGCGGCTTCTCGCGTTCGCCGGCGCCGGAGCCGCCATCGCCGCTGCTGCCTTCGGCGTGAAAGCCGTCATCGCCGGCATCGCCGCCCCGGTCGACTTCGCTCGCGTCGAGTACGTTCAGTCGCGCACGTGCATCCGGTGCCATCCCGATCACTACGATTCGTGGCATCGCACCTTCCACCGCACGATGACGCAGGAAGCCGGCCCGCAAAGCGTACTCGGCGATTTCGACGACGCGAGCTACACGTACGCCGGCGTCACGTCGCGATTCCGGCGCGAAGGCGATCGCTACATCATCGAGACGCTCGACGAGCGCGACGCGATGACGCGATTCGACGTGGCGCTTACGGTCGGCTCGCGGCGCGTGCAGCAATACGTCGCGCAGGTCGGCGACAAACGTTATCGCCTACCGCTCGCCTGGAATATCGAGGAGGGCCGCTGGTTTCATCTCAACGGCGGGTTCCTCCATCCCGACGGTACGGACTTCAGCAACCACATGGCTCTCTGGAACGCGAACTGCATTTTCTGCCACAACGTGAAGGCGAGCCCGCGCTTCGATTGGGGAACGCGGCGGTTCGACAGCGAGGTCGAGGAGCTGGGGATCGCGTGCGAGGCGTGTCACGCGCCGGGCGCCGAGCACATCGCGCGCAACGCGAATCCATTGCGGCGGCACATTCTCTACGCGACCGACGCGCGCGACCCGACGATCGTATGGCCGCGCGGGCTCTCGAAGGAGCGCGAAGCGCAGGTGTGCGGCCACTGCCACGGACAGCGGCTACCGAATCCGCTCGAGCGCATCGACGAGTTCATCACGACCGGAGATCCGTACATCGCGGGCGCGGATCTGAACGAGTGCACGTCGCCGATCGTGATCGACTCGAAGCTCGACGACGAACCGTTCGCGCCGCGTTTCTGGCGCGACGGAACGCCGCGGCTGACCGCATACGAGTACCAGGCGATGCTGATGACGCCGGACTATCAGAAGGGTGACCTGCGCTGCTCTTCGTGCCACAGCATGCACGGCGGCGATCCGCGCGGGATGATCACCGAAGAGATGCGCGGCGCCGCGGCGTGCTTGCAGTGCCACCCGGCGATCGGCGACGACATCGCGGCGCACACCAAGCACTCGGCGGCCGGCAGCGGAAGCGACTGCTACGCGTGCCACATGCCCAAGATCACGTACGGACTGCTCACGGTGCATCCGACGCACCGCATTCAGAATCCCGACCCGTCGCGCGCGTGGCGCCACGACATGCCGGAGGCGTGCACGCTTTGCCACACGAACAAAACCGCGCGATGGGCGGCGGACTCGCTCGCCGCGATGTGGGCGCCGCCGCAGACGAGTGGCGCCGAGGCGTCGCACGCGCGCGCGCAGTCGGCGGGGCCGGATGCGCCGCAGTGGGCCGTCGCCGAGAACGTGCGCGCGCTCATGGCAGGCGACGTCGTCCAGCGCGCCGTCGCGGTGATGGCGTTCGCCGATGCGCGTGCGTATGACGCCGATCCCGTCGCGCGACTCTGGGCCGCGCCGCTTCTCCTTGAGACGATGACCGACCGATACCCGGCGGTTCGCCATTTCGCGTATCGCGCGCTGCGCGAAATCACCGAGCGCGCGGCGAGCGACTCGGAGATCGACACCGAGCCATCGTCGAGGGACATCGCCGCGCACCTGGCGCGCTTCGCGAGCCTGCCCCACTTCGATCCGCTTGCGGAACCGGCGGAACGCGAACCCGTTCTCGCGGAGATTCGCGCGTGGTGGGACGGCGTCGACAAGCGCGGCATCCCGCACCCGGGCGCCGCCGTTCCGCTCGACGAATCGCTGGCGCTCGACAAGACGCTCGTGCAGACTTTGCGCGCGATGCAGGAGACCTATGCGATCAACATCGGCGAGTAGTCTCGCGAAACGCCATCGCCGCTTCGGATGGACGCTTCTCTTCGTCTATCTCCTCTTCGGCTACACGCTCGAGGCATTCGAAGGATTCAAGGCGGAGTCGTTCGTGCTCGATGCGATTCGCCGCGAGTTCTGGTCGCTCGCGCATTTTCACGGCGCGCTGCTCGGGCTCCTCAACATCGTGTACGCGCCGCGCGCCGAGCCGGAGGGAATGAGCGCCGCGTCCGCGCGGCGCGCGTCGGCGTCGCTCATCGCGGGCAGCGTCGGTCTGCCGCTCGGATTTTTCTTGGGGGGCCTCGTGCACCACGAAGGCGAGCCGGGCGCGGGCATCTTCCTCGTGCCGGTTGCCGCGCTCTTCCTGCTCTACGCGGTAGGCGCGCAGGCCGCGGCGGCGTGGCGGTCGCGCGGCGCGTGAGGCGCCCGCCCCGCGCGGCCGGGCGCGCCGCACATACGATTCGCTGAAACCGCTTCACGCCCGCATCCATCGAAGATCGCGATGACGACGCAACTTCTCACGGCACGCGCGAGTTTCAGGTCCCAGAGGAGACGAAACGCATGAAGGCGACGATCAGCATCACACTGTTCTCGATGTTCGGCGCCGCGCTCGCGACCGCGAGTCCCGCGGCCGACACGACGCCGGCGAACGCGCGCGAATTGGGCCTCGTGCGCTGGGGTCGCGAACTCGATGCGGCGGCCGGCGAGTCCAACGCGACGGGAAAACCGATCGCGATCCTCTTCCAAGAAGTCCCTGGGTGCGCGACCTGCGTCGGTTTCGGCGAGACGGCGCTCTCCCATCCACTCGTTGTCGAAGCGCTCGAATCGGAGTTCATTCCGGTGCTCGTCTACAACAACCGCTCAGGACGCGACGCGGAGATTCTGAAGCGTTTCGGCGAACCCGCCTGGAACAACCCTGTCGTGCGCTTCGTCGATGCGAGCGAGCGCGATGTGATCCCCCGCCGCGACGGGGTGTGGTCGACGAGCGCGCTCGCCGCGCGTATGGCCGGTGCGCTGCGCGCAGCGGGTCGCACCGTCCCGCGCTACCTCGAACTCGTGGCATCCGAGGGCAATCCGCCGGGCGCAGAGACCGCCACGTTCGCAATGCGCTGCTTCTGGTCGGGAGAGGCGTGCCTCGGCGAGATCGACGGCGTGATAGCGAGCCGCGCCGGATTTCTCGAGGGCCGCGAGGCGGTCGAACTCACGTTTGATCCGGCGCGGTGCAGCTACGCGCGCCTCTTGGAACGCGTGAAGGGTGACGGCTGCGCCGACCTCGCCTTCGCGCACGACGACGACCAGGAGAGAGAAGCCCGTCGCGTCTTCGGCGATCGCGTGCGCCGCGTAGCAACGTACGCGACCGACGCCCCGGATTCGGATCAGAAGTACTACGTCGCGCACTCGATGTTTCGGGAACTCGCGCTGACGCCGGTCCAAGCCGCGCGCCTCAACGCCGCGCTCGGTCGCGGAGGTGATGGGGCGGAATGGCTCAGCCCGCGCCAAATCGCGCAGGCGCGCGCGACGCAGACTGACGGGCCGCGGTAGCGACTAGCGCAGAACGAGCGTCTTCTTGCTGACAACCGCGCCGCCCGCTTCGAGGCGGTAGATGTAGATCCCGCTCGAGTGGCGGCTCGTATCCCAACGCGCGAGGTGTTCGCCGGCGGGCATCGACGTTTCGATCAGCCGGTCGACGACACGCCCGGCGACGTCGTAGACGACGAGACTCACGTGCGACTCGCGCGGGAGATGGAATCGCACGCGGTGATCGAGATCGGTCGGGCCGCTCTGCGACTGAAGCGCCAACACGCCCGGCGCGCTGGAGCCCGGCACCGAGACGACCGCGTTGACTGCCGCGCTTGCGCCGTCGGCGACCATGTCGACCGGCGCGCAACGGCCGTTCGCGAGCCACATCCCGTAGAGAATTTCGCCGCGGCTCTGCGTCGGGAAACCGGCGACACGCTGAACGCAGTCGTCCGGGAAGTTATTCTCGACCGCCTCGTCTCGGAGGAACTCGATGTAGTCCTTGCTCGACGTCTGATAACGCAGCGTCGCGGTCGCCGTCACCGGAGTCGGCGTTCCGACCGGCACGTGCACGCGATAGTTCGTTACATCGTAATTCACGAGAACGCCCGACCCCGGCGACGTCTCCGGATAGACGTAGTTCTTCGGCTTGGTTTCGATGTCGGCGCCGCCCGTGAAACCGAGCGGCGGGATCCGGTTGTCGACGACGAAACAGTTGTCGAGCACGAAGTGGAACTGCGGATCGCCAGCGAGATCGCGGCTGTCGCATTCGTTCGTCCCGTGCTCGTTCCAGATCCCCGTCTCGCAGCGATAGATCTTTGCTTGCGCGTCCTCGGTCAGTACGCCCGTGAGCGAATCGTACGCACACGTCTCCCAGATCACGGTGTCGTCGCCGTCGCGCACCTCGGCGTGAATCCACATCCGCCGCCCCTCGACGTAGCCGGTCGGCAGCTTGTGACCCGACAGGTTCGTGACGGTCACCGCGACATCGAGCGTGTCGCCTTCGTTCACATCCGATGGAACAGCCACGTCGATGACGGCCGATTGGTTCTGCAGCATGTTGAGCGCCGCGTTTTTCGTGGCAGTGAAGTTCGCGCTGCGATTGAGATTCGGGTAACTGGTTCGCAGAACGTCGGGAATCCACGCGTTGCCGCCGGCGAATTGATGGATCGGCAAGTCCCCCGTGCGATTGTTCGTCTGGAAGACGCACGCATAGACCGGATTCTGCGTCGCGTCCGGCATGTGGCAGTTCTGGCAGGTCTTGTAGTTCGCCGAGAGGCTGTCTGAGAACGCGCTCTGCTCCCACTCGCTAAACGTGCGCTCGATCGGGAAGAGAATGCCCGCGTTCACGCCGTCGACGATGAGCGATTCCGCGGGGCTCGTCACGTTGTGGCAGTTCCCGCAAACGTTCGACGACTCGAGGTACGTCGAGAACGCCCACGCGTGACTCGGTGCCATGCCGTCGGCCGGGTAGTTGTAGGGGCCGTGCCGGCACGGCTCTCCGACGCCGTTGCAGTCACCGTCATCGATCCAATACTGTCCGTTCTCGTAGTAGACCGGCTCCTCCCCCGGCGGCGGTGTGTCGTTCGTCACGAGGCGATGACAGAAGTGACAGTCGACGCCTTCGAAGTCGTTGCTCTCCTGGTCGATCTTGCCGACGAGACCGCAGCCGTCCGTGCTGCCGCCCGGCGGTTCCGAGCGCCCCGCGAGCCAGCCGCGCGGCGTGTGGCATCGCAAGCAAAAGTCGCCGACGCCGGGAACGTCGTTGTTCGCGACATCGAGCGCCGCCCAGAAGATCGGGTCGCGCGTCGCGTTCGCCATCATCGATCCCGACCACGTGTCCCACGGTTCGATGATGTTCGCCGCGTCGTACGCGCCGTGACAGCCGCGGCAATTGTTGGGCGCTTGAATGGGAGCGTTGAGCGGAGGCTGCGTGCCGTTCTGCGTGAACGGCCCCGCTTCGGCGCGAGACGCGCCGAGCGCGAGCAATGATAGAAGCACAAGAAAGCCCGGGACGAATTGGGCATTCACGTCGATGAGTCCTCCGAAGAAGCGGGCGTTCGATGACGCAACACCCACCGAGGTATGCAGGGGGTCGGGCCCCGCGAATTGGCCGGTTCGCGGAGGGCGTGCATCGCGAGCTGGCCGCTATGGTTCAGTTCAACGGAACAACGCGCGACACTATATCACGCTGATTGCGAGATACGCAACGCGGAAGGCCGCTTGCAGCCCCACGCACGCTCACTCATAGGAAAACCCGCGCGAATCCCGGCGAATTGTTCTCGATCCTCGCGGTCGATGATGAATACGCATCGTCGCTCGTGAGGCACGATGGCCCATCCCGCGTGGCGATCCTGCGGCGGCGGGGCATCCTCGCGCCAGGCGTTGCTCAAGGCGCGCCGTGTTTTCGCCGATCTAAGTCGGAGCCGCAGCCGTCTTCTGGCCACGGAACGGCTCTCTCGAATCGCCCAATGGAGAATCGCACGGCATGCGACACGCGAATGACGCCGCAAATCCGAGCGTCGATGAAACGCAGGCGCAGCAATCTCCGATGGAAGCACTTCTTCGAGGCGCGCCTGGGCGGCAACTGTTGGCCGCGTTCCCCGATACGGTTTTCGTCACGCGGCGCGACGGCACCATTCTCTCGTGCAGCGCGAACAACGTAAAAGATCTCTTGCTCACGCCGACCGAACTCGCCGGGAAACAACTGCAAGCGCTTCCTGGCGGGGCGGCTCGCACGCGCCTCGCGTCGGCGCTCGCCCAGATCCGCGCGGGAGCCAAGAATGCGAGCACCGAGTACGCGCTTGCAATCGATGGTCAGACGAGATGCTTCGAAGCGCGCCTCTCGCCGCTCGGCGACGATTGGGTACTCGCGCTCATGCGCAACGTCACGGAGCGCCGGAAGGTCGAGGATCAACTCGAGACGTCGGTATCGCTTCTCGGGGCGACGCTCGAATCGACTGCCGACGGAATCCTCGTCGTGAATACGGACGGGAAAATCGTCAGCCTCAACCGGAAATTCATCGAGCTGTGGCGCATTCCGGCTCAGATCATCGCGACGTGCGACGACAACGCCGCGCTCGCATTCGTCGTCGACCAACTCGCGGAACCGGCGGCGTTCCTCGACAAGGTCAAGGAGCTGTACCACACGCCGGACGCCGAGAGTTTCGACGTGCTGGAGTTCCGCGACGGCCGGGTCTTCGAACGCTACTCGATCCCGCAGCGAATCGGCGGACGCTGCGTCGGTCGCGTGTGGAGTTTCCGCGACGTGACCGAGCGCAATCGAGCGCAGGCGGCGCTCCGTGCGGCGAAAGACGCGGCGGAAGCATCGAGCAACTCGAAGAGCGCGTTCCTCGCGTCGATGAGCCACGAGATTCGCACGCCGATGAACGCGATCATCGGGATGACGGAACTCGTCCTCGACACCGTCCTCTCCGAGCAACAGCGCGACGACCTCGGAGTCGTTCAATCATCCGCGCACTCCCTCCTGACGCTCATCAACGACATCCTCGACTTCTCGAAGATCGAAGCGGGAAAACTGGAATTCGAAGAGATCGAGTTCGACGTGCGGCAATGCGTCGACGAAATGCTCCGGACGCTCGCCGTCCGCGCCAACGAGAAGAAGCTGTCGCTGAGCTGCGAAGTCGAGAACGATGTGCCGGAACGCATCGTCGGCGACGCGGGGCGTTTGCGGCAAGTGCTCATGAACCTCGCCGGGAACGCGATCAAGTTCACGGACGCGGGGAGCGTCGTCGTCGCGGTTCGATGCGCCGCTGCGGATCCGCCCAATGCCGGCTCCGACGAGCGTTGCCATCTCGAGTTCCGCGTACGCGACACCGGCATCGGTATTCCGCTCGAGAAACAGAAGTCGATATTCAATCCGTTCACGCAGGCGGACGGCTCGACCACTCGGAAATACGGCGGCACGGGGCTCGGCCTAACGATCGCGTCGCGACTCGTCGCACTCATGGGCGGCGAACTCACCGTCGAGAGCGCGCCCGGCGCGGGAAGCAAGTTTCGCTTCGACGCGCGCTTCGGAATCGGACGCGCTCAAGACGCCGCGAGCTAGACCCGGAAGCTTCCGGCGCCCGCTCTCCGGCCCCGCGCGCATCACGTCCGCCCGCACGCCACGCCCCTCGTAACATTGCTTGCGCGCGTCCGCCCGCACGCCTTAGCATCGGGCCTCCCGAAGACGTTCCTGTGCGGCGCGCGCCGGCATTGTCACGCGCTCGCCACGCTGATCCTTCCGAACGCAACGATACGGAGGAGGTTCGATGGCGACTCAGTTGAACGACGCAACCGCGGTGCGAGGCGGCGGCGGGTACGAGCCTTACATCGCGGCCGAGACGAAAATGCGCGAGTTCACGCCGCGCGCGCTCATCGTCGGCACGCTGCTCGGCATGATCTTCGGCGCCTCGTCGCTCTACCTCGTGCTCAAAGTCGGCCTCACCGTCAGCGCCTCGATCCCCGTCGCCGTCATTTCGATTACGCTCTTCCGCCTCCTCTCGAAGTTCCGCACGAAGGACGCCACGATTCTCGAGAACAACATCGTGCAAACCGCAGGCTCCGCCGGCGAGTCGATCGCGTTCGGTGTCGGCGTCACGATGCCCGCGATCATGATTCTCGGATTCGATCTAGAGCTAACGCGCGTCATGCTCGTCGCGATTCTCGGCGGTTTGCTCGGAATCCTGATGATGATCCCGCTGCGCCGCGCGCTCATCGTGCAGCAGCACGGCATCTTGAAATACCCGGAAGGAACCGCGTGCGCCGAAGTGCTGAAGGCGGGCGCGTCGGATGAATCGCGCGAGATGGCGTCGGACGCGGCGAAGTCCGAGGCCCGCGCGGCCGCAGCCGCCGGCCTGAAGGCGGGCACGAGCGCGCGAACGATCTTCACCGGATTCGGCATCGGCCTGCTCTACAAGACGGTGATGGTCTCGATGAAGGGCTGGAAGGATGCGCCCGAGAAAGTTTTCGGCAGGCCGTTCAACGCGGCGTCCGTCTCGGCGGAGATTTCTCCGGAGCTTCTCGGCGTCGGCTACATCATCGGCCCGCACATCGGGTCGGTGATGTGCGCGGGCGGCGTGCTCGCGTACCTGCTTCTCATTCCGCTCATCAAGTTTTTCGGCGAAGGGATGAGCGGGCCGCTTGCGCCGGGCACCGTTCCGATTTCCGAGATGAGCCACCACGCGATTCGCAGCGCGTACATCCTCTACATCGGCGCGGGTGCGGTGACGGCGGGCGGCATCGTGAGCCTCATGCGTTCGTTCCCGACGATATGGCACGGGTTGCGCGAAGGACTCAAGGACGTCGGCATTGGCAAAGGCGCCGCGGCGAGCCTGAAGCGAACAGAACAGGATTTGTCGATGAAGTTCGTCTTCATCGGCATCCTCGCACTCATAGGAATCATCATGCTCGCGCCGGGTCTGCACATGAACTTCCTCGGCGCGGTGATGATCATCCTCTTCGGCTTTCTCTTCGTGACCGTATCGTCGCGGCTCACCGGCGAGATCGGCTCGTCGTCGAATCCGATCTCGGGGATGACGGTCGCGACGCTTCTCTTCACGTGTCTTATCTTCCTGCTCGTCGGATGGACCGGCGGCAAGCACTACGTCACGGCGCTCTCCGTCGGCGCGATCGTCTGCATCGCGGCGTCGAACGGCGGCACGACTTCGCAAGACTTGAAGACCGGATTCCTCGTCGGCGGCACGCCGCGGCTTCAGCAGATCGCGATTCTCGTCGGTGCGCTCGCGTCGGCGCTCATGCTCGGGCCGATTCTTCTTCGTCTCAACGACGCGGCGACCGTCTACGTTCCGGCGGCGCAGATCGCGCCAGGACTCACCACGAACACGTCGCAACTTCAGTTCAGCGAGACGCTCACGGGTCCGCAGGCGCGCGACGACTCACGCACCTACAAGGTTTGGCACAAGACGGACAACATCGGCGGTCCCGAGGGGAAATACCTCGTCGACGACAGCGGCGCCGCGGTCTACCTCGTCGACCCCGGCATCAACGGTTCGCATTCGGTCCGGCCCGACGGAAGCGAAGTGCGCAAGTTCGACGCGCCGAAAGCGACGCTCATGTCGTACATCATCAAGGGGATTCTCGACCGCGAGCTTCCGTGGGCGCTCGTTCTCTTCGGCGTCGTGATCGCGCTGATACTCGAGATGTCGGGGATACCGTCGCTCGCGTTCGCGGTCGGCGTCTACCTGCCGATCTCGTCGTCGACGCCGATCTTCATCGGCGGAATGATTCGCTGGCTCGTCGATCGCAAACGACGCAAGGAACTCGCGGGGGCGAATCTCTCCGAGGCGCAGCTCGTGGCGGAAGGCGACAAGAGCCCCGGCGTACTGATGGCGTCGGGTTACATCGCGGGCGGCGCGATCGCCGGCATCATCATCGCGTTCCTCGCGGGCGTGCTCGAGAACGTCGACACGTTCTTCCTGACGTGGTCGCGCGCGAATAACCCGTTCTTCGACGGCCCGAACGCCGACATGCTCTCGATGATTCCGTTCATCGGGATTGTGCTGCTTCTCTACTTCGCCGGTCGCGAGATGATTCTCTCGGGGAAGGCGAAGGCGGCGCGGCGCTAGTCGCCCCGCGTGTAGAGCGTCACGCGAATCGGCTTGAGTTTGTAGGCGTGCGGATTGAGCGCCAGCGTCTCGTTGATGACGCTGGCGCTCTCTTCTTTGTACGCGGCGGAGAGGTGCGCGGAGATGGCGTCTCGCAACGACGCCGAGCCGGGGTAGGACTCTACGAAGAAGATCCGGTTCGCGCCGGCGGCGAGCGCGCCAATGTCGTCGGTTTCGCGCGGCACGACCACGCGCACGCCGTCCGGCTCGTCGAGGTGGTAGTCGAGCGGGCGGTACGTCCACCGCGGAAAGACGACGATCGCGTCGCCGGCGCGGCTCTCGCGTTCGAGATGCTCCGCGGTCTGCCTCCACGGATCCTTGTCGACGAGCGTGTAGTAGCCCGCGAGATCGGCTCCGGCGAAAATCAAGAGCGCCGCGAGCGCGCCGGCTCGCAACGCTCCGCCCATTCGCGCGACTCCGGCTGCGACGAGAATGATCGCCGCCGCGAACGCGGCAATCGTGTAGCGCTCGGTCAGAATCGGCACGAAGACCTTCGAGACGATCCAGGGAAGCAATGCGCAACACGCCCCGACGGCGACGAGCATGAGCGCCGAGACACGCGCGCGTCCGCCGGCGCCGAACGCCATCACGAGTCCGACCGTCATGACGAGAAACGCGGCGGCTGCGTGCCACGGCGACATGAAGTAGTTCACGAAGATCTTGCCGAGAAATTGCAGCGTCGGTTCGGGAATGACGTTGGCGCTCGATTGACCCGCCGTGACATCGCTGAGTTCCTTCGCGTACGCGAACGCTTGAGGGATGCAGAGGAGCGCGAGCGCGGCGGCGATTGGCGCCGCGCGGCGCAGGGAAAGCGCGGGGCGTTCGCGGCCGGCGCGCGTGCGGTCGATCAGCACGATCGCGCCGTGCGCCATCAGCAAGAACGGCGCGAACGCGTGCGTGTAGAACGCGCACGCGGAGGCGACGACGTACGCAACGGCATCGCCGCGGTCGTAGCGATCGAGGAGCCGCAGCAGATAGCCGATCGATGCGACGCCCAGCAGCAGAAAAAGCGCGTAAGGACGCGCCTCCTGCGAGTAGTGAATCGCGAAGGGATTGACCGTGAGAAGGAGCGCCGCGACGAGGCCGGTCGCGCGATCGAAGTACCGGCGCGCGAGGCGGTAGACGAGCGGAATCGCTGCGACGCCGAGCACTGCGGAGGGAAAGCGGAGCGCAAACTCCGTCGTGCCGAAAATCTGGCACCAGATCTTTAGCGCGACGTAGTAGAGCGGCCCTTGCGTGCCGTCATCCCACTCGAAGAGAAGCTGGCCGTATCCGCGCGCGATGCGCCAGACGGTCGTCCCTTCGTCGAGCCAGAGGCTTTCGCTTCCGAGGCCATAGAACCGCAACAGCGCCGCGACCGCGGCGAGCGCGATCACGGCGCGCGTGTCGTTCGCCGGGCTCCGATCCGATGGCACTATGGGCGCGGCGCGGGCGGCGCGGGCGGCGGCAATGCGAACGCCTCGCACTTCGACTCGAATCCGCCGCCTTTGTGCTCCCCGTCGCAGAACGGCTTGTTTCGCGAGAGCCCGCAGCGGCAGAGCGACACCTTCGTGCGCCCCGCGATGTCGTACGTTTTCCCGCTCATATCCTTGATCACGATGTCATCGCCGAGCACGCGAATGGGGCCGTTGTCGCCGATGACGATTTGGATGGGGCACATACGATGGGCTCCCCTAAGGATGGATGTGATGGCGCGTGCGCGGCGTCACGCGGCCGCCAACGCCGCGAGCACCGCCTTGTGGTACTCCCAGAAGCGCGCGACGCTCGAAATCTGAACGCGCTCATCCGGCGAGTGCGGCCCTTTGATCTCCGGCCCGTACGAGATCATGTCGATGCCGGGAATTTTCTTGCCGATAAGGCCCGTCTCGAGGCCCGCGTGAATCGCGGCGACACCCGGTTCGCGCCCGTAAAGCTGCGAGAAGACACGCTTGCATACGGCGAGCAGCGGCGATGCCATGTTCGGCTGCCACCCGGGATAGCCGTCGCTCTCGTTGGGTCGCGCACCCGCAAGCCGCGCCGCGGCGGCAACGGTGTCGAGTGTTGCGCGCAGCGCCGGCGGCACCGACGAGCGGCTGCTCGTGACGATGACGACGCGCGCGCCGTCCGTGCGCACGCTCGCGAGGTTGTTCGACGTCTCGACGAGGCCGCGGATGTCGCGGCTCATCGCGAGCACGCCGGAGGGAAGCGCGGCGAAAAGCGCGACGAGCCGGTCGCGATCGCGCCGCGCCATGACGCGCGCCGGCACCGCCGCCGCCGTCACCGTGATCGAAAGCCCCGGATCGCTCGTCGCGAACTCGACGAGCGCGCGATCGCGCTCACTCGCCGCGAGCGCCGTGAGTGCTGCGATGCGCCCTGGGGGAATCGCGAGCGCCGCCTCCGCCTCGCGCGGAATCGCGTTGTGCTTGTTGCCGCCGCTGACGGACGCCAGCTCGACCGCGAGGTCGTCACCCCCCTTTGCGCCCGCCTCCGCCGCGCCGCCGAGTGCGCGCGCGAGGAATCGCGTGAGCACTTTGATCGCGTTGCCGCGGTTCTCGTGGATTTCGCCGCCGGAGTGCCCGCCCGCAAGCCCCGTAACGCGCACGACCGCACCCTCGGCGCCGGCCGGAGGCGCGACCATCTCCGCGTCGAACGTCAGCGTCGAGTTACAGCCGCCCGAGCAGCCGACGTAGAGAACGCCGTCTTCCTCCGAGTCCATGTTGATGAGGCGCCGCCCCGCCAACATCGCGCCATCGAGCCCCATCGCGCCGGTGAGCCCGGTCTCTTCGTCGACGGTGAAAAGAAGCTCGAGCGGGCCGTGCGTGACGCTCGCGTCGAGCGCCGACGCGATCGCCGCCGCGACGCCGATGCCGTTGTCCGCGCCGAGCGTCGTGCCGCGCGCCTTCACCCAATCGCCGTCGATCCAAACGTTGAGCGCGTCCTTGTCCCAGTCGAAAACCGTGTCGGAGTTTTTCTCGCACACCATGTCGAGGTGCGCCTGCAGGATCGTGACGGGCGCGCGCTCATGCCCCGCCGTCGCCGGCACGCGCACGACCATGTTCCCGGTCGCGTCCTCGCGAATCTCCCAACCGCGTCCCGCGAAGAGTCCCTTTACGTGCGCGCGCACGCGCGCCTCGTCCTTCGACGGACGCGGAATCCGTGTCAGCGCGTCGAACTCGCGCCAGATACTCGCCGGCTGTAGCGCCTCAAGCACACTCGCCATCGTCATCGCTCCTGTTCTGTCGTGTTTGCGGCCACCGCGCGCGTCACTGCGCGCCGCGGCCCGGCTTCTTCGCGGCGACGCGGTCGTTCTTCGCCCACTGGTCGAGCCACCCGAGCACCGTTTGGTGCCACAACAATCCGTTCTGCGGCTTGAGCACCCAGTGATTCTCATCCGGGAAATGCAGGAACTTCGACGGAACGCCGAGACGCTGAAGCGCGGTGAACGCCGCCATCCCTTCCGTCTCGACCAGCCGGTAATCCTTGCCGCCGTGAATGACGAGCATCGGCGTTTTCCAGTTCGCGACGAAGCGCTCGGGCGACCACTTCTCGTAGACCTCGCGCGCCTTCGGATCCCACGGCGGTCCGCCGTATTCCCACTCGGGGAACCACAACTCCTCGGTCGAGTAGTACGCGCTCACCTCGTCGAACGAACCGTCGTGCGCGACGAGACACTTGAAGCGATCGGTGTGGCCCGCGAGCCAGAAAACCATGTAGCCGCCGTACGACGCGCCGAGCGCGCAGACGCGCGAGCCGTCGAGGTACGAGTAGTTCGCAAGCGCGTAGTCGATTCCCTTGATCACGTCTTCGTACGGCTTGCCGCCCCAGTCCTTGTTGATCGCATCCGTGAACGCTTGCCCATAGCCGGTGGAGCCATGGAAGTCGACCGTCACCACCGCGTAGCCCGCGCCCGCGTAGCACTGCGGATTCCAGCGGTAGTGAAAGTGATCGTTGAACGAGCCCTGCGGCCCGCCGTGGATCAGGTACGCAACCGGGTACTTCTGCCCTTCGACGTAGCCAACGGGTTTGAAGATCCAACCGTGTACCTGATCGCCGGCCGCGCCTTCGTACCAGAACTCCTCAGGCGTCGAGAGGCCGACGTCCTTCAGGCGCGCGCTGTTTCCATCGGTGAGCGCGCGCGCATCGGAGCCGTCCGCGTTCACGCTCCAGACGTTCGCCGGGCTCGTGTACGAATCCTGCGTGAAGATGAGGCGGTCGCCGGAGGGCGTCTTCGCCACGCTGACGCCCGCGTTGTAGTGATCCGCCAGAACCGTCGTCACCTTTTCGCTCGCGACATCGACGCGGAAGATCTTCACGCGCGCCGTTTCGTCTGCCGTGACGAAGAGGCTCTTGCCGTCGCTCGACCACGCAAGCGACGCCGCGGAGCGATCCCAATTGTCCGCGATCTGCCGCGTCTTGCCGGTCGCGCGATCGCGCAGCGTGATCGCGTAGCGATCCGATTCGTATCCCGGCCGCCGCATCGCGAGGTACGCGATCGTGCCGCCGTCGGGCGAATACACCGGCGACGAATCCATCGCTTCGTTCGACTCGGTCACGCAGATGAACCCCGACCCGTCCGCCTTCGCGATGTAGATGTCGTTGTCGGTGCGCGGCGCGTCGTTCTTCTTCTCTTTGCCGGTGAACGCAATCTCCTTGCCGTCGGGCGACCAACCGAACTCCTCCCGACCGCCGAACGGCCGCGAAGGCGAATCGATCTGGGCGCCCTTCATGATGTCGACCGGCGCGCCGTCGAGTTTCCAGTCCTTCACCTTCGCGACGAAGATGTGATTGCGCTTCCCGGTCTCCCAGGTATCCCAGTGACGCATCATGATGCTGTCGTAGAGGCGCGCTTGCACCTTGTCGCCAGCGAGCTTCGCATCGCGATCCGCGGTCGCTTGCAGATCGGGCGCGTCGGCGTACACCTCGGCGGTGAACGCGCACGCGCCGTCGACCGGCGACCAGCGCACGTTGTCGATGTCGACCGGCAGATCGCTCACTTGCCACGCCTCGCCGCCGCCGACGCGAATCGCCCAGATCTGCGTCGAACCGGTGCGCGTCGAGATGAACGCGATCGTCTTGCCGTCGGGAAGCCACTCGGGAGCGTAGTCCTTCGCCTTCGTCGTCGTGAGCTGCCGCGTCGTCTTACCGTCGGCGGAGACGAGCCAGAGATTCTTGGTGCTCGAGTTCGCCGCGACATCGTAGACGCCGACGCTGTAGACGACCCACGCGCCATCCGGCGACGGCGCCGCCTCACCGATGCGATGCATCGCCCACAGATCGGTCGCGCCGAATCCGTGCGGACCCGGCGGCGGCGTCATCTTCTCGGGCGCCGAGAGTTCCTGTGTCATCGCGATCCGCGCGGGCGCGAACAACGCCGCGGCGACGAAAGCGATGAGAGCGAATCGAGCGAGTGATCGAACGCGCGCGACGTGCGCGACGCGCGCGGGCCGGCAAGAGCGATGAAGCATGGAGTTCCTCCGCGTGGGGAGCCTTAAGAGCGGTGCCGTGATCGATCGATTCCCGCGGGAACGGGAAACGAGGAGCGCAGTATCGCACGCTCCCTGCGGAAGCTCAATCACGCGGTGCGCGCGGTGTGCGCGGTGCGCGCCGTGCGTGGCCGGTGCGCGGTGCGGCGTGCGCGGCGCGGGCTACGCGACGCGCCACGCCCGCGCGAATTCGTAGCGCCCTGCCTGCGGCGGCGCTACTGTGATTGCGTGGCCGAGTCCTTCGACACCCCCCGGCGCCGGCCGCGCGCCTCCGGTTTCGGCCCGGCGCGCCGCGCCCTCGGCGGGCTCTTGATCCTCCTCGTCGCGTTCCCCTCGGGAGGATGCGCCCGCAAACTCGTTCGCAAGACCTACACGCCGGCGGATGTCGCGCACGTGAACGAGATGTCGTGGTCTTTGAAGGCGCACACGCGCGACGGCCGCGTCTACGTGCTCTCGCCGTGGGACATCGACGACACGACCCGCGTCGTCACCGGGACGGGCGAACTCCGCGACGCGAACCGCACCGTGATCGCGGCCGGCGTGTTCAGTGTCCCGATCGATTCCGTCGCGATCTTCGAGACGAACGATACGCATCCTTCGCTCTCGGTCGCACTGCTCGCGATCGTGACGGCGGCATCGGTCGTCCTCACCGCGTATTGCATCCAGAATCCGAAGGCGTGTTTCGGATCGTGTCCGACGTTTTACGTTGAGCGGGGCGGAGGGACCGCGCTCGTCGCGGAGGGATTCTCGTCGAGCATCGCGCCGTCGCTCGAAGCGAGCGATGTCGACGCGCTCTTGGGCGTCGCGCCACGCGGCGAGGACCTCGCGATCGAGATGAAGAACGAGGCGCTCGAGACGCATGTCGTGCGCCATGTCGCGCTGCTCGCGGCGCCGCGCGCGCGCGGCGGGCGCGTCTTCGCGACGACGAGCGGCGAGTACTGGGACACCGGCGAAGCACTTGCGCCGACGCGCTGCATCGCACCGGAAGGCGACTGCGCCGCGCTTCTTCGCCGCGCGGACGGCGACGAGCGATTCACGCGCGCGGATCCCTCGGACTTGGGCGCGCGCGAGGAAATCGAAATCGAGTTCGACGGCCAGCTCGATGGAGAGTGGGCGCTCGCGCTCACCGCGCGGCAGACGCTTCTCTCGACGTACGTGTTCTATCAGACGCTCGCGTACATGGGCGCGTCGGCGGGCGAGTGGTTCGCGCGGCTCGAGCGCGGCGACTCGCTCGCGGTGCGCGCCGTCGACGGACTGTCGCGCGCGCTCGGCGGAATCGAAATATTCGCGCCGAGCGCGGACGGCGAGTGGCGATGCGTCGCGCGCATCGACGAGTCGGGTCCGCTCGCCAGCGACGCTCACGCGGCGATCCTCCCGCAACCGGCACCGGATCGTCTGCGCTTGCGCATGGCGCGCGGCCTCTACCGGATCGATTCCGTTGCGCTCGTGCGGCTCCGCGACGAGGTCGAGCCGGTGCGCATCGCGCCGATCGAAGCGGCGCGCGACGGCGCACCGGATGGCAACGCGCTCGAGAGTCTTCGAGACGGCGGCGATGCACTCGTCACGTATCCAGGCGACGCAATCACGCTGCGATTCCCGCTCCCCGCGCACCCGGAAAACTACGACTACTTCCTCGAAAGCCGCGGTTACTACATCGAGTGGATGCGGCAAGAGTGGCTCGCCGAGGAAGACCCTGCGCGACTCGCGCGAATCCTGTTCGATCCGGAGGGTTCGCTGCGCGCGATGGCGCCCGAGTTCGCGGCGCAGGAACCCACGATGGAAGCTGCGTTCTGGGGAAGCCGCTATGCGAAGGACTAACGTCGGCGCGATCCTCATCCTCGGCGCGCTCGCGCTCTCTGGCTGCGCATCGAGCGGCGCGCGCCGGGGCTACCTCGTCTCCCCCGCCGACGCGCAACGCGAGACGTACGGCGCCTGGGTCACGATCGACACGCGCGCGGCGGAGACACCGGCGCACCGCTGGCGCGGAGAACTCATCGCCATCGAGGCGGACAGCATCTTCCTCCACGACGGAAACTCACTCGTGGGGCTTGCGATCGCACGAGTCAAGAAAGCGAAGATCGCGGCGTACAGCTCGCCCGCGGCAGTGGGTGGCGGATGGGCGCTCGCCGGTCTTCTCTCGACGGGCTCGCACGGCTTCGGCCTGCTCATTTCCGCGCCCGTCTGGATTCTGACGGGGATCTTCACGTCGGCGGCGATGTCGTATGAACCCATCACCACGATCAGCTCGCAGTCGCGTGGAATCGGCGAAGGCGTCGACCCCCGCGATGTCGAGCTCGGCATCGCGCGCGAGCACTGGCAGTCGTTCTACGCCGCGCGCAAGTTCGCGCGCTTTCCGCAGGGGCTACCGCCGGAGCTTGATCGCGCGTCGTTGCAGACGAAGCCACTTCCGCCGCCACCACGATCTCGCCAAGGCGGTCGCGGCATCGTTCGCTAGTGTGGAGATCCGACCAAGCGCGCGAAGCCGCCGTGAGCTGAACGCCTATTGACGAAGCGCCCGCCGTGACTCAGGATGTTCCGCAACTTTCGAGTCGTTCCGAGTGCTTTGTGGCTCCCCGCGCTGAAATACCGGGCGAGCCATTTTTCTAGGAGGAGATGAACGCGTGATGACTGAAGACTTCAAACAGCAACTCCCCGATGCCGATCACGAAGAGACGCAGGAGTGGATCGACGCGCTCGATTCGATCATCGAAAACGCGGGCAAGGATCGCGCGCGCTTTCTCATCTACAAGGTGCTCAAGCGCGCGCGCATGCTCGACATGGGCATCCCGCCGCTCGTGCGGACGCGCTACATCAACACGCTCTCGCCCGAGCAGGAGCCGGCGTTCCCCGGTAACGAACAGCTCGAGCTGCGCATTCGCCGCATGGTGCGATGGAACGCGGCGGTGATGGTGCTGCGCGCGAACGAGCGTACGCCGGGCCTCGGCGGCCACCTCTCGACGTACGCCTCGTCGGCGAGCCTCTACGAAGTCGGCTTCAATCACTTCTTCCGCGGCAAGGACGACGGCGGAAGCGGCGATCAGATTTTCTTCCAGGGGCACGGCGCGCCGGGTGTGTATGCGCGCGCATTCCTCGAGGGCCGCATCGACGAAAGCCATCTCGATAACTTCCGGCGCGAGGTTCGGCGCGGTGTGGGGCTCTCGTCGTATCCGCACCCGCGCCTCATGCCCGACTTCTGGGAATTTCCGACGGTATCGATGGGCCTCGGTCCGCTCACAGCGATTCACCAGGCGCGCTTCAACCGCTACCTCGACGCGCGCGGCATTCGCGACACGAAGAGCTCGCGCGTGTGGGCGTTCGTCGGCGACGGCGAGATGGACGAGCCGGAGTCGAGTTCCGCGCTCGGCTTGGCGGGTCGCGAGCACCTCGACAACCTGACGTTCGTCGTGAACTGCAATCTTCAGCGTCTCGACGGACCCGTGCGCGGTAACGGCAAGGTGATTCAGGAACTCGAAGGGCTCTATCGCGGCGCGGGCTGGAATGTCATCAAGGTGATTTGGTCGCGCGACTGGGATTCGCTCCTGGCGAACGACGTCGACGGCGTGCTGATCAACAAGATGAACGACACGCTCGACGGTGAGTGGCAGCGCTACTCGGTCGAGTCGGGCGCGTACATTCGCGAGCACTTCTTCGGACCCGACGAAAAGCTCAAGGCGCTCGTGGCGCATCTGTCGGATGAGGAGTTGCGCAAACTTCGCCGCGGCGGGCACGACTACAAGAAACTCTACGCGGCGTACAAAGTCGCAACGTCGCACAAGGGCCAGCCGACCGTGATCCTCGCGAAGACGGTGAAAGGCTGGACGCTCGGCGAAGGGACCGAGGGGCGCAACATCACGCACCAGGTGAAGCACCTCGCGATCACGGATCTGAAGTCGTTCCGCGACCGCATCGAGTTGCCGATTCCTGACGCGCAGCTCGACAACCCGCCCTACTACCATCCCGGACCGAAGAGCGAGGAGATCGAGTACTTGATCGAGCGGCGGCGCGCGCTCGGCGGGTTCGTGCCGCGGCGCATCGTGCGCGCGAAGGTGATCGCGGTGCCGGGCGACGCGGTGTACAGCGAGTTGCTCGCGGGCACGGAGGCCGACGCGAGCGCGCCGGTCGCGGCGCTCGTGCCGCCCGCGTCCGTGCGCGCGCCGCGAGCGACCGGCACGACCGACGCCGCGAGCACCGTCGAGGCGGCGACCGCGAAGCCGCCCGCGGCAGCGCGTGAGGCGTCGACGACGATGGCGTTCGTGCGGCTCCTGCGCGAGCTTCTGCGCGACCCGTCGATCGGCAAGCGCATCGTCCCGATCATTCCCGACGAGGCGCGCACATTCGGAATGGAGTCACTCTTCCGCGACGTGAAGATCTACTCGTCGGTCGGGCAGCTCTATGATCCGGTCGACTCGAAGCTCTTGCTCCGTTACGCCGAAGCGAAGGACGGCCAGATTCTCGAGGAGGGAATCAACGAAGCGGGCGCGATGGCGGCGTTCGCCGCGGCCGGCACTTCATACGCCACGCACGGCGAAACGATGATCCCGTTCTACATCTTCTACTCGATGTTCGGATTTCAGCGCACGGCGGACTTGGCGTGGGCGTTCGGCGACGCGCGCGGGCGCGGGTTTCTGCTCGGCGCGACCGCGGGGCGCACGACGCTCAACGGCGAAGGCTTGCAGCACCAGGACGGCCACAGCCATGTGCTCGCGTCGACCGTGCCGAACTGCATCACGTACGATCCGGCGTGGAGCTACGAGATGGCGACGATCATCAAGGATGGTCTGCGCCGCATGATCACGAACGGCGAGGACATCTTCTACTACCTGACGCTCTACAACGAGAACCTCGTGATGCCGAGGATGCCCGAAGGCGTCGAGGACGGGATTCTGCGCGGGATCTACAAGTTCCGCGCGGCGTCGGGCGGCGGTGCGGGCGCGAAGACGAAGGGCGCGAGCGCGGCGGCGCGGGCGCAGCTTCTCGGCAGCGGCACGATCTTGCGCGCGGCGATCACGGCGCAAGAGATGCTCGCGTCGAAGTACGGCGTGCTCGCGGATGTGTGGAGTGCGACGAGCTACGGCGAGCTGCGGCGTGACGCGCTCTCCGTCGAGCGTTGGAACCGCCTGCATCCCGAGAGCAAGCCGCGCGTACCGTATGTCACCGCGGCGCTCGCGAAATCGCCGGGGCCCGTCATCGCTGCGTCCGACTACATGAAGGCGGTGCCGGACCGAATCGCGCGCTGGGTCGTCGGCGACGGGCGCGCGTTCGTCGCGCTCGGCACGGACGGATACGGCCGCAGCGACACGCGCGCGAATCTGCGCCGCCACTTCGAGATCGACGCCGAGTCGATCGTCGTCGCGACGCTGTCGGCGCTTGCGCGCGAGGGCACTGTGAAACTGGGCGTCGTCGCGGAGGCGATCCGCGAGTTCGGCATCGACCCGGAGGCGATCGATCCGCTCGACGCGTAACGCGGGCGCGCTCGCCGCACTCGCGCTGCTCGTTTTCGTTCCCGCGCTCGCGCTGCGCATCCATCCCGTCGTGCGCGAGTCGTTTCAGTACGACGCGATCACCTCGCAGATGGCGGCCGCACGCGGTGTCATCGCGAACGCGTTCGACATGTTCGACACGTTCGCGCTGCGGCGGCAGCACCCGCCGTTTCTGTCGTATGTGATCCTCGCGAACAATGCGTTGTTCGGCAGCGGCGATCTCGCGGCGTGCGCGTTCTCGATCGTGAGCGGGGCGCTGACGTGCGTCGTCGTTGCGTTCGGCGTGCTGGTTGCGCTTGGCGCGCGGCGCGAGGGCGCTTCGGGCGGCGAGACGCAACATGGCGCGTTCGCGCAGCACGCGGTGCGGCGGGGCGCGTTCGCCGGGCGCGACGCGCGCGGCGCGTTCCTCGCCGCGCTCTTCGCCGGATGGCTTCTCGCGTTTCTCCCCGTGCATCTGTTCGTCAGCCGCAGCGCGAATTGGGACGCGCTCTACGCGCTCTTCTCGACGAGCGTGCTCGTGCTGCTCGCGCGGTACGTGTCGGCCGCCCCGCCGCCGAGCGATGCGCCCGGCAGCCCGCCGCACGCCGCGCGCGCGCCTCTCTTCGCTGCCGCCGCACTCGCCGGGTTTGCGCTCCTCACAAGCGAGCTGGGTGTCTTCCTCGCGCCGTCGTTCCTCGTCGCGCTCGCGATCGATGCGCGCCGACTGCCGCGACGCGAACTTGTCGCGCGCTACGCCCTGGCCGCGACGATCGTACTCACACTCGTCGCGGCGCTTTGGCCCGCCGGAATCTTCAAGCTGCACCTTGCCCGCACGATTCTTCAGCGCGCCGGCGACTCCGTGCTCGCCGACCGCAATCACCCGTGGCACACGATCTATCGCGATCTCTTCACGCAGTCGCCCGCGTTCGCGATCGCGGCGGCGATCGGCTTCGCGGCGTTCGCGCCGGCGATCGTGCGCGCGCTCGTTGCATTGGCGCGCAAGCGCCCGTTGGCGCCGTCGACGCGATTCGCGCTCGCGCTCGCGCCCCTCTGGATTCACGCCGCCGTCGCGATTCTCATGAGCACGCGGCAAAGCTGGGTCCACATTCACCTGAAGAACGACATGTTTCCCCCGCTCGCGATTCTCGGCGCGTGCGCGTTCGCGGCCTTCGCGGATTCCGGCACGCGCGGCCACGCGAACACCGCTGCACCGGCCCGCACGCCGAATCGCGCGCAACGTGCGGCGCCCGCCCTCATCGTCGCAGCCGGAATCATCGTGATCGCGGTGTCCGTTCTTTCCGCGACGCGCACGACAGACACGATGATCGTCGGCCCCGAAGAGCATCCCGGTTATCGCGGCGTTGCGGCGTTCGTCGCACAGCATCCCGATGCGCGGGTGTACTACTACTACGCGCCACTCCTTCGCCACTTTCTCGCGCAACACTCCGCGATCGAACCGCGCGCGCCGCGCCCGACCACCGCGCCACAAATCGAAAGCGACGCGACACGCGCGTGGACCCCAGAGCAAATCGCATCCGTAAAGTCTCGCGCCTACGACTTCGTCGTCACCGACTTCTCGTTCTTCGATGCGCACCATCCCGACATCGACGCGCTAGCAGCCGCATTCGCTCCCGAATACGCGCTCGCGCACACCGTCGCGCATCGCCGCACCGGCGCCGCGATCGCGTGGATCTTCGCACCCGTTTCGCGCCAATAGCGCCAAACCCTCGCTGTCCAGATCCAGGTGTCGTGCCCCCGATTGACGAGATCCGCGTCGTCGCCGGTCGAGTCACCGGAGTTCCGATTGACGGCCACAGACTCACGGGAGCACAATGCTCCTCGCGTGTCATGGATACTCGTCTCGGACGGGAGGCCGGGAATGAGGCATTCGGATCGAGGCATCTCACTTCACGTCGCTCTGCTCGGGTTCGTGCTGTTCGCAGTCATTTCGGCTGTGCCTGCGAAGGCCACGACCCGCCGCGTCCCCACCGAATACCCCACGATCCAGAGCACTCTCGATGTTTCGAGCCGCGGCGACGAGGTTCTCGTTACGCCGGAACCGACACTAGCCGCTCGACCAAGACTCTTACCGGCCCTCCCATCACAGGACTGCCCAGCACCGTTACGGCTCTCGCATTCATCCCGTGAACTTCGCGACTGGAAAGATCCACGTCGACGCTTACACGCAATGAACTCCCTCACGGGGATCAGGTGACGGAGAGAGTGACGGTGGTGCGATAAATGAGGAGATAACGATGAAGCGTCAAGTATGCCGTTTGGCAGTCCTCGCAAGTGTCGTCATAGCACTCTTACTGCCCCAAGCCGCATCTGCTGAATTGCGGTTCGTCAGCGAAACGATCGACAGCTTGCCAAGTAGCGGTCGCTTCTATCCTTCGCTTGCTCTCGACTCTGGCGGTCGGCCTCACGTCAGTTACCTCGCAGTGGGGTCCGGCGCCGCACTGAAGTACGCGAGCAAGACGAGCAACGCGTGGACTATCGAGACGGTGGCGCCGAGCGCCGATTGGGGCGCGTATACGACGGTGGCGCTAGATGGTCGAGGTGAGCCCAGGATCCTCTACCACTCACCCGATGGGTTTGTGAAGTGCGCCACCCGAACGGCGGGCGCGTGGACCTTCGAGACGGTCGGTGCCGGTCGGTACGGATCTCTTGCGCTCAGTCCGGAGGGATCTCCCCATGTTGCATACGCTGGCAATGGCGGAATTCAATATGCACGCAAGTCCAACGGGATATGGCTGACCGAAGCGGTCGATGTTGAAAACACGGGGCTCTCCCATTGCAGAATAGGACTCGGACCTCAGGGCGACGTGCACATCGCCTATTGGGACTATGAGTACAGCTGGGAGCAGGACCTGATTCGCTATGCAAGGCGGCAGGGCGGCTCCTGGTTTAGAGAGGTTGCCACTGACCTTCAGTACCTGGATGAGGATCTGTCATTGGCAATCGACGAGGAAGGCTCTCCCCACATTACCTATGCGAACAGGCTCTTCGAAGGCCCCACTCTCGCTTCGTACTTGCGGAGAACGGATGCCGGCTGGATCCGCGAGGGATTCGACTCGCCCTATCGGGGTTACAGCTATGCCGGAATGGGGAGTTCCGTTGCAATCGATGCGCATGGGAGACCATGCGTCACCTACGGATTCGCCGGCGTGTTCGGACCGAATGAATTCAGGTATAGGAAGAGGCTGCCAAGCGGTGACTGGACGACCCCGGAGACCGTGGACACTCGCGATGGCGGAGGGTATTGGGCCACGTCCATAGCGCTGGACCGCGCGGGCACCGTCAACGCGATTTATCGCACTGCCGGCGTCCTGAAGTTCGCTCGACGTGTGTGGGTCGCAGTTCCCGTGCCGGAGGAATCTCTGGCCAAGAAGGAGAGTGCGACCGCGGCGGGGGAGCCCCTGACGCTCTGGGTTGCTCCGAACCCGACCTCGTCCGAAGTTGAGATTCGATATCGGAGCGGTAACGCCTCAGAGGCACTGATCGATGTCGTAGACGTCCAGGGTCGGAGGGTGTTTCGAGCAGTGTCGAACGCAGGCGGCGCCGACCGCGTCAGATGGAGGACGACCGATGATCTCGGGCGACGCATTGCTTCGGGAGTCTACTATGTCTCCGTTCGCGCCAACGGAGTGACGGCGACGACCAAGCTCGTGGTGACGCGATGACGTAGCTCGCGCGGTTGGGATTCTAGGGATCACGATCTCGGGGAAGACAACGACCGAAGCGATCCGACACGCGATCCGGGGCGCCTACAAAAATGAAGCGAGCGCCCAGCGATACGCCATCGCAAGCCCCACGCCGCTCGCCGCGCCGAACACCACATCTCCCGGGTAGTGCACGCCGAGGTAGATGCGCGACCAGCCGATGAGTGCTGCGAGCGAATAGAACGCGGGGCCCCAGCCGTGGAAGTGCGAGGACATGAGCCACGCGCCGGCGAAGCCCGCCGCGGTGTGGCCCGACGGGAACGACGTGTCCGACGGCCGGTGGCCGACGACGACCGCCTTCACCTGCGCGATGAACGGCCGCCGACGCCGCGCGATCTTTTTCAGCACGAAATTGACCGTGAGCGTCACGAGAATCATCACGACCGACACGTCGACGAGCGCGCGCGGGCCGACGTCGGGATCGACGATCACGCCGGTGAGCAGCATCGCCGCCCAGATCTCGCCGTGAAGGCTGACGCGAGACAACGCCTTCATGGCGCTGTCGAGAACCGGGTGGTGATAGAGACCGTTGAGCTTGAGAAAAATCGCCGCGTCGATCGCGCCGAGCGTTCCGATGCGGCTGAGCCGGCGCTCTTCTTCTTCGCGTCGCTCGACAACGGCTTCCTCTTCCGGCGTGTGCTGCGTCGTCACCGCTCTCCTCTACGAAATCGTCTTCTTGAACGCGCGCGTGCTCCCGGCCACCAGAATCGTCGCGATCACGAGAAGCGCGGCGACGTGCCCCGCCAGATCGTTGAAGCTCGCGCCACGAATGATAATGCCTCGCGAGATCGCGATGAAGTGCGTCGCCGGCAGAATCTGCGCGAAAAGCCGCAGCGGGCCCGGCAACGACGAGAGCGGAAAAATATACCCCGAGAGCATGATCGACGGAAGGAGCACCGTTTGGGCGATCTGCGTCGCCTCGATCTGAGTCTTCGCGGTCGCCGAGATGAGCAGCGACAGCGAGAGGAGCGCGAAGATGTAGATCCCCGCGAGGCCGACCAAGAGAAACACGTTTCCGTGAATCGGAACGCGGAAGACGAGCGTCATCAGAAATATGATGACGAAGAGCTGAATGAAGCTGAGGAACAGATACGGGATCAGCTTCCCCATCACGACACCGAGCGGCGAGACGGGCGTGACCATCAACTGCTCGAGCGTGCCGCGCTCGCGTTCGCGCACGATCGCGTAGGACGCGAGAAGCGTCCCCGAGAACATCAAGAGAATCCCCATGAGCCCAGGGATGAGAAGAAGCGCCGAGCGCGCGTCGGGATTGAAGAGAAGGATCGGATGCGGGCGGAGCGCCGGCTCGAGGACGCCCGAGGTGACGAGGAGTTCCTCGACGGAGCGCTCGAGCGCAAGCCCGGTCGCGGCGGCGAGCGTTTGCGACGCGACCGTGTTGTCGGAGCCGTCGATGAGCACGAGAAAATCCGCGGGCTCCCCGTAGAGCCGTCGCCGCGCGAAGTCCGGCGGAATCTCGATGCCGACCGACGCGCGGCCCGCGACGATCTCGTGCCGCAACTCGTCGCGCGAATCGACGCGCCGCACAATGTCGAACACGCTCGAATTCTCGAAGTCGTCGAGCAGCGCGCGGCTCTCCTGCGTAACGCTTTGATCGAACACGACAGTCGGCACGTGTTCGATGTTCGTATCGATCAGCCCGAAGAGAATGAGTTGGAACGCGGGGAGCAACAGCGCGAACCGTAGCGTGCCGCGATCGCGCATCATGTGAAGCACTTCCTTCTTGAGAACGGCGGCGAAACCTCTCACGCGCGCACACGCGCGAACGAGTTCGACTCCTCGGCGTGGAGCGCGCGAAGGCGCGTCAGCCGCACGAAGACATCCTCGAGCGAGGCGTCGATCGGGCGCACGGTGACGCGCGCGTGCGCACCGGCTTCGAGATCGGCGACGATGCGCGCATCCGCCACATCCGCGTCGACGAGCAGGTGGAGCGCATTCCCGAAGATCGTCACCTCATCGATGTAGCCGAGCGTGCGCGCGTGTCCCATCACCGCGGCCGCGCCGCCCTCGCACGCGGCCTCCACGCGCCGCGTACCGGAGGGTGTCACCTCCGCGAGGCGCGTCAGCTCATCCGGCTTGCCGACGACGAGCATCTTCGAGAGATAGAGATAGGCGACGGTGCTGCAGCGCTCCGCCTCGTCCATGTAGTGCGTCGTCACGAGGAGCGTCGTCCCCTTCGCGGCCAGCTCGAAGAGAAGATTCCACAGCTCGCGCCGCGCGACGGGATCGATTCCCGCGGTCGGTTCGTCGAGGAAGATCACGTTCGGCTCGTGCATGAGCGCGGCCGCAAGCGAAAGCCGCTGCTTCCATCCGCCCGAGAGCTGCCCCGCGAGCCGCTCGCGATACGGCGCGATCTGCGTCAGGTCGATCACCCAATCGATGCGCTCGCGCCGCCGCGCGCCCTCGAGGCCGTACACAGTCGCGAAGAAGTTGAGGTTCTCCATCACGGAGAGGTCTTCGTAGAGCGAGAAACGCTGCGGCATGTAGCCGATGCGCCGGCGGATCTCTTCGGAGTGGCGCGTGACGTCGAGACCGTCGACCGTCGCGCGACCCGCGTTCGGCGTGAGCAAGCCGCAAAGAATTCGCACGAGCGTCGACTTCCCCGAGCCGTTCGGCCCGAGCAGGCCGAAGATCTCGCCTCGGCGCACGTGCATCGAAACGTTGTCGAGCGCGCGGAACTTCCCGAAGTAGCGCGAAACGCCGTCGACTTCGATTCCGAACTCGGATGGCTCGGCCGCGTGCGCCGGCACGGCGGCTGACACGTGAGCGCGAGACTCGCCCCTCACAGCTTCGGTTCGCGGATCGGCTCGCCGCTCGCGTCGAGAATCACGACCGCGGCCGCCATTCCCGGCTTCAGGTCCAGCGCCTCATCGACGACGACCTTCACGCCGAAGACCTGCTCGCTCCGCTGGTCGAGCGTCTGTACGTTGCGCGGAAGATACTCGGCGCGGTCACGAATTTCGACGACCCGTCCGTCGAACTCGCGCCCCGGAAACGTGTCGACGGAAACGCGCGCGCGCTGCCCCACGCTGACGAGCCCGAGGCTTGGCTCTGGCACAAAGACGCGCACCCACACCTGCCCGGCTTCGAGGAGGCGCGCGACCGGCTGCCCCGCGGCCACGAGATCGCCTGGCCGTAGATCGAGCGATTGCACGACGCCAGCCGACGGCGCGAGGATCGCGGCCTCGTCGCGCTGGCGCCGCAGGTATGCAAGCCGGCCCTCTTCGCGCGCGAGTTGCGCGCGGGCCTGCGCGATCTCCTCGGCGCGCGTGCCGCGCGACAACTCGAGGTACGCCTCGCGCGCGACCTTCGCGTTGACGAGCGCGTTATCGTACTCGCGCTGCCCCACGCTGCCGCCCGCAAGAAGCGCCTCCTGCCGCCGCCGCTCCGTCTCCGCCGCGTCGCTTTCGATACGCGCGCGCTCCACCTGCTCGCTGCGCGGCCCCGTCTGGGCGCGCACGAGCCCCGCCCGCGCGAGATCGACCGCCGCGGTCTGTTCGCCAAGCTGAAGCTCGATGAGATCCGGCTCGAGAACGACGAGGGTGTCGCCCGCCGCAACCGTCGCTCCTTCGTCGACGCGCACCGCGAGTACACGCCCGCCGAGGAGAGAGCCGACGCGCACGTCGCGCGCTTCGACCGTGCCGAAGAGGAGGAGCGCCTCCGCCGCGCCGCCCCGCCCGAGCGCGAACCACGCGCCGGCCGCGACAAGCGCAATGACAACCACGAGGATGAGGAGTCGCGTCTTCATCGGCGGGATGGGGGCCTCAACACGCGCACAGTGTAACGTCTCACCCTCGCGCGAGCCAGATTGCGATCACTCCGACGCCGCCTCGTTCGCGCCCGCCGCCCACATCGCGCGCGGCGTGTCGCCAGCGCATTCCGCCACTCACGCCACTGCGTCTAACTCCTTGACAGCGTTGCGTCCAAGCAGGTAGAGTCGTCCCCGTCGTCGAGCGTGCCTCGACGGTGACATGCCCCTCCCGTAAGACGGCTTCGCTCGAGCTCCCCGGTTCCGCGCGGGCCTTCTGTTGCGCTCACAAACTTTCTGATTCGAGAAAGGATGGCTCATGCCCATCTGCTACCGGTTCACGCTTCGCCATCTCTTCACCGCGCTCGTGCTCGCCGTCGTGACAACCGCAACGTTCACGGAAAATGCGGCGGCGCAAATCGCGCTGAATTGCACCTTGCACGTCCAGGTTCCGAATGGCGGCGGCTCCGGCTCGTCATGCTGGGGATACACCGATCCGAACACCGGCGTCGAATACGCAATCTTCGGCCACTCGACGGCCACGCGGATCTACAACATCTCGAACCCGGCCGCGCCGGTCCTGACCGGCTCGATTCCGGGACCGAACTCCTCGTGGCGTGAAATGAAGACGTACCGCCAATACTGCTACGTCGGCACCGAGGGCGGCGGCGGCCTCCAAATCATCGACCTGACGAATCCCGAGGCGCCGTTTCTTGCAGCGACCTCGACCGTCGCCGGGCTCAGCTCGATTCACACCGTCACGATCGACTCGCTCGCCGCGAAGCTCTACGCGAACGGCTCGAACATCGACTGCGCGATCTTAAGCCTCGCGAACCCGGTGGCGCCGACGTATCTCGGCGCGTACTCGGCCGCGTACGTTCACGACTCGTACGCGCGCAACGACACGCTCTGGGCCGCGTGCTTCAACGCGGGCCAGGTTCGCGTGCTCAACACGTCAAACGCAGCGAACATCACGCAGATCGTCGCGTTTTCGAGCGAGCGCACCTCCACGCACAACTGCTGGCCGACCGAGGACCGCACTCACCTCCTCGTCACGGACGAGACCACCGGCGGGCGCGTCACGTCGTGGGACATCACGGATCTTCAGTCGCCGATTCAGGTCGACGGCTACACGGCGAGCAGCGCGGCGGACGCGCACAACGTGCACGTGCGCGACAACCTCGCGTTCGTAGCGCACTACACGATGGGCCTCCAGGTGCTCGACATCACCGACCCGACGGACCTCGTGCGCGTCGCGTACTACGACACGTATGCACCGGCCGGCGGTCTGTTCAACGGCGCGTGGGGCGTGTTCAACTACTTCCCGAGCGGAACCGTCGTCGTGAGCGACATCGAGGGCGGCATGTTCCTCTTCGACGTGCTCGAGCAGAACTTCGCCATCCTCGAAGGAACGATCACCGACGCAACGTCGAGCCTAGCGATCAACAACGCGCGCGTGACCCTGACGCCGGGCGCAGTCTTCGACTCGACCAACGCGAGCGGCTTCTACCGCATTCCGGGATCGGCCGGCACGTATACCGCAGTCGCGACCGCGTTCGGCTACGCGCCGGACTCGGCGGTCGTCAATCTCCTCGCGGGCCAAACCGTCACGACGGACTTCGCGCTCACGCTGATCCCCACCGGCAGCGTCGGCGGCGTCTTCCAGTACGCGTTCGGCGCGGGAATTCCGAACGCGCGCGTTTCGGTGCGCAACACGCCGTACGTCGATGTCACGGACGCGGGCGGGCTCTTCTCGTTCGCGACGATTCCCGCGGGCCAGCAAACGGTCGCGCTCGATTTCTGGACGAGCATCCCCGATTCGCAGGTCGTCAACTTCGTCACGGGCGTCAATCCGGATCTCTATTTCCCGTTTCAACCCGTCTCGTTCGCCTTCGAGTTCGAGGACACAAGCGCAGCCGGCTGGGGCGTGAACGCGCAGGGCGGCGACAACGCCTCCACCGGAATCTGGACGCGCGTCAACCCGCGCGGCACCGGCGGCGGACTTGTTCAGCCTGAGGACGACCACTCGCCCAACCCTCTCGTGAAGTGCTGGATCACCGGCCAAGGTCCCGTAGGCGGCGGCGTCGGCGACGCGGACGTCGACGGAGGACGCACGACGCTTACCTCGGGCAACATGGACCTGTCGCTCGTCGCGGACCCGACCATTCAGTACTTCCGCTGGTACATCAACGACGGCGGCGGCTCCCCCGGCGAAGACGTTTGGAAGGTGCAGATCTCGTCGAACGGCGGGACGACGTGGGTGACGACGGACTCGACGCGCACGTCGACCCCGGCATGGAAAGAGATTCGGCTCCGCGTGGCCGACTACGTCACGCCGTCGACGCAGGTGCGGATGCGCTTCATCGCCGAAGACGCTGGGAGCGGCTCGGTCGTCGAAGCTGGCGTCGACGACTTCCGCGTGTGGGGCGCGTCGGTCACTCCCGTCGCCGGCGGCACCAGCAGCTCGCGCTTCGCGCTCCTTCCGAACTCGCCGAATCCGTTCAACCCGCACACCGCGATCAGCTTCGATCTGGCGCGCGATGGCCAGGCACAGCTTTCGATCTTCAGCCTCGAAGGCCGGCGCGTTCGCACGCTCGTCAAGAGTGCACTCCCGGCGGGCCGCCACTCGGTTGCGTGGGACGGCCGCGACGAACGCGGTAACTCCGTCGCGAGCGGCGTGTACCTCATGCGGCTCGAGTCCGGCAAGGAAACCGCGGCGCGCAAGATCGTTCTCGCGAAGTAACGCGCGTGCACGACCGGTTCGTCGTCACGACTACTCAGGGGGCGCTCAAGACGAGCGCCCCTCTGTGCTACCCAAGCCCCTTTGTCCGACCCAATCCCGAGGAGGTTCTCCCCGTGCCTAGCTCGCCTCGCCCATGCCGCGCGCTCCGCTTCGTGGCGCCCGCGCTCGCCACGCTCGCGCTCGCCACCGTGGTTCTCGTGTGTGCGCCGATCGCCAACGCACAGATCGTCGCGAGCCAGATCTCGATGCAGTCGCAAATGGACGAACTCAGCGGGAACAATGGCAACTGCTGGGGCTACGTCGATCCCAACACGGGCGTCGAGTACGCGCTGATCGGCAACGAGAACGGCACCGCGATCTACAACCTCTCCGATCCATACCGGCCGCGGCGCACGGGTTTGATCGCGGGCCCCGTTTCGATCTGGAAGGAGCTGAAGGTCTACAAGAACTACGCGTACGTGGTGACCGAGGGGAACGGCGAACTCTCCGGCCTGCAAATTATCGACATGGCGAATCCCGAGGCGCCGTCACTCGTGCGCGCGTACACGGGCGCGTTCGGCACCGCGCACACCGTCTTCATCGATACGACGACCGCGCGCTGCTACGCGATGGGCGCGAACTCGGGCGGCGGCGGCCTTCGCATTCTCGATCTCGCGGACCCGGTCAATCCGGTGCTCATCGGCAACTACGGCGATCTCTACATTCACGATGCGTACGTGCGCGGCGACACGGCGTACTGCGCATGCATCAACTCTGGGAAGCTCCTGCTGCTCGACGTTTCGAACCCGGCGGACATCGACACGATCGGCATCACGAGCTACCCGGGCGCGGCGACTCACGCGGCGTGGCCGACCGAAGACGGCGACCACGTGCTCACATGCGACGAAACGTTCGGCGGGCATTTGCGCGTTTGGGACATCACCGATCCCACCGACATCATCCAGGTCGACTCGTACAACCCGAACCCGAGCGCGTCCGTGCACAACGTCTGCGTCAAGGGTGACCAAGCGTTTCTCTCGTACTACACCGAGGGGCTGCGCGTGCTCGACATCACCGACCCGACCAACGTGACAGAGCGCGGCTTCTTCGACGAGCATCCCGGCGGCGGGCTCTTCGCGGGCGATTGGGGCGTGTTCCCGTACTACCCGTCGGGCTCGGTGCTTATCACCGACATCACGCAGGGCGGATTCCTCGTCGCGATGGATTGGGAGAAGGGGACGCTCGCGGGAGTGGTGCGCAACGCGGCGACGCTCGCGCCGATTGCGGGCGCGACGGTGCGCGTCGTCGAGAACGGGTGGACCGCGACGACGAACGCGTCAGGACAGTACCGGCTGTCGCTCGACGCGGGGGCGTACACGATTGTCGCGCGCGCGTTCGGATTCGCGGACTCGGCGAGCGCCGCGGTGACCGCGACGACCGGCGCGACGACGACGACGGACCTCGGGCTCTCGGCGATTCCGACGGGAACGCTCGCGGGCGTGATTCGCGACGCGCTCACGAACAACCCGATCGCGGGCGCGCGCATCCACCTCGACGGGACGGCGCTTGGCGATACCACGGACGCCGGCGGCGCGTTCTCGATCGCCGCCGTACCGGCGGGGACGTACGGCGCGCGCTTCGACATCCTCAATTGGACGCCGGATTCCACGCAGATCTCGATCGCCGCGAGCATCACCACGACCGCTGACCGCTTCCTCGACGCCGTGTTCTACGCGAAAGAATTCGAGGACTCGACGGGGTGGTCGAGCTGGACCGCGGGCGACAACGCCACATCGGGCCGCTGGATCATCGCCAACCCGCGCCGCACCGGCGGCGGATACATCCAGCCGGAGAACGATCACACCGCCGGAAGCGCGGTCCTCGAGCGCCGCTGCTGGATGACGGGCAACTCCGGCCTCCCGTCGCCGGCCACGGCGGACGACGTCGACGGCGGCACGACCACGCTCACATCCCCGGTCTTCGACCTGACGACCGTTCCCGATCCGGTCGTCCAGTACTACCGCTGGTTCGTCAACGACGGCGGGCTCGCGCCGCGCACCGATCCGTGGCGCGTCGACGTCTCCTCGGACGGCGGCGCCTCGTGGGTGGCGATCGAGAACACGACGGCCTCCGCGGCCGAGTGGGTCGAGATCACCAGACACCTCTGGGATTACATCGTGCCGACGTCGCAGGTCCGCTTCCGGTTTATCGCGCAAGACCTCGGAACCGAGTCGGTTGTCGAGGCGCTTGTGGACGATTTCCGGATCTGGGGCGGGACGCCGACAGGCGTCGCGGGGCCGGGAGACGGTGCGCCGACGCCGGGTTCGGCGGCGCGCGTCGCGCTCCACCCCAGCGCGCCGAACCCCACGGCCGCGGGCGCAACGATCGCTTTCGACCTGCCGGCCGCCGGCCGCGTGGAGCTTTCGATCTACTCGCCCGACGGACGCCGCGTCGCGACGCTCGTCGACGGTGCGCTCCCCGGGGGCGCGCACCAGGCGCGCTGGGACGGCCGCGACACCTCGGGGCGCCCCGTCGCCAGCGGCGTCTACTTCTACCGACTCGAGACGGGCGGCGAGAGCCTCTCGCGCCGGTTACTGCTCGTCCGCTGACGGGCGCTGGGGGCGCGACCCAAGGCCCGCGCCCCCGATTCCGCGCCCGCGGCCAGCCGCAGGTGCGTGAATCTTTGATTGAATTCGGCACCGTTGGCGTGATACCGTCCGCGCTAATTCGGCGAATGGGTGGGAATCCCCTCTCGGTAGGTCCTCATCTCGGCTCTAGCTTCCCGCCGCCGCCAGCTCTCAACCGGAGGGTCATCGCGGGCGTCACGTCCCGTCTTGAATCCTCCACTTCAGGTCACCCCGTTTCTGGGAGGATTCACCGATGAAGAAGGCTTTCGTGTTTTCCATGCTGCTCGTCTTCGCGTGTAGCGCGCTTGCGTTCGCGCAAGAGACGAAGTCACCCGAGGATCTGCCGATTCCGGACGGCGGCTCCGTGCCGTGTGCGACGGCGGACTACAAGCAGTTCACCGTCAACGCAAACCTGACGATCCCCGACAACATCGCGGCGGGCGTCAGCAGCTCGCTCACGCTCACCGAGACGGGCACGATCGAAGATGTGATCGTCTCCGTTTCGGCGAACCACTCGTGGGTCGGCGATCTCGTCGCGAGCCTTTCGCTCGACTCCAACTGCGACGGCGTCGTCGACGCGGGCCCGGTCCGCTTCCTCTGCCGTCAGAACCGCACCACCGGCTGCTTCGGCACCTCCGGCTTCGGCTGCAGCGGTAACCTCGTTTCGACGAACGCGTACGAGTGGAGCGATGCCGTGGCGGCCGAGATGGGCGAGCCCACCTGCCCGTCGACGATCGCAAGCGGCTGCTACAAGCCTTCCGCCGAGGGCGGCCTCCTCGCCGCGTTCGACGGTCTCGACAAGTCCGGCTGCTGGATTCTCAACGTCTCCGATAACGCCGGCGGCGACACGGGCAACGTTGTGAGCTGGACGCTCAGCATCAAGAACGCTGCGCCCCAGACCGTGGCGTGCTGCTTCTTCGACGGTACGTGCGCCGACCTTCTTGCGGACGAGTGCGCGGCGGCTGGCGGAACGGCTGGCGGACCCGGCTCGGCGTGCGCGACGACGGTGTGCCCGGATCAGCGCCCGCGCGGCGCGTGCTGCTACGCCGACGGCTCCTGCGCGGATGGCGTGCTCGTGAGCGACTGCACCGGCACGGCGTACCCCGGTCAGACCTGCTCGCAGATTAGCTGCGTCAACGCGACCGAGTCGAAGAGCTGGGGCGAAGTGAAGGGCCTCTACCGCTAGTCGATCGGGACTATCGCGACCGCGAAGAGCGGCCGCACGAATGCGGGGCGGAGAGATTCTCCGCCCCGCTTCTTTTTGTGCCGAGGCGCTACGATTCGCGCCGCGTCGCGCGCTCGATTGCGCGGAGGTACTCGCGCGTCCGCGCGGGGATGGAGTCGGCGCCGAGGATGCCGCTCATGACGGCGACGCCGTGCGCGCCCGCGGCGATGCATTCTCCGGCGCGCTCGGGCGTGACCCCGCCGATCGCGTAGAGCGGCACGCGCACGGCGTGTGTCGCGTGTGAGCCCGTCGCCGCGCGAACCGCGCGCGCGGCGAGGCGGAGCGCCGCGAGCCCCTGCGGCGCGCGATACGCCTTGTCGCGCGTCGCGTAGACCGGCCCGAAGACGATGAGGCTCGCGCCGGTCGCTGCGGCGCGCGCGGCATCCTCGGGCGTGTGGACGCTCGCGCCGAGGAGCGCGCCGGGCCAGATGAGGCGCCGCGCCTCGGCGAGCGGAACGCTCGCCTCGCGCAGGTGCGCACCGGCCGCGCGCGCGAGGAGCGCGACATCGAGCCGGTCGTTGACGAGGAGCCGCGCGCCGCGCGCATCCGCGAGCGCGACCGCCTTCTTCGCAAGCGCGAGCAGATCGCGCGCCGTCATGTCGCGCTCGCGCAGCATCACGAGCCGCACGCCCGCGTCGAGCGCCTCGTCGAGTGCGTCGAGAAGCCCGGGCCCGGCGATGCGTTTTCGGTGCGTGACGAGATAGAGGCGCGGGAGCATCTCCATGAGCTGGTCCCCTGGGTGCTCGACAATTGGTGACGACGCGGCGGCTCCTGCGGGCGGATCTGGCGGGGCGTTGTGTTGACCGCGTTTGGCGAGCCCACTATACTGCCCGAGCGAGAAATCGCAACTCCTCCTAGCGCAGCGCGCGTCGCCCGGCTCGTGTCATCAACTCTGAATCGTTGAACGCGGAGGCGGCGTCCGTTCGCGGACCCGAAGGTGCTCGCCCGATGACGCCGACTCAGCCGAATGCCGCACTCGCCACGCCCGACGGCAGCGATCTGCTCGTCATCGCGGGGCGCGCGTTTCGGTCGCGGCTGCTCACGGGCACAGGCAAGTTCGCGTCGCTCGACGTGATGCGCGACGCGATCGCCGCGTCGGGCAGCGAGATCGTCACGGTCGCGCTGCGGCGCGTCGATCTTGCGGCGCCGCGCGGCAATATCCTCGACTACCTCGATCGCGAGCGCGTGCTTCTGCTGCCAAACACGTCGGGCGCGCGCACGGCCGACGACGCGGTGCGCCTTGCGCGGCTTGCGCGCGCGGCCGGCCTCTCCGACTGGGTGAAGCTCGAGGTGACGCCCGATCCGCGCTGGCTTCTCCCCGATCCGATCGAAACGCTGCGCGGGGCCGAGATCCTCGTCGCCGAAGGGTTCGTCGTCCTGCCGTACATCAACGCCGATCCGATTCTCGCGAAGCGGCTCGAGGAGGCCGGCTGCGCGACCGTGATGCCGCTCGGCTCGCCGATCGGATCGAATCGCGGACTCCGAACGCGCGATGCGATCGGGCTCATCATCGAACAGTCGCGCGTGCCGGTGATCGTCGATGCGGGGCTCGGCGCGCCGTCGGATGCCGCGGAGTGCCTCGAGATGGGCGCCGACGCGGTGCTCGTCAACACGGCGATCGCGGTCGCGGAGGATGCGGTGATGATGGCGCGCGCGTTCGCGCTCGGCGTGGCGGCGGGGCGCGCGGCGCGGCGCGCGGGCGTGCCGCCCCGGCGCGATGCGCAAGAAGCCGCCGAGGCGTCGAGCCCGCTGACGGGGTTTCTCGGCGAGAGCGCGCCGCGGTGAGTGCGGCAGGAGAAACATTCGCGACGGCGCTCGCGGCATTTCCGCTGAGCGATCTGGCGGCACGCGCGCGCGGTGCGAGCGCGGACGATGCCGCGCGCGCGATCGCGCGTGCCGAGAATCGCGGCGCGGCGGGCGGCGGCGCCGAACTC
>JBJXGV010000032.1:0-41707 GCA_046160485.1 bacterium | reverse complement strand
CGGGCCCGAACGCGAGCGCGAGCGGCGGCGCTCGAGGGGCGCGCCGCGTCGGCCGCGGCGACACGCGTGCCGCAAGCGCGCGCCCGCGCATCGTGCCGCTGGCATGCATCTGCGCGCTCCTCGTGTTCGAAGCGCACAAGATCACGCACCACGGCGGTGACACGCCGTTCACCGCCGCGATCGCGCGCATCCTCAAGAAACCGAAGGCGCTCGCGATACCCAACTGGCACGCAAACGACATCGCCGCGGTGTCGTGGATTCGAACGAACACGCAGCCGGACGACGCGTTCGTCGCGCGCATCGGAACGAGCCCGATGATCTGCGTCTACGGCGGCCGCCCGATCGTGCTGCAGCCGAAGTACGAGGTTCCCGGCAGCCGCGAGCGAGCGCGCGCATTCGACGCAGCGCTCTACGGCAGCGAAGCCGACTTCTACGCGTTCTGCCGCGAGCAGAATGCCGCGTACTACTTTCACGAGCCGCGCGCCGCGCTCGAGTGGGGCCCCGACTCGGAGCGCTACGTCGCGTGCGCCACGCAACTCTCGAAGACGAGCGCTGCGTTCCGGCTCCAGTTCGCTGGCGACGAGAGCCGCTACTTCGTGCCGGTCTATCGCAACGTTTCGTACTGCTTGTATCGCGTCGCGGCGCCGAGCGACACCGCGCGTTCAACGGCGGCGTCCGCCAACCTCGGCACCCGCGCCGCACTCCCCGCCCAACCGATCTACGACATACGCACCTTCGGCGGGCAATCACTCGACGAGAGCACGGGCGCCACGTTCGACGACGGCGCCACCGCGAACGTCGTCGCCAAAACCGAGGAGGCGATCGCTCTTCTCGTGCGTGGACAAGGCGAGTTCGAGGCACGGCGGCTCCCGCAGGCGCGCGCGTTCTTCGAGCGCGCCTACGCGATCAATCCGTCGCTCATCGGACTCAACACGTACTTGGGATTGACGATTGCGATGATGGGCGACTACGCCGCGGCGCTGCCGTACTGCGAGCGCGAGACCGTGATCTCGCCGAGCCTCGCGCTCGCGTACAGCAACTTGGGTTTCGTCGAGGGCAATCTGGGAATGTACGACGCGGCGCGCGCGCACCTGAGCCGCGCGATAGAAATCGAGCCGCGCGACTCAGGCCCAAGGGCGATGCTCGAGCAGGTGGACGCCGCTGCAGGCACCGCCGCACGCACGCACTAGTTCACGCTAGTTCGCGCTAGTTCGCGTACTTGACGCTGCACCCGTACGACGCGGTCTCCGCGGGCTCGATCTTGCCGCCCTTCGCGAACTGCTCGACCGCCGTGCGCACGTAAACGACGTCGCCGACCTTCTCCGGACTCTTGTCGCTATCGAACGCGCCCTTGTAGATCAGGTTTCCGTCGGGAGCGATCACGAACATGTGCGGCGTCGTCTTCGCGCCGTACATCTTGCCGACTGCGCCGTTCTCGTCGATTAGCACCGGGTACTCGATCTTGTACTCGGCCTTCGCAGCCTTGTTGCGCTCCAGACCCGCGCCCTGCTTGCCGGGTGCGCCCGAGTTGATCGCGAGCCAGACCACGTTCTTCATCTTCTGCTGCTCGGTGTAGAGCTCCATCATCGAGTTGTTCTTCACGTGATGCTTCTTGATGAATGGGCAGTCGGGATTGAACCACTCGATGACGACGAGCTTCCCGGCGTTCGTGTAATCGCTCAGCTTGTGTTGCTTGCCATCGGTATCCGTGAGCGTGAAGTCGGGCGCCTTCGCGCCGATCTGCGGCAGCGCCGATTCCGCCGCGATGGCAGCCGCGGCCGCCGGCGGCTTCTCGGCGTCGGCGGCAGTCATCTTCTTTGCCGTGCCCGCGCCTTCACTCGCGAACGCCGTCGCGGAGATCGCGACGACTCCCGCGGCGATAAGCCCCGCGACCATTCTGTATGACCGATTGTTTGCGTTATTCACCTTGTGCCTCCTGTGATGTGCGACACGAGTCGCGGTTGAGTCAGTGTGTTGCGGTGGAGTTGGACATCGGGAGTTCGAGTACGACGAATCGCGGCGGCGCCGCATCGGACGTCTTGATTTCGATCACGCCTCGCACGGGTTCGGGCGCGTGATCCGCGGCTCGAACACGGATCGCTAGGCGCGCCCCGTCCGCGGCGCAATCGATCAGCGGATTGACCAGCGCTTCGCAGCCGCTGCGCGGAAAGAACGCGATCGACTTCGCGCCGTCGGCTTCGAGCACGAGCGTCTCGCCTTCCCAACGCGTGCGGTACGGCGCAGCGCCCGGCTCGGGCAATTCCGGAACGCGCGTGCGTGTCTGGTCAAACAGCGCCGCGTGCTCCGACGGCGTCGATTGCGCCGATTGCCCGCGCGCCAACACCGGCAGCCGCAGCGACACGTCGGCGCCGCCGATAACGCACGCCTCGCGGCACGCAACCCAGTCGAGCGCGCACGAGAACGTGACGCTTTCTCCCGGCGCGACGCTCTCCGCCACGTCGACCGGGAAAATTAGGAGCACTTGCCGCTCGTAGACGTGATCGAGAACGTCGCCCGGCGAAACGAGGCGTGCCGGCGCGGGCCAAAGCAGCTCGCCTGGCGAAAAGCCTTCGGGAAAATCGGGCCGCGCCTGAATCGGGTAGCCGGTGTTGTTGCAGCCGTCCCAAAAGAGGTGCCAGCCCGGATCGATGTCGAGAAGGATGCCGAGTCGCGCAACACCGCCGGCCACGATCCCGACGCGATCGCAAACCAGACGCGCGCGCACGAGCTCTTCCGAAAGGGCCGACTCGCTCGCGACGGTCTCGCTCGCGACGATGTCGCTGGCAATCGCGTCGGTAACCGTTGCGTCTGGCGCGCCCGCGCCAGCAATCGCCATGAGAAGCGCGAACGCGACACGCCGAATGCGTGACGCGGCCGACACACGTGACCCGATACCCTTATGTTGGTTGCGCGGCTTCATAGAGGCAGAACTGTCAAACTCCCCTGTCGATGAGGAGTTCCAGTGCGATTGCGTTCGCGGCGCAGTCTAGTGCGCGAGTTCGCTCTCGTACTTCCTCTCGCCGGCGCGAATCGGAACCGGAAGACGGTTCCCCTCAGGCGGCATCGGGCAGGTCGTAAACGGCGTGAACGCACACGGCGGGTTGTACGCCTTGTTGAAATCGATCGTCAGCGTGTTGTCGGGTCGCAGATCGGCATAGAGGAAACGTCCGCCGCCGTAAGTCTCGACCTCTGTCGTCGCGTCCGCGAAGATGAAAAAGAAACTCGAGTCGCCCGGCGCATCGAGCACCGGCCGCAACTGAAGATGATTGCCATTGATGACGAAGGAGACGACGCCGGGGACGATCATCGAGTCGGCATAGCCCGCGATATTGGGCACCTCGATCCTGTGCGGCGGCCCGGCGAACGGCGTGAACTTCGCTTCGACGCGATACTCGGAATCGAGTGCGTAGTAGTCGATGCCGCGAAACTCGCGCCGCATCGCCGACTCGGGGTCGCGCATGCGAATCGCGAAACGCTCGCCGCGCTTGATCGCCGTGAACTGGAGTCGGCCGAGCGTGAGCGCGTCGGGCGCGCCGCTATCGTCCGCGAGGAGCGCGCGATCCGTGACGAGGCTATCGCCGACGCGCATCTCGACGCCGGCGCCGGCGCGCACGCGGACGAACGACGCGCGCGGCGCGGAGTCGCTAGGCGAGCGCTCCGCAGGTTGCAACGAGGCGGCGACAGCGGCGGCGTCCGCGTCGAACCAGAACGAGCCCGCGCGCGGAGGCGCGCTCCCTTCGGGAAGCACGATCGCGTTCGACGCGTCCGTGCCGAACGTGTTCTCGCCGTCGGAAAGCCAGAAGAGCCCCGCGACGGCGAGCCAGCCCGTCGGCGCCCGCAGCCGGTCCTCGCGTCCCGTGCGCCAATCGAGGAGCGAGTCGGCGTACGTGCGCGGGGCGGTGCTGTCGGCGGGCGCCGACTCCACAGCGCGCGCCGGAGCCATGTTCGAGAATAGGAATCCGGTCGCGTACGCAAGAAGAGCGATGGCAGGCCCGATACGCATGCGGGTATTATAGGCGCTCGCTCTCATCCTCGCGCGACGATTTCCAGCGGCGACCGGCCTGGCACACGGGGGACTCATGGAAGGACTCATCGATCTGTTTCTGCACCTCGACGAACACCTCAACGCCATCTTTCAGCAGTACGGCACGTGGACCTACGCGATCCTGTTTCTCATTATTTTTTGCGAAACCGGCCTCGTCGTCACGCCGTTTCTACCCGGTGACTCGCTTCTCTTCGCGGTCGGCGCGCTCTCGGCAAGCGGCGGCCTGAGCATCGGCGTGTTGTTCGTACTGCTCGGCATCGCCGCCATTCTCGGCGACACGGTGAATTATTGGATCGGAAACTACATCGGTCCGCGAGCGTTCTCCGGCAACGTTCGTTTTCTCAAGAAGGAATATCTCGACCGCACGCACGCCTTTTACGAGAAACACGGAGGCAAGACGATCATTCTCGCGCGTTTCATGCCGATCATTCGCACGTTCGCGCCGTTCGTCGCGGGCGTCGGCAGCATGACGTATGGGCGCTTCTTCACCTATAACGTGGTCGGTGGCATCGTCTGGGTCGGCGGCTTTCTCTTCGCAGGGTACTTCTTCGGCAACATCCCGTTCGTGAAACACAACTTCGAGTATGTAATCATCGGGATCATCTTCGTGTCGGTGTTGCCGCCGGTCATCGAGTATCTGCGCCACAGAAAGCAGGCCGCGTGACCACGCCGCTTGCGGCGCCTCGTTCGCGCCGCGTCTGCGCGCGCCCGCGCCTCCGCGCGCGGAAGACATAGCGGTGGCACGCGTCGCGCTCACGAGCGTCACGAAGGAGTACAGCAAGGGACGCGCTGCCGTGTCGAACCTCAGCCTCGAGGTTCGCGACGGCGAGTTCCTCGTGCTCGTCGGTCCGTCGGGTTGTGGGAAGTCGACGGCGCTGCGAATGATCGCGGGCCTCGAGGAGGCGACCGCGGGCGAGATCTGGATCGGCGAGCGGCTCGTGAATGATCTCTCGCCGCGCGAGCGCGACATCGCGATGGTCTTTCAGTCGTACGCGCTCTATCCGCACATGACAGCGTTCGACAACATCGCGTACAGCCTGAAGGTGCGCCGAGCGGGGCGCGACGAAATCGAGCGGCGCGTTCGCCAGACCGCGGGCATCCTCGGCATCGAGGCGCTCCTCGAAAAGCGCCCGCGCGAACTCTCCGGCGGCGAACGCCAGCGCGTTGCGCTCGGGCGCGCGATCGTGCGCGATCCGCAGGTGTTCCTCTTCGACGAGCCGCTCTCGAATCTCGACGCGAAGCTGCGCGTGCAGATGCGCGCGGAAATCACCGCCCTTCACCGGCGGCTCGGAATCACGACGATCTACGTGACCCACGATCAAGTGGAGGCGATGACGATGGGGGAACGCATCGCGGTGCTGCGCGACGGCGCGCTGCAACAGATCGCGACACCGCTCGATCTCTACGACCGCCCCGCCAATCGATTCGTCGCCGGCTTCATCGGCGCGCCGCCGATGAACTTCTTCGAAGCCGCGCAGCAGGAGGGCGATCGCTACCGGCTGGTGTCGGGCGACGAGATCGCGCTCCCGGGTGCGAGTTCGCGGCCGCGCGTCACGCTGGGTGTGCGACCGGAGGACTTTCTCGTCGCCGATTCACAGACGCGCGGCATTCGCGCGACCGCGCAGATCGTCGAGCGGACCGGCGCCGAATCATACCTCTACGCGAAATGCGGCGATGACGCCGTCGTCGTGCGCCTCGCGGGCTCCGACGCCCCGGTGGCGGGTGCGCCGGTCACGCTCGCACCGAACCTCGCGAAGGCGCACCTCTTCGACGGCGCGACCGGCGAGCGCATCGGCTACGCGCTCGCGTAGCCGCCGCCGTCCCGCGCCCAAAAAGAAAACCGCCCCCAGAGTATCGGGAGCGGTTTTCCATCCACTACCTACTACGAGCCTCGACGATCTAGCGGAAGAGACCCTTGACCTTGCCCCAGCTCGACGATTCGGTCGCGTTGGGAACCTTCAGGTTCGTGAACTTGATGTCGGTCCACGTCGCGTCGAGAGAGTTCGGCGCGCCGCCGATGAAGACCTGCACGAAACCGCCGGCCTGCGCGTCGTTGAGCATGCCCCAGAGACCGTACGGCGGATCCTCGCTCGGATTGCCCTCGTCGAATGCGAGCGCGCCGCTCGAGTAGTCGTTGCCGAGGTAGTTAATGTCGTACTGGATCGTCGCCGGGCTGGCCATCGAGTTGCCGTTCGCGAGATAGGTCACCTCGATCGTGATCGGGTTCCCCTTCGTGTACGTGATGCCATTGCTGCCGGTGAACGAGTAGAACGGCAGGCGCCCGCCGAAGCAGGCGATCTCGCCGTCCGTCGTGCGGACGTTGATGCGCCCGTCGACGTTCTGCGACCACCACGGCGAAATACCGAGACCGGACTCGCCATTGCCCGAACCGCTGATCACGAGAGTCGCCGAGAAGCTGAACGAATCGTCGTTCTCGAAGTTCTGGGAAGTCGCGCCGTCCGACGAGAACCGCCAGTTGTGGAGGTTCGCGAAGCCGGTCGAGCAGTTCCAGTTGTCGTTGATCGAGATTGACGCGGGATAGCTATTGTTCGTCGTGAGCGTCGACGTGAAGCAGTCGTCGAAAATCCGCGTATTCAGAACGGCGCTGTTGATGTCCGGCGTCGCGGAAGCGATCCCCGCGATTCCAAGTGTCGAGAGCATAAGAAACACTCCCAACGGTGCCAGACACTTGTTGAGAATTCGAATCATGTCCGTACCTCCCTTGATGTGAAAGTGAACGTTCAACCGAACTATGGAATAAGACCTTCGCGTTCGACGAGCAGCGATCCGCTCGACGCGCTGGGTCTAGGCACATATCATAAGCGATCCTCCTTTCGAACATGTCGATCTCTTCGCAATCATTGGTCACCTCAGGAGCACGAGTCTCCGATGTGAGGTTTCTCCACCCGACTCGATTCGATACGTGTACACGCCGCTCGCGAGCTTCTCGCTGCCGAGCACCACTTCATGCGCTCCGGCGGAACGGTCGCCGTCGACGAGCCGCGAGATCTCGCGACCCGTTACGTCGTAAAGCGTCAGGCGCACGTAGCCGGGCGCCGGCAACCGGTAGCCAATCGTCGTGAGCGCGCGGAACGGGTTCGGCGCGTTCTGCGCGAGCCACACGCGAGGCTCGGAGCCCGGCGCGGCCGGCCCGACGCTCGTGTAGGAGGTAAATCCCGCGCGCGCGAGGCCGCGCAGGATATCCTCGTCCTGCATGAAGCGATTCCAGACGGACCGGTTGAGGTAGTTCTCGATCATCATGATGATAGGTCCTTGGTCGATGCCGATGACGTCCGGCCCCCACCACGCGAAGTTCAGATTGAAGCCGTCGCGAAATCCGTACTTGGTCCAGAGCTGCGTCCCGTATGTGTCGTAGAGGTACTGGAGCGAGGGGACGACGATCTCCGGCGCGAACGGGATCGAACTCGCGGCCGCGGTCGGCGTGATCGTGCCGTCGTCGTTCTGCTGCGGCGGAGCGCCGCGCGCCTCGTAGCCGAACGGCCCGTCGCCCGCGGTGAGTCCCCACACATTGCCGTCGTAGCCGATGTGCCCGAACGGGTTCGCAATGCAATACTCGCGCGCCGCGATCGTCGCGCGTCGCGAGTTCTCGAAGTAGTCGATTCCCTTGCTCAACATGTATGCGTCTTGAATGCCTTCGAAGTCGATCCAGCAGTGCGAGTACTGGTGGCCGAAGAGCGGCGGGAAGTTGACGTACGTCTGGCCGTACCACGTCTGCCAATCGTAGCCGCTCGTCCACGTCGTCCACGCTGGAGAGGTAATGGGGAACGTCGGCGAGCCGAGCGCGATGATGTACATGATCATCGCCTCGTTGTAGCCGATCCATTGCCCGAAGCCGGAAAAGCCGGTGCCGGGTTTCCACCCCATTCGAAGCCCCGCATTCGGAAGCGCGGAGTTGCGCATGAACTGCCAGTCGGCGCGATGCGTGATCGAATCGGCGAGCGCGCGCACGACGCCGTCGAGTGAGTCGGCGGTGTTGAAGTAGTGCTTCGCGTCGATGATGCCGGCGAAGAGAAGCGCCGTGTCGATCGTGGAGAGTTCGCTGTCCCAGACACGCACCGCCGTGTTCATGTCGAGGAAGTGGTAGTAGAGGCCTTTGTATCCGATGAAGCCGCTGGCGCCGCTCCCTTGCGGAGCGTTCCACAGAGTTTGGAGCGCTGTCAGAATGCGTGCGCGGCCGTCGGAGCGCGTCACCCAGCCGTGATCGATGCCGATACAAATCGCGGAGAAGCCAAACCCCATCGACGCGATGCTGGCGGGCGACCCGGCCTGGTTACGGTCCTTGATGAGGCCGTTCGTGGGATTGGCTTCGTCCCAAAAGTAGTCGAACGCCGTGCGCTGGAGCGAATCGAGAAGCGCCTGCTCGGTTATGGCGGCGTTCGCGCTCGAGGCTCCGAGCACAAGAAGCAGGGTGCCTAACAGAACTCGGCGTAGCATTATCGTCGCTCCCCTCGTCGCATCAGAACATCACCGCGAACGTCATTCGGTGCGTGTCGTCGAGCCGGCCGTGGTCGGCCCATGCATAGTCGATGTTGAACGTGTACGTATCGAGGTCGCCCTGAACTCCGGCGCCCATCGTTAGCCCGACTTCGGAATCCTCCTGCGCGATGTCTTGGTATCCCGCGCGTAGACCGAGCGTCGTCTTCCAAACCCACTCGGCGCCCAGGCTCATGCTTTCGGTGTTGTCGGCGGGATGAAGCGCGTCGACGGCGAGGAGGAGCCGGCTGTTCTCGCCGATGTCGCGCGGCAGGCTCACGCCGACTCGGAAGAGCACCGGCACGAGGAAATCGTCCGTGAACTGCTCCGCCGGCAGCGAGCTGTTGTCGCCGTAGCGCGTGGGGTCGTTGTCGAATTGCACGCGCAAGTCGCGGCCGTTGTAGCCCGCCTTCGTTCCGTAGTTCGAAATGCTCGAGCCGATCTGCAGACCGTGCGCCGAGAGGCGGTAGACCGTCCCCACGTTGAACGTCACCGTGCGAAGCGAGCTGTGCCAGATCGTCTCCTCGATGTAGTTGATCTGCGCCCCCGCCGCGAAGCGCTCGGTGAATTGGCGGCCGTAGCCCGCCGCGAGCGCGAGGTTCGACACGTCGAAGCGCTCGCCGGTGCCGAGCGGTTGCTCGACCGTGCGCACGCTGATGTCGCCGGAGTTGAGCGCGGTGAAGCTCGCGAAGAACGTGCCGACGTTGCGCACCGGGATGGCGAGCGCCGCGTAGTCGTACGCGATGCCGGCGATCCAAGCGCTGTGGGTGAATTGGGCGCTCCACTGGTTGACTTGCCCGAGCGCCGCCGGGTTGTAGTAGACCGATTGGATGCCGTCGAAGATGGCGACGCCCGCGTTGCCCATCGCGCTGACGCGCGCGCTCGGCTCGATCAGCATGAACTGACCGATCGCCGTGCCCGCCTTGCTCTGCGCCCACGCGCGCGCCGGAGCGAGCGCGGCCGCGAACGCCGTCACGACGACCGCTGCGACGGCGACTCCCCGGGCGAATCGCTCGATCGCTCTCACTTGATCACCGCCATCTTCCCGATGCTCGTGCCGAGCCGGCCGGCGTCGACGTGGTAGACGTAGAGCCCCGGCGCGAGATCGAGATTGTCCTTCGTGCGCAGATCCCACGCGACGAACCCATCGTCCGATCCGTCGTGGCGCAACGTCTGCACGAGATCGCCGATCACGGTGTAGACGCGAATCGTCGCGTCGCGCGGAATCCCGCGAAACTCGACGCGCCGCTCGCCGCGGCCGGAGATCGCGAAGCGCTCCGGCTCGAAACTCGCCGCGCCGACATACGGGTTCGGCACCACGTAGGGAGCGAGACCCGCGGCGCTCTCGGCCGCGCCATCGACGCGTTCGCCGCGCGTGACGAACGAGAAGACGTCGTCCGCGCCGAACGGTTCCAGGAGCCGGATTTCGAACACGTCGCCGGCCCGGGGGGCGCGCACGTCGCCGCCTGCCGCCTTCGGCCGCACCGACCATGTCGTCTTCGGCGCCGTGGGGTTGGTCCGCGCGTACGTCAGAATCGATATCACCTCGAGCGACTGGCTGAGCGTGCCGTTGCCATCGGAGTCGATGAAGAGGAAGTCGAGCGGGATGTCGCCGGCCTCGCTGTGCGCGACGACGCGGAATTTGACCGGGAGTCCCGGGAAGAAGGGACTCGGGCTGAAGGATGTGTCCACGATCTCATCGAAGAACGTGATCGAGATGTCGTCCGGAAAACCGGGGCGTTCGAGGTTGATCGGCAGTTCGGTTTCGTACTTCACGTCGAGGCGCATGTTGGTCGGGCTTCCGGCTGCGAAACCGGTCGCGGCGGTGTCGACGCTCACTGTCGCCGGCGTACTGATGATCGGAAGAAGACCCGAGCCGACGGGCCCGCTGCCGATCCCGCTCAGGTCCTGGCCGAGCGCGAACGCGACCTTGCCTAGCGTGCTATCGGTAAGCGCGTACGATGCGGCGCGCAGACTCTCAGCCGCCGGTGCCGCGAACGTAATCTTGAACGTGTTGCCTTCGGGAATGAGAGTGGAGTTGGCGACGACGACATCCACCGTCCCGGTTCCGTTCCCCGCGACGTGTGTCAGTTCCGTAATCTCGGCGCGCGCGAAACCGGCGACCTTCGGCCCCGGCCGCACCGCGACCGCGTTGGGCGGCAGGATCAACCCGCCGCGCGCCGTCTGCGAGATCGCGATCGCATTCTCGGACGGGTAGAACTGCGCCGTGTCCGCTTGCACGACGTACTTCGGTCCGTAGTCGTATGCCGTCACGGCGTAGTAGTAGAGCTGCCCGTTGGTGACCGTGCTATCGACCCAAGCGTGCGCGAGCCCGCTCTCCTCGCCCAAGTAGTACGCGACGCCCTCGACGGTTTGCTCCGAGTAGCCCTCGATGCCGTTCTGGAGGTCGAACTGCGCGATCGGCCGGCCGTTGCCGCTCGCCAATCCGCCCTGGCCCGTCGTGATGATGCGCGCGTCGAGGAACGCGGGATCCGTCGAGCGGTAGACGCGGTAGCCCTCGAAGTCGTTCTCGTACGTCACCGGATCGAACGCGCGCTCCGAGTTGTCGCTCCACGCGAGCCGCACGAAACCATCGCCCGTCTCCGCGGTGAGCGTGGGGATCGGCGGCGGCACCGCGAATTGGTAGTTCGCGTTGTAGATCTGCTGGACGGTCTTCACCGTGTTGCGCAGCTCGGAGAGGTTGCCGCCGTACGCGAGCGCGAGACTGAAGCGCTCGGTCTGCCCTGCCTTCAGCACGAACGGCCCGGAGGCGAACAGAAATCCGATGTTGTAGTTCGCGGCGAGTGCGGAATCGAACCGCGCGCCCGCGACCGGGTTCGTGAATTTCTCGTAGAGCCTCTGCGGCCACCGGTCGTCGTTCGTCCAGAAGAGAACGCCGTCGACCTCGGGATTGGGATTGCCGACGCCGGCCTTGATGCGATTCATCTTGAAGCCGGTAAGCCCGATCTGGTCCGACTCGTGGAGATCCGTCTTGTCGAAATACGGCTCGCCGCTCGTGGGCTCTCCGTCGCCTTCGCCGGTGTCGTCCGTGTCTTCGACTCCGTCCGCGCCGACGTCGTGCAGTTCGCCGTTCCAATCGAGGTCTTCGTCGCCGGTCCACCAACGCGCCGTGCGATAAGCCGGCCGCCCGGTGAGAGGGCCGTAGGCTTCTTCGAACTTGGCGACGTCGTAGCGCTCTTGGACCGCGGCGAGGATGTTCTCGCGACCGACGATGAGTTCCCCCGCGCCTCCTTCGCGGCGCTCGTTGAGGATTCCGTCATCGTCGTTGTCGAGTGCGTCGAGCGGCGCGCCCGGCGTCTCGAGGTACGCGTAGCCGAGATACCCCGTCTTGCCGCAAGTCCCGGAGAGGTCGACGCCGCGACCGCCCTTGTCCCACGTGTACACGAGGTTGAGCCCGGAGCTGCGATCGAAGAAGGCGTTGTCGTCGTCGGACTCGAAGATTTGATCGCACGAAATCTGCGACCCGCCGACGCCGGAGTCCATGTAGAGACCGAAGATGATGTTGTCGTCGTAATCGGTCGTGCCCTCGTTCGTGATGTCGTAGTGCCAGAAGATGACGTTGCCGGCCTGCGGATTCGACCACTGGAAGCCGCGCACCTCGACACGCAGGCCCAGACCGCGGCGCGTCGAGTCGCGGCTGTCGGGATAGAAATCCCATGCGTCGTAGAAGTCGTCGTCCATGACCGAGAAGCTTTCGAGGTCGGCGGCCGGCCGCTTTCCGAAATAGCCGTTCCAGTCTCCGCGCCAACCGGGATCGTCCGGATCGGCGAGCTTGTCGGGCCATGTCTCCGGCCACGTGCGCGGGTCGTTGCTTGCGGCGGGCGAGCGGCCGCGATTGATCGAAGGATCAGCCTGGAAGAAACCGGGGCGCGGCTCGAATCGCATTACGCGGTTGAAGTTCGGACTCTCGCCCTGCCGCTCGCGGAATCCCGTCTCCATGATGTAAGCGTCCGTGCCGTTCCGCTGGCGAATCTTCGCGAGAACGAACGGCGTGACGCCGTCGGAGTAGTTCATCCCGCTTCCCTTGGGCACCTCGCTCGAGTGAAACACGCTCAAATCGACGTTGCCCGGGTTCGGCGGGTAGTCGCCCACCATGCCGAAGTTGTAGAACACGGTGCGGATGTTCGACGCGTCGTGCGTCCCGGCGCGCTCGGCGTCGATCCGCCCGCGCTGATCCGGCGGCACGAGCGGCTGCAGATCCGCGGCGGCGCCCAGCCGCGGAATCGCCAAGAGAAGCGAGGCGATCGCCGCGCACACGCGACCAAACCGCATGGCGACGCGTTTCGATCGCCGTTTCCCGAACGCAACCGTCAGCCGCCGCATGTTATGAGCCCGCCCCCATGGTCAGTCCGATTTCGATTCTCCGCGGCGCGTAGTAGCGCGTCGGATCGAGAAGCGTTGCGATATCCGTGGTCGGGAATCGCGAGTAGTACGGATCGCCCGTGCTCGAGAAGACGAAACCGTTGAAGAAGCGCGAGTCGAGAAGATTGAAAACGCGCGCGAAGGCGCTGACGTTGCGGTTCGTGATGCGCAGCTTCCGCTCGGCGCGCAGGTCGATGACGAACGCCGCCGGTTTCCGGCCCGAGTTGTCCTCGAGCGCGAAGCTAAACTCCGATTCGCGCACCGGCGTGTACGGTTGCCCGCTCGCCGCGCGCAGAATCGTCGTCACGGAGTACTTCTCGGGCCGCGCGAGGCTCAGCGTCATGTTGAGCGTGTGCCGCTGATCCCAGTTGAACGGCACTTGGCGCGGCCGCGTGTCGAGCCCCGCCGACGCGCGCGTCGCCGATTCGCGAGGATCGCTCGTGTTGCCTCGCGCCTGCTGCCATGTGTAATCGATCGATGAACTCAAGAGCCCGATGCGCCGCTGATCGAGCGCGACGGTGAAGCCGACCACCGTGCCGTAGTCGGCGTTGGCGAGCCGCGCGTACTCGGCGACGTTGTACGTCGACACGAACTCGACGCCGAGCAGATCGCGAACGTCCTTGTAGAAAAGCGTGAAGTCCGCACCGAGGTCGCTCGTGATCGCGTGCTTGTAGCCGAACTCGTACTGCACCGACGTCTCCGGCTTGATGTCGGGATTGCCGCGAACGCCGAAACGCGCCAGGCCGTCGCCGCCGGCGGCAAGCGTGCTGAGCACGGAGTAGTCCGCCTTCTCGAAGATCTCGCCGATCGCGGGGAACTGCCGGAAGTGGCCGTACGCGAAGTGAACCGCGGCGCGATCCGACACGGGGTACGCGACGCCGAGCCTCGGCGATAGCGACGCCTTCACGCTCGTCGAGACGGGGACCGACTCCGGCGCGCCGGCGATCGAGTTCGCCGGGTTCGCGAGGTCGCTCGGCACAGTCGAGCGCGCGTCGAATAAATCGAACCTCAGCCCGGCGCGCAGCGTCACGTCGTTCCACTCGATCTGGTCCTGCGCGAAGACCGCGGCGATCACGGGCGTGTACGTGGCGACGCCGGGCCAATCGGGATTGTTGATCTGGCGCACGAGCGCCGGCTCGCCCGCCGTCGTCGTGAAGCTCAAGTGTCCCGGCTCGCCGAAGGTCACGCGCGGGTACTGAATCTCGCCGCCGACCTTGAGCAGGTGATCGCGAGTGGCCTGGCTTAAGAGCGATCCCTTGAAGACGATGTTGTTCGTCTTCCGATAGATGCGCGTCAGATCGACGCCTTCGACGATCGCCCCGGGGAAGAACACGTCATCGCGATCCGGCGGGCCCGCCGCGTCGTATCGCGGATCGAAGACATCGTCGTAGACGAGGTCCTTGTACTCGAAGAAGTTTTGGCGAAAACTGAGATTGTAGAACGTGCCGCTGCTGAGCGTGTGCGAGACGTCGATTCCGTGCACCGCGGCGAACGTCGTCTGCTCCGACTGGCCCTCCGGGTTGAAACGGTAGGCGATCTTCGCGGTCTGCCCGTCGATCTGATTGAGGATGGCCTCGTAGCTGACCTTGACGTTCGAGAACGACGAGTTGGTGAGCTTCATCGCCCCGGACCACTCGCGCGAGTAGCCGAGCGGCAGCTTCTCCCGGTCGCCTGTGGGGTAGTAAGCCTGCATGGCCGTGTTCGACGTGTCCGTCGGCATGAAGAACCGAATCGATTCGACGAAGCTATCCGCAACGTAGCGGCGCGCGTTGAAGAGATACAGCGTTTTGCCGAGCCCCGTCGGCCCGGATAGCGTGAATTGGTAGTTCTGCAGCGCCGCGGGGTGGATGTCGTCGCTCGTGACGCGCCGCCGATCGCCGCCGGGAAAGTAGTGTCCGCCCGAGAACACCTCGGCGTTCCACTCGAACTTCTCCGTCCCGCGCTTGAGCACCGCGTTGACGACTCCGCTCATCGCTTGACCGTACTCGGCGTCGAACGTTCCGCTAATGACCTGCACCTCGCCGAGCAGCGACCGGTCGAGACGCAAACTGTTCTTGTTGTCGAACACGTTGTTCACGCTGACTCCGTCGACCTGATACTGAACTTCTCCGAGGCGGCCGCCGCGAAAGTGCCCGTCGACGACTCCCGCCTGCAAGTTCACGATATCTTGCAGCTCTTGCACGGGCAGCTCTTCGATCTCCTTGCTCGTAATCGTCGACATGCTGCTCGTGAGATTGACGTCGACGACCGGGCGCGTCGCGATGACCTCGACTTCTTGCATCGCGACCGCGCTCGACTCGAGCCGAGCGTCGAGCCGCGTCGTCTGATCCGCGGAGACGACGATCTCCTTCACGGTCAGATTCTTAAAACCGATACTCGTCACCCGCACGGAATACGTTCCCGCGGGCACGTTGATGACGTTGAAGCGCCCGTCGAGATCGGCAATCGCGCCGAGCGTGGTCCCTTCGACCGCGACCGTCGCGCCGATGACCGGTTGATCCGCGCCATCGAGGACCCGGCCCGAGAGCTTCCCGGTCGTGCCGGCCCACGCGACGCCGAGCGCCGCGACCGCGAGGAGACCGGCGGTGACCAATGCCGCCGCCGGCCTCAACATACGAGTCGCGAAATCCGCCATGCCTACTTCACCAACGTCATCTTGCCGTAGAGCGCGCCACGCTCGACTCCCGTCTTCCGATCCGCCAATTTCATTCTGTAGAAGTAGACGCCCGCCGCGTGTGCGGTGGCGTCGAACTCGGCGTGCTGAAGACCGGCCGGCCGCTCGCCCAGCGCGTCGCGGCTCACGAGCCGGCCTTGCACATCGAACACTTCGAGCGTCACGGCGCTCGGCGCGCTCAGCACGTATCGAATATTGGTCGCGCGCGTGAACGGATTCGGCGTGTTCCCGAGCACTTCTCCGAGTTCGGGCAGTGCGTCATCGGGTCCTCGCACATCCGTCGCGTAGATCGCCGGATCGAGGTAAGCCCACACCGGGCAGCATGTGTTGTCGTACTCGTTGAACCACCAGATTCTCGTCCCGTAGCTAAACGACGCCGGAGTGAACGAGTCGCCGTCGAAATGAGTGATCCCGATGAAGAGACTGCGATCGCCCAATCCCGCTGGGTAGCCGAGCTTCGTCAAATTGACGACCAACTCTGCGGTATAGCCGGTGTCCAACTGCTGGCCCAGCGTATCGACAGTCGTGCCGGGCTTCAGGTCCATCGCGACACGTGCCCCAGCGAGCGAATCGATGAGGAACGGCAGATACTCCTCTGTGAGCGCCTCACCGGTCGGGCCGACGCGGAACGCCAACCGTCGTCCGACGAGCGTCGAGTCGGGCGTGAAGTTCGGTCCGCGCTCGATGATGTTCACGCGGAATCCGTCCCAGCGCTCGGGCGACGCCACCGATTGAACGGCGCGATCGCGCACGTCGAACGCGAAGTAGAGCGAGTCGCCTCGGTGGAATACCTGAACCGACGCGTCCGCCGAATCGATGATCGCGACCGCGCCGCCGTAGCCCTGGTACGTGCCGGCGCGATGTGGTCCTACACCAGGGTACGTTGCCCAGAGCGCAGGATCATTCCACCGCATGTCGAACGATGGCATGTCCGCGTAGACGGCGTCACCCAGCGAGCCGTCGATGTTGGGCGCGGGGTAGAACGCCGCGTTGGGAATGCGCATCTCCGGACCGACAACCGGCACCGGGCCGGACGAAGTTGTGACACTCGGCTTCGCATGAACCTTCACTTCATGATAGCCGGCCGCGTTGCCCCACGGACCTTGCCACCACGTCCTGTTGCCGGTCACCTTCGTCGCGTTGATCGGCCAGAACCAGTCGGCGTCGTAAATGGAGATGTTCCACTCCACCACATCGCCGTCGGCGTCCGTCACGTCGTAGCCCATCGGCGTGAGGTTGAAGCGCATCTCCACGGTGTAACCCTGGTCGGCGACCGCGTCGCTGTTGCTGGTGCCATTGACGACGGTCACGGCGTCCCAGTTTGCGATCTGCTCGGCCGTTCGCGTCGAACACGGCGGGAAGTTGCCCCATCGCCCGATGAACCCGGGCAACTTTCCTGGCGCGCTCGGGTCTGGGCAGTCGAGCCACCACCACGAGTAGAGGTATTCGGCGGGGGGCTTCGGCGAGCCCGTACTCGCGTGATCCTTGATCGCCATCAAGAATCCGTCGAAGCGGTTGAACGTGAGGCCGCCGCCGATGGAGCTGTCGGGGACCGACGCGGCCATGTAGAGCTGGTTGCCGACCGTGAGGAGTTTGATCTTCGCGCGCGTCGCGTCTTGAGGCAGAAGCCCGACCTCGAGTTTCCAGCCGCTGCCGGGAATGCCGTTGTCCTCGCTCCACCGAACGGTCATGGACTCGGCCTGTGCCCACGCCGGCTCGTTGAGGACGCCGTCGAGTGTGATCGGCGCGCCGTTCGTGGAGCGCGCCCAAAAGACGTCCTTTCGCGGCGCCTGCGCCTCAGCGGGGAGTGCGCTTGCAAGCGCGAGAACAAACGCGACGCTCATCGCAAAACGTGTGTTCATTTGAGGCCTCCTCTTAGGTGCCGTTGTTCATTCTCTTGGCGAGAGACGCAGCGGCGACTGGCTTCGCAGCGCCCGCGACGTTTCGCCTCTTCGTCTGTTTTGTCTGCTTCGCCGCCGCGCCATTCGCGCCCGGGGGGCCACAAGAATCGCGAAGTACGAGCGTGGTCGAGAGGACGGCGTTCGACCGTTTCGATCTTTGTCCATCGCGGCCCGTCGCAAGCCACTGCTCCATCGCGCGCTGACCGAGGCCGTACGCGTCGACATGAACCGTGGTGAGCGGTGGGCTCATGAAGCGAGCCATCGCGATGTTGTCGAATCCGCAAACCGTGATTTCTTCGGGTACGCGCACGCCTGCGTCGTGGAGCGCGCTCATGAGTCCGATGGCGAGATAGTCGTTCGCGGCGAAGACGGCTGTCGGGCGCGGGTTCATCGCCAAGAGAGGCGCGGCGAGTCCGTAGCCGCCCGTTTCGGTGAAGTCGCCGACGAATTCGAGATCAGGCGCCCACGTGACCCGTCCGCGGCGAAGCGCCGCGCGATAGCCGCGGAGGCGCTCGTCGGCGTCGACGTTGCCGGAGGGCCCGCGGATCGTCGCGATGCGGCGGTGCCCAAGGCTCATGAGATGGCGCACCATCGCGTGCGCGCCTTCGAAGTTGGCAATCGAAATCGCCGGGCAACCCTCGATCGCGACCGCGGGATTGAGAAGCACGAGGGGAAAGTAGCGCGCGATCTCGCGAACGGCCGCGGAGGAATCGCGCGTTGGGGACATCGCGATGAGTCCGTCGATTCGCCCGCGCATCGATCGCACCGCGGCGAGCAGTTCGCGCGTGTCCGCGTGCGAGCACGACACGAGAATCTGGTAGCCCTCGCGGCGGGCGGCCTGGTCGATGCCGCGGATCACTTCCGAGAAGAATTCGCCGTACAAATCCGGGAGCAGTACGCCTATGACTTGCGTGCGGCACGTGCTCAGGCTGCGGGCGGCGCTGTTCGGCCAGTAGTCGAGCTGTCCGGCGATTTCGAGCACGCGGCGTGCAGTCGATTCGTTGACGAGCGGGCTCTTGTTATAAGCGCGGGACACGGTGGCGATCGAGACACCCGCTTGGCGAGCGACGTCCTTGATCGTAGGCACGAGCAACTCCGGCAAGAGTTTCGGCGGAAGTGGGAGGCAGCCACCGTGGCCGAGGCAACCGACCGTTGGATGGAACGGTCGGACCGCGATGTAAACGTTTACGAGGATGCCACGCTCGTCGCGTTCGTGTCAACATCGCACTTGCCATCCTAGCGGGACTGTGCAGACGGAGCCCCCTCGGAGAGGGCGTCAGGGCGCCATCGGCCGGAGGCGCTCCGACAACTCACGAGCCGCCTCCCACATCTCGGGGTCGTGCGCCGCCAAACCGCGAGCCGCCTCCGCCATTTCGGGATCCTGCGAGGCCAGCGCGAGGACACGAAGCGCGAGATCCCGCTGCCCCGTCTGGATATAGGAGTCGAACAGCGCCGCGACGACCTCCCAGCCGTCGGTGCCGCGGATGCCGGGCGCGATCGGCTCCAGCGCGGCGATCGCGCCCGAGTGGTTGCCCGCGAGGTTGTACGCGAGGCCCAGAAACCGGAGGACACGCGGGTCGCCAGCGCGGCTGTAGCGATTGACGAGTTCACCAACGGCGATCGCATCCATGCAGAGCGCGCGATCCTCGTCGGTCGGCTCCGCGTGCAGATTGCGGTTGCAGCGCAAAAGGTACCAATCGAGCTCGAGCCGCCACGACGACGCGACGGGCACGCCGGCGCGCGCGACACGAAACAGATCTGCCGCGGACGCGTAGTCGCCGGCCCTCATGCGATACGCTCCGACGACGAACTCAAGCGGGCGTTCGCTTGCGCCGTGGAGACTCGGGTCGCGCCACTGCGCGACCGCCGCGCGATCGAGATCGCTCATCGCCTCGAGCAGATCGCGGCCGCGCGCGTCGAATCGGTGGAACGCCTCCTCGTTGTTTCGTCGCATGAACGGGATCGCGAAGAGCTTCTGCACATGCGTCGCGGCGACGAAATCGCTGTACACGCTGTGTCCGAGACGCGCCGCGTAGTCTTCCCAGCTCGGAAGCGCCGCGAGTTCTTCGGCGTTCACTGTCAGCGGCGGCGCCATCGACGTCATCGCGGTCGCGATCGTCCTCGCGAAGAGCGCCTGGCCGCGAACCGACATGTGCACGTGGTCGTCCATCAGGTCCCAGCCGATGGCGCGCCCGCCGCTTGCCGCGCGAAACGCGGCCTCCATGTCGCAGAGCGTCGCGCCGGCGGCCGCCGCCTCGCGCACCGCGTCGTTGGCCGCGCTCGTCGCCCGCCACGGCATCGCATCGAGGTCGCGCGCGCGGACGTATTCCGGGAGCGCGTCATCGTGCTTCCCCGCGCGCGTGAGCGCCTCGGCGGAATCGAAGTGCGCCCGCGCCTGCCTCGCCCCGTTCGAGTCGACCCCGATCGGAGCGAGCCCGCTCTCGTTCGTCGGAACGGTGCAGACGATCACGGGAACGTTTCGCGCGACGCAACGCCGAACGCTCTCGCGCAGATTCGCGCGCAAGCTGACCGTCGCCGCGCGGCGGAGCGGGTCATCGTGAGCGATCGCGCGGCCGCTCGAAACACGCTCCATCAACGTTCCGCTCTCGGGCGTCTCGCGATGGAGCGAGGACTGCAGCCACTGCGCCAATGCTAGAGAGCGAGCCCATCGAACAGTCCGCATCCCGAGCGGCGAGCGCGCGACGGGATTGAGCGACGCCACGCCGTACGCGCCGTAGAACTCGTTGCTGCCCGCCATCAGCACGATGAGATTCGGCTCGTGGTCGAGCACGTCCTCAACGAAACGTGCTACGGGAAAACTCGCGACCGCCGTCGCACCGAGGTTGAGCACCTCGACGCGCCGTTCGCCGCGCCACAAATCGCTGAGCATCGCCTCGAGAAACGATCCGTTCGTCAGTGGAAGCTGCTGCGGAAATCCCTGAATCGCCGACTCGCCGAGAAAAATGATCCGCACCGTGTTGTCCGGCTTCGGCGTCGTGAACTGGATCTCGCGCATTCCGCCGGCCGACGCTTGCTGCGCGTAGAAGTACGTGTCGGTGCCGCCGCGATTCGTCGCATACCACTCGCGACCGCCATCGGGGCCGACGCGCTCGATGACCGGCGGGTAGCCGCCATAGCCGCGCGCGCGGCACAGCCACTCGGCGGCGGCGAGCGCGGCGATCGGCGCCACCACGAGAACCACGACAAACCAAAACCGGCTGCGAAGAGACGGATTCGTTCGGGCACGCTTCGACATCGGCTCTCGCGGTTCGGGGAGGAGTACGATTGAAGAACGGCGCGATGATACGGAAAGGGAAAGTCGAGTCAAGGAACCGGCGGCGGCGCCGGCTCGCGTTCACACTCGCCGGGCGCAACGCCGAACAACGCCGGTCCTTGACGCGCTCTCCCGTAACGTGGTTTTCTCGCGTCCTTCTCTTCAGGCGACAGCCGCAGCGAGAGGTTCGGCCAGCAACATGAGCAACAAGACGCATTGCGCGCGCTTCGACGATCTCGATTCGCCGATTCCCACCGGCCGATTTCTCGCGCACTCCGGATACAGCGTCTTCCTCACCGCCGCCGGCACGGGCTACTCGCGTTTTCATTTGCACGCGTTGACACGTTGGAGCAGCGACGCCGTAGAGGATCGCGCGGGCTGGTTCATCTACCTGCGCGATCTCGACTCGGGAAACGTGTGGTCGGCGACGCGGCAACCTGCGTCCTCGGACATCGACCACTACACCGCGTCGTGGAAACCCGGCGTGATCGAGATCGCGCGACGAAGCCACGAGATCGAAACAACGCTCGGGGTTGCGCTTCGCGCGGATGGCGGCGGCGAGGTGCGCTCACTCGCGATTCGTAACGCGTCCGTGCGATCGCGGCGGATCGAGATTACGAGTTATCTCGAGGTCGTGCTTCACGCCCCGGAAGCCGATGCATCGCACCCCGCGTTCTCGAAGCTCTTCGTGCAGACGGAGCATCACCGCGAGGGGCGCGCGCTTCTCGCGCGCCGGCGGCCGCGCTCGCAGGAAGAGCGGCATCCGTGGATGTTCCACGCGATCTCCGGCGACGATGCGTACCAGTTCGAAACGGATCGAATGCGCTTTCTCGGGCGCGGCGGGTCGTACGCGCTGCCGCGCGCGCTCGCGCGACGCGATCCTCTCTCTGGCACCGCAGGCAACGTGCTCGATCCGATCCTCGCGTTGAGGCGAACTGTCGAACTCGCGGCCGGCGCGGAGGCCCGCGTCGAGTTTTTCCTCGGGGCCGCGGGCTCGCGCGACGCAGCGATCGCGCTCTGTGACGGTGCGCAAGCTCGCGAACCATTCGAAGAGACGGCGCGCCGCGCGGTCGAACGCGAAACCGCCTCCATCGTGCGCGCCGGGCTCGATCTCGCGCAGGCGGAGTTCGCGCAAGCCCTCGCGAGCGCGGCTCACTTTGGCGATCATGCGCTTCGCGAACGCGCAAGCAGCGTCGCCGACGTGAAAACCTTGGAGGCGTACTGGGCGGGTCACGCGATTCCGATCGAGCTGTCTCTTGGCTCGGCGACGGGCGGAAGCGCCGCGCGCGCGACGCGCGCCACGGCGCGGCCGATCGCAACACCGTCGCGAGCACCCACCGCCGGAGTCGATGCCTCCGCGCCGCGGAACGATCCGGCCGTCGGGCTGCGCTTCTTCAACGGGCATGGCGGCTTCAGCGAGGACGGCACCGAGTACGTGATTCCGCTTCGCCGCGAAAGCGATGGCACTCTCGCGCGGCCGCCGCTCCCGTGGGTCAACGTCATCGCGAATGAACGCTTCGGGTTTCTCGTGAGCGAAACGGGCGCCGGTTACACGTGGAGCGCGAACAGCCGCGAGCACCGCCTCACCGAGTGGTCGAATGATCCGGTTCTCGATCCCCATAGCGAGGCGATTTACATCCGTGACGACGACAGCGGCGAGTTTTGGTCGCCGCTGCCGGGGCCGTGCCCCGCGAATGCCGACTACGAAGCGCGACACGGATTCGGCTACTCGACGTTTCGCGTGACGACATCGGGGATCGAGCATGAGACCTGCCTCTTCGCGCACCGCGATGCGCCGGTTAAGGTCGACCGCGTGCGGCTCGTCAATCGCGGCGGCCGCGCGCGACGCCTCTCGCTCTTCGCGTACCGGCGTCTCGTGCTCGGCGTGCTTCCCGAAGCGACGCGCGCGTCCATCACCGTGACGGTCGACGCCGACGCGCGCGTGCTCACGGCTCGCAACCCGGACGCCGGCGAATTCGCTGCCGGCGTTGCGTTCGCAAGCGCCGCGCCGCCGCATGGCTCAACCGTGCGCGCGTCGAGCGATCGCGCCCGATTCATCGGCAGGTTCGGCGATGTCGCCGCGCCGCGCACGCTCCTCGATCGCGATGATCTCGAAGACGCGCCCGGCGACGTCGCCGATCCGTGCTTCGCACAACAGGTCTCCTTCACGCTCGCCGCCGGCGCCTCCACGGAGTGCGCGTTCTTTTTCGGCGAGGCGAGCGACATCGCGAAAGTGCGCTCGATTCTCGATGAACTCGCGCAACCCGGCGAGGTAGAACGCGCGCTGCGATCTGCGCGCGATTCGTGGCGCTCGCTCGTCTCGGCGATGCGCATCGAAACCCCCGACGCGGCGCTCGACATTCTCGTTAACGGATGGCTCCCCTACCAGAACCTCGGCTGCCGCATTTGGGGACGCTCGGCGTTCTACCAATCTGGCGGCGCATTCGGTTTTCGCGATCAGCTTCAAGATTCGTCCGCGCTCGTCGTAATCGCGCCGGAACGCACGCGCGCGCAAATCCTTCTGCACGCCGCGCATCAATTCGTCGAGGGCGACGTTCTGCACTGGTGGCATCCGCCGCGTTCGCGCGGGCTTCGCACGCGATTTGCCGACGATCTCTTGTGGCTGCCGTTTCTCACTGCGGACTACGTGCGCACGACGGGCGACGCCGCGATTCTCGATGAGCGCGTCGGATTCGTGACGGCGCGCGCGCTCGAACCCGGCGAGGATGAAGCGTTCCTCGCGCCCGAGCGCGCGGACGCCGCGACCGACGCCGACATCTACGAGCATTGCTGCCGCGCGATCGAACGCTCTCTCGCTACGGGCGCGCACGGGCTTCCGCTCTTCGGCGCCGGCGACTGGAACGACGCGATGAATCGCGTCGGCCGCGAGGGGCGCGGCGAAAGTGTGTGGATGGGATTCTTTCTTCACAGCGTGCTCGCCGATTTCTTGCCGCTTTGCCAGCGCCGCGGCGACGATGCGCGCGCGCGCCGGTACGCGCAGCATCGCGACGGCCTCGCGCATGCGATCAACAACACCTCGTGGGACGGCGAGTGGTATCGACGCGCGTACTACGACGACGGCACGCCGCTCGGGTCGCACGAGAGCGACGAATGCCAGATCGACGCGCTCGCGCAGGCGTGGTCCGTGCTGTCACGCGTCGCCCCGGCCGACCGCGCGGCCACCGCCATGGATTCCGTCGAGCGTCATCTCATCAGCGATCGCGAAAAGTTGATTCGACTTCTGACGCCGCCTTTCGAGAACACGCCGCACGATCCCGGCTACATCAAAGGCTACGTGCCCGGAGTCCGCGAGAACGGCGGCCAGTACACGCACGCGGCGTTGTGGGTCGTGCGCGCGATGGCCGAACTTGGGCGCAACAATCGTGCGGCCGCGCTCCTTTCGATGCTTTGCCCGACGAGCCACACGCGCACGCCGAGCGACGTCGACATCTACAAAGTCGAGCCGTACGTCGTCGTCGCGGACGTGTATGGCGCCCCGCCGCACGTCGGTCGCGGCGGCTGGACGTGGTACACGGGCTCCGCCGGCTGGATGTATCGCGTTGCGATCGAGTCGGTGCTCGGATTCCGCATTCAGGGCGGCGACACGATCGTTGTGAAGCCGTGTATCCCGGACGCGTGGCCGCAGTGCCGCGTCGAGTATCGCGATCCGCGCGACGGCACGCGTTACGCGATCACGATTCGAAACACGCCTGCGTCGGCGTCGCGCGTCGCGAGCGCGTCGATCGACGGCGCGCCCGCAACCGTGAGCGAAGGTGCGGCGCGAATTCCCATGCGACGCGACGGCGGCCGCCACCAAATCGACGTCGTGCTAGGATGACCGCCTCGACGCGCGGCTGAACGCGCGCCGCAACCCTAGGCCCAATCTCCGATGCCAAACACAACTCGATTCCCGGATAAATTCTTGTGGGGCGCCGCTACGTCGGCGTACCAAGTCGAGGGCTCACCGCTTGCCGACGGCGCGGGTCCGAGCAACTGGCATCGCTTTACGCACACGCCGGGGCGCATCCAGGACGGCTCGACCGGCGACGTCGCGTGCGACCACTACCGGCGCTATGAAGACGACGTCGAACTCCTCCACTCGCTCGGCGTCGGTGCGTATCGATTCAGCATCTCGTGGAGCCGCGTGATGCCGCAGGGCCGCGGCGCCGTGAACGCGAAGGGACTCGACTTCTACTCGCGGCTCGTCGACCGCCTTCTTGCGCGCGGCATCACGCCCCTTGCGACGATCTACCACTGGGATTATCCCGCGGCGCTCGACGATCTCGGCGGCTGGCTCAATCGCGACATCGCGGATTGGTTTGCGGAGTACACCCGCGTCGTTGCGCGCGCACTCGGCGACCGCGTGCCGATGTGGGCGACGCTCAACGAACCGTGGGTCGTCACGGACGCGGGGTACCTGCATGGTGTACAGGCGCCCGGCCACCGCAGCCTGTTCGAGACGCCGCGCGCGTCACACAACCTGCTTCGCGCGCACGGCGCGGGCGTCCTCGCGTTTCGCGCCGAGTGCCGCCAAGCGATTGGGCTCGTCGTGAACATCGAGCCGAAGTACGCGGCGTCCGATTCAGCGGCCGACGTCGCGGCGACGGCGCGCGCCGACGCCTACATGAACCGCCAGTATCTCGATCCCGCATGTCTTGGGCGTTATCCGGAGGAATTGCCGGAGATGTTCGGCGAGGCGTGGCACGATCCCGACGCACGCGATCTTGCGCTGATTCACCAGCCGATCGATTTCCTCGGGATTAACTACTACACGCGTGCGGTCGTGCAGGCCGATCCGGCGGCATTCCCGTTTGGCGCGCGATCCGTCAAACAGTCGGGCGCGCTGCACACGGAAACGGGCTGGGAGGTCTACCCGGAGGCGTTCACGCGGTGTCTTGTTTGGGTGAAGGAACGCTACGGCGCGATCCCGCTCTACGTCACCGAGAACGGCGCCGCGTTCGCCGACCCGCCGAGCGCCGCGGGCGGCGCCATCGATGATCCGCTGCGCATCGAGTATCTGCGCGCGCATCTTCTCGCGGCGCACGAGGCGATCGCGCGCGGCGTCGACCTGCGCGGCTACTTCGCGTGGTCGCTCCTCGACAACTTCGAGTGGAGCTGCGGGTACACGAAGCGCTTCGGCATCGTGCACGTTGACCACGCAACGCAAGCGCGCACGGTGAAGCAGAGCGGGAACTTCTACCGCGACGTCGTGCGCACGAACGGCGAGGCGCTTACTCCGACCGCACGATGATGGTGGCGGGAAGGTCGCGCACGATGATCTCGCCGCTCGCCATTCGCGGCGTCGCGACGCCGTTGACGGTGACCGCGCCGAGCGGACCGTCTTTCGGCAGACGCAGCGCGATGCCGCCCCACGGAACGCGCACGCCCCGCTCGATCTGCACGCGAGTCGCCGCCTCTTCCGTTCGCGCGGAGTAGCTCAGGGGCCCAAACGGCGTGCGGAGATTTCGAATCGCGACGCCGCCTTCGGCGGAGAGCCACGCCTGCGTCAATCCCGCGCCGATCACGATCGCCTCGCGGTCTTCGTCGTGATACGCGAGCATTTCGACGACGGCGCGAATGAACTCCGAGCCGACCCACGTGTGCGGCATGTCGCCGATGAACTTCGCCTCGCGCTCGCCGCGCCAGACAACCTCGCCCCACTGCGCCCACGCCTCGGGGCGGCGATAGTCCAAGAAATAGTCGAGATACTCGTGCGCGCGCTCGACCTCGCCCATTCGCACGAGCGCGCCGGCGACGCGAATCTCGTAGGGCGTGAACGCTTCCCACGGCGCACCGTCGCGCCGCGCCGTAAAGAACTCGTGATACTTCTCGAACGTTTTCGCGAGCGCGTCGTGCGGCAGAATCCCGCCGGCGCCCGCGGCCGTGAACGCGATGGCTGTCGAGGTCGCGTCGAAATCGCCGAGGTCGGCGCAGCCAGGAATGTAGTCGATGTTGTGGCGCTTCATCGCCGCCGCGATCGACGCGAGCAGGTCGTTCTTGAACTCGGCGTAGATCATGCCGATGCGATCTCGCTCGCGAATGTCGTCGCGCGCGTCCGCGAGGAACGCCGCGTCGCGAAAACCGCGAAGCGCGAAGAGATCGTCCCAGTACGAATGCATCGGCTTCGCGGAATAGCCCTCGTGGCTGATCGACGGCGGTAACAGCCCGAAGAACTCCGCGCGTTCCGGCGCGCGATACTCATCGGTGCGTCGCTCGTTTCGCAGCGAATCGAGGTACGCGACGGCGCCGAGCACGTTGGGCCACATTCGGTCCAGGAATTGATCGTCGCGCGTGTAGCGATAACACTCGGCGATGAGAAAAATCAGTTCGCCGCTCGAATCGTGCTCGGGCACCGGATCGGCGCCGCGGCTGTCGATGCAGCACGGCGCTTTGCCGTTCGCGTACTGGTGCTTCGCGAACCACTCGGCGAATTGCACGGCGGCGTCTTCGTGGCCGAGCCGCAGGAGAGCGGACGATGTGAGCGCGCCGTCGCGGATCCACGAGCGCGCGTACGAGCGCGTGCCGGGCTGAATCGCGACGCCGGCGCGATTGACGAGAATGTATGCGAGCTGCGCCTTGAGCGTGCGCACGAGTTCGGCGCCGTCACCCGGCAGCGTGATCTGGACGCGCTCGAGCTTCTCCTTCCACGACGCTTCCATTCGCGCGAGCGCAACGTCTGCCCAGCGCGCCGCCGCGGCGCCAGCATCGAGAGCCGCCGCGGGCGTGCGCTCGTACAGCGGAACGAGGATCGCGATCTCGCGTTCGCCGTGCGCGGGGACCTCGAGATCGTAGGCGAGCGCTCCTGATGCGGCGCCGAAGGTGTCGAGAACATGCGATGCTTCCGGAAGAACCCCTCGAGCAAGATACTCTTGGACAACGTCGCCCTGATCGAAGGTCGCCGCGCCGAAGCGCGGCTCGCCCGACAGCGAGACGACGCGCGTCGTTCGATTCACCGTGCAGACGCCGTCCGCGTAGTCGAGTTGATCGATCGGCGCCGTACCGCCCGGCATGTTGAGAAACTGCGCCGGCGGATTGACCTGAAATGGCCGCAGCGCAAGATACAGCGTCGTGCGTACGGGGAGCGCGGTGAGATTGCTCAGCCGGTAGCGCCCGTAGAGTGCCGACGCGGCCGATCGCCCGACGGCCGCGGCGGTCACCGTCATGTTGAGCGACTCCGCGTGCCACGTGACCGACGGGATCGGGAGCGATCCATCCTCGAGCGCGTGATCGATCCGCACGTCGTTCCACGTGATGAGGCGTTTGTCGATTGAGAGAAACGGCTCGATCGAGAATGCGCCCTTCCCTGTTTCGAGCGCGCCGTCTTCGCTGAGAAGCCCCTCGCGCGCGTCGTCGTCCGCGCCGACGACGGTCCAATACGACATCTCGCCCGACATTCCGCGCGGGTAATGGCCGCGCCGCGCGTCGCGAGCGATCGCCTCGAAAAACGCCGCACGCGTCGCCGACCACTCGAGCGGTTTGATCGAAAACTCGTTGATCGCGACGTTCGCGGGACCGGGCGTCCTCCATGCGCGAATCTGAATGAAGCGTGCTTCGGACTCGGGGAGATAGACGTAGTTGCGACCGCCCATTCCCTCGACGGACGGGCGCACGGACTGCCACGCGCCGCCATCCTCGGAAAGCAGGATTTCATATCGTGGTGGGTGGCGATTCGATTCCCAATTGATCACGAATCCGCCGAATTCGCGAGGCGTGCCGAGATCGAGCGTGATCCAGGGCGCGACATCCGCGGGGCCGCAACGCCACGCGGTCGTCGAGTCGCCGTCGAGCGCGTGCGCGGCGGGATGCCCAGGCGCCTCCGATGATGCCGTCGCGACCGGCGCAATCTCTGCACCCGGCGACGCGAGAGGCTTGAGCTCGAGCCGATCGATCCACACGCTCCCGTCGCCGCCGCTGCCCGCCGTGATCGCGAACTCGATCGCCGCGACGTGCCGCATCTCTCCGCCGCCTTGCGGTCCCCACGCGAACTGAATCTGCCGCCGCTTGATCGTGACCGTCTGCCACTCGCGCGAGAACTCGACGTCGCGTCGAACGTGCCACCACACGTTTTCGCCGGACGCGTCGATCAGTTTGAACTCGACGTGATTGGAGAGCGCCTCGCCGCGCATGCGAAACGTGAACGCGTAGTTGTCGGGCAGATCGACCGCGAACGTCTTGCGCGCCACCGCGTATCCGCCGCCGCCGTGGAAGCGAAAGTCGAGTCGCATCGCGCCGCCGAGTTCGCCGGTGTCGCGGCCGATCGCAAGGTCGACGCCATCGGCCGGATGCGCAGACCAGCCGGACACGTCATCGAAATCGTCGACGACGACGGGCTGCGCGTGCGCGGCGCGCGGCGCGAGCACAGCGAAGCACGAAATCCACGAGAGGAGCGCGAGCGCGGCGAGACGCGCGACCGACTGCCGCATCGCTAGCCCTTTACGCTCCCGGACATGATCCCCTCGACGTAGACGCGCTGCAGCGCTAGGAAGACAACGATCACCGGAAGAACCGTGACGACGGAACCCGCCATCATCAGCTCCGTATCTTGCACATGTTCGCCGACGAGACTCGCGAGCGCGACCGGCAGCGTGTACTTCGACTCGTCGCTCAGAATGATGAGCGGCCACATGAAATCGTTCCACGCTGCGAGAAACGTGTACGCCCCGAGCGCGACGAGAATCGGCCGGATCGTCGGCATCACGATCGTCCAGAAGAGTTGGAGTTCGCCCGCGCCGTCGACGCGCGCGGCGTCGAGCAGGTCGTCCGGCACGCTCAGCACATACTGCCGCACGAGGAAGATGCCGTAGATGCTCGCGAGATACGGAATGATCGCGCCGGCGTACGTGTTGACGAGACCCATGTACTTAAGCTGAAGAAACAGCGGCAGCATTCCGACCTGCGTCGGGATCACGAGTGCGGAGAGCATTCCGCGAAAGAGGCGGTCGCGGCCCGAGAAGCGAAGTTTCGCGAGCGCGTAGCCGGCCATCGCGCAAATAAGAACCGCGAGCACCGTCGCAGAGAACGTGATGACGACGCTGTTCACGAAGTGACGCGCCATCGAGAGCCGCGTAAAGAGCGCGCGATAGTGCTCGAGCGACGGCGCCTTCGCGACGAGCGGCGGCGGAAACGCGCTCGCCTCGCCGGCGCGCATGAACGACGCGGAGACCATCCAGAAAAGCGGCGCGAGCGTGATCAGCGCCGACACGCCGAGTGTGCCGTACAGCATCGCCGACGCGCCGCGCGATCGCTTCACGATCGCACCTTCTGCACGCGCATCTGCACGAACGTCGCCACGAGCATGATCACGAACAGAATGAACGCGATCGCGGATGCCATCCCCATCCGCCACCAACGGAAGCCTTCTTCGTACATGAGAAGCACGATGCTCATCGTGCTCTTGAGCGGCCCGCCCTGCGTCATCACGTACGGCTCGGAGAAGATTTGGAAGTGGCCGATCATCGTCATGATTCCGACGAAGAGAAACGTCGGGCCCAAACCCGGAAGTGTGATGCTCGTGAATCGCTGCACCGCGCTTGCGCCGTCCACCTCGGCCGCTTCGTAGAGTTCGCGCGAGATGCTCTGAAGTCCCGCGATAAAGATGAGCATGTTGTAGCCGAAGTTTTTCCACACGGCGAGAAAGATGATCGATGGCATCGACCACTTCGGATCGCCGAGCCAGTCGATGGCGTCGATTCCGAGCGCGCCGAGCACGCCGTTGATCAGCCCGTAGCGCGGCTGGTAGAGATAGCGCCACACGATCGCAACGGCGACGAGTGTCGTGACGACCGGCATGAAGAAGACGGTGCGGAAGATGCCGCGCCACCGGCCGAGGCGGGCGTTCACGAGCAGCGCGGCAAAGAGGGATGCAGCCACCGAAAGCGGCGCGCCGACGAGCACGTAGTAAAACGTGTTTCGCAGCGCCGTCCAGAAGAGCGGATTCTGCAAGATCTCCGAGTAGTTGCGCACGCCGACGAAGCGCGCCGTGTCGAGCGAGCCGATTGCGTAGATGTCGTAGTCGGTGAAGCTCAGGAAGAGGCCGAAGAGAACCGGCACCACGAAGAAGACGCCGAGGAGAATGAGCGCGGGAGCCAGCAGAGTCCACGCCGCGCGCGCCTGCGATTTCTCGGAGACACCGCTCATGACGCGCCGCGCGCGTGCGCGCCGAGGAGCCAGCGCCGCTTCTCGAGCACGCGATCGACCTCGCGGTCGAGCCCCGCGAGCACCGAATCGATCGGCGTGTTGCTGCGCACCGCGAGTTCGGCGCGGTCCTGCACACGCATCGCGATCAGCTCCCACTCCGGAACGAGCGGACACGGCACGACCGACTCGAGCTGCTTCGCGAACGCCATCACGTTGGGATCACGCGAGAGCGCGCTGTCCTGCCACGCCTCGACGCGCGCTGGAAGATCGCCGGTCAGCTCGTAGAATCGCACCTGCGTCGCGGGGCGCGAAAGGAACTCGACGAGCTTCCACGCGGCATCCTTGTTGCGCGAACCGCGAAACACAACGAGGCTCGAGCCGCCCGCGATCGACACGCCGGGCTCGCCGTCGCGCGGTCCCGGGATCGCGGCCGTCCCCCAATCGTTTTGCATCTCGGGCGGCACGCGGCGGCGAAACTCTCCGAGATTCCACGGGCCGCTGATGTACATCGCGAAGTAGCCGCGCGCGAATTCCTGATAGAGGTTTGACACCTCGTTGTTGGTGAGCGGCGGCGCGAGCCCGTCGCGGAAGAGTCCGACGTAGAACTCGAACGCATCGCGAAACTCGCGCTCGGCAAACACGCCACGCGTTCCGTTGTCACCGAGAAGCTTTGATCCCGACTGGAGTCCGAGGATCACCGGCTGCGCCCACTCGTTCGCCGGGAGCAAGATCGCGAAGCGGTCGTCGCGCGTCGCGCCCTCCTCGCCTCCGAGCGCTTTCACCGCTTCCATCGCGCGCCGCCACTCGGCCCACGTCTCGGGAAACGCGTCGAAGCCCGCGCGCGCGAGGAGCACCTTGTTGTAGAAGACGACGCGCGTGTCGACGTACCAGGGGACACCGAAGAGCGTCCCGTCGATCACGTTCGCGTCCCAGCTCCCCGCAAAGTACGCGGCGCGCGTCACGGCGGCGCCGGGTTGCGTGCGCGGCTCGAGCGGTTCGAGCGCACGGAGCGCGGCGAACTCCGCCATCCACGTGTTGCCGAGTTGCGAGACATCAGGCGTCGAGCCGCCGACGTGCGCGGTCAGAAATTTCTCGTGCGCCGCCGTCCACGGAATCTGCTGCACGAGCACGCGGATGTTCGGATTCTCGCGCTCGAACTCGGGCAACAGATCGCGCACGACCTCGCCCTCGCGCCCCATCGCCCAGAAGCGAATCGTCGTTACGCCGCTGCCGTCGCCGCCGCCACACCCGCACGCGATGACCAGCATCGCGACCGCGGCGAGCGACGAGAATGCGATGGCGCCGCCCGCGCGCAAGTGGCGAGCAGACGCGGCGCGCACGCTCACTTCACCGCCGCCGAGTCGAGCCAGCCGCCAGCGAACCCCGCCGCGCGCAGCCCGCGCACGATGTGCGCGTTCTTCTTCATCACGCGCCACACGAACTCGCTCCGGTAGTTCTCCGTCATCGCGAGGATCGGCCCCTGGTCGATGCCCAGGTAGTCGGTGTCGAACCAGCCGACCCCCGGAACGACGCGCCCATGATGCACGGGCACGTCGATCGTGAGCGTCGGATTGAACGCGTCGACGAATCCGTACTTGGAGAAGACGTTCTCGCCGTAGGCCTCGCGCATCGCGAGGAGCGCGGGGAGCGCGATCTCGGGCGCGAACGCGATCGACGCGCCCGCGGCCGTCGGCGCGATCGTCCCGTCGTCGCTCGTCTCGTAGAACGCCGCGCCGCGCGCCCAGTACGTGTGGAACTCGCGCGCCACGCCGCCGATCTCGAGCGTGCGGTCGAGCGGCCCGTCGCACGCGGTGAGCCCCCACACGTTCTCGCCGTAGCCCGCCCACTTCCCCGGGTTCGCGATCGCGTAAGCGCGCTGCGAGTACGTCGCGCGCCGCGAGTTCTCGAAGTAGTCGATGCCGCGCTCGCGCATGTACGCGTCGGCGATTCCGCGGAAGTCGATCCACACGTGCGAGTACTGGTGCCCGAAGAGCGGCTTGAAGTTGACGTGCTCGAAGCCGTGGAACTCGCCCCAGCGGTAGCCGGAGATCCACACGTCCCACGCGTCGCGCGCGACCGGATGCGTCGGCGACCCGAGCGCGAGGAGTTGGAGAATCAGCGCCTCGTTGTAGCCGCGCCAATCGTACGGAAGGTGCCCGCTTTCCGGCTTCCATCCGAGCGCGATCGTCGGCGGGCGAATCTGCGCCCACTGCCAATCGACGCGCGCGTAAAGCGATTCCGCGAGGGCGCGAATGCGCATCTCGCTCGCGTCGGCGCCGTCGAAGTACGACTGGCAGAAGAGGGCGCCCGCGATGAGGAGCGCGGTATCGACGGTCGAAAGCTCGACATCCCTGAAGCGATGCCCCGTCGCCGGTTCGAGGAAGTGATAGAAGAAACCTTTGTATCCGGTCGCGCCCGCGACGGTCGTGTCTTGCGGCGCGTCCCAGAAAAACTGAAGCGTGTTCGCAACGCGTTCGCGCGCCTGCGCGCGGGTGATGTAGCCGCGCTCGACGCCGATCGGGTACGCGGTGAGCGCGAACCCGACAGCGCCGACGCTCGCGAACGACTCCGACGGCGCGCGATCCGGCGTGAGGCCGGTGGCCGAGTCGCTCAGGTCCCAGAAGAAGCCGAAGGTGCGTTGCTCGAGAGTGTCGAGGAAAGCGAGTTCGCGCATCGCGTCGCTTTGTGCCGAGCTGCCGCACGCGGTCACGAACGAAAGCACCGCAGCGGCCATGGCCGCGTGCACCCATTTTCCATGTTGTCTTTGTGAGCGCACGGCGAATGCAGAAGACCACGCACGCGCGACCGGTGTCAATCCCAAGCTGGCGTTCGCCGTGGCGAGCGGATACGATCGCGCGCACGAACGATGCCACTTGCACTCATCGCCGCCGCGTGCGGCATCGCGTTCATCATCGCGTTCCGCGTGTACGGACGCTTTGTCGCGTCGCGCTTCGGGCTCGACGACGCGCGCACGACGCCCGCTGTCGCGCGCGCCGACGGCGTCGACTTCATCCCAACGAGCCGCGCCGTTCTCCTCGCGCAGCACTTCGCATCGATCGCCGCCGCCGGCCCCGTCGTCGGCCCGATCACCGCCGCGCTCGCATTCGGCTGGGCGCCGTCGCTTCTTTGGATCGTTCTCGGATCCATCTTCATTGGCGCGTGCCACGACTTCAGCTCACTCGTCGCGTCGGTGCGCCACGGCGCGCGCAGCATCCCCGAGATGGTACGCGAGACGCTCGGCCCGCGCGCGTATGCGCTGTCGCTACTCTTCATCTGGCTCTCGCTGCTCTACGTCATCATCGCGTTCACCGACGTCACTGCGCGCCAGTTCGTCGCGGTCGAGACGTGGGATGGTGCGACGCACGCGATCGGCGCCGGCGTCGCGACGTCGAGTTTTCTGTATCTGGCGCTCGCGGTCATGATGGGCTTCGCGCTCCATCGCTTCCGCGTTCCGCTTTGGCTCTGTACCGCGATCTTCCTACCGGTGTTGTTCGCGCTCATCGTGCTCGGCCAGTCGATTCCGATTCAGCTTCCGTTCTCCGATCCCGTTGTCGCGTGGGGCTTCATCATCCTGCTCTACTGCGCGGTCGCGTCGGTGCTGCCGATGTGGATGCTGCTTCAGCCGCGCGGCACTCTCGGCGGCTTCTTCCTCTACATCACGCTCGGCGTCGGCTTCCTCGGCATTCTGTTCGGCGGCTTCCGCGCGGAGTATCCCGCGTTCGAGGGCTGGCTCTCACCGAAGGCCGGGCCGCTCTTCCCGTTTCTCTTCGTGACGATCGCGTGCGGCGCGTGCTCCGGCTTTCATGGCCTAGTGTGCTCAGGGACGACATGCAAGCAGGTAGGCAGGGAGTCGCACATGCCGCTCGTTGGTTATGGCGCGATGCTACTCGAAGGCGTCGTCGCCATCATGGCGCTCGCGACGGTGATGATGTGGGCGAAGGGTTCCGAAGCGCTCGCCGCGCCGCCGAGCGTGATCTACGCGCGCGGCATCGCGCACTTCACGCACGCTGTCTTGCACGTGCCGATTCACTGGGGCCTCACGTTCGGCATGCTCGCGTTCGCGACGTTCGTCTACGACACGCTCGACGTCGCGACGCGCCTCGGGCGCTATCTGCTCGAGGAGTTGCTGCGCCTGCGCGGAAAGACCGGCCGCTGGATTGCCACCGGCCTCACGCTTGGGCTGCCCATGTTGTACATCGTGCTCGCACCCGGGACGGTCGTTGTCGATGGGAAGCCGCAGCCAACGTGGCTTGTGGTGTGGACGATCTTCGGTTCGTCGAACCAATTGCTCGCGGCGCTCACGTTGTTGTTCTTGGCGGCGTGGGTGAGCAAGGGGGATGTTGGGCGCGTGGGTGCTGGTGCGAGTGCGAGCACGGGTGCACGTGGCGGCGCGAGTGCGGCGCGCGACGCTGCCGGCACGAGCGCGATCGCTCCGGGCGTCCGCCGCCCGTCGCGCGCGCTCTTCGTGCGCATCCCAGCGTTCTTCATGCTCGCGACGACCGTCTGCGCGCTGGCGCTCCAGCTCCGGCAGAACGTCACACTCGCCGTCGCCGGCCCGGGCCTCCTCTCCGCACCCGGCATCAACGCCCTCCTAGCACTCGCACTCATCGCGATCGCGCTCGCGTTCACGTACGAATGGTGGCGCGGACTACGCGCGTCAGCGCCCATCCCTCCGCGAGCACCGGCCGCGCCGGCCGCCAGCGCGCCGCGCAAGTAGACGCTCATGCCGTGCGACGCCGACTTCCCCGCGCCGAGATGAGTCTGGAGAGCCGCTCGCGTCTGATGTAGACTCGTCGCGCCATGGACTGGCGACCTCACGAGTCGAGCGAGATTGGTGCTCACGAGGTGCGGGCTCGACCGGAATGGGAGGAACCAACCGCGTGACGCCGAACCCGACCGATATTCTGAAGGAAGCTCTGAAGCTCCCGCCCGAGGCCCGAGCTGCACTTGCTGGGTCTCTTCTCGACAGCCTCGATGCAGTGGTGGACGAAGGTGCGGAGGCGGCTTGGGAGGTGGAGATCGCTCGGCGAGTGAATGAGCTGAAAGCCGGCACGGTCCGAGCGATTCCCTGGGCAGAGGCTCGACGACAGATCGCGGGAGAATGAGCCCCGGCGTTTCGCTCGAGGTCCATCCGGAAGCCATCGCCGAGGCCCGCGCCGCGCAATCGTGGTACGCGGAGCGGAGTGCCGCTGCTGCGGACGCGTTCCTCGCAGAGATTGACCTTGCCGTATCACGAATACTCGAGGCGCCACACCGATGGGTCGAGCACCACGCTGGGACGCGCCGCTATCTTCTTCACCGATTTCCGTTCTCCATCGTCTATCACCTGTCAGACGGGGTCATTCATGTTGTGGCCGTCGCCCACGGGCGACGGCGTCCGGGGTACTGGAAATCGCGGGTTTAGCCAGACAGGTCCAGTTCCGACTTTCGGCCGGCGCCAACGCCTCACCGCAACGGAAAGTGACCAATGCCCGCAACGCTTGAACCTGTTCGCCCGATCGAACTCGCCGAGATCCGCGAGGCGCGGCGGCGCATTGCGGGCGTCGCGGTGCGCACGCCGCTCGTGCGGCTCGAGTTGGGGCCGGAGTTTCCGGAGATTTGGCTGAAGCTCGAGAATCTGCAGCCGATCAACGCGTACAAGCTGCGCGGCGCCGCGAACGCGGTCGCGATGCTGCCGGAGGCGGAGCGCGCGCGCGGCGTGTGGACGATCAGCGCGGGGAACGCGGGGCAAGGCGTCGCGTACGCCGCGCGGCGCGCCGGCGTGCCGTGCACGGTCGTCGCGATCGAGAGCGCGCCCGCGTCGAAGCTCGATCGCATGCGGGCGCTCGGCGCGCGCCTCGTGCTCGTCTCGTACGACGACGCGTGGAAGGCGCTCGGCGCTCGCGCGCAGCCCGGCGTCGAAGGCGCCTTCATCCACCCGTTCGACGATCACAATTTCATAGCGGGCCACGCGACGATGGGGCTCGAGATTCTTGAAGACGCGCCCGACACCGCGGCGGTGATTTGCGGCATCGGCGGCGGCGGGCTCATCACGGCCGTCGGCAGCGCGATGAAGGCGCTTGCGCCGAGCGTCCGCGTGTGGGGCGCCGAGCCCGAGACCGGCGCGCCCGCCGCGCTCTCGTTCGCGAAGGGCTCGCCGCAAGTCTTCGCGGATTGGCAGCCGTCGTTCGTCGACGGCGCGGGCGGCAAGAGCGTCTTCCCGCGCATGTGGGAGCGCATGCGCCCGGTCGTCGACGGCTGCATCGTCGTGAGCCTCGACGAGACGCGCCGCGCGATGCGCCTCATGGCGGAGAAGGCGCGCGTCATCTCTGAGGGCGCGGGGGCGCTCGGGCTCGCGGCGGCGCTCACCGGCAAGGCCGGTCAGGGACCGATCGTTGCGATCGTCTCGGGCGGCAACATCGACCTGAAGAAGTTCGCGGAGCTGATTGGGTCGGCGGTGGATTGAATTCGCCTCCACCGTAATGTGGCTTCCGACGCTGCACCGCGAAGCACAGATCGAGCAACCTTGCTCCCCCGCTCGCTGCCCGTCCCACTTGGCGCACTTCTTGTTTCCACGTGCGACGCCATCAGGGCAACCACCCTCGCCATCGAGAACGAATGTCTGCCGAAAGCATCGTCGAGGAGATCTCCGCAATGAAGAAGCAACGGATCGCGAAAGCGCCTCGCACCACGACCACAGGTGAAAACACTCCCGTCGAGGCTGCCTTCGCGGAGGTGGTGCTCCTGATCCAAGCGTCTCGCCAACGCGTCGTACAGGCGGTGAATTCCGAGCTGATCGACCTCTACTGGAGGATCGGCGAATACTTACACCACAAGATCGAGGCCGACGGCTGGGCCAAGGGAACGGTCGTGCGGCTCGCCGGATATATCGCGCGGCGCGAACCCGGTTTGCGCGGTTTCTCGCCGCAGAACCTCTGGCGCATGCGGCAGTTCTTCGAGGCCTACCGAGGCGATCCAAAACTCTCACCGCTGGTGAGAGAATTGCCGTGGACGCACAACCTCATCATCCTGACGCAGTCCAAGCGCCCGGAAGAACGAGAGTTTTACCTGCGCATGGCCATCCGGGAGCGCTGGGGAAAACGAGAGCTGGAACAGAAGTTTCGGCAGGCCCTGTTCGAGCAGAGCGTCTTGCGCCCGCCAAAAGTGTCAGCAGCGGTGACACAAATTCACGGCGCCGCAGCCGGAAGCGTTTTCAGGGACGCTTACTTCGTCGAGTTTCTCGACCTGCCGACGACCCACACGGAAAACGACCTGCATCGGGGTCTGCTGGCGCGTCTGAGGAACTTCCTCGTCGAACTCGGGCGCGACTTCTGCTTTGTCGGATCGGAATACCCCGTGCAAGTAGGCGACCGGGACTTTGCGCTCGATCTCCTCTTCTTTCATCGGGGGCTCAACTGCCTCGTGGCCGTCGAGCTGAAGGTGAGCCGCTTCGAGCCTGAGTACCTCGGCAAACTGGAGTTCTATCTCGAAGCCCTCGACCGCGACCACCGCAAGCCACATGAGAACCCGGCAATCGGCGTGCTGCTGTGCGCGTCGAAGAACAGCGAGGTGGTCGAGTACGCGCTGAGCCGCTCCCTGTCGCCCGCGCTCATCGCCGAGTATCAGACGCAACTGCCGGACAAGAAACTGCTCGCGGCCAAGCTGCACGAGTTCTACGCGCTGAACGCGCCGGAGCCGGCTGAAAATGAGCCACCGAGGCGGCCGAAGAAGAGAAACCGAGCATGATCGCCGACCTCGAGAAAACGAAGCGCGCGATGCGCCTCATGGCGGAGTTGATCGGAAGCGCGTCTTGTTGAAACGGTCGAGCGCGCACCTACGTGGCCGCCCGCGCCCGCCGCAGATGGCGCTTGGGTTGGCGCGTGGGTTGGCGCTTGTGCTCGCGCTCGCGCTCGATCTCGCGTTCGGGCTCGCGTTCGCGCGACACGCCGGAGCGGACGAAACAGAGAGCGAACCAACCAGCGTCGTAGCCCGCGTCATTGCTGGGGCCCGGCGACAGGTCGGCGTGACGCTTATCTACGACGGGCGATACCAGCGGATCGAATACCCGTGCGGCGACGTGCCGATCGAGCGTGGCGTCTGCACGGACGTCGTCGTGCGCGCGTTCCGCCACGCCGGCTTCGATCTCCAAGCGCTCTTGCACGAGGACATGCTCCGTTCGTGGAGCGAGTACCCGAAACTCTGGGGTCACGCGCGCCCCGACGCGAACATCGATCACCGCCGCGTGCCCAACCTCGCCACATACTTCCGCCGGCACGGCGAGACGCTTCCGGTTTCGGTTCGCGCGCAAGACTATCGCCCCGGCGATATCGTGACGTGGCGCCTCCCATCCGGCTCGCCGCACATCGGCATCGTCTCCGACAGCGCGGCCGCCGGCCGCCACCTCGTCCTCCACAACATCGGGAGCGGCGCGCAGATCGACGACGTTCTGTTCGCCTATGCGTTGACCGGGCACTACCGGTGGGTCGCCGCCGCCGCGCCGGACTCCGCCATCTGCGGCGGCTCAGCGAACACCGAGGCTCGCTAGCCGCGCCGCATCGAGTTCGTCAGGGATCGAGGAACTCAGCAAGTCTTCGCGGATTGGCAGGAGAACGCGCGCGTCACCTCGACTGAATGTAGGCGGGACCGCGGCGACATGCGTCTGGAGCGCCACTCGCCCGTGAGGTAGACTCGCTTCGCCATGGACTGGAGACCTCACATTGCAGCTGAGCCCGACGTTCTCTCGGGCAAGCCGGTCGTTCGCGGAACACGTCTCGCTGTCGACTTCGTTCTCGCACTCTTCGCGGCTGGGTGGACCGAGCAGCAGGTTTTGCAAAACTACCCATCGCTGACGCCCGAGGCTTTTCGCGCCGTCTTCGCCTTCGCCGCCGACACGCTCGGCGACGAAGCGGTCTTCCCGGTTCGACCTGGCGCCGCGTAGTGCGCCTGCCTGCGGACGTGAACTTTCCGCTCGCGAGCGTGCTGCTTCTCCGCGATGCGGGTCTTGATGTGCTTGCCGCCTCTGAATCGTTGAGTCGCGCAACCGACAGCGCACTGATGCAGCGCGCGGCAACCGACGGTCGCGTCAATCTCACGTTCGACCGCGACATCGGAGCGCTCGTGTACCGCGGCTCGGGCTCGCTTCCTTCAGGCGTCATCCTTCTGCGCTTCGAGCCGGCTTCCCCTGAAGAACCTGGACTGCTACTCCGCGAGCTTGCGACGAGAAGTGGGGTGGAGTTCGTCGGCCGATTCACCGTGTTGGACCGCGATCGAGCGCGGCAGCGTCCGTTTCCGCGGCGATCGCGGGGAGTCTGACGCAGAACTAAAGAACGCGAAGGAGACACGCGACGATGGACCAGTCAACTCACAACAAGATCGTCTCGTTCATCTGGAGCATCGCCGACGACGTCCTGCGCGACCTCTTCAAGCGCGGCAAGTACCCCGACGTCATCCTGCCGATGTGCGTCATCCGGCGCATGGACGCGGTGCTCGAGCCGACCAAGCAGAAGGTGCTCGAGACCAAGAAGATGCTCGACGAGGCGCGCATCACCGAGCAGCGCGCCGCTCTGTGCGACGCTGCGGGTCAGGCATTCTACAACACCTCGAAGTTCACGCTGCGCGATCTCAAGTCTCGCGGCAGCCAGCAACAGTTGCTCGCCGACTTCGAGGACTACCTCAACGGCTTCTCGCCCAACGTCCAGGACATCCTCGAGAACTTCAAGTTTCGTAATCAGCTCCCGACGCTCTCGCGCTCCGATTCGCTCAGCACTCTAATCAACAAGTTCCTCGACCCTGACATCGACCTCTCGCCGGCCGGCATCGACAACCACTCGATGGGCACGGTCTTCGAGGAGCTCGTCCGCAAGTTCAACGAGGAGAACAACGAGGAAGCCGGCGAGCACTGGACGCCGCGCGACGCCGTGCGCCTGATGTCGAATCTCGTGTTCCTGCCGATCGAGGACCAGGTCAAGTCCGGCACCTACCTGCTCTACGACTGCGCCTGCGGCACGGGCGGCATGCTCACCGTGGGAGAGGAAACGCTCACGGCGATCGGTGCGAAACGCGACCAGCAGGTGAAGTGCCTGCTCTACGGCCAGGAGATCAACCCCGAGACCTACGCCGTCTGCAAGGCGGACATGCTACTGAAGGGCGAAGGCGAGAGCGCCGACCACATCGTCGGCGGCGCGGAATGGTCCACGCTCTCGCACGACGCCTTCCCCGCGCAAGAGTTCGACTTCATGCTCGCGAATCCGCCGTACGGGAAGAGCTGGAAGAAAGACCTCGAGGCGATGGGCGGCAAGGACGGGATGCGCGACCCGCGCTTCAAGGTCATGCACAAGGGCGAGGAACTGTCGCTCGTCACCCGCTCCAGCGACGGGCAGATGCTGTTCCTCGCCAACATGGCCTCGAAGATGAACGAGAAGTCGGCGCTGGGCAGCCGCATCGCCGAGGTGCACAACGGGTCCTCTCTCTTTACCGGCGACGCCGGCCAGGGCGAGAGCAACATCCGCCGCTGGCTCATCGAGAACGACTGGCTCGAAGCCATCGTCGCGCTGCCGCTCAACATGTTCTACAACACTGGCATCGCCACCTACATCTGGGTGCTCACCAACCGCAAGCCGGCGCACCGCCAGGGCAAAGTGCAGCTCATCGACGCCACCCAATGGTTCAAGCCGCTGCGCAAGAACCTGGGCAAGAAGAACTGCGAGCTGTCGGACGACGACATCGCGCGCATCTGCGAGGCGTTCCTGAAGTGCGAGGAGACCGAGCAGTCGAAGGTCTTCCCGAACGCCGCCTTCGGCTACTGGAAGGTGACGGTCGAA
>JBJXGV010000031.1:0-29560 GCA_046160485.1 bacterium | reverse complement strand
CGCGGCCGCGCGGCCGCGCCGCAAGCCGCGCGCCTGCGCACGGCGCTCGGCGACTGACGCGCGCGCCGAACCACGCCCGCCCATCGCCCTCGCCGCTACTACCCGATCGCGAGCGCCGGTGCTAGACTGGGCCTCGCCCACCGGAATACTGCGTGCTTCGCAGTCCCCGGCACCCTCCCGGCTTAGGTACAGGAGGACCAGCGCATGCGCTCGATGAAACTCGTGCTCTTCTCAACGCTTCTCTTCGGTTCAATCATCGCCTTCAGTACGCGTTCCAACGCGGGTTTCCCGTACCCTCCGCTCTGCACCTGCACTGTAACGATCACGCAGTTCCCGACGCGCGCTCAATGCATCTCGAGTTGGGAGCCGGATGTCGTGCGGCTAACGCCTGCAGGATCGAACGCGACGCCGCAATTCGACCGCGTTTCGATCACGGTCCGTGCGCGAAACTCGTTGAACAATCCGGTCGTGAGTGCGCTCGTCGCGTTTCACGAGGCGAATCCGTCCGATGCCAATCGCGTCAACATCGCGAACGGCGGTTCGACGACAGCGTTCACCGACGCCACGGGATTGGCGACGGTGTCGCTGACGGCGGCGTCAGGTTCCGGCGTTGTGTGGCTTTGCGCGGACGGCATCCAACTTTGCGCCCTTGACGTTCGATCGCCCGATGTCACGAAGAGCAGTGCGCCGACGTTGTGCGGCCTCGGCACTAGCGCGTCTAGTGTCTCGGGCGGCGACATCACGAATCCGGCGTGCGGATTTCTCGCGGGTTTCGGCCCCGTGACCGCGGGCGTGAACGACGGCTTCGACTTGAATTGCGACCACAACGTCAACGGCGTCGACATCAACGGGCTTCTCGGGAATGGCGGCGTGCTCCAGTACTTCGGCGACACTGGCACGCTCGGCGTGAAGAACACGTGTGCGCTCCCGTAGCCAGCTCCGCCGAATACGCGCGACGCGCTTCGCGTCCCGCAACGATCGCGGAACCTCACGGATGACGATGAAGGAGGATCACCGATGGATTCGATACTGGCGCGCCATGCACGAGTGATCGCGATCGCAGCGGCGCTGACAACGTGTGCTGCGTCGGACGTCGGCGCTGGAGTCCCCTTTCCGCCACTCTCCACATGCACGGTGACGATTACGCAGATTCCGACACGGCTCCAATGCATCACGAGCTGGGAGCCGGATATCGTGCGGCTGACGCCCGCGGGCTCGACGGCGAATCCGCCGATCGACCGTGTTTCGATCGCCGTTCGTGTGCGCGCGGCGGATGCTCTGCCGGTCGCGGGCGCCTTCGTTTCCTTCGCCGAAGTGGCCGGGATCGTCAACATCTCGAGCAGCGGCGCGACAACGGCGATCACGAACGGGGCGGGGCTCGCGACTGTTCTGTTGCACGGGGCGTCTGGGTTCGGCGAGGTCGCGCTTTGCGCGGACGGGGTGGAGCTCTGCCGCCTCGCGGTGAGGTCGCCGGACTTGAACAAGGGGCCGAGTCCCAATCTCTGCGGGCTCGGGACAGGAGTCTCGGCCGTTGCCGGCAGCGAAATCAATAATCCGGTCTGCGGAATGCTGGCGAACTTCGGACCCGTGACGGTCGGCGTGAACGATGGCTGGGACTTCACCTGCGACCACGCCGTGTCCGGCCTCGACATCAACGGCTTTCTCGGCAAGAGCGGCATTCTGCAGTATTTCGGCGACTTCGGAACGCTTGGATCGAAGAACAACTGCACGTTGCCGTAGCCCCACTTGCCGAAAACGCGCGACGCGCTTCGCGTCCCGCAACGATCGCGGAACCGCAAGGATGACGATAGAGGAGGATTGCAGATGAGTTCGATGATGGCGCGCAAGGCACGAGTGATCGCGATCGTGGCGGCGCTCGCGGCTTGCGCCGCGACGGACGCTGGCGCTGGAGTCCCGTTTCCCCCGCTCTGCACGTGCACCGTCACGATCACGCAATTCACGACGCGGTTGATCTGCATGACGAGCTGGGAGCCGGACGTCGTTCGCCTAACGCCCGCGGGCTCGACGGCGAACCCTCTGGGTGATCGTGCGGCCATCACGGTCCGCGTGCGCAGCGCGACCGACATCCCGGTGCCCAGCGCGCTCGTCGTGTTCTCAGAGGTCGCCGGAATCGTGAATATTGCCAATGGCGGCGCAACGACCGCGATCACGGACGCCGCGGGCCTCGCGACGATCTCACTTCACGCCGCGTCCGGCTACGGCGAGGTCGCGGTCTGCGCGGACGGAATTCAACTGTGCCGCCTTGCCGTGCGATCGCCGGACGTGAACAAGGGAGGGACGCCCGAACTTTGCGGCCTCGGAACCGGGTTCACCTCGGTAAACGGGGCCGAGATCAACAATCCTGTTTGCGGGTTTCTCACCCACTTCGGACCCGTGACAGTCGGCGTGAACGATGGCTGGGATTTGAACTGCGACCACAACGTGAGCGGCTCTGACATCACGGGCTTGATCGGCAAGGGCGGCGGCGTACTGCGGTATTGGGGCGACACGGGCACGCTCGGCGCGAGGAACGACTGCGCGCTGCCGTAGCCACACTTGCCGAAAACGCGCGACGCGTTTCGCGTCCCGCAACGATCGCGGAGGATCGGAGATGACGCCAATGATTTCTCGCACGGCGCGGATGATTGCGGTCGCCGCGGCACTGGCGGTAAGCGCGTCGACTGTCGTCAGCGCCGGAGTGCCGTTTCCGCCGCTCTCCACGTGCGCCATCACGATCACGCAATTCCCGACGCGCTTGGTCTGCATCACGAGCTGGGATCCGGATGTCGTTCGCCTAACACCCGCGGGCTCGACGGCGAGCCCTGTGTTCGACCGAGTGTCGATCACGGTGCGAGTTCGCGATGCTCTCGACGTTGCGGTCGCCGACGCGGTGGTCTTGTTCTCCGAGCAATCGGGGATCGTGAACATCGCGAATGGCGGCGCGACGACCGCGCTCACGGACGCGGCGGGAATGGCGACGGTCGCGCTTCACGCCGCGTCGGGTTACGGGCGCGTCGCGCTCTGCGCCGACGGCGTGCCGCTCTGCGAGCTGATGGTGCGCTCGCCGGACGTCAACAAGAGCGGCCATCCGACTCTCGGCTGCGGGCTGTCGACGGGCTCATCGAGCGTGAGCGGGTCGGACATCACGAACCTCGTTTGCGGGTTTCTCGCCCACTTCGGACCTGTCACTCCCGGCGTGAACGACGGATGGGACATGAATTGCGATGGATTCGTGGGCGGCTCCGATATCTTCGGTGGGATCAGCGGACGCGGAAGCGTGATGCAGTACTTCGGCGACACCGGCACGCTCGGCGCAACGAACGACTGCACGCTCCCGTAGCCGCGCGCTCGCAAGCCGTCACCGCGCCCCCTCTTGCGTTGACACCCTCGCGACCCAAGTGATAGCATGCCATCGCGCTATGAATCTTGACTCCCTCGAACCCATCCTCGGAATCGTGATCCAGCCAAAGGAGACTCGAACTTGAAAGAGTACGGCCCGCAAGCGATCCGCAATTGCGTATTGGCGGGGCACGGGGCGTCCGGGAAGACCTCGCTCGCGGAGGCCATCCTCTTCTTCACGAAGACGACCGCTCGCCATGGGAGCGTTGACGAAGGCAACTCGCACCTCGATTACGACGACGAGGAAAAGCGCCGCAAGATCACGATTCGATCGGCCCTCGCGAGCGTCGACTGGAAGAACATCCACCTGAATTTGATCGATACGCCGGGCTTCGACGACTTCGTCGGCGAGCCATGCGCGGCGATGCGCGTCGCGGGCAACGCGATCATCACGGTCGACGCGTCCGCGGGCTCGGAAGTCGGCACGGAACGCGCGTTCGATTTGGCGCGCGCCGACGGTCACTCGATCGTCTTCGTCGTCACGAAACTCGAGAAGCCGCTCGCGAACTTCGAGAAGGCGACGACGACGCTGCGCGAGAACATCTCGAAGCTCGCGATCCCCGCGCAGCTTCCGATCGGCGAAGGGGAGAAGCTCGAAGGATTGATCGACTTGCTGCACATGCGCGCGCACTTCTTCGCGAAGGACGGCAGCGGCGCATCGAAGGAAGGCGACGTTCCGGCAAACATGCTCGAGGCCGCGAAGGCGGCGCGCGACAAACTCGTCGAAGCGGTCGCCGAGGTCGACGACGAACTCACCGAGAAGTTCTTCGAAGAGGGCGGCAATCTTACGGAAGAAGAGTTCACGACCGGCATGCGCAAGGGCGTCAATCAGGGGCGGCTCTTCCCCATTCTCGTCGCGTGCGGCAAGCCGATGTACGGAATCTCCAATCTGCTCGAGTTCCTCACAACCGAAGGCTCGTCGCCGATGGACCGGGCGCCCGCGAAATCGGTGGACGGCGCCGACTCGCGGCCGCGCACCGTCGACGCGCCGCTCTCGGCGCTCGTGTGGAAGACTCTCTCCGAGGCGCACGTCGGCGAGCTGTCGTTCATCCGCGTCTACTCGGGCGTGCTCGAGGCGGGACACGACGTTCACAACGCCACGAAGAACCGCCACGAAAAGATCGGCCAGCTTTTCAAGATGGTCGGGCGCGAGCGCAAGGAAGTGCATCGCGTCATCGCGGGCGACTTCGCGTGCGCGGTGAAGCTGCGCGAAACGTTCACCGGTGACACGCTCACCGACAAGGCGCATCCGATCGTCTATCACGGAATCAATTTTCCGACGCCCCCGCATTCGGTGGCCATTCACACGAAGGACAAGGGCGACGAAGAGAAGATCGGCGTGGCGCTGCATCGCTTCCACGAAGAAGACCCGACGTTTCAGCATCACTTCGACAGCGAAACGCGTGAGACGATTCTCTCGGGCATGGGCGACGTTCACCTCGATGTCGTGACGCATCGCCTCAAGGATCGCTACGGGATCGCGGTCGAGCTGACGGCGCCGCGCATTCCGTATCGCGAGACGATTCGCGGCAAGGCCGACGTGCAAGGCCGCCACAAGAAGCAGACCGGCGGACGCGGGCAATTCGGCGATGTTCACATTCGTGTCGAGCCGCGGCCGCGCGGAGCCGGTTTCGAATTCGCGAACGCGGTCGTCGGCGGTGCGGTGCCGAAGAATTTCATCCCGGCCGTCGAGAAGGGCGTCGTCGAGGCGATGATCGAGGGTTCGCTCGCGGGATACCCCGTCGTCGACTTGAAGGCGACGATCCACGACGGTTCGTACCACGCGGTCGACTCCTCCGAAATGGCGTTTAAGATCGCGGGGCAGCTCGCGCTGCGGAAGGCGGTCGAAGAGGCGAAGCTCGTTCTGCTCGAGCCGATCATGGAGATCACTGTCACCGTTCCCGATGCGTACATGGGCGACGTGATGGGCGATCTCTCGAGCCGCCGCGGAAAAATTCTCGGAATGGGAAGCGAGGGCGGGCGCCAGCAGATTCGCGCGCACGTGCCGCTCGCGGAGATCTACCACTACTCGACGCATCTGCGTTCGATCACGCAAGGACGTGGAGCGTTCGCGCGCACGTTCTCGCACTACGAAGAGGTGCCTCGCGAGAACGCCGAAAAGGTGATCGCCGAGGCGCAGGCGGCAAAGAAGGCGACCGAAGAAAGCTAAACGCCGCTGCAATCTCCGACGAGGGCGAGCTCTCGCGGGACGAGGGAATTATGTCAGGGCACTCTAAATGGGCGACGATCAAAAGGAAGAAGGGCAAGGCCGACGCTGAGCGCGGCCGTGTCTTCACGAAGCTGATTAAGGAAATCACGGTGTCGGCGCGCGATGGCGGCGGCGATCCGGCGGGGAACCCGCGGCTGCGCACGGCGATTCTCGCGGCGAAGGGTTCGAACATGCCGGCCGACAATATCGACCGCGCGATCAAGAAGGGGACCGGCGAGCTTCCCGGCGTCACGTACGAGGAATCGGTCTATGAAGGCTACGGGCCCGGCGGCGTCGCGATTTTCATCGACGTGCTGACGGACAATCGCAACCGCACGACGTCCGAGATTCGGCATTTGCTCACGCGCAACAACGGTCGGCTCGGCGAAGCCGGATCGGTCGGATGGATGTTCGATCAGAAGGGCCTCATTGTCGTCGAGAAGGCGGGCGTGAACGAAGACGATCTGCTGGCGCTGGCGCTCGACGCGGGCGCTGACGACGTGAAAGATGACGGCGAGGCGTTCGAGATCATCACGGCACCGTCGGCGTTCGAGCCGGTGCGCCTGCGGCTGACCGAGGCTGGCATCACGCTCGCGAGCGCGGAGTTCGCGCGCGTTCCGCAGAACACGATCACTCTCGATCGCCGCGAGACCGAGTCCGTCATGCGGCTGCTCGATCTGATCGAAGAGCACGACGATGTTCAGAAGGTCTCCTCGAACCTCGATATTCCCGACGAAATTCTGAACGAGCTAGGCGCCGACGCGTAAGCTGCGAACGTCGGCGCGCGCCACGCGCGGCGAAGGCTGGGAGGGCGCGGCGTGAGGGTGCTGGGGATCGATCCCGGAAGTCGTGCGACCGGCTACGGCGTCATCGACTCGGGTCCCGCGCAGGCGCGCGTCGTGGCGTCGGGCGCCATCAAGCCGCCCGTCAACGCGGAGTTCTCCGCGAAGCTTCTCGCCGTGCACGACGGAATCAGCGCGCTCATCGCGGAGCACGCTCCGCATGAGGTCGCGCTCGAAGACGCGTTCCTCGCGAAAAACGTCCGCACGGTCGCGCTCATCTCGCAAGTGCGCGGCGTGATCCTGCTCGCGGCGGCCCGCGCGGGGGTGCCCGTGTTCGAATACGCGCCGCGCGATGTGAAGATGGCGATTGTCGGTAACGGAGCGGCCGCGAAGCCGCAGGTGGAGAAGATGGTGACGCGGTTACTCGGCCTCACGGCGGCGAACGCGACGGCGACACTCGACGAGTCGGATGCGCTGGCGGTGGCGCTTTGCCACGCGCATCGTGAGCGTGCGCGGACGCGGGTGAACGCGTGATCGCGCAGGTTCGCGGCATCGTGATCGAGCGCTCGCCGACCGCCGTCGTCGTCGAGGTCGGCGGTGTCGGGCTCGCGCTTTCGGTGCCGCTGTCAACGTTCGATCGCGTGCCGGACGAAGGGCGCGAGGTGAGCCTCTTCACGTATCTGCACGTGCGCGAGGACGCGCTCGTGCTCTACGGATTCGCGGCGCGGGACGAGCGCGAGCTCTTCCTTGCGCTCATCGGCGTGTCGGGCGTCGGGCCGCGTCTTGCGTTAGCATGTCTCTCCGGCGCGCGGGCCGACGACCTGCGCTCGTGGATCCGCGAAGGGCAGGTCGCGGCGCTCACGCGTGTGCCGGGTGTCGGGCGCAAGACGGCCGAGCGAATCATCGTCGAGCTAAAGGAGCGACTCGGCGCGGCGCCGGTTGCGGCGGGGGTGAGCGGCAGTGCGGCGGCGCGAAGTGCGATCGACGAGGCCGCGCTCGCGCTCGAGGCGCTCGGCGTGCGCGAGGCGCGCGAGCGGATCGCCGAGATCATCCGCGCGCACGCGACGACCGAGCTCGCGCCCGAAGAGATCGTGCGTCTGGCGCTCGCGCGCAGCGCGCGATGAGGGCTCGAAAACACGTGGATGGTCGAGATCCTATGGGAGATTTCGAGCGTGGCCGGATCTCAGGAGTCGCGGTAGACTCTTGCGAATCCTTCGGCATCGATTGGAATGAATCTATGGCGCATCGAAATCATCGTAAGCAGTGTGTCCTCTGCATCTCGAATCGCGGGTACCGTGCAGCGCTCTTGCCGCGGCGGATCTACGTAAGCCTCGCGGACCCGGAGGCGGCGGCGCTCGGTCTCGTGCGTGTCGTCGATGAGTCAGGCGAGGACTATCTCTTTCCCGCGAAGCTCTTCACTGCGATCGAAGTCCCGAAGGAAGCGAGCAAGCTATTCAAAGTCGCGAACTGACTCGCGCTTCCGATCAGATGTTTGCATACACCACGACGAACGATGGAAGGGTCTTCATCTCCTGGACCGGGAAACCTGTCGCGGTTCTGCGCGGAGCGGCAGCGGTCCGATTTCTCCAAAAGGCCGAGCACGCGGACCGAGCAGGTCTGCAGTTGCTGATGGCCCGCGCCACCGGAAATTTCAAGCGCGGCAATGAACGCCGCGAATCGCGCGCATGAGGCACGCCGCGATTTTTGAGTTTGCCTCTATTGCACTCACGGTCGTCGCGGCGAGGCCGCCGATCTCACCTCTCGAAAGGAATTCGTATGCCGTTTAGTGATTTTCATCTCCATAAGAGTCTTTTGCTGGGATTGAAGGAACTCGGGTTCACGCGGCCGACGCCGATTCAAGTCGACGCGATCCCGCCCGCGATCGCGGGGCGCGACGTGTTGGCGTGCGCGCAGACGGGGAGCGGCAAGACGGCCGCGTTCCTGCTGCCGATCCTCAACAAGCTGCTTGAGCGGCCGCGCGGCACGACGCGCGCGCTCATCGTGACGCCGACGCGCGAACTCGCCGCGCAGATTCTCGAGCACCTCAACGACCTTGCGGTCCACACGCCGATTGCGGCGGCCGCGATCTACGGCGGCGTCGGCATGGGGCCGCAGGAGCACGCGTTCCGCTCGGGCGTCGATGTGATCGTCGCGACTCCGGGACGCCTCCTCGATCACCTCCGCTCGTCCTACGCGAAGATCGACAAGCTCGAGTTCCTCGTGCTCGACGAGGCGGACAGGATGCTCGACATGGGCTTTCTTCCGGACATCCGCCGCATCCTTCGCCAAGTGCCGGTGAAACGGCAGACGCTTTTCTTCAGCGCGACGATGCCCGATCCGATCGTGACGCTCACGCAGGAGATGCTTCGCAATCCGGTGACGATCAACCTTCAGCGCGCCTCCGCGCCCGCGGTCGGGATTACGCAGGCGGTCTATCCGGTCTCGCAGAATCTCAAGTCGTCGCTCTTGGCTACTCTGCTTCAGCGCGGCGACATCAAGGACGCGCTCGTCTTCACGCGCACGAAGCATCGCGCGGATCGCCTCGCCGACTTCCTCATTCGCGCGAAGATCAAGGCGGAGCGGATTCACGGGAACCGGTCGCAGCCGCAGCGCACCGCGGCGCTCGCGGGATTTAAGAGCGGGCGCTACCGCGTTCTCGTCGCGACGGACATCGCGGCGCGCGGCATCGATGTCGAGGCGCTCGGCCACGTGATCAACTTCGACGTGCCGAAGTCGCCGGACGATTACATCCATCGCGTCGGCCGCACGGGGCGCGCGGAGCTGACCGGTGAAGCGTATACGTTCGTCTCGCCCGAAGAGGAAGGGGACATTCGCAGCATCGAACGCGTCGTCGGCAAGCGTCTGCCGCGCGTTTCGGTTCCCGACTTCGATTACGGCGCGAAGCCCGCGGTTCGACTCGAATCGCGCGGACCGAGAACTTTCGGCAGCGGCGGTTCGAGCCGGGGAAGCGATCGAGGCAGAGGCTCCGACAGAGGAAGCCGGACCGGCGGTGAGTACTCGGATGCAAAGCGCCGCAGTTCGTCCGACTCCGATTCGTCGTCCCGCGCGCCGTCGTCGCGGCCGAGCACGTCGCGCTCGTCGTCGTCCGACGCGGCGCGGCCGGCGTCGCGCGAGTACGGTCGGAGCGCTCGTCCGGCGACGAAGGGAAAGCGTCACTTGCGTTGAGCAAGCGACGGGTTGAACGGTTGAATCGCGAGAGGTAACGCATGGCGGACGACACACAAGACACGGCGCGGCGCGAAACTTCGAAGGCGCTCTTGCGTGGCGCACCGCTCGACGAGGATCGCAATCTCGACGAGTCGGTGCGGCCCGCGAACGTCTCGGAGTTCGTCGGCCAGGAGAAGGTGATCGAGAATCTTCGCATCTTCGTCGAGGCGGCGAAGCGTCGCGGTCAGAGTCTCGATCACGTCCTGTTCTCTGGTCCGCCAGGTCTCGGCAAGACGACGCTCGCGCGCATTCTCGCAAGCGAGATGGGCGTCGACCTGCGCGCGAGCGCGGGGCCGGTCGTCGAGCGCCCTGCGGATCTGGCGGGCGTGCTCACGAATCTCTCTCGCGGCTCGATTCTCTTCCTCGATGAGATTCACCGTCTCTCGCGCGTCGTCGAGGAGTATCTCTATCCGGCGATGGAAGAGTTCTGCATCGACATCCTGATCGACAAGGGGCCGAACGCGCGCACGCTCAAGTTGAATCTCGAGCCGTTCACGCTTGTCGGCGCGACGACGCGCTCGGGAATGCTCACGTCGGCTTTGCGCTCGCGGTTCGGCGTAATCTTCCGGCTCGACTATTACAGCGCGGCCGATCTCGGGCGAATCGTCGAGCGTTCGGCGCGGCTTCTCGGGATTCCGATCGACGATGGCGGCACCGAAGAGATCGCGTGCCGCTCGCGCGGAACGCCGCGCGTGGCGAACAGGTTGTTGCGGCGCGTGCGCGACTTCGCCGAGGTCGAAGGCGACGGGCAGGTGACGCGCACCGTGGCGCGCGAGGCGCTCGATCGCATGGACGTCGACCGCCTCGGTCTCGACGACATGGACCGTCGCATCCTCACGACGCTCATCGAGAAATTCCGCGGCGGACCCGTCGGCCTCAATACGCTTGCGCTCGCGTGCTCCGAAGAGGGCGAAACGCTCGAGGAAGTACACGAACCGTTTCTCGTACAGATGGGATTGCTCAATCGCACGCCGCGCGGGCGCGAGGCGACGCCGCTCGCGTACAAGCACATCGGCGCCGCGCAGCCTTCAAGCCGCGCAGCGCGCCTCTTTCCGGAGGAGTGATGGGCGGCATCGGCAAAACACTCGTCGTTGTCGGGCTCTGCCTCGCTGTGGCGGGAGCCCTCCTGCATCTCTTCGGCGACCGCATCCCACTCGGACGGCTTCCTGGCGACATCGCGTGGAAGCGAAAGGGATTCTCCCTCTACGTTCCGATCACCACGTGCATCGTTCTCTCGATCGTCCTCTCCGTCCTTGCGCGATTCTTCTTTCGCAATCGATAGGGACGCCGCCGGCGAGCTCGTCGCGTCGTACGACTACGAGCTGCCCGCCGATGCGGTCGCCCAGCGTCCGCCCCGCGACCGCGAGTCGGCGCGTCTGTTGGTGCTCGATCGTGCGAGCGCTCGCCGCGAAGAGCGCGTGTTTCGCGAGATCCGCGCGTTCCTGCGCGCGGGCGACGCGCTCGTCGTCAACGACACGCGCGTCGTCCCGGCACGGCTTGCGGCGCGCATTGTCGAGCCGTCGCGCGCGCTCGAAATCCTCCTCTTGCGAGAGGTCGCGGTGCGCCGGTGGCGCGTGCTCGTCAAGCCGGCGAAACATGCGCGCGTGGGAGCGCGCATCGCGTTCGAGCCCGATGGCCCGCGCGCGCTCGTCGCGGAGAGCGGCGAAGCGGGCGAACGCGTTCTCGAGTTCGAAGAGGGAAGCGATCTCGCCGCGCACGTCGCCGCGCATGGGGCGCCGCCGCTGCCGCCGTACATTCGGCGTGCCGCGGAGCCTTCCGATCGCGACGACTACCAAACGGTCTACGCGCGGGAACCGGGCGCGATCGCAGCGCCGACGGCGGGGCTTCATTTCACTGAACGATTGCTCGACGAACTCAGAGCGCAGGGAGTGCGCATCGTGCCGATCACGCTCGATGTCGGTCTGCCGACGTTCCGCCCGCTTCGCGAAGACGCGCTCGCGGCCGTGCGTCTCGGCGCCGAGTCCTACACGATCTCCGGTGAAGCGAGCGAGGCGCTGCGCGATACGCGCGCGCGCGGCGGCCGCGTCGTCGCGGTCGGCACGACTGTCGTGCGCGCGCTCGAGTCCGCGTGGGACGATGCGCTCGGGGCGCCCCGCGCCGGCCGCGCGGAAACGACGCTTTTCGTCCGACCCGGCCACCGTTTTCGCGCGATCGACGCGCTCGTCACGAACTTTCACTGGCCGCGCACGTCGCTCCTCGTGCTCGTCGCCGCGTTCGCGGGGCGCGAGGCGGTGCTCGCCGCGTACGCGGACGCCCTCGCACGCGGTTTTCGGTTCGCGTCGTACGGCGACGCGATGCTGATCACGTGAGGCGCGCGCGTTTGACGAGGGCCGCGTGACCGGCAACGACGCGGCGACCACGCGCGATCGGATCGCCTTCACTCTCGAAGCGACCGATCCCGCGACGGGCGCGCGCGCCGGCATCCTTCACACGCCGCACGGCGATGTTCCGACGCCCGTCTTTATGCCGGTCGGCACGCTCGGCGCCGTCAAGACGCTCGCGCCCGCCGACCTCGAAGAGATCGGCGCGCGCATAATTCTGGCGAATACCTATCACCTCTTCCTCCGCCCCGGCGAAGCGCTTGTGCGCGATCTCGGCGGGATGCATCGATTCGCGTCGTGGGAGCGCGCGATGCTGACGGACTCCGGCGGCTTTCAAGTGATGAGCCTTTCGGAACTCAACACGATCACGAACGAAGGCGTGGAGTTCCGCTCTCACCTCGACGGCTCGCGCCACTTCCTCACGCCGGAGCGGGCGATGGACGTTCAGCTCGCGCTCGGCGCCGACATCATCATGGCGTTCGATCAGTGCGCGCGCTGGCCGGCGACATGGGACGAAGCGAACGCGGCGCACATGCGCACGCTGGCGTGGACCGCGCGGTCGCGCGCTCGCGTGATCGATCAGCAGGGTGACGTGAGCGGGCGCTCGTCGCTCTTCGGAATCGTGCAGGGTGCCACGTACCCGGATCTGCGCCGCGAAAGTGCGCTCGCGATCACAGGCATGGATTTTCCAGGCTACGCGATCGGCGGGCTCTCGGTCGGCGAACCGAAGGAAGCCATGTTTGAAACGTTGCCGCTCGTCACAGCGCTTCTTCCAGCGGAGAAACCGCGCTACCTGATGGGCGTCGGCTTCCCCGAGGACCTGCTCGAAGGGATCGCGCGCGGCGTCGACATGTTCGACTGCGTGATGCCCACGCGCAATGCGCGCAAGGGAACGGTCTTCACGTCGCGCGGGCGGCTCGTCGTCAAGAACGCCGCGTACGCGCGCGACGATTCGCCGCTCGATCCCGAATGCACGTGTTCGACGTGTCGCCGCTTTAGCCGAGCGTACCTGCGGCATCTGTTTCAAGTCGGCGAAATGCTCGCGATGCGTCTTGCGTCGCTTCATTCGCTGGCGTTCTATCTCGATCTCATGCGGCGCGCGCGCGAAGCGATCCTTGCCGGCCGCTACGACGCGTTCCGCAAAGAGACTCTTGGACGCATGCGAGGGGATGTATAATCCGCGCGTCGCGCGCTCGAAACGCGCGCGGCGTTTCCCGAACACACGGAGGAATTAACGAATGCCTAGCCAGGCTTGGGCGCAAGCTCCCGCAGGGGCGCCGGGCGGTACAGCTGCTCTTGTCACGTCGCTCTTTCCGTTCGTTCTCATCTTCATCGTCTTCTACTTCTTGATCATTCGCCCGCAGAAGAAACGGCAGCAAGATCATCAGAAGCTGCTCGACTCGCTGAAGAAGGGCGATCGCGTACTCACGTCCGGCGGGATGTTCGGAACCGTCGTCGGCGTGCAGAAAGACCGCGTCGTGCTGAAGGTAGCCGACACGGTGAAGATCGAATTCCAGAAGTCGTCGATCGCCACGGTGCTCGAAGAGAAGGGCGATACCGGCGGAGGCGACAGCGGCGAATGACGGTTCTGCCGATCCGCCTCTACGGGGATCCCGTGTTGCGCGCGGTCGCGAAGCCGATCGCGCGTTGGGACGCGCCGCTCTTGCGCCTGGCGCGCGATATGGAGGAGACGATGCGCGCCGCGAACGGTGTCGGCCTCGCGGCGCCGCAAGTCGGCGAAACGCACGCCATCCTCGTCGCGCAGCTTCCCGATGACATCGAGCGCATGGATCTGATTACCCTCGCCAACCCGGAGATCATCGAGGAAGAGGGCGCGGCCACCGCGACAGAGGGCTGTCTGTCGATTCCGGACATCGAAGAGGACGTCGAGCGCGCGACGCACGTACGCGTGCGCGGACTTCTTCCGTCGGGCGAAACGGTCGAGATCGAGGCGAACGGATATCTTGCGCGCGTGCTCCAGCACGAAATCGATCATCTGAAGGGAATTCTCTACATCGACCGGATCTCGGCGATCCGGCGGCGGCTGCTCAAGCGGCGGCTCGACGAGATCAAGCGGCAGAGCGAGGAGATGCGCGACGCGCGCTCATGATCGCGTTCTTCGGCACTCCCGAATTCGCCGCGGCGCATCTGACGGGGTTGCTCGATGCCGGGCTGCGCGTCGATCTCGTCGTGACGCGCGAGGACAAAGTGCGCGGCCGGGGGCGCGAGTTGTCGCCGTCGCCCGTGAAGATGCTCGCGGCGCGTCACGGAATCGAAACGCTGACGCCGCGCCGCGCGCGCGACGCGGAGTTCGTCGACGCGATGCGCGCGCGCGGCGCGGATCTTTTCGCGGTCGTCGCGTACGGAGCGATTCTGCCGCCGGCGCTGCTTGAAATCCCGCGGCATGGCGCGGTCAATCTGCACGCATCGCTCTTGCCGCGGTGGCGCGGTGCGGCGCCCGTGCAGCGCGCAATCGAGGCCGGCGACACGGTGACGGGAGTGACAACGATGTTCATGAACGAAGGCGTCGACACCGGCGACATCATTCTCGCGGAGCAGATGGCGATCGATCCGAATGAGAACGCGGGCGAATTGCTCGCGCGGCTTGCGCCCGTCGGAAGCGCGCTCCTGGCGAAGAGCGCGCGACTCGCGCTCGACGGGTGCGCGCCGCGGCGCGTTCAGGAAGACACGCTCGCCACACTCGCGCCGCCGCTTCGGAAGTCGGAAGGCCGCATCGACTGGCACGAGCCCGCCGCGCGAATCGCGCGCGTCGTTCGCGCGATGACACCGTGGCCCGGCGCGCGCGCGCTGTTCCGCGGCGCCATCGCGACGATCGCGGCGGCGGCGGCGGTTCCCGGCGCCGGCGACGCAGGAGGTGTCGCCGCGTCGAGCGTCGATGGTCTTTTCGTCGGCACGGGTGACGGACTGCTTCGCATCGATAGCATTCAGGTCGCGGGACGCCGGCGTCTGAGCGGCGTCGAGTTCGCGCGCGGCGCGCGCATCGTGCCGGGCGAGAGATTCGAGTCGATCCCCGAGGGCGCCGCGTGATCGCGCGCGCTGCGGCCGTCGCGCCGGCGGTCAATCCCGCGCGCCTGCTCGCCGTCAAGATCCTGACATCTCGCGGCGCCGGCGTGGAGTCCGCGCTCGAAGCGGCGCTCGAGGCCTCCGCGCTCGTCACGGAGGATCGCCGCCTCCTCGCCGAGACTGTGCTCGGCACGCTTCGCATGCGGCGGCGCCTCGATTGGCACCTCGACGCGATTCTCGGCTCGCGCGGGGCGCGGCTTGCGCCGCGGCTGCGCGTCATTCTGCGGCTCGCCGCGTACCAAATTCTGTTTCTCGATCGCGTGCCCGACTACGCGATCGTCAACGAAGCCGTCGCGATCGCTCGCGCCGAAGGGCACGATGGCTGGGCGGCGCTCGCGAACGCCGTATTGCGCCGCCTCTGCGAGAATCCGGCGCCGCCGCGGCGCGACTCCGGGTGCGATCCCGCGCTCGAGTTGGCGCTCTCGCATTCGTATCCCGACTGGATCGCGCAGCGCGCCGTCGCCGAGTTGGGCCGCGACGAGGCCGAGCGCTTTCTCGAGGCCGGCAATCACGCGCACGCGGTGACGCTTCGGACGAATCTCTTGCGCACGACGCGCGAAGCGCTTCTTGCGCGCCTGACTGCCGGCGGCATCGCCGCCGAGGCCTGCGCGCGCGCGCCGCGCGGTGTGCGCCTTGCCGCGCGCGCCTTCCATGCGAATCTCGACGTACTTCGCGGCGGGCTCGCGAGCGTGCAAGACGAAAGCGCGATCCTCGTGTCGGACTTGATCGAGCCGCAGCCAGGCGAGACGATCGCGGATCTTTGCGCCGCGCCCGGCGGCAAGACGCTCGCGCTCGCCGAGGCGGCCGGCGCGGGAGCGCGCGTGATCGCCGTCGATCGCGCCGCGCGCAAGGGGCGCATCCTCGAGAACCTCGCGCGCCTCGGCTGGCGCCACGAACCGCGCACGCGGCGTTGGGCAAGCGCCGACGGACCGAACGCCGCGCACGTCGAACTCGTCGAAGGCGACGCGCGCGTGCTCGAGCCGATCGCGTGCGACGCGGTTCTCGTCGATGCGCCGTGCACCGGTCTCGGCGTCCTTTCGCGCCACGCCGAGCTGCGCTGGGAAAAGCGCGACGCCGACGTCGCGCGTCTCGCCGCAATCCAAGGCGAACTTCTCGACGCCGCAGCGCATTGGGTGATGCCCGGCGGCCGGCTCGTCTACTCGACGTGCTCGATTCTGACTGACGAGAACGAATCCGTCGTGCGCGCATTCCTCGAACGCAATGAAGCGTTTCACGCGGATGGCGAGCCGCTGCGCACGTGGCCTCACCGGCACGGCACGGACGGCGCGTTCGCGCAGCGCATGCGCCGGAGTCCCTCATGAATCCGCTCGCGCTGCGCGGGAAGAACTTGCTCGTGTTGGTCGGCGGCGTGCTCGTCGCGTTCGTCGTGGGGCTCATCATCCTCAATACATTGATCGGGATGCTGATCGGGCACGGTCACGAGGTCGAGGTTCCCGACCTCGCGGGGCTGGCGGTAGAGCCCGCGCGCGAGCGGCTTGCGGCCGCGCAGCTTTCGTTCTCGGTGAAGAGCGAGCGGCCGTCGGGGTCGTTCGAGGCGGGGAAGATCATCACGCAGTTTCCGAAGCCGCTCGCGCGCGTAAAGCCGGGACGGCGGATCGAGGTGATCGTGTCGACCGGGATCGAGCGCGTTGCGATGCCGAATCTCGCGGGCGCGTCGCTCGTCGACGCGAAGCTGCGGCTCAACGAGGCGGGGCTCGTCGCGCGCGGCATTGCGCGCACGCGCTCGCGCGCGCGGCCGCGCGACGTCGTGCTGGCGACATCGCCCGGCGCTGGCGCCGTCCTCGCACGTAACACCGAGATCGATCTTCTTGTATCCAACGGTTCCGTGCGCGCCGCGTACGTCATGCCGAGCGTCGTCGGCCGCAACGTCGACGATGTCGTGCGCGTGCTCGCGGAGGCCGGACTTCAGATCGGCGAAATCACCGAACGCGCCGGAAGCCAAGAGACGCGCGGCAACGTGATACTGCAGAGCCCCGTCGCCGGCGCGTACATCGCGGCCGGGGAGACGGTCTCGCTCATTGTCGCGGGGAGGAGGTAAGAGTTGACGCGCGGCGCCCTCGAAGTTTCACCGTCGGTATTGGCGGCCGATTTCGCGCGGTTGGGAGAAGAGATCGCACGCGTCGAGCCGTTCGGAGTGCGCACGTTTCATCTCGACGTTATGGATGGACGATTCGTACCGAACATCTCGTTCGGTCCGTTCATCGTCGAGGCGATCAACCGGTTGACGACGGCGCGCCTCGAGACGCACCTGATGGTTGCCGCGCCGGAGCATTTGCTCGAAGCGTTCGCGAGCGCCGGCAGCGATCAGATCGCGGTGCACGTCGAGCCGCGCGCCGTGATCGATGTCGGCGCCGCGCTCGCGAGGATTCGCGCACTCGGCGTCGACGCCGCGCTCGCGCTCAACCCCGAGACTCCCGTCGAATCCGTCTTTCCGCACCTCGAGGGCGTCGCGCAGATCCTCGTGATGTCCGTGTCGCCCGGCTTCGGCGGTCAGGCGTTCATCCCGTCGGCCCTCGCGAAAATCGAGTCGCTCGCACGCGTGCGCGCCGAGCGCGGCCTCGGTTTTCGGATCGGCGTCGACGGTGGCGTCAATCCCGTCACCGGGCCGCAGTGCGTCGCGGCCGGCGCGGATCTTCTCGTCGCGGGCACCGCCGTCTTCCGCGCGCCCGACCCGGCAGCCGCCATCCGCGCGATCCGGGGCGCATAACGCCGCCGCGGATTTTGCGCTTGGCGAGCCGCGCGCGCCGCTGATAGACTCTTCGCTCCGCATTTTCAGTCGGCATTGGTTTTGGGACGGATCGTGGCGCAGCGGCGCACGATCGGCGCGGCGCCGTTTGCACGTTCGACCCTCGCTGACACCAATCGGCATAGCAGGGGAATCGTCTCCGGGAATCCGGATTAAGGTGACGCATGTTTACTGATCTGAGCGCGCGGCTCGACACCATCTTTAAGAAACTGCGCGGCCGCGGAAAACTGACCGAGAAGGATGTCGACGATGCGCTGCGCGAGGTGCGTGTCGCGCTGCTCGAGGCGGATGTTCACTTCCAGGTCGTGAAGGACTTCGTGACGACGGTGCGCGAAAACGCCGTCGGCAAGGAAGTCCTCGAGAGCCTTTCGCCGGGGCAGCAAGTTGTCGGCGTGGTCTACAAGGCGCTCGTCAACCTGCTCGGCGGCGAAGCGAAGGGCCTGCTTCTCGCACCGCAGCCGCCGACACGCATCCTCCTCGCCGGCCTTCAGGGCTCGGGCAAGACGACGTTCGCGTGGAAACTTGCGACGTATCTGAAGAAGAAGGGGAAGCGGCCGATGCTCGTCGCGGCGGACTTGCAGCGCCCGGCGGCGGTCGAGCAGCTCCGCCAGCTCGCCGAGTCAGGCGGCATTCTCTTCTTCGGCGACAGTACGGTCCGCGATCCGCGGGAAATCGTCGCGCGCGCGCTCCCCGAGGCCGAAGAGCGCCTCGCCGACGCGGTCATCCTCGACACGGCCGGACGCCTCGCCGTCGACGACGACCTGATGAACGAGATCGCGGGACTGAAGAGGGCGTTCGCGCCGCACGAGGTCTTGCTCGCCGTCGACGGCATGTCGGGCCAGGACGCCGTCAACGTCGCGAAGGCGTTTCACGATCGCTTGAGCGTCACGGGCCTCGTGCTCACGAAGATGGACGGCGACGCGCGCGGCGGCGCGGCGCTTGCGATCCGCTCCGTCACCGGCTGCCCGGTCAAGTTCCTCACGACCGGCGAGGGCGCCGACACGCTCGAGATCTTCCATCCCGAGCGCCTCGCGTCGCGCATCCTCGGCATGGGCGACGTCCTCACGCTCGTCGAAAAGGCGCAGGAGGCGTTCGATGAAAAAAGCGCGCGCTCCCTCGAAGAGAAGCTCCGCAAGGACAAGTTCGACCTCGGCGATTTTCGCGATCAGCTCCGCGAAATCAAGAAGATGGGGCCGCTCGAGAATGTGGTCCGCATGATTCCGGGAATGGCCGGGAAAATTCCCGCGGGGGCCCAGATCGACGAGAAGAACCTCCGGCGCGTCGAGGCGATCGTCGATTCGATGACGCTGAAGGAGCGGCGCAGCCCGCGGCTCATCGACGGAAGCCGTCGGCGCCGGATCGCGATGGGGAGCGGGACGACGGTCCAAGACGTGAACCGCCTGCTGCGCGACTTCGAAGAGATGGAACGGATGATGAAGAAGTTCCGAAACGCGCGCGGGTTGCGAATGCCGGGGCGGCGACGATAGCCTCGCGACAAACCGGCGCTTTTGATATAGACTGGCCGGCTCTGGAAATCACGACAATCGTTTTCGAGTGTTCGGGGCCTTAGCGGCCCAAGGGAGGAGAACTCAGCATGTCGGTTAAGATCCGGCTCCAACGCCGGGGAACGACGAACACCGCGTTCTACAAAATCGTGGTCACCGATTCGCGGATGCGCCGCGACGGACGTTACATCGAGGAACTCGGCTTCTACGATCCGCTCAAGACGCCCGCGCTTGTGAAGGTCGATCGCGAGGCGGCGTTCCGCTGGCTGAAGAACGGCGCGCAGCCGTCGGATACCGTCGAGCGCATCTTCTCGAAGGTCGGGATTCTCGCGGATTGGCAGAAGGTGCGCCGCGGCGAGGCCGTCGAAACGGTCGGCGCGGCTGAGAGCCACATCTTCACGCACAAGGAAGCCGCGCGTCCGTCGAAGAAGGCCAAGGCGAAGACCGGTAAGGACGCGAAAGAAACCAAGGAAGCACCGGCAACCGCGGCAACCGCGGAGGCTGAGGCGCCCGCCGCCGAGTAGTCGAGCGGCGGAGTTCGCGTAGACATCAATCACAGTTTCGTCGCAGCCCCAATCGTAGGTCGTGGAGCACGTGAAAGAGCTAATTGAATTCATCGCCAAGTCGCTCGTGGATAACCCCGACGCCGTCACCGTCACCGAAGTCGACGGCGAGAAGGCCATCGTTTTCGAATTGCGCGTCGGCAAGGGCGATCTCGGGAAGGTGATCGGCAAGCAGGGGCGCACGGCCCGCTCGATGCGCACGCTGCTCAACGCGGCCGCGTCCCGGTCCGGCAAACGCGCGGTGCTGGAAATCCTCGAATAACGTGTCTGCCGGAGACGGTCGCTCCGCGCTCCCCGCGTGGGACGACCTCGTCATCGTCGGCGAGACGCTCCGGCCTCACGGCGTTGCCGGCGATCTCATCGTTCGTCCGGTCGGGGATGACGCGGCGGCTCTTCTGGCGCTGACTACCGTCTTCATCGGCAACGATGCCGGGAGCGTGCGGCAGTACACCGTCAAGCGCCTCGCACGGCTCGGCCTCCAGATCAATCTCGCGCTCGAAGGGATCACGGATCGCGAGCACGCGGCACGCCTCGCGGGGAAGAAGCTCTTAATACCGGCCGCGGATGCGCCGCCCCTTCCGGATGCCCGCGCGTACATATTTCAGCTCATCGGGCTGCGAGTCGTCGCGCGCGACGGCGCGGACCTGGGCGAAATCACCGATGTCCTCGAGAATCCCGGCAACGACGTTTGGGTTGCGAAATCGGCGCTCGGCGAGTACCTCATTCCCGCGGTCGACTCGATCGTGCTCGAGATCGACGTTCCGCGCGGGCGGGTCGTGATCGACCCGATCCCGGGGCTGCTCCCAGACGCGCCCGCGAAAGAAAAATCGCCGTGAAGCTGACGTTCGTGACGCTCTTCCCCGAAATGTTCGCCGGGTTCCTCTCGCACGGAATTCTTGCGGGCGCGATTGGCCGCGGAGAAGTCACGACCCAGCTCGTCAATCCGCGAGACTTTACGGAGGACAAGCACCGCACCGTCGACGACTCGCCCTACGGCGGCTTCGCGGGAATGGTCCTCAAGCCGGAGCCGCTCGCCCGCGCGATCGAGGCGGCGCAGGCCGATGCGCCCGCGCGGCCACGGGTCATCCTGACGTCGCCGCAGGGGCGCCTCTTGGACCACGCGTGCGCGGCGCGACTCGCGTCGCAGCCGAGCCTAGTTCTCGTGTCGGGCCGCTACAAAGGGGTCGACGAACGCGTGCGGGAGAAACTCGTTGACGAGGAGGTCTCGATCGGGGATTATGTCCTGTCCGGTGGGGAGCTTGCGGCGATGGTGATCGCCGACGCGGTTGCGCGGCTTCTACCGGGCGCGCTCGGCGATCCCGATTCCGCCAAGACGGATTCCTTCTTTGAGGGCATTCTCGACTCCGGTTACTACACGCGACCGGAGGTGTGGCGCGGGATGGCAGTGCCTCCCGTACTCCTCTCAGGACACCACGTCGAGGTGAGACGATGGCAACGCCGCGAGGCGCTGCGCCGAACGCTCGCGCGAAGACCGGAGCTTCTCGACCCGGCGCGGCTCTCTACTGATGAGCGCGCGTTCCTGCGCGAGATCGTTGCGCAACAAACGGTGAACGACGCGTCCGAATAGGGCGATCGACGAGAACGCTTCGCAGAATCCATATAATGAAGTAAGACTCGTTTAGAACCAGAAGGGAGGTGAAGTCGATGGAACTCACAAACGCATTGCGTTCGATCCCGCTTCGTACCGATATCCCCGAGTTCAGCGTTGGTGACACGGTCCGCGTGAATGTCCGCGTTATCGAAGGCGAGAAGGAGCGCGTTCAGCTCTTTCAGGGCGTCGTGATACGGCGAAAGGGAACCCGCGGAGGCGCGACGTTTACGGTCCGCAAGATCTCCGGCGGCATCGGCGTCGAGCGCATCTTCCCGGTGCACTCTCCGAGCATTTCGTCGCTCGAGGTCGTGCGGCATGGCGAGGTTCGCCGCGCGAAGCTTTACTACCTCCGCGAAAAGACGGGGAAGGGTGTTCGCGTTCGCGAGAAGCGGCGCGCGATCATTATTCCGCAGGCTGGCGAGTAGCGGGCAGAGATCCTTCTCATGCCCGCTCGGCCGGCGGCGCCGGAGCGAGTCGACTCCCACTCCGCGCCGGGCGTTTCGATCGCGTCGCGCCTGCCCTCGCTAGAGATCGAGCGTCGTTTCCAGGAACTCGGTTACAGATCGGTGGCCGGTGTCGATGAAGCCGGACGCGGACCGCTTGCCGGACCCGTTGTCGCCGCCGCTGTCCTGCTTCACGACGGCTCGCGCCTACCCGGTGTCGCTGATTCCAAGCTCCTCTCACCCGCGCAGCGCGTGCGTCTCTTTCCTCTGATCTTCCGCGAGGCACGTGCCGTCGGCGTGGGCGTCGCATCGCACCGCGTAATCGACCGCATCAATATTCTTCGCGCGACCCATCTGGCGATGGCGCGGGCGGCCGCGCGGCTCGGCGCGCCGATCGACCTCTTGCTCGTCGACGGGCGCGATCTCCCGCGCGTTCCGATGCAAACGCACGCTGTCATCGGCGGCGACCGTCAGTCGCTTTCGATTGCCGCGGCCTCGATCGTGGCAAAGGTCACGCGCGATGTGCTGATGGGCGTTTTCGACCGCGAGTACCCTGGCTACGGATTTGCATCGCACAAGGGGTATCCGACCTCCGAGCATCGCGACGCGATTCGGCGGCTCGGGTCGTCGCCAATTCATCGCCTCTCGTTCCGGCTGCTCGGCGATTCGCGGGCCTAGCGGCGGCGCCGAACCGCGGAGCGCCTCCGAGTCGCCGCGCTGCCGCGCGCATCACACAACCGCCGAACCGCCGGGGACCTCGTGGAAAGCACCAAGTCGATCGGGGACCAGGGCGAGAACCTCGCCCGCGATTACCTCCGGCAACACGGGTTCGATATCGTCGCCGCCAATTACCGGTTTCGCCGAAAGGAAATCGATCTGGTGGCAACCGGCGAAGGCTTCCTCGTATTCATCGAGGTGAAGCTACGGCGGTCGCGCGGCTACGGCTCGCCCGCCGAGGCGGTCGACGCGCGGAAACGCGCCGCGATCGCGCTCTGCGCCAGGGCGTTCGTTCATGAGCGCCGCTGCGGCACTCTGCCGTGCCGGTTCGACGTCGTCTCCATTCAATTCGGCGCGGATGGCGTCCCGGAAATCGAGCACATCCGAAACGCGTTCGTTGACGGCGGCCCCTCGCGCGGGCGGCGTTAAACAGCCTCCTTGCTCTCTGCTTGCCGATGTGGCGCGTCGCGCGCTCCCCATCCCTAACCGTTTACAAAACTGCCATTTCGGAACGACGCGGGTTCGGCCGTGCCCCGAAAAACGACGCAAAAAATAATGTTGACAGTTCCCATATCTGCCCTTAGTTTTCGCGGAGTTTTTATTTGGGTGGAGACCTTTGGGAGGCGATCGCGAAGCTCGGGCCTGCGCGGCGACGGTACTTTTTTAGGTCGCTCACCGCGGGGAAGGCTCCTCGACTCTTCGAAAGGAGGTGAGCAAGGACAGCCGCCCGGGTGGTTGCGTAACGGAAAGGAATCAACGGCGAGAGCATTCAATTCAGCTCGCCAGGCAATAGTTGCAGTTGGGGATCTGGGTGGACGGCGAGTGCCGGCCGACCGAAAGCGGGTCGGCTTCCGGCGGGCCGGCCCGCAAACTTCACACGCGAGGAGGGTATCAATGCGTAAGCTGATCGTAGCAGGGGCGCTTCTGGCTCTGGTGATTCCGGCGATGGCGAGTGCGAATACGGCTCGTACGTCGGCGCTTGCCAGCGGCGACGCGCGTTTTCTCCCGGATGACAGCAGGACCACCGAAGATTTTCCGGGGCGCATTCACGAGCACCAGCGCATTACGTTCGAGAACGTCGATCCGAACACGTCGTCGAGCTCTCGCGAAGAGCGCGGAAGCTGGGGCGGTTTCACGATGGAGCACGAGCGCGTCAACGGCACGATCGGCTGGTTCGTCGATCGTCCGCACGCGGCGCGCAAGCATCAGCTTTACTCGCAGCCGCGCTTCGATCAGTTCGGCGCGGAGAAGGCTGCGCACAGCCAGGTGACGCCGGCATCCTCGATCGTCGACCTCTTCTGGGGCAACGAGAGCTGGGGCTTCACGGGCGCGTTCGGTATGTCGAGCGAAGAGTTCTTGGATGACGAGACCACGGATCCGCTCGATTCCGAGACGAAGAGCAACATGATGTTCGATGTCGTTCTCGGCAAGAATCTCGCGAGCGGCACCGAGGTCGCGGCGAACTTCTTCATGAGCCGCTTCGGCGAACTCGACGGCGATGAGCAAAACCCGAACGCGTTCGGTTTCGGCGCGAACCTCCGTCACCCGATGGAGCTTGCGTTCTTTAATCACCTCGTCGCGGGCGGTGCGTTCTTCAAGGATCTGAAGTTCTCGGACTCGGACTCGGTCGACGGCCGCACGGCGTTCACGGTCGACGCGAACCTTCTTAACTTCACGAAGGCTGGCGGCGAGGCGATGGGCGGCGGATCCGACGACCTGACCTATCTTCTCGCGCTCGGCGTCGGTCTTACGTCGGGCAAGGAAGAGGGCGTCGAGGATCGCACCACGACGATCCAGCTTCCGAAGGCGACGGCGGGCGCAGAGCTTGATGTCGCGTCGTGGCTGACGGTTCGCGGTAGCGTCACGCACTCGTGGAACTGGCGTTCGGATGGCGACAACTCCCTCACGGGCGGCAGCAACGGCAGCGGCGTCTCCACCACGCTCGGCGCCGGACTTCACTGGGGCAGGCTCACGATGGACATGGTCGTGAACAACGGTCTCCTCACCGCCGGTCCGAACTTCGTCGGCGGCGGGACCCCAGGCGTTGCGAACTTCGTCACGCTCGACTGGGCTCTCTAGAATCGCGTTCGCTTTTCGTTCGTGCGGAATCCCCGGGGTCAGCCGACCCCGGGGATTCCCGTTTCTTCCCGGTTCGCTCAAGCCTCGCGGCGCGCCGGCCGTTACGTCCTAATAGATGATTACCGCTGCGTGGCTGCCCCGCGTGCCGATGCGGCGAGCGCGTGGTAGTATCCGGACTGTTTCCCCTCTCGAGAGCCGAGCTGATGCGATCGCCAATACTCCGTGTCCTGTTTTCGGTGTTGTTCCTGGTTGCCGTGTTCGGTTGCGCGCAGGTCATCCAGTTGCCGCCGGATGCCCCGTCGTGCGACGCGCCGTGTCTGACCGCGCGCGGCTGGGGCGCGTACGAGGGCGGCCAGTGGGGGCAGGTCGGCTTCTTCTTCCAGGCCATCGATCTCGACTCGTCGTTCGCCGAGGCCTACATGGGGCTCGGCTATCTCCACATCGAGCAAGGTCTCGTCAGCGAGGCGTCGATCGAATTTCAGACGGCGATCGATCTCGACACGAGCCTCGTTGCGGCGTTCGCGGGCAACGCCTACTGCTTGGCGGCCGTGCGTGACGACGTCTCCGCGATCGGCATGGCCCTGATCGCCATCGACAAGGGCGGTCCCGATTTTCAGTTCGTGCACAACCCGCTCATCACGACGCGAAACCTTAGACTGCTCCTTGCGGGGATTTACTTCCGCAACCAGGACTACATTGCGGCGCAGGATCAGATCGACCTTCTGGTTCCGGACAACACGCTCAGTCCGGGAAGCCGCGAGTACGTCACGGAATTGCTTCAACTCATCGAGTCCCTCGCCGAGACCGGGTAGTGAACGCCCCGTACCCGTCACCCATGCGACGCGACGAGCGGGCGCGCGTGCCCCGCCTCTTGCGCACCGTTCGCGCTTTCCGCTGGCCCGGCTTCGCGATTGCGCTCGCAGCGTCGCTCATGTCGGTGTCGCCGATCGCCGCTCCGCCCGCTCTGGCCCAAGAGTCGGGGCTGAAGCTGGCGGCTTCCGCGCTCTACTCCGACATCATCGATTTCGAGGTTGTCGGAAACAACGCGTTTTGCGGCGTCGCGGAGGGATTCCTGATCGTGCAGATCCGTGATCGCGTCCCGTTCGCGATTCGCGAGTTCATGATTTCTCCCGACACGACCGTGACCGCGTTCACGTTTAGCGACCAGAAGGCTTACATAACCACGGGGACCGGAGGTGTCGCGGTCGTCAATCCGTTCGCCGCCGGTGACCTCGCGGTCGCGGTCGAGATTGAGCCGCTCGTCTCGTCGATCGGGGGCGCCACCGGCGTCGATAGCTTGGTCTATGCGACGGAGGGCGGCAGTCTTCTCACGTTCCTCCTCGGCGCGGGCGACGAGACGCGACTCATCTCGGACTGGCCCGTGCCGGTGAACTCGGGTGAGGTCGTATTTGCCGGCAGCCGGCTCCTCGTCTTCGGCGAGGGCGGCGCGGTCGCGGTGACACTCGGCCCGAACCGCGCTCCGGTGCGCTCGGACACGCTCCTCGCGAGCGGAATCGTCGTCGCTGCGTCCGGAAACGACGACGTGATATACACCGCCACCGCCAATGGCCTATTGATTCCGCACGTCGCGCGCGAGTCCGGGGGATTTGTCGAGGGAGCACGAACGCCGTTTCGAGGGCGCGCCAACGATCTCGCCGTCACGGCGGATCTCGTCGCCGTCGCGACAGACAGCGGATTCGCGGTCTACGAGGCGTCGCAGCCGGAGGCGCCGCTCCTTGCGATCGATCGCTTCGACGGCGATGCGGTGGGGAGCCTCTCGTTCCGAGACGAAGACCTGATCGTTTCGCGTTCCGGGTCAGGGTTCGAGTCGTACTCCGTGTTTGTCGGATCGGAGTCGTCGCCCACAGACGTGCAGGAGAATCTCGGCGTACTGAGCACGCTCGCGCTCGACGGCGATTATCTCTACGCCACCGAGCCGGACTCGGGACTGTTCCGTTTTTCGACGAGGGCGGGGCCGGTGCTCACGGATCGCCGCCTCCTCTTCGCGCGCCGTTTCTTCAACGGCGTCGTTGCGCGCGACACGCTGATCGTCCTCGCCGACGAAGGCCAGGGCGCGCGCGTCTTTACCGGTGTCGTCGGCTCCGGCGGTATTACGACGCGCGGCCTGGCGCGATTCAGCGGTTTGATCTTCAACATGCAGCTTCAGGACTCGCTGCTTCTATTCGCCGGCGGCGCGGCCGGGCTCCGCGTGGCGAGCGTGGCGGCGCCGGACGCGCCGTATATCGTCACGAACTATGATCCGCCGCCGACGTTCGGATCGTACCGCGCCGAGCTTGCCGCTGACCGTCTCGTCTACTCCGCGGCCCGGTTCCCCGTCGCGCTCCACATCATCGATATCAACGCACTCGGGGCGCCCGCGCCGGTTGCCACGATTCCGTTTTCCGGATCGATCGATTTCGCCGTCGACCGCGCGGCCGAGCGCATGGTGGTTCTGCACGGCGCGGAGGCGTCGCTGCGGTTGACGCTTTTCGATATCTCAGCACCCCGAGCGCCGGTCGCGCTCGACACGATCGCGGTCGACGGCGCCCCCGGCGGCGCGCTCGCACTTCGCGGCGACCTCGTTCTCGTCGGGAATCCCGACGAGGCGGGGACCCGGCGATTCGTCGTTCAGAACGGAAACACGCTTGCGGCAGCCGGAGAATCACGGACCGCCGGAGTCCCGCTGCAGATCGCGATCGGTCCGGAGGCGACGTACGTCGCCGAGGGGAGCGAGGGGATCGAGACATTCGTGAACTTTTCGGCGACGAGTATCGTGCTCCGCGGTGCATTCGACGTCCCCGGAGAAATCCTCCTGACCGTCGTCGCGGATTCGACGATCGTCGCCGCGGACAACCAGCAGGTGCTTCATTCGCTTCTCTTGGATCGAAACGGCCGCTTGCAGACGCGCGACACGTTCGCGACGGGGGGGCGCGTGCGCGCGCTGACCTTCGTCGGCGGGAAGTCTCGCATCGCGACGGTCGTCGCCGACTCGCTGCGTCTTTTCGACGTCAATGTCTTCGGCGATCTCATCCGAGTCCGCAGCGACACGGGCGTGCGATTCGTCGGCCCTCCCGCGAACTCGATCGTACCGTTCAGCTCGAGCGTCCTCGTGGGCGCGGGCCCCGCGGTGAGTGTCATCAACATCAGTGTTCCGACGTCGCCGCAACTCGTCACGACGTTTTCGGGCCACGGCCAGTCGGGCGTCTCGGAGGCGGGACCGATTCGCACGCTTCTCGTGCGCGGCAACACGCTCTTCATCGTTTATCGCGGCGTGGTGAGCAACAATCCCGCGCAGAACCGCCCGCCGCTCGTGACGGCCTGGAGCCTCGGCGCCACCGGCGTGAATCCTCAATACCTCGGCGCCTACTACGATCCGACCGAAACGCAGTACCTCGACGCGGCGATCTCGGGACCGTTCCTCTACCTGGCTGTCGGCGGCGACGGCGTGAAAGTGCTCGAAACGTCCGACCCGGCGAACATCGCGTTCGTGCAGCGCGTGATCGACTCGGGGAACACCGAGGCGGTCGCGGTCGCCGGCGACCTTCTGATCCTCGGAAACGGGTCCGACGGTCTCGCGGTGAACAACCTCCTCTTAAGCGAGATCGATCCGCCGCGGCTCACGTCGGCGGACACGCCGGGATTCGTGCGCGAGGTCGCGTCGCTGCCGGGCCACGTGTTGGTTTCCGACACGCACGCGCTGCTCGCTTACGAACCGGACGTCGTCCTATCGGACACGACAGCGCCGTCGTTCTTTATCGGGTTCGTCCCGAATCCGTTCATCACGGCCTACGCGGATCTCTTCGTCATTCCATCGGAGCCGATTTCAGAGGACCCGATCATCAACTACCGCATCGAGGACGTCGACGTCGGCCTCGCGGTGAACCTCATCGATGTCGACGAGCGTGTTTACCAGTCGAGCCTATTGCTCGATCGCCTCGGCACCGGCGAGCTGACGATCACCGGCATCGATCGCGCGGCCAACGAGGGCCTCAGCGTCAAGACGATCGTTCTCGAACTTCTGCGCGGCGCGTTCGGCGGAACGATCTCAGCGGGGAACGGGCAGCTGCGAATCTCGGTCGCGCCGGGTGCGTTCGCGGGCGACGCGCGCGTCATTGCGATGCCCTATTCCGCGTCGGACGTGGCGATGAGCCCGGGAGAGGCGCCGCTACCCGCGGGCGCCGCCCCGTCGGGCTATCGGGTCGCGCTCCTCCCCGGAAACGCCATGCCGATCGAGGTCAGCCTTCGTGCGCCGGACGATATGGCCGCGTCCGCCGCGGGCGGTGCGCCGTGGCAGATCTATCGCGCGGAACCGGGCGCGTGGCGCGCGCTGCCGAGCGTCGCCCTCGGCGGCATGGTGACCGCGCCGAGCGACGGCGGCGGCCTCTTCTGGCTCGCGCCGGCGGAGCCGGGCTCGGGCTCCGCGCTTCCGCGCGTCGCGATGCTCTACGGAAACGCACCGAATCCATTCAATCCTCGCACGACGATTCGCTACGACGTACCCGTTCCCGGTGCGCGCGTTCTACTCGAGTTGTATTCGCCGGAAGGGCGCCTCGTGCGCCGCTGGCATCGAGGCTTCCTTCCGCCCGGCCGCCACGAAACGGTTTGGGAGGGCGACGACGACTCCGGGTCGCCCGCCGCGTCTGGAATCTACGTCCTACGCTACGACACGGGCGCCGCGTCGCTGTCGCGCAAGCTGACGCTTCTGCGCTAGTACCATCACATCCAGTTGGTCGCGTTACCGGAAGAGTGCGTTGGTCGGAGGGGAGTGTCTCCGGTCGAGGGCAGGTCCAGAGCGTGCCCGCACGGGGCTGTCATGCGCGCGTTTTTCGG
>JBJXGV010000030.1:0-25756 GCA_046160485.1 bacterium | reverse complement strand
CTTTTCGGCATGTCGCGATGCACGACGAAACGCACGTTGCTCTTGTCGATGCCCATCCCGAACGCGACGGTCGCGACGATGACGTCGAGATCGTCGCGCGCGAACGCCTCCTGGTTGCGCGCGCGCTGCCGGGTAGCGCAGCCGCAGCCGACGCGCGCGCCACGGCGCCGGAAGACCTCGCGCTCTTCGATCGCCTCCGCGTCGTGCGCAAGCGCCTCGCCGACGCCGAGGGCGTCCCCGCCTACATCGTCTTCAGCGATGCCGTGCTCCGGCAGATGGCGCAGTCCGTGCCGCAAACGCGCGCGGGGCTCCTCGCACTCTCCGGCGTCGGCCCCGTCAAACTCGATCGCTACGGCGACGCGTTCCTCGAGGTTCTTCGCCAGTCGTAGCGTCCGTATCGGCGCACACGACGGTGTGCGCGCCGGCTAGGGCGTGTCGACGGTCGCGCCGTCTTCGGCGGTGTCGAGCATCGCGACATGGACGGTCGAAATCGCGACCGACCCGTCATCCTGCTGCGCGCCGAACTGCTTCTCGGCGTCGATCGCTTTGACCGGCTTGACGGCGACCAACTCCGGCGCCGGAGAGACATCGCCCTCGATCTCGTCGTAGAGATCGAACCAGGGCAGGCCGTGCTCGCTGTAGCTGCGCGCGCTGACCGGCGTCGCAGGCGGCTCTTCGCCGGTGATCTCGCGCCACGCCATGCTATTCACCAGGTGAACGAACACGCGCCCGGTATTCGCCGGGTCCCACGAATCGATGCCGTAGGTGTCCGGGTAGATCTTCTGGCGCATCCGCCCGCCCGCGGCGAGACCCATCTCGGGAGAGCATTCGCTGTAGCGAACCGGTCCGCAGACAGAGAAGTGATCGCCTCCGCGGTGACGCACGCGCGGCGGCTGAGTCGGGAACCGCCCAGGCCGCGGATCGAAGACCGCCACCTGCAGCCCGCCGAACTCTTCCTTCCCCGTCACCTGCCCTTCGACCGTGTAACCCATTCCGAGTGGCATCGCGACGAACTGCCGGATCATCCCATGGCCCGCGTTGATGCCGTCGAGCCATGGCTGGTCGGGACAGACCACATAATTCTGCCGCTGCGCCTCGAGCTGCCCGCCCCACGGCCGGCCCGAGATCACGTTCACCTTGCCGACGCCGACTTGCACCGCGCACGGGCGCCAGTGCGGCGCGTTGAACGACAGCCACATCGCCTCGCGCTGGTACATCGGGAGGAAGACGCCGCCGTGCTCCAGCCAGGACTCGGGGACGCGGTCGGCGTAATCGCAAACGCGCCGGACCGGGAATTCCCCGAGGCTCGGCGGTAGAGGGTAGGTGCTGCCGTCGTCCGGAATTCTCAGCGTTCTCTCGAACGAGACAGAGAAGTGACGGCCGATCCGAACTTGGCTCCCATCGACACGGACCCGCAACATGAAAGACTCCTTTCGTGCCCGGCGCTCGCCGGACTCGCGTACCGATACACGAAGCGGTCGCAGGTTTGGCGTCGTCGCGAGGAAATAATGCGACGTGCGCAGGATTCGATCGCGAGCGCAGGGCGGTGATGTTCGGGCCCGCGCGCCAATCCGTCGTGGTCCCGTGTATCATGTCGCGGCGGCGCTCGGACCGGCGGTACGAGACGGCGCGCGGAGAGGAAGCCGGGCATGACAACCAACCGTGACGCGGGCAATGAGGAGATCGCGCTTTGGCGCCGGCTCGTGGTGGTCGCCTTGCGCTCCGGCGTCCGCTACGAGGACGCACAGGATCTCGCCAGCCAGGCGATCCTGCAGGGGCTCAAGTCGCACGACGCATCGCGGAGCCCGTTCGCCGCGTTCTGCCACACGATTCACGCGAACCTCTTGAAGAACACGTGGCGTGATCGGAAAACAACGGTCGAGTTCGATCCCGAGATCGATCAACGACCGGATCCACGCGACCATCGCGACCGGCTCGTGCTCGAGGAGATTCGAGAAATGATGAGCAAAATCGCGGAGAAGATCCTGGCCGAGTTGACGCCCGAGGAGGCGGCGCTCTTTCTCACTCTGGCGGAGTTGTACGACAGCGCGGAGCGCGCGGCCGTATCGGAGGCGGCGCGCCGGCTGGGCATCGAGCCGCTGCGCGGGTGGGACATCTTCCGGCGCATTCAGCGCAAGGCTCGCCACCTGTCGGATGAGTTCGCGGAGGGCGGGCGCGATGTCGGGCTCCGCCGGGCGTCCGAATACATCCCGGAGTCTGGACCGGTCATGAGTGAACCACCTCCGCCGCCACGCGCCGCGCGTTCGCCGGCGCGCTCCCGTCAGCCGATCCTGCTAGCCGCCGCGTGCGCGACCGCGGGCTACGACCGGTTCGCGGAACGTCTCTCGCCGGAGCAGCGCGCGCACCTGGCGCGACTTCTTTCCTGATCCGCCGCGCCGGCACCGGCGCGTCGAAGAGCCACGCGCCGCGGACGCGGAGTGCTCCCAGGCTATCGATAAGAGGAGCGAGGGGTTGATCTACGCGGAGGCGTGGACGGCGCCGTGGTTCGTGACCTTCATGCGTTCGCCGCACCACTCGATCGACTGGCGGTAGAGGTCCGGGATGTTCTGCTCGTCGAGGCCGAGGACGCCCGCTTGCTCGGCGACCGTGTTCCAGTCGCCGCGTTCGTACGCGAGGCCGTACTCGTAAACATCGCGAAGCGGGTTCGGATTCCCGAGGAGCGCGTCGCGCACATCGTTCGCGACCGGCAGCGCGCCCAAGATCTCCGGCAGCGGGCGCCCGAGAATCACGTCGACCATCGAGAGCATGCCGAGCAGATAGAGTTCTTGATCGCGGCGCGCGAGCCCCGTCTCCTTCGCGAGCAGCTCGCAGAAACGCGCGAGCGTGACCGAGTCGAGCAGCAGAATGCGCGGCCCATCCGATGTCATCCCCGCCATCGCGACGAGCGACGCCCACTTGCGTACCTCGTTCTCGCCGAGATAGACGAGCGCCTGGCGAACGGACTTGATCGGCTGGCGCAGTCCGCGCGCCGCGGAGTTCATGCATCGAAGGAGCTTGTACGAGAACGCGACGTCGCGCTTGATGATCGCCTCGACCTTCGCAATGTCCATCGCGGGGCGATTGACCTCGGCCAGAAGCTGGACGTGGTGGAGCTTCGACGCAGGAATGTCGCGCTGCGTGACAATCTCCGGCTTTCGGAAGAAATACCCCTGGAAGAACTCGAAGCCCTCGCCCTTCGCCTGCTCGAACACCCTGCGTGTCTCGACCTTCTCGGCGATGAAACGAACGCCCGTCGGCGCGAGCCGGCGAACGAGCGCGGTACGCTGATCGCTGGTCGTCGCAAGGAAGTCGAGCTTGATGTAGTCGGCGAGTCGCACGAGCGGCTCCCACTGCGGCGACCACACGAAATCGTCGAGCGCCAGTTCGTACCCGTCGCGCTTGAGCGCCTCGCACGCGGCGATCGTCTCCGGTGTCGGCGCCACGCTCTCAAGGATTTCAAGGACGGTGACGCGCTTCGGCAGAAGCGTCGCGTACCCGCCGGTGATGATCTCCGCCGTCGCGTTGATGAACGCCTTCGTGCCGCCCGTGAGGGTCTCGAGGTCCATGAGAAACGCGCTGTCGGAGATCACCTTCGACGACGCGGAGGTCGAGTCGAGGATTTGGCTCCGGTTCTCGAAACTCGAACGGAACAAAAGCTCGTGGCCGAAGACCTCTTGGCGGCGGTCGAGAATCGGCTGTCGGGCGACGAACGCGTGCATCGAACTCCTCCGGCGCCGCGGGCGGACACTCCCCCGCGTATGTCACTTGTCGGCACATTCGGGGCGTACAGCGAGCCCTCCACCGGGCCACGCGCGCGGGTCCTCGCGCTCTGCGCGGCCACTCTTGGCATGCACCGAGAAGCGCGATACGCACCGTTGGGCTGCGCCGAGAACTGCGATACACTCGCCGAACCCACCTAAGGAGGATCTCTCAATGACGCGCTCGCCGGTTCTTGCCGCCGCCACTCTCGTCGCGCTTCTCGCGACCGCAGTCACATCCTTCGCCGCCGAGCGCCCCGGCTTCGCGCGCTGCGAGACGTCGCGCCTGCGCGAGATCGTCGGCGAGGACGCGTGGTCGTCCGCCGCGAGCGCGCGATCGGGCGCGCTTCCGTGCGACGCCACGCCCGTCGGACCGCCGCCGAACCCGCAAATTGGCGACTCGTGGGATTGGTACCTTTGGCGGCTCAACGGCCCGCCCGTCGCGGACCTCAAGTCGTGCACCGTGCGCGGCATGGGCGCGAATTGCTACGTCGTCGTCGAGGATGCGCAGTGGAACGTGCGCATGAACCAAGCGCAGGTCGATACGATCGTGAACCACTTCGAGAACGCGAGCATCGGCGCGTTCGCGGACCAGGGCATCTGGAGTCTCGATACCGCGCACTTCGGCGATCCGCCAAACGCGCTCGACGGCGACCCGCGCGTTTATCTCCTCTACTACGACTTCGACGTGAGTTCGGACGGGTTCTTCTGGGCGTTCGATCAGGAGTGCGACGACGTCGCGCTCTACCGCTCGAACGAGACCGATGTCGTCTACCTCAACTGCAGCGGACCGAACCCGGCCGGGAGCTACATGATCGCGGTGCTCGCGCACGAGTTCGAGCATCTCATCCACTACAACTACGACACGAACGAGGCAGCGTGGGTCGACGAAGGGCTCGCCGAACTGGCGATGTGGCTCTACGGCGATCCCGATAACATCTCGCAGTTCAACACGGCGCCGGACCGGAACCTCACGACGTTTACGGGCGTGTGGTCCGATTACATCAAGAGTTATCTCTTCAGCCTGTATTTCTACGAGCGGTTCGGCGGGCAGAGCGCGATTCGTTCGGTCGTGCTCGAAGCGGGGAACAGCATCGCCGGATACAACGCCGTGCTCGATTCGCTTGCGTCGACGGAAAACTTCGAAGACGTGTTCGGCGATTGGGTGGTCGCGAACTTCCTCAACGACACGACGATCGAGGACGGGCGATACGGCTACGCTGGCGAGACGCTTCCGCCGTTTAGCGCGTTCATCACGCACTCGAACTACCCCGTCGGCCCGAATTCGGTGACGGTGAATCATTGGGCCGCGGACTACGCGCGCTACCTGAGCGGGAACGCGCTCCAGATGACGTTCAATGGCGCGGACAACACGAAGTTCGCCGTGCGCGCGCTGCTCCTCGATTCCGTCAACCCGACGGAGGTCGTCGACATGACGCTCGACACGCTCCAAGCGGGCGCGCTCGAGATCGCGCAGATCGGTTCGACGCACGACGAGTTGGTGATGGTCTACGCGGGGATTCTCAGCACGGGAGGCACGGGGTATCAGTACGGCGCGCAGACGAGTGTCGTCGATGTCCCCGCGGGCGACGCGGCGCGCGCGATCGCGCTGCGTGCGATTCGCTCGGTGTCGGACCGGCCCGCGTTCGTCTTCGAGCTTCCCGATGCGTCGCGCGGCGCCGCGTGCCGGCTCGACGTGTTCGACGCGACCGGCCGATTCGCGGCGAGGCTCGTCGACGCGCCGATGATTCCCGGCCGGCACGAACTGTCGTGGGACGGCCGCGGCGCGGGCGGCCAGCGGCTCGCGGCCGGCGCTTACTTCGCGCGGCTCTCCGTCGGCGGCGCGAGCGCCGTCACACGCGTCACGCTCGTGCGTTGACCGCCGCGCGCGATCGACGGCGGGCGCGCAGCGAACCTACGGCGCGGCCGGCTCGCGCGGCGTCCAACGGATGCGGAGATTTGGGAACTGCGTGCTCGCGGTCGCGCTCGCGGCGGCTTCACCGCATCCGTACGATCTTTCGCGAGACCTCGCCCGATCCGCCGCTAAGCCGCATAACGTAGACCCCTGGCGGCGTCGCAATTCCGCGGGCGTCACGACCGTCCCAAAAGACGCGGTGCTCGCCATGGCCGCGCACACCATCGACCAGGTTCGCGACAAGCCGTCCCGAGACGTCGAAGATCGCAAGACGCACGCGCGTCGTTCCCGAAAGAGAGTATCGCAGCGCGACGTCCGAGCGGAACGGATTGGGCTCCGACGCGAGTAAGGTCACGCGCCCCACGCCGTCGCTCGTCGGCGCCGGGACATCGACCGGTGACTGCGCGTACTTGATCGTCGTGATGGAGTTGCCGAGCCCGACGGCGTAGACGTTGTTGTCGCTCGCGAGCGCAACGCCGACACCGCGGCTTGCCCATGCGTAGTGCTTGCCGACCCAGGCGGTGGTGCCGTCGGCGTCGTACCGGAGCGTCAACATTTGGATGTAGCTCTGGCCGGGGACAGGCGAAGGCCCGCCCGAGCCGGTGATGTACACCTCGTTCTGCGGACCCGTCACGAGGAAGTTCGGGAACTCGTCGTAGGCTGGGTGGCTATCTTGAAGTCGGGACCAGAGGAGGTTGCCATCTGGATCGACCCGTATGGTGAGCCAATTCGCATAGCCGCCTCCGCTCTGATAGCCGGTGACATAGACATTCTCCTGAGTGTCGAGGGCGAGTTTCGTCCCGATCTCGCTGGCGCCGAAATCGTAGAAGCGCTCCCACGTCAGCGCCCCAGCCGCATCGTACTTCAGCAGCCTGAAATCGTTGCTCGTCGATTGCGTGTACCAGGATCCGGTGAGGTAGAAGTGGCCGTCGTTCGTCCACCGCACGCTGGACCCGGCGCCGCCCGGCCGTTCGACGACCCACTGGCGCTGGCCACTCGCGTCGTACAGGGTCGTGATCATCCCGCCGCTGAGGCCGCCACCGGCAACGAGTAGGTTTCCGCTGGGGTCCAGGTCCATCGACGTTGGAGTGTGGTTGCCGCCGCCCTGATCGAACACATCCAACCACGCGCGCGATCCGTCCGGCGCGTACTTGATCGTCACGAAGTCGTACGTGCCGAACCAGGCGCGCCCGGTCACGAAGATGTTGCCTACGCCGTCGGTGACCGCGCGCACCGCGAACGCCCACGTGCCCGAGTAGAGATCGTCCCAGAGCAACGCGCCGTCGCTGTCGTACTTGATCGTGAGCAGCCCGGTCTGCACGGGGTTGCTGCTGAAGGTCTGCGGATAGCCGGTCACGATGACATTGCCGTCACCGTCGGTCGCGACCCAAGTCGCGCGGAGCGAGTAATCCTCCATCGTGTAGTGGCGCTCCCAGAGGATGTTGCCGGCTGGGTCGTACTTCGTGGTCACGATGTCGGAGGCGCCGGGATCGTGCCCAACGCTGATGACGTTGTCATCCGGATCGAGCGCGATCATCGCTCCGTATGTATAGGGCGGCCACGGATACGTTTTGATCCACTCTTGCACCGCGGGATCCGCGTGAGCGAGGCTCGTGACGCAGAGAAGGCCCGCGACGAGCGCACTGCATCTCCAGTTCGAAAGCATGCGACAACTCCTCTCTATTGCTTCGATGGGCGCTATGACTTCCCATCGGTGCGCTGAATCTCGTGGCCGGCCGATCACTTGACGAGCATCACGCGCTGCGTCTTCGTGAACGCGGCGGTCGACATGCGCGCGAAGTAGACGCCGCTCGCGAGGCCGGACGCATCCCACGGGATCGCGTAAACGCCAGGCGCGCGCGCCTCGTCGACGAGCCGCGTCACGAGCCGCCCGCTCGTGTCGTAAACGGAGAGATCCACGCTCGCGCGTTCCGGCAGCGCGAAGTGAAACGTCGTTGAACCTTTGAACGGATTCGGAAGCGATTGATTGAACGCGTAGTCGCGCGGCAGTGAGCCGGACGTCTCCACACCGACAGGGCTCCCCGCGATGAACGCACCCGTGGCGACGGGCCCGCCGTTGTACGCGCTGTCCACGGCGCGAAGCGACCACGTGTAGTACCCGTTGGGCAGATCCGCTAACACCCACCTGTTGGTGTTGCTCAGCCGCCCCGGCTCCGGGAAGTGTCGCGGGCTCGCCACCGGGACGCCACCGCGGCGCAGAACCAAGTCGTATGTCAACGCCGACGCCGGCGTGAGATCATCGATTGCTGGTGTCCACGCGATGACGAGCTCGCCGTCGGGCTCGGTCACGCGAACCGTCACGTTCGACGGCGCCGACGGCGGCGCGTTCTGGCCCGCCGCGTCGTTGCGATAGACGTGCATCTGCGCCTCGACGAGGCCGTTGCCGCCCGGAACGAAATACTGCCCCGCGATGAAGTAGTCGAGGTCGCCCTCGCCGTCGAGATCGAGCCAGGTGAACGTGCCGCCGCGCGTGCCGCTCGCCCGCGGCGCAGGGAGTTGGTTCCCCGAATCGACGAACACACCGCCGTTGTTGTCGTAGACCTTCGCGCGACCCTCGATCTGCGAGCCCGAGTTGTAGTTGCCGGCCAAGAGGATGTCCACGTCGCCATCGGAGTCGTAGTCGGCCCACGTCGCGGCGGTGAAGTCGAACCAGCCCTCGCACGGCACGCACTCGATGACCTCGATCGGGGCGTACGTCTCGGCGTCGTTGCGATAGATGCGCAGGCTCGCCCACGTGAACGTGCCATCGGTTTCCCCGATGTTGCCGGCGACGAGAATGTCGAGATCGCCGTCGCCGTCGTAGTCGCCCCACTGCGCCTCGCCGTGTTCGATGGTGAGCGAACCGAGAATGTCCTCGCCGACGAAGACACCGCCTCCGTCGTTCCGGTAGCGCCGGATGAAACCGTCGTCCGTCAGCGGCGCGAGATTGACGAGCAAAAGATCAAGATCCTCGTCGCCGTCGAAATCGGCCCACATGCTTTGTGCGTGCGAGGTCGGCGCGAACGTCGAGTCCGTTTGCGTGAAGAGCCAACCGCCGGTGCCGTTGGGGCCGTCGTTGCGCATGAGCGCGGTACGGAACTCGAACGCGCTCTCGTCGTACGTCGACGGAAGCAGGAGATCGAAGTCGCCGTCGTTGTCGTAGTCCGCCCACGTGATCGAGCGCAGATCGAAATCGGCTTGGTCGTTGTCCTCGTAGTATCCAGGCAGCGCCGTGTTGGTCAGGACGAGGGTGCCGCTGTCGTTGCGGAAGATCACCGTCGCACCATCCGTTCCGAGCGCGAGATCCTGATCGCCATCCGCGTCGGCGTCGCCCCACGCGAGGTCGGACGCGCCCATCGTGAGTGTGCCGGGCGGCAGCTCGATGTAGCTGAAATCCCACTCCGTCGCTGCCGCGGGGCCGTCGTTGCGGAGCAGCAGGAGGCGGTCCACCACGCTCTGGTTGTAGACGACGTAGTAACCGGCGACCGCCATGTCGAGGTCGCCGTCGCCGTCGTAGTCAGCGGACGCCGTTGTGATGACCCAAAAGTCCTCGTCCTGTCCCGTCACGAAGAGAGGATCGAGCGGCGTGACCTCGGTGAAGTCGCCGAACGTGCCGCCGGGTCCGGGCTGGACGACGATGATTGCGCCCGTCGTATCCGCGGCCGCGTCGTCGTCGGTGGCGATCAGCCGCACGATGTAGGTGTTCGCTGATTGAAAGACGTGCGTCGGGTTCTGCGCGGCCGACACCTCGCCGTCGCCGAAATCCCACTGCCAACTCACCACGATGCCGTCGGGATCGGTGCTCGCATCCACGAAGTCGACCGAGAGTCCGGTGGCGTCGAAGGTGAACGCCGCAACCGGCGGCTGATTCACCGGCGGCGGCGGCGACCCCGTGTAGTGCTCGATCGCGCCGAGGAACCCAACCGTCCAGACGTTGGCGAGCGAGTCTGCGACGATTGCGGAGAAGTAGCCGAAACCCGGCGAGCCGATGTCGAGAACCGACCAGCTCAGTCCGCCGGTCGCCGAGTGGTACGCGACATCCTGGCCAGTGCTGACCCAGAGCTCGTTGGCGCTGACGACGTGTATGTCGCTGAACCCGTGATTCGAGTTCGGCGTCGGGAGCGTCTGCCACGTCGCGCCGCCGTTCGTGCTGCGAGCCGCGTACCCGAACGAGCCGACGGCGAAACCCGTGTTCGCGTTGAAGAATTCCATGTCCGTGATCGAGAACGCCCCGGGAAGTTGGCCCTGAGTCCACGTGGCGCCAGCGTTGGTGGTTCGATAGAAGATTCCGCCGACGTTCGCCGCCCAACCGTTGGGGCCCTCGAAGTCGATCGACGCGTAGCCGCCCATGAAATCCGTCACGGGCGTCCACGAGTCGCCTCCGTTCGTCGTATGGAAGAGCGCTCCTTCCGCGAAGCCGGAGCCGATCACCCAGCCGTCGAGAAGCGTGGAGAAGTGAAGATCGGCGGCGTTGAGGCCAACCGGCGCCGTCGCGCCGGCAGTCCACGTCGCGCCGCCGTCGGCGCTGCGATAAACGCGCCCCGTTTGGTCGACGACGACCGCGCCCTGCGCGCCGACGACATCGACCGCGGTGAGGTGCTCCAGCGTGAGCGCCGGCTGACGCAGCCAGGGGGACGTCCCCGTGCTCGTCAGGAGCGTTCCCGACTCGCCGACGGCGATGAAGTTGCCGTTCGCGAAGCGGTCGATGTCGTTGAGCGACTCGCCCGCGCCACTCGAGATCTGCGCCCACGTCGCGCCGCCGTCGGTCGTCTTGATGACGAACCCGGCGCCATAGCCGAAGTACCCGGTGAGCGCGTCGCCGAACACGGGCGCGGTGCTACCGAAGAAGCTCGGGCGCGGACCGAGCGACGTGAACGCTTCCGTCCACGTCAGCCCGGCGTCGGCCGAACGAAACACGTCGCCCTCGCCGTTCGACGCGACAATCGTTTGCGCGTCGACGACGGTAAATCGGAAGCCGCCGACGTACGCGTCCGCCGCGAAAACCTCGCCGAGGTCGGTCCATGTCTGCCCGCCATCGCTGGAGCGAAGAACGCGGTCGTCGAAATCGGGGAATGGCCCGCTGCGGCCCCACGCCAGCACGACATTGGCGGAGACCGCGGTGAGGTCGGTACGGCCCGCCGCGCTCGCGCCCGCGATCCACGTCGCGCCGCCGTCGGTCGAGCGTGCGAAGCTGCCATTCACAATCGCCACTGCGACGCTGCTCGAAAGAAACGCGACCGCGCTCGCATCGCCCGCGAACACCGGCGCGAACACCGTGCCGCCGTTCGTCGTGCGAAAGATGCCGTCGGCCGAGGCGCCGAGCCCGGTCTGCGCGTCCGCGAAATCGAACGCGAAAATCGCATTCGGAGAGGGATTCCACGACAACCCGCCATCGAGGCTTACGTACTTGTCGAAGTTCCCCGTCGCGAGCCCGAAGGCCGGCGTGTAGAACTCCATGAAGTACGTCGAGCCGAGGAACGGCAGCTCGATCCACGTCGTTCCGCCGTCGGTCGTGCGGTAGTTCGCGTTGCCGTACGCCCAGCCGCGCTGGCTATCGAGGTAGAAGATACCGTTCAGCGGCTCCCCCAGGTTGAATGGAACATCGCGCTGGACCCAGGTCGCTCCGCCGTCGGCCGATTCGAAGAGCGCGCCGCCATCATCGAACGAATCGTCGGATGTCGCGACGAAGACCCGCTGCGCTGTCGGTGCGGCGACGCCGCGCACGTCGAGAAACGTCGGGACGGGACTTTGCGTGTTCCATTGCGCCGCCGCGGGCGCCGCGACGAGGAGCGTCAGGATGGCGACGACACTCGACAAGCGTCGCGCATCCAGTCGAACGCAAGAGGCGGTTCGTCGAATCGCGGGTGCACACCACATATTCTGTTGTCCTTTCTCGCCTTCGCGCGCCACGTGCGGTTCACGCTCGCGCTAGGTCGCTCACGGTCAGGAAAAACGGAGACGCTTCGTTGACGAACGTTCAGGCCAGGGGATTGACCCGACAGAAAGAGTGCCGCCGAACCGTCGGCGTGATACACGGTGCTCGCACTCAAGCGACGTTCCGTGGAGACCTGGCTGCGGTCCGCGCGCCGGGGGGCGCACTTGGACCATCCCGCCGTAACGCCGGGCGAGTTCGCCGCGCGGGCCCGTGCATCATGCGCGCCAAACCGCTCGAGTTACGGCTCAATCACGCAATCGCCGCGAAGTTGCTGCGAATACACGCAGATGAACGCGGCGAGCTATCGGCTGGAGAATTGGGCCGCGCGGGCGCGCGGACAAATCGTCGGACTTGGTCCAGCGCGCCGGGCGGCGATGTCAGGTCGCATGCGCGCGCGCCGGCGTGCTATGCGGGCGTCTGCGCGATCGCGAACAACACCTCGGGGCGATATAGCAAATCGGCCGGCGCGAGTTGCGCAAGGCGCGCCGCGACACGCGACCGGCACGCGGTGCGCGCGGGCTGGGGCAGCGTCGCCAGCCGCCGCCCCGGCATGCCGCAGCCGACTTGCATCGCGAGGAGGTCCGGCGCATCCCACGCGTGCTCGAACGTGCGCGCCCATACGCGCACGCCGGCGTACCCCGCCGCATCGAGAAGCCCAGCGAGTTTCTCCGGCGTGTCCATCGCCTCGTGGCAGCTCACGCTCGCGTCGCGCGGGTCCGGCCCCGCGGCGGCCGCGTCGAACTCCTCCGCCCATATCGGTAGACCCGGAAGCTCGGAGTTCGCGCCCCACACGGCGACGCCGATCGCGCCGCCCGCGCGCAGGACGCGGCGCACTTCGGCGAGCGCCGCGGCCGGGCTCGGCATGTGGAAGAGCGCGAAGACGAGCGCGGCCACGTCGAACGTCGCCGCGCGGAGCGCGAGCCGCCCCGCGTCCATCACCGCGAGCGCGGGTGGGTGCGGCGGCGCGAAGGACGGTTCGCGCGACGCTGCGAGTTCGAGCGAGTGCGCGCGGGGATCGAGCTGCGAGCGCGGGCTCGCCACGTTCTCCCGCGCGGCGCGAAGCATTCCGTGTGCGGCGTCCACGCCGACGATTCGGGCGCGCGGCGCGGCCGCGGCCAGGTGCGGCAAGAGCGCGCCCGTCCCCGCGCCGACATCGAGTACGCGCGTCGCGGCGGCCAGCGGCAACTCGCCAAGCAGCGGCCGCGCCATCGGCAGAATCACCGGCGCCCAACGCCGCGCGTACACCGCCGCCTTCGCCGAGTATTCGGCCGCGAGTCGTTGCGACGGGTTCGAAGGGTTCATCGGGGAGCGTCGTCGTCGCGCGTACGGTGCTATCGGTCCCCGGGACCCTTGAGGTAGCGCAGTAACTCGGAATCGGTGGAGAGCACGACGGTGGTTCCTGTCTCGAGGCTCGACTCCAACGTCTCGAGACTCTTCACGAACTGGTACAGCTCGGGATCGCGGCCATAGGCGCGCGCGTAGATCGCTGTCGCCTTCGCATCGGCCTCGCCCTTGAGTTCCTGCGCGCTCTTGTAGCCCTGCGAAGACGCCGCCAGAACATCGCGCTCCTTCTGGCCGCGTATTTCCGCCGCGCGCCCCTGTCCCTCGGAGCGGCTCCGCTCCGCGATGCGCTTCCGCTCGGAAATCATCCGTTCGAAAACCTTCTGCTGCACGGTTTCCACATAGTTGATTCGCTTGAAGCGCACGTCGACGAGTTCGATCCCGAACTCCGGCGTGATCTTCGCCGCCTTCTCGAGCACGATGGCCTGGATCTTCTCCCGCCCCATCTCCACCGTCGCCATAGCCTCGGCGGCACCGATCCCCGCGAGGTCCTCCGTCACCTGGAACGGCCGGTTCGACGAGCGGACGATCTCGATGAGGTCGAACGACGCGACCGCGTTTCGCGTTTCGCCGTCGACGATATCGTCGAGGCGGCTCTGCCCGCCCCGCTCGTCGCGCACCGCCTGGTAGAACCGCAGCGGGTCGCTGATCCGCCACCGCGCGTACGTGTCGACGAAGATGTACTTCTTGTCCTTCGTCGGAATCTCGTTGGCGGCGCCGTCGAACTCGAGCCAGCGCTTGTCGAAACGATGAACGGTCTGGATGAACGGCACTTTTATGTGGAGCCCCGGCTGCGAGATGACACCCGGCACCGGCTTGCCGAACTCGACGAGAATGGCCTGCTCGGTTTCCGATGTCGTGTAGACCGACAAGAACGTGGCGACCACCACAAGCGCGACGACGACCACGAGCGCGCGGTTCATGGCTTCACCACCGGCGCGTCGCCGAGTTGCAGCATCGGAAGCACGCTCCGGACCTTCTCGTCCACGATGACCTTCTTGCCGAGCTTCGGCAGCAGCTTGGCCATCGTCTCGAGATAGAGGCGCTTCCGCGTGACCGCCGGGGCCTTGCGATACTCTTCGTGGAGTGCCTCGAAGCGATGCGCGTCGCCTTCCGCGTTGTTCACGCGCTCGAGCGCATACCCTTCGGCCGCGCGCACCGCTTGCTCGGCCTCACCGTTCGCGAGCGGAACCGACTTGTTGTAGTCGGCCCATGCTTCGTTGATGGCGCGCTCTTTCTCCTGAATCGCCTGGTTGACCTCGTTGAAGGCGGGCTTGACGGGATCGGGCGGGTTCACGTCCTGCAGCACCAACTGCTGGACCTCGATCCCGATCTGATACATGTCGCAGAGCCGCTGCAGCCCTTCCTTCGCTTGGAGCGCGATCGCCTCGCGGCCGATGGTGAGCACCTCGTCCACGCTATGGTCGCCGACGACCTGGCGCATCGCTGCTTCGTTCATGAGCCGAAACGTCTGCGGGACGTCGCGCACCTTGAATAGGTACGCGCTGGGATCCTGGATCCGGTACTGGACGATCCACTCCACGACCGCGACGTTGAGGTCGCCGGTGAGCATGACGGACTCGCCGACCGTCTCGGTCGTGGGATCCGCGAACTCGGAGCGCACGCCGACCCGGGCCGTGCGAAAACCGAACTCCATCTTGAGCTGGCGTTGCACGGGGACCTTCGTCACCTGCTCGATGCCGAACGGCATCTTCAGGTGCGGGCCGGGATTCGTCGTGCGATCCCACTTCCCGAAGCGCTGGACGACGCCGACTTCGTCCGGCTCGACCTGATAATAGGAGGTCAGCAGCAGCAGTATCACGGCGGCGCCGAGCACAATGCCGCGAATCAGGGCGGCCGATGGCCGCGGAACATTCGGGATGCGACGCGACGGGCGGTCTGACTCGAGCGGCCCTTCGCTCCATTCGGATTCGGACTCTGTCATTGGCTTGTTGTCCTCCTTGTTGTCGCTGGGGCTCCACTATGGACGAGTCATTGGCTCGCACAAGCAAATTCGTTTCGAGTCGGCGCTCGACTGAAGCCTCGGCCGGCCTCGTCCGCTTCTATTGTGGAGGGCGCGCATGCAAGAGCACGTCGCACTTCTTCGCCCGGACGCGCCATCGCCGGGTGCGCGGCACAGCTCATCCGCGCTTCCGCTCGATCTGCTCGAAAGTGTCCGCGGGCGCGTGCGGCTTCTGGCGGGCCTCCTCCTCTTCGCGTTCGGGCTCGACCTGGCGCTCTTCGCCGGCTCGCGCGCGTACGTCGCGGTAACGCACCGCACGCTTCCGCCCGACAGCTTTCAAGGCGGCCCGATGCAGTGGATCAACCTCGCCGCTGTCGTCGCGTCGGGCGCGGTGTGGTGGGCCGCGCGCAATCGCCGCGTCTCCGCGGCGCGGCTCCACACGATCGGCTCGGCGTACGAGATCGCGATCTGCTTCGCGTGCGCGCTGATCACGTTCTGGCAGTACTTCTCGACGCACATGATGCTGCCGAACATGACGTGGGTTCCCGCCGTCATCATCCTCTTCCCTCTCGTGATGCCCGGCCCGCCGCGGCGCATGCTCGTGACCGCAAGTGCCGCCGCCGCGATGTCGCCGCTCGCGCTATGGCTTCTCGTCATCTTCGGCAAGGTGCGCATCGACGAGGTCGGAACGTACGTCGAAGTGGCGGTCGCGCCCGCGATCTCGGTCGGGTTCGCGTATCTCGGCGCGAAGGTCGTCTACGGGCTCGGACGCGCGGTGGCCGCGGCGCGCGATCTGGGCAGCTACCGCTTGGAGGAGAAGCTCGGGCAGGGCGGCATGGGCGAGGTTTGGCTCGCGCGGCATCGCATGCTCGCGCGCCCCGCCGCGATCAAGCTGATCCGCCCCGCGCTCGGTGCGGACGGCCGAGCCGCAGTCTCCGAGGATGCGCTGCGCCGCTTCGAACGCGAGGCCCACGCCATCGCGCGCCTCCGCTCGCCGCACACGGTGGAACTCTTCGATTTCGGAGTCGCGGACAACGGATCGCTCTACTACGTGATGGAGCTGCTCGACAGGCTCGATGCCGACCGCCTCGTGCGGCGCTTCGGCCCGCTTCCGGCGGAGCGCGTCGTCTTCCTGCTGCGGCGGGTCTGTCACTCGCTCTCCGAAGCCGACTCGTGCGGGCTCGTCCATCGCGACATCAAACCCGCGAACATCTTTCTCTGCCGCTACGGCGAGGATTGCGACTTCGTGAAGGTGCTCGACTTCGGGCTCGTGAAGGCGCTCGGCGAGCCCGCTGATGCCGGGATCGCGCTCACGCAGGAGAACGCGGTGCAGGGGACGCCGGCGTTCATCGCGCCCGAGCAGGCGCTGGGGCACGCGAACCTCGACGGCCGCGTCGATATCTACTCGGCGGGTTGCGTCGCGTGTTGGCTTCTGACCGGGCAGCCCGTCTTCACCGCCGTAACACCGATGGCGCTTCTGCTGCATCACGCGCACACGCCCGCGACGGCGCCATCGACTCGGAGCGAGTTGCCGATTCCCGCAGCGCTCGACCGGCTCGTGCTCGCGTGCCTAGCGAAGGATCCGGCCGCGCGCCCGCAGTCGGCGAAGGATGTCGCGCGTCAGCTTGCCGAGCTGGATCTGCCCAACGCGTGGACGGAGGATCGCGCGCGCGCGTGGTGGGCGGCACACCGCGCGACAGACGACGCGCCGGCCGCGTAGCGCGCGACGGCTCGACGCGCAGCGCACTCCCCCGCTGTACGTCTTACACGCGACTGACAGCACTCCCAGCTAACTGACGCTCCCGCTCGAGATAGCCATGGCATCCGCCTTGCTGAGTCAAGTCTGGAATCGTACGCCGCCCGTTAGCGTGCTTCAGATTTTGAATCCCAACTCAGGAGGAATTGCGATGAAGAACATCTGCCTATCCATGCTCGTGGTGCTTTCGCTCGCGACGGGCGTTTCCGCCGACGCGCCGTGGATCTCGATTACTGGAACCGTCGTCTCCGTCACGGGCGATGTCCTCGTGTTGAGGACTGCGAACGGAGACTTGAGGTTCGATATCGACAAAGACACCGAGCGCCCCGCGAACCTGCCGGTCGGTAACCGCATGACGGTTTGGTACGACTCGGACGACAAGCCGGAAGACAAGATGGATGCGCGGCGCATCGAAATGGCTCCGGCAATGACGACGCCAGCGCCGACGCCCACCCCGACACCCACGCCGTACGTCCGCCCCGAGGTCACGCAGGAACCGGTGACGCGCACCGCAGTCGACCAAGAGCGTAACGAACTGCCGCGCACGGCGAGTTTCCTTCCGCTTGTTGGCGGGATTGGCCTAGCTAGCCTCGCGTGCGGTGCGGTACTGCAGCGAATCGCTCGCCGCAAGTAACTACTCGAAGAGCCAACTGGGTGCCGCCCCTCGTCCGACGAAGGGCGGCACGCCTCAAAAGCCGTCGAGTAGCGCGATGCGCCGCGAGTCGCGAAGCCCAGCCAGCAACCCGTCCGCAAATCGTGCGACTGAAATCGGGTCGGTCTCGAAGCGCGTCTGAAGAATGTCGTCGAGTTGTTTCACGCTGAGGCGGACCTCGACATGGCCGACCGTGTCCTTCGCGTTCACCCGAATCTCCAACCCTTCGGCTTCGAGAACGACTTCGCCCGCGAGGCTCCGCTCGAACGCGTAGAGCTGGCTGGCGAAGGTCTCGATCTGCCCGACCGAAGCCGACGCAACCGCGTCGCCGGTGTAGGCGCGCGCATTGACCGCGACGAAAACGTCCGCGCGAGGTTTTGCGCCAGACTTTTTCGCCTCCAGTCGGACGCGAATGGATGGCTTTTCGTTCTTCACGCGACGATGCGGCGGAGCGGGACCACGTGAGTTCTCCTTTGAGAGAGCGGCGGCGCGCCCAAGTGTGTGCGATTCTGCACCGACACGATCGCCCGTTCAACGATTCACGGTCTCGACTGCGAGGAGAACCCCGGAATGCCGCCAGCATTTCCCGACGACGTCCGGCGATTCCTCGACACCGAGCAATGGACGTTCGCGAAGACGATGCCGGAGTGGCCGCACGAGTATCTCATTCGCGAGCGTAGGGTAGCGCGCCGGCCTATGTGGCCCGCGGGCGCTGCCGCTCCTTCGAGTACTGCCACAGCCCGCGGTCGACATCGCGAATCGACATCCCGGTGCGCGCGACGAGCCCTCGCACGACCTCGCAGTACTCGCGCCAAAACGGAAACGTGTAGCGAGCCGGCGCGTTGACGCCGAGCGACCAGAGCGCGCGAAAGTCGACGATCGGATACGGATCGCGATCGCAGAAGTGCAGGATCACCGACGCCGTCGGCCAACTCACGCCGTCGAGAAGCGTGAGCGCTTCGATCTTGAAGCGCTCGTTGCGCGACGAGAGCGCCGCGCGCGTCACGGCTTTGATGAAAGCCGCTTCGTTGCGAGCGCAACGCGAGCGCGAGCGCTGCGTCTTCCAACCGCAGAGCTGAACGAATCCATCGCGATCGAGAACGCCCGACTTCTTCGCGCGGGCGCCGATCTCTTCGACGGCATGATCGTCGGCGTACGAAAACCGTTTCGCGAACTCCGCGAGCGCGTCAGGCGCGCAGCGCAGGCGCCAGCGTGTTGTCACGACGCTCGCCACCACGCCTGATGCCCCACGCGGAGGCGGTGAATCCCGAATCCATGAAGCCAGACCGGTCGGCGAGAGATGAGATCTACCTCACTCCTGTCGGGACGCGGCCGAAGAGTGCGACGCGGCGCGGGGACTTCAGCACGGTGCAGATCGGGTCGCCGGTTCGCGTGAGCACCCATTCGAAGCGCGTTGTGCAACTTCCTGAGCAAGCCGATCCCGTGTAGTCGGTGATGACACTGTAGTCGACGGCGTACGAGTCGCCGACGCGCCCGCCCGAGCCTTCGATCCGCGCGGCGATGGTGCAGCCCGTCGGCGTGCTCACGTCAAACACGCAGTCGATCGAGAAGTTGTCGATGCCGCCCTCGAAATCGCACGTGACGTCCTCGAAGACGAAGAGCGTGTCGCCCAAGCAGAGGTTCTGCGTCGCGCCCGTTGAATCCGCGCCGGGGTTGCACGCGTCGTTGCCGAACAGCGTCCCGACACCGGAGAACGTGGTGCGCATGAACCCTTCGTAGCGTCCCACGAGATCTTCGGTGACGACGAAGAATTCAGGCGCGGGGCCGCCGGTGCCAGTGCCGGTGCCCGTCCCAGTCCCAGTGCCCGTGCCGGTGCCGGTGCCGGTTCCCGTGCCGGTGCCCGTTCCCGTCCCAGTTCCGGTCCCAGTCCCTGTCCCAGTGCCGGTGCCGGTTCCGGTTCCTGTGCCCGTGCCGGTGCCAGTACCAGTTCCGGTTCCGGTTCCGGTCCCGGTGCCGGTGCCCGTGCCTGTGCCCGTGCCTGTGCCCGTCCCCGTCGAGTCGATATCGGTCGGTCCGCCGTCGTCGTCGCCGCAGCCCGCGACGATCGACGCCGCGATGAACGCGAGCAACAACGCGATCGAGATCCACGCACCTCGATGATTCCGCCGTTCAATCATGTCAGGCCTCCTTCAAGTTTGACGCGAGAGAACCTCGCCGATTCGCTGAGTTCGCAGAATTCGATTCCCGACGCGAAGAGAATCACGAATCGCGCGTCGGGTAAATGCGATTCCTCCTTGCCGGCCGAGCGACGGTCACGCCTACGTTCCGCGTGCTGCCGCGTCGCCGGAGAACACACGGTGCGATCGATCGGACGCCTCTGCCGTATACTGCCGCCATGCCCGCAAAGCGAACCCGCAAGCCGACCGTCGACGTCGCTGAAGCCGCCGCGCCATCACACGCGCAGCCGCCGCCCGCGCCCGAACCGCAATCCCGCTTCGCCGTGACTCCCGCGCTGCAGCCCCGCAAGCTCGCGCCTATCTACCAGCTCAAGGTGACGCTGCAAGACATCGCGCCGCCGATCTGGCGCCGCTTCCAGGTTCGCGGCGACATCACGCTCTACCGATTGCACGGCGTGCTGCAGACGATCATGGGGTGGGAGAACGCGCATCTGTACGACTTCACGATTGGGAAGACGCGCTTCGGTCCGCACGAGGGCGAGTTCGGGCGCGACGTGAAGGACGACGCGCGGACTAAGCTCAACTCCGTCGCGGGCGTGCCCGTGAAGTCGTTCACGTACAACTACGATTTCGGCGATCGATGGGAGCACGAAGTCGTCGTCGAGGAAATCCTTCCGCCGGACAACGACCTCGTCACGCCCGTCTGCCTCGCGGGCGAGCGCGCGTGCCCGCCGGAGGATTGCGGCGGAACGCATGGCTACGAAGAGCTGCTCGAGACGATCGCGCGGAGAACCGGCGGCGCTCGCAGCGCCGGTCGCGCCGGCCGCGGCGCGACGCCATTCGATCCGGAGGCGTTCGACCTCGAAGCGATCAACACGCGGCTACGCCAGCTGCGGTGAATGCCGCGCTACGGTAGCGCGCCCTTCCCCGTCTCGACACCGAGCGAGTCCTTCTGCGCGAGCGCGCTCCGCAGCCGCCGCTGCCACCGGATCACGCTCTCCTTGTATTCCTTCTCCACCTTCGGCATGAGTGAACTCCGCGCGATGCTCTTCTTCGTCGCCAGCGCGGCGCGGAACTTCACGACGCATCGCCGCGCGCCGAGCGGCGTCACATCGATGACGCACCGCTGACGGACTTCCCCCATGACGAGGCGAACGAACACATGCCGAACAGGCTTCCATCGCGTAACGATCCGCCCCGTGATGTTGTCCGTCGACTGAACTCGCCACTCGTCCGCGGTGATGACTTGCGACGCGACGGGCAAGACTCGCTCGCGAGGAAACGGCAACGTGTCGACGTAGGCGGCTCCGAGGGTGACGGTCCAGCCCGGTCCGATCGAGAAGCCGTCAACGTTGCGCGACGGCAGCGGCGACGGCGTACCGCGAGTCCGTGGCGCACCCGCACCGAGGCAACACGCTCCGATCGCGCAGAGAAGCGCCACCTTGGCGCATCTGCGAACGGCGTGCGAGCGTAGCGCTGCGCCGAGGATCATCGCGCGCGACAATACCACGCGCCTCCGGTTCGGCGCGACGCACGCGACGATCCGCCGCGCCCCCATGGCGGCCGGCTAACGAACGAGCGCCAGCCTGCCGGTCGCGATTCGCTCGCCCGCGACGAGACGATAGACGTACGTCCCGCTCGGCACGGCGCGTCCGGCGGCATCGCGCCCGTCCCATTCGATAGAGTGCGCGCCGGCGGGAAGAAACGCCGCAAGCGCCTCCGCGACGCGCCGGCCCGCGAGGTCGTAGACATCGAGGCTCACGCGCGAGTCCGCGGGAATTCGAAACCGAATGCGCGCCGCTCCCGCGCTCGGATTGGGTGCGGCGTGTCCGAGCCACAGCGCGTCGCCGGCGGCCGCGTCGTCGAGGCCCGTGGGGGTCGCCGTCGCGTCGATCGTCCACCGAATGCCGACGTAGTCGCCCAGCGTACTCGTCCGAATAATCTCGAGCATGAGCAGATCGCCGACCGCGACGGCGACATCGTCGACCGCCGAGGCCCCGCCCGATCCCGCCGAAAACTGAAACGGTGTGGCGCGGCTATACGCGTCGCCGGATCCGATGGTGCCACCGGTCAGCAGCGTTCCGTTGAGCGACAGGCGCCACTGATTGCCGCGTCCGATGTCGCGCCCCATCCAGACATTGCCGGCGATGTCGATCGTCCCGTCGATCGGGCTCGTCCACGCAATATTCGCGGCGCCTGCCCCGACACCATTGGCGTTGTCCGTCGAGTGAGTGATCACGTCGCCGGTTAGCCAGTCGTGCGTGATCGCCACTGTCGCGGACGACCTGAAAATGCACGGGAGCTTCATGTTACTGGTCGCGGATCGCGCCCAAGCGGGCTGTGCCGTGGAGAAGTCCCCCGTGAGTCCCGTCCATGCGTCCACATGCGGTAGCAGATTGACGCTTTCGCGATACGACCACGTACTCGCCGGGTTCGCGGCATCGCTCCAATCGGTCGTGACGTCGTAGATCGTGGCTGCGTTGACGACGCCCGTCAGGGCGCCCACGAGCAGTGCGAGCAGAATCGCGGCGATTCCTGTGCGGGATTCTGGGCGTGGCATCGATATACCCTCCGAGTTGCAGTGGCTTCGGCGATCGAGGCTTCATCGTTCACGCCGCGCCCGAAACGCTCGAGCGCGGCATTTCGTTTCGTTCTCGCGCGCGACACGCGCGAGGGTGCTACTTCCGAAAGACGTTCATGAGCTGCCCCATGAAGCCGGCGTCCTTGCCTCGGATCGTCTCGAGCTCGCCGGCATCGAGCCAGAGCCCTTCGCAGCTGAGGCACTTGTCGACGTGGACGTTGTCGAGCGCGAACTCTTCGAGCGGCGAGCCGCATTTCGGGCACTTCATGAAATGGAGTTCGCGCGCGCGCGCGCGTTCCTCCTCGGCGATCTTCGCGTCTCGCTCTTCCGCGAATTTGCGCCTGCGCTCGACCTCCAGGCGAGCGAAGTACTCAGCTTCGTTCGAACTCGGCTTCTCTGGCATGAACCCCTCCGAAAGTTTGTGACGGTGTGTTGGATTGCGTTCGCGGATTGCCGCGCCGCGCGCGGCCGCGCTTAACGTACGACGACGAGCTTGCGCGTTGCAACATCGCCGCCCGCTTCCAGCCGCAGGAAATAGACACCGGGGTGCACGCGCGAACCGTCCGCCGCGCGGGCGCGCCACGCGAACGCGCTGGCGCCCGCGGGACGCGCTTCGTCGATGAGCCCCGCCACGACGCGCCCCTGCGCATCGTACGCCGCCAAGCGGACCCGCCCCGCGCGCGGGATCGCGAAGCGAATCCGCGTCTCGGTCGCGAACGGGTTCGGCTCGGGGGCGGCGATTGCGAGCGACGCACTGGTACCCGCGCCGCCGGGCGCATCGGAGCCGGCGACGTCCGTGATCACGCACGGCGCCGGCACATCGAACGCTTCGATTCCATCCGCGAGCGACGACGAACTCCCCTGGCTCGCGCCGAGCCCGAGTCCGCGCGCAGCGAACGCGCGCCAAATCTCGCATTGGTTCGCGCCTCCGGTCAGGTTCTGGTCCGCCGAGAGAATCGCATCGCGCCCCTCGACGAAGCCCGGGTTGCATTCGACCGTCTTCATCCCGTCGAGGACCAATCGCAGCGCGAGGGTGTTGCCGCCGCTCGTCCAGTCCGCGTAGATGTTCGCGTTGAACCCGTGCTTCTCGACGAGCGCCCAGTACATCTCCCAGAGCGCGGTGGCCCACACCGTCCCAGTGCCGAACGGCGGCGGCAGCGTCGCAATCGATGCGTATGTCAGCGCATTGAGGCTCGGGTCCGTCGAGTAGCGCGCGGCTCTGATCCCCGCGCCCGCCGGCGGCTGCCCCATGACGTACGTGCCGACGCCGCGGCTCGTGGTCGCGGCATCCGACACGTGCGCGGTAACGACGAGCGCGACCCAATCGGACCAGCCGACCGACATGCCGAGCGCTTCCTGCGCGGAGAGACACGACGAGTCGAGCGGCCCGCCGACGAGCCGCGAGGTGACGGCGCGCGTGTACGCGTACGCGACGACGTAGCTCTCGAGCGCGCTGTCGCGCCGCGGGGTCGTCAGCGTGAAGAGCGCGAGCTGAAGCCGCGGCGCAACGCCGTCGATTGGAGTCGAGACCGTCACGCCGTTGGTAAACGCGCCCTCCTGCACTTCGACGAGCACCGCGTCGCCCGCGACGCCGCCGCGCCCGTAGTTGTTTTCCTGAAAATTGCCGGCCGCCTCATCGAATCCGTGCTCGTAGAGCACGTCGTGGAGGATGTTGCACCAGTAGAACGCGTTGGTCACCGCGGCGGGGCGATACGCCGCCGGCTCGGCGCCCAGGTCGAGCGGAAAGAGGAACTCGAGAGCCGCGCCTCCGTCGGGTGCGCTCCCCGCGTCGGGGATGTTGTCGGCATCGGCATCGGTGTACGCGAAGACGTTGTTCCCGCGCGTCGTCGTGTACTCGGCGCCGGCCGCGCCGTCCGTGTCGTGCCAGCCGAAGGGCGACGCGGCGCCGCCCGCGAGCGCGGGGTCGGTCTCGACCGTGCGCGGACCGTCGTCGGGATACTCGCTGGGGCGCGCGAACACTTCGTACGACGCGCCGGCCGCGCGCGCGATGCCGCGCGCCGTCGTGAGCACGATCGGCGCGAACAGCGCGAGAACGGCGAGGCGCGTAATCGATGCGCGCGCCGCCTTAGCCAGGTGGAGATGCTCGCCGCGACTCATCGGACGACGACGAGCCGCTGCGTCTCCAGTTTCCCGTTCGCGTCGAGCCGCAGAAAATACGTGCCCGGCGATACGCGCCGACCTGCCGAATCGCGCGTGTCCCAGTGCGCAGTCCCGGCGCCGGAACCCGCGCCCGCGGCGCCGCGCGCAAGGCTCCGCACGAGCCGGCCCGTGACATCGTAGATCGCGAGTTGCGCCTCGCTCCCGGCGATCGCGCGAAACGAAACACTCACGCTGCCGGTCGACACGGGATTCGGATACGCGATGAGGTAAAGCGACGACGCGTCCGGCGCGCCGACGCCGGTCGCGGTCGCGAGCGACGCGATGAGAAGATCGCCGTTCGTTAAATCGTAGTAGCAGATGTGCGGGCGGCCCGCCGCGTCGAAGTCCATCGAGGCGTACGATCCGACGTCGGAGGACGCGCCGTCGACGACCTCCATGAGCCAGACGCCGCCGGACTTCCGCGTGTAGAGCACGTCGCCGGCGGTCCAGTCGTAGTAGCTCACGTGCGGTTCGCCCGCGCCGTCGATCACGAGCGACGTGAAGCCGCCGACGTCGTTCGGCGACGCATCGATCGTCTGGACGTCCCACGCCTCGCCGCTCTTCGTCGCGAACTTGAGATTGCCGTTCGTGAAATCCCAATAGCTGATCGACGGATTCGCCTGCGCGTCGAGCGCAATCGAAGTGTAGAGCCCCGACACGCTGGTATCGGCGTCGACCATCTCGAGCGTCCAGGCGCCTTGCGATTTTCGCGCGAACCGAAGCTGCCCCGGCGTCCCTTCGTGATACGCCACGAGCACGTTGCCGTCTGGATCGACGGCGATCGAGTTGTGGAAGCCGACGTACGTCGGCGACGCATCTACGACTTCGTGCGTCCAGACGCCGCCCGACTTGCACGCATAAAGCAGATCGTCCGGATTGAGATCGTAGTAAGCGGCGTGAAGATTGTTGGCGGGATCGACGGCGAGCGCGGGATAGGAGCCGACGTTGCTCACCGACGCGTCGGCGTTCTCACGCTGCCACGCGCCCGCCGTCTTCCACGCGTGCTTGAGGTTGTCGAACAGCCCTTCCTTGTACGCGATGTGGACGACGCCCGTGCTGTCGATCGCCAGCGACGTGAAGCGGATCTCGTCTTCCGGCGTCGCGTCGACGGTCTCGACGACCCATGCGCCGCCCGACTTCGCGGCGTAGAGGAGATTGTCCGCGGCCACGTCTCGGTAGCTCACGTGGTAGGCGCCATCGCGATCGATCTTGAGGGAGGCGTGGCGGCCGACGTCGCCGGACGCGCCGTCGATGCGCTCGACGACCCATTCGGAGGCCGCGCGCGCGGGCGCGCCGCTCGCGAGCACCGCGAAAAACGCGGCGAGCGCGCCGAGCACCACGCCGAGGCGGGACGCGCGCGTCAAATTGGGGAGAAGTGACAATCGCATGACGCCAATTGTACCGGGAACGCGCGCCGCGTGCGGCGAGAACTTCAGATTCCCTAACATCACGTCACCTCATTTGTGATGGATACATGGGCGAGTTCGGGGAGCGCCGCCGCTGGCTCCCGAACAGCGATTGCCCGCGCGCGCGGGCCCGAGTAGTCTATCGGCCGAA
>JBJXGV010000029.1:0-31187 GCA_046160485.1 bacterium | reverse complement strand
CTTGTGCGTACGCTCTTGTGTTACGGATTTCATCACCTCACGCCTCGCGCCTGACGCCGCGCCGAAAAAACATGCCGTTCATCCCGCATACCGAAGACGACATCAGCGCGATGCTCGCCGCGATCGGCGTCGAGTCCATCGACGGCCTGTTCGACGAAATACCCGCGTCGCTTGCCAGCCGCGGCCTCGAACAGGTGCCGCCAGGCGTGGGTGAAATGCAGATCACGCGGCTCATGCACGAGCGCGCCGAGCGCGACGGGCGCTGGCTCAACTTCATCGGCGCCGGCGCGTACGAGCACCACATTCCGGCGGCGGTGTGGCAGATCGCAACGCGCGGCGAGTTCTATTCCGCTTACACCCCGTACCAGGCGGAAGCAAGCCAGGGCACGCTGCAACTGCTCTACGAATACCAGTCGATGATGACTTCTCTCGCTGGCATGGACGTGACCAATGCGAGCCTCTATGACGGCGCGTCCGCGCTGGCCGAAGCGGTGCTGATGGCGGTGCGCGTCCACAAAACATCGAAATCTGTGCTGCTGCCGGCGACCGTGCATCCGGTCTATCGCAAGGTGGTGCATGCCATCACCCGGGACCAGGGTATCGAGCTCGTCGAATTCCCGTACTGCACCGAGTGCGGTCATCTGATACCGGATGCATTGAAACCATATGCCGGGCGCGATCACGCGGCACTGGTGGTGCCGCAGCCGAACTTTTTCGGCGCGCTAGAGCCGGCGGATGAACTGACGGCGTGGGCGCACGCCAACGGCATGCTGGTTATCGCTGTGGTGAACCCGACTTCGCTCGCGCTGCTGCGGCCGCCGGGCGAGTGGGCGGATGGCGGCGCCGATATCGTAGTCGGAGAAGGCCAGCCACTGGGCGTGCCGCTCGCGGGCGGCGGCCCGTACTTCGGTTTCATGGCGTGCCGCGAGCAGTACGTGCGACAATTGCCCGGCCGTATCGTCGGCCGCACCGTCGACGTCGACGGCAAACCCGGTTATACGCTGACGCTGCAGGCGCGCGAGCAGCACATCCGCCGCTCCAAGGCGACATCCAACATCTGCACCAACCAGGGACTCGCCGTGACGGCAGCGACGATATACATGGCGCTGCTCGGTCCCGGCGGCCTCAAGCAGGTGGCGCAAAGCTGTCACGCGAACGCGCTCGAGCTCGCGCGGCAGTTGTGCGCGCTGCCGGGCGTGAAACGCGCATTCAGCGGTGCGGTATTTCACGAGTTCGTACTGCGGCTCAACGCGCCGGTGTCCGAGGTGTTGCACGCACTCAGGGCGCAGGGCATACTCGGGGGGCTCGCACTGACTTCGCATTATCCGGAACTCGGCGAGGCGCTGCTGGTGTGCGCGACCGAAACCAAGCAGCAAGACGATCTTAAGCAATATGCCGACAACCTCAAACGCATTCTGGGCCACCGTTTTGCGGCCGCAGGCTGCAAGCTCAAACCAACCCGATAAATATCGACAAGGAGCAGCGCAATGGCAACCGTAACCCTCGCAGGCAACCCTATCAACGTCGCCGGAAATTTTCTGAAAGTCGGCGCCAGCGCGCCGGATTTCAGTCTCACCGCCAAGGACCTCAAGGACCTCGGGCTCAAGGATTTCGCCGGCAAGCGCAAAGTGCTCAACATCGTGCCCAGTCTGGATACGCCCGTGTGCGCGACGTCAACGCGCAAATTCAATGAAAAGGCCGGCAGCCTTACAAATACCGTTGTGCTCGTGGTTTCGGGCGACCTGCCGTTTGCGATGAAGCGCTTCTGCGAGGCTGAAGGGATCAACAATGTCGTCGCGCTGTCGACCCTGCGCGGACGCGATTTTCACGCCAAGTACGGCGTCGACATCACCGACGGGCCGCTCAAGGGGCTCACCGCGCGCGCGGTGGTGGTGCTCGACGAAAACAACAAGGTCAAATATTCGCAGCTCGTGCCCGAAATCAAGGATGAGCCCGATTACGATGCCGCTCTGGCCGCGCTCAAATAATACGCACACAACGCATGGCGGTTGATCTCGCGCACGCATGCTGATCTTCGAATTGTCGCGTCCCGGCCGGCGCAATGCGTCGCAGGCGCCGCGCGCCGCCGCGCCGGGCGCGATTCCGGAAAGCTGGCGCCGGGCGTCGCAACCGCTGCTGCCGGAAGTGTCGGAACTCGATGCGGTGCGGCATTACACCAATTTGTCGCGCAGAAATTTTTCGATCGACACGCACTTCTATCCGCTCGGCTCGTGCACCATGAAGTACAATCCCCGAGCCTGCAACTCGCTCGCGATGCTGCCGCAGTTTCTGGCGCGCCACCCCGCCGCGCCGGACGCCACCGGGCAGGGCTTTCTTGCCTGCCTGTTCGAGCTGCAGGACATGCTGCGTGACGTTACCGGCATGGCCGGTGTGAGCCTCGCGCCGATGGCGGGAGCGCAGGGCGAATTCGCGGGCGTGGCGATGATCCGCGCCTACCACCAGACGCGCGGCGACACCGCGCGCACCGAAATGCTGGTGCCGGGCGCGGCGCACGGCACCAATCCCGCATCAGCCGTGATGTGCGGATACACGGTGAAGGAAATCCCGATTGACGGCGAAGGCAATGTCGATCTCGCCGCGCTCGAGGCCGCGGTCGGGCCGCGCACCGCGGGGCTGATGCTGACCAATCCTTCCACGCTCGGCGTGTTCGAGCGCACCATCATCGATATGGAGCGTATCGTGCACGGCGCGGGCGGGCTGCTGTATTACGACGGCGCCAATCTCAATGCGATCCTGGGCAAGGTCAAGCCCGGCGACATGGGATTCGACGTGATACACATGAATCTGCACAAGACGTTCTCGACCCCGCACGGCGGTGGCGGACCCGGCGCCGGGCCGGTCGGCGCGGCTGCGCGGCTGCTGCCGTATCTGCCACTGCCGGTAGTTGCGGCCGGAGAAGGCGCTTACCGGCTGCTGGGGGAGCAGGATTTGCCGCAATCGATCGGCCGGCTGTCGGCGCACAGCGGCAACGCCGGCGTGCTGCTGCGCGCCTATGTCTACGCGCGGCTGCTCGGCCGCGAGGGCATGCAACGCGTAGCGCAGTTCGCAACCCTCAATGCCAACTACCTGATGGCCGAACTGCGCAAGGCCGGTTTCGAGGTCGCGTTTCCCATGCGGCGCGCAAGCCACGAGTTCATCATCACGCTGAAGGCGCTCAAAGAAGAAACCGGCGTCACCGCAATGGACTTCGCCAAACGCCTGCTCGACAAGGGCTTCCATGCGCCAACCACGTATTTTCCGCTGCTGGTGCCGGAATGCCTGCTGATCGAGCCGACTGAAACCGAATCGAAACAGACGCTCGACGCGTTCGTGCGGGCAATGAAAGAGATACTCGACGAGGCGCGCAGCCAGCCGGACCTGGTAAAAACCGCGCCGCACACGACACCCGTGCGCCGGCTCGATGACGTCAAAGCCGCGCGCGAGCTCGATCTCGCCTGGAAGCCGGCCTGAGCAGATGCATTAGCTAAAGCGGCGTGACCAGTCGCGCCGCCTGCTTGGTACTGACGCGACTATTTCTTCAGCGCGTCCCGGATCTCGCGCAAAAGCACGACTTCTTCCGGTGTGGCCGGCGGGGCGGGCGCGGGCTCTTCAGCCCTGAGCTTGTTGATGGCGCGGATCAGCAAGAACACCGCGAACGCGACGATCAGAAACGAAATAAACGTGTTGATGAAGATGCCGTAGTTGAAAGTCACGGCGCCCGCTTTTTGCGCCGCTTCGACGCTCAGGTACGGCCCGGCGCTTGCGCCCTGCTTCAGCACCAGAAACAGATTGGAAAAATCGACCTTGCCGAGCAGCACCCCGATCGGCGGCATGATCAGGTCCTTCACCAGCGAGTCTACGATCTTGCCGAACGCGGCGCCGATGATGATGCCGACCGCCATGTCGACGACGTTTCCCTTCATCGCGAACTCTTTGAATTCTTTCAGCATTGGGAGCCTCCTGTGAAGAGTGCCTGCGCCGATCATGCGGCGCGATTTCGTTCTGGTGACGAAGAACGCGAGCCACTATATTAGGCCGGGCAAAAAATGTCATGAACGGATCCGTGCGAGCCGCATTCGCGCGCCTTCGCATCGCGGACCCGCGCGTCGCACGAACGGCTTCGAGGGAATCGGAATGTCTTGGCTCGCGCGTTTCCTCAATTCTTCGATCGGCTTGAAGTTCGTCATGGCCGCGACCGGCGTCGGTCTCTTCGGATTCGTCGTCGTGCACCTCTTCGACAACCTCATAATCTTCGGCGGCCCCGACATGATCAACGGCTTCGCGCACTGGCTGCACGAACTCGGGCCGCTGCTTTGGGTGCTGCGCATCGGGCTCATCGTGATGGTGCTCGCGCACATCGTCTCGTCCGTGAAGCTCACCGAGAAGAACCGCGCGGCGCGGCCGGTGCCTTACGCGCACGACGCGACGGTGCGCGCGACGTGGACATCGCGCACGATGCTCGCGAGCGGGATGATGGTCCTCGCGTACGTCGTCTATCACCTGCTGCACTTCACGTTTCGCACGACGAATCCCGAGTATTCGAACCTTGTCGACGCTCACGGGCGCTTCGATGTCTATACGATGGTCGTGACGTCGTTCCGCCAACCGCTCATCACGCTTACGTACACGGTCGCGATGGTCTTGCTCGGTATGCACCTCAATCACGGCATCGCAAGCTTCTTCCAGACGCTTGGTTTCAATCATCCGAAGTACACGCCGCTCATTCAGAAGGGCGGGCCCGTGCTCGGCGCGCTCATCGTGATCGGCTACATCTCGATTCCGATTTCGGTGCTCTGCGGGGTGATCCGATGAAACTCGACGCGCACATTCCGGCGGGGCCGCTCGCGGACAAGTGGGACAAGCACCGCTTCGATCTGAAGCTCGTGAACCCGGCGAACAAGCGGCGATACGACGTGATCGTCGTCGGCTCGGGGCTTGCGGGCGCTTCGGCGGCCGCGTCGCTCGCGGAACTCGGCTACAGCGTCGACTGCTTCTGCTACCAGGACAGCCCGCGGCGCGCGCACTCGATCGCGGCGCAGGGCGGCATCAACGCGGCGAAGAATTATCAGAACGACGGCGACAGCGTGTACCGGCTCTTCTACGACACGATCAAGGGCGGCGACTTTCGCGCGCGCGAGGCGAACGTCTACCGGCTCGCGCAGGTGAGCGCGAACATCATCGATCAGTGCGTTGCGTCGGGCGTGCCGTTCGCGCGCGAGTACGGCGGGCATCTCTCGAACCGTTCGTTCGGCGGCGCGCTCGTGTCGCGCACGTTTTACGCGCGCGGCCAGACCGGGCAGCAGCTTCTGCTCGGCGCGTACTCCGGGCTCGCGCGGCAGATCGGCCTCGGCAAGGTGCGGATGCACACGCGCACGGAGATGCTCGATCTCGTCGTCATCGACGGGCGCGCGGCCGGCATCATCACGCGCAATCTCGAGACCGGCGAGGTGCGCGCGCACTCAGCGCATGCCGTCGTGCTCGCGACGGGCGGCTACGGCAACGTCTTCTATCTCTCGACGAACGCGGTCGGGTGCAACGTCACCGCGGCGTACCGCGCGTACAAGCGCGGCGCCGGCTTCGCGAACCCGTGCTTCACGCAGATTCATCCGACGTGCATTCCTGTCAGCGGCGATCATCAATCGAAGCTGACGCTCATGTCCGAGTCGTTGCGCAACGACGGGCGCATCTGGGTGCCGAAGAAGAAGGGCGACCGCCGGCCGCCCGCGGAGATTCCCGAGAGCGAGCGCGACTACTATCTCGAGCGCAAGTATCCGAGCTACGGCAACCTCGCGCCGCGCGACATCTCATCGCGCAGCGCGAAAGAGGCGTGCGACGACGGGCGCGGCGTCGGCGAGACCGGACTCGGCGTTTACCTCGACTTCGCCGACGCGATCAAGCGCCTCGGCGAGAATGTCGTGCGCGACCGCTACGGAAACCTCTTCCAGATGTACGAGAAAATCACCGGCGAGAATCCGTACGCGTCGCCGATGCGCATCTTCCCCGCGGTGCACTACACGATGGGCGGGCTTTGGGTCGACTACAACTTGATGAGCAACTTGCCGGGGCTCTTCGTGCTCGGCGAGGCGAACTTTTCGGATCACGGCGCGAACCGGCTCGGCGCGAGCGCACTCATGCAGGGGCTCGCCGACGGCTACTTCGTCATTCCGTACACGATCGGGGCGTACTTCGCGGGCGACAAGCCGGTGAAGCATCCGGCCGATCACGCGGAGTTCAAGAAGGTCGAGGCCGAGACGCGTGGGCGCGTCGACCGATTGCTCGCAGTGAAGGGGAAGCGCACGGTGCGCTCGTATCATCGCGAGCTCGGGCTTCTCATGTGGGATTTGTGCGGCATGGCGCGCAACGACGCGGGACTCCGGAAGGCGCTCGTGCGCATTCCCGAGTTGCGCGACGAGTTCTGGCAAAACGTGACGGTGCTCGGCGACAACGAGGAGTACAACACGTCGCTCGAAAAAGCGGGGCGCGTCGCCGACTTCCTCGAGTTCGCCGAGCTCATGTGCCGCGACGCGCTCGAGCGCGGCGAGTCGTGCGGCGGGCACTTCCGCGAAGAGAGTCAGACGCCCGAAGGCGAGGCACAGCGCGACGACAGCAAGTACTGCCACGCGAGCGTGTGGGAACACCAGGGCGACGACCGCGCGCCGGTGATGCATAAGGAGGCGCTCGAGTTCGAGTTCGTTCATCTCGCGCAGAGGAGTTACAAGTGAGCGGCCACGGTCACGACGACGGTCACGGCGGCGGCGCGCACTCGGGCGCCGCGTCGAAACACGCGATGAATCTGACGCTGCGGGTGTGGCGGCAGCGGAATCGCGCGGACAAGGGGCAGATGACGACGTACGAGGCGCGCGACATCAGCCCCGACATGTCGTTCCTCGAGATGCTCGACGTCGTCAACGAAACGCTCATCGAGCGCGGCGAAGATCCGATCGCGTTCGACAGCGATTGCCGCGAGGGAATCTGCGGCATGTGTTCGCTCATGATCAACGGCGTCGCGCACGGGCCCGACACGGGTACCGCGACGTGCCAGCTTCACATGCGCCGCTTCAAGAACGGCGACACGATCACGATCGAGCCGTGGCGCGCGAAGGCGTTTCCGGTCATCAAGGATCTGACGACCGATCGCAGCGCGTTCGATCGCATCATCCAGGCCGGCGGATTCGTGTCGGTGAACACGGGCGGCGCGCCCGACGCGAACGCGGTGCCGATTCCGAAGTCGGAGGCCGACCTCGCGATGGACGCCGCGTCGTGCATCGGCTGCGGCGCGTGCGTCGCGTCGTGCAAGAACGCGTCGGCGATGCTCTTCGTCGCCGCGAAGGTTTCGCAGCTTGCCCACCTGCCGCAGGGCCAGCCCGAGCGGCGCGCGCGCGCGCTCAACATGGTGAACGCGATGGACGCCGAGGGCTTCGGCAACTGCACGAATCAGTTCGAATGCGAGGCCGTCTGTCCGAAGGAGATCAGCGTTCGATTCATCGCGGAGATGAACTGCGAGTACCTGCGCGCCTCCCTGACCGCGGACGAGTAGCTCGCGATGCCCCACCTAAACTACGAAGAGAGCGGAGACGGCACGCCGCTTCTCTTGATTCACGGCTTCCCGCTCGATCGCACGATGTGGCGACCGCAGCTCGACGAGCTGAGTAAAGTGGCGCGCGTGATCGCGCCGGACCTGCGCGGGTTCGGCGCGGTGGCGGCCGGTGACGGCGGCGGCGATGGCGGCACAGGATCTCGCGCCGCGCGATCCGATGCGGCTGCGGCTGACGCGGGCGCAGAAGAAGACGACGACGAGAGCGCCGTCGTCGCGCCATTTCCCGAAACGCTCACGATGGACGACTACGCGTCGGACCTCGCGTTCTTGCTCGCGCGGCTCGATGTCGAGCGCGTCGTCTTGTGCGGCCTCTCGATGGGCGGCTACGTCGCGATGGCGTTTCTGGCGCGCTATCCGACCGCGGTGCGCGGCCTCATCCTCGCGAACACGCGCGCGGGCGCCGACAACGAGGCGGCGCGCGCGGCGCGGCTCGCCGGAATCGAGCGCGCGCGCACAGAAGGCGTCGGCGCGATCGCCGACGGCATGATGCCGAAGATGCTCGCGGAGGCCACGCGCACCAAGGACCCCGAACTCGTCGCGTCGGTGCGCGCGATGATGGCGCGCCAAACGCCCGACGCCGTCGCGGCCGCGCTGCGCGGAATGATCGCGCGCCCCGACCGCACCGAATGGCTCGCGAGCGTCCGCGTTCCGACTCTCGTCATCACGAGCGAGGCCGACACGCTCATCCCGCCGTCGGAGAGCGAGGCGATCGCGCGCGGAATCCCGGGCGCGCGTCTCGCGACGCTGTCGCGCGCCGCGCACCTCTCGAATCTCGAGAACCCGACCGCCTTCAACGCTGTCGTCCGCGATTTCGTGCCGCGCACTTAGCGATCGTCCGTGAGTCGCGTTCCCCAAGTTCGCATCGCAGTGCGCAACGACGTCGCTGCGAACACCGACGGCGAGTTCGTGCTCTATTGGATGATCGCGGCGCGGCGGGCGCGTTGGAACTACGCGCTTGATCGCGCGATCGAGTGGGCGCGCGAACTGGGCAAGCCGCTCGTGGTGCTCGAGGCGCTGCGCTCCGGCTATCCGTGGGCGAGCGACCGCTTGCACGCCTTCGTCATCGCGGGGATGGCGGACAATGCGCGTGCGTTCGCAGGGCGGGTGAGCCGTGCGCGGCGCGACGCGGCGCCAGCCGTCGCGCCGGCAGCCGAAGGCCAGGGCGGCGCGCTGTACTACCCGTACGTCGAACCGCGCGCCGGCGCGGGGCGCGGCCTCGTCGGGGCGCTCGCACGGGCCGCGTGTGTCGTCGTCACCGACGACTTCCCGTGCTTCTTTCTGCCGCGCATGGTCGACGCCGCCGCGAAGCAGATCCCGGTCCGATTCGAAGCGGTCGACTCGAACGGCGTGTTCCCGCTCCGCGCAACCGATCGCGTCTTCGTGACGGCTGCGAGCTTTCGTCGCGTGCTGCATCGTGAACTGCCGCCGCATCTCGCCGCGCCGCCGAGCGCGAATCCGCTCGCGCGCCTTCGCCTGCCGCGCCTCGACGCGCTCCCGCGCGCGATTGCCGCGCGCTGGCCCGCCGCGTCGCCCGAACTTCTCGGCGCGGCGCGCGACGGCGACGCGGCCGCGATCCGCGCGCAGCTCGCGTCATTCGACATCGACCACGCGGTCGCTCCGGTCGATCCGGCGGTCACGCGCGGCGGCGCCGAATCCGCGGCCGCGCGCCTCGACGACTTTGTCGCGCAACGGCTGGCGCGCTACAACGACGCGCGCACCGACCTTGCCGAACGCGGCACGAGCGGCCTCTCGGCATATCTCCACTTCGGCCACGTGTCGGCGCATCAGATTCTCGACGCGCTCGCGCGCGAAACCGGCTGGAGCGCCGAGTCGATCGACGCGCGCCGCGCCGGCGAACGCGCCGCGTGGTGGAGCGCCGCCGATCGCGCCGGCGGCGACGACGCGCGCTGCGACGCCGCCGCCGCGTTCCTCGACGAGCTGATCACGTGGCGCGAGATCGGCTACAACATGGCGTCGCACACGCTGGGCTACGATCGCTACGAAACGCTCCCCGAGTGGGCGCGCGCAACACTCGCCGAACACGCGAGCGATCCGCGCGAGGAGCGCTACACGCCCGCGCGCCTCGAAGCCGCTGCCACGCACGACCCACTCTGGAACGCCGCGCAGCGCCAACTCGCACGCGACGGCGTCATCCACAACTACGTCCGCATGCTCTGGGGAAAGAAAATTCTCGAGTGGAGCCGCACGCCGCAGATCGCACTCAACGCCATGATTCATCTCAACAACAAGTACGCGCTCGACGGGCGCAACCCGAATTCGTACTCGGGAATCTTCTGGTGCCTCGGGCGCTACGACCGCCCTTGGGGCCCGAAGCGCCCGATCTTCGGCTCCGTGCGCTACATGAGCTCCGACAACACGGCGCGCAAGATGGACGTGAAACCCTACCTCGCGCGGTACGGCCCGAGTTCGCGCCAGGAGTCGCTCGCGTTATAATGCCGCCACTCATGAGCGACACCGGCGACATCGTCATCATCCAGCAGCGCATCGAGCGCGCGCTCCTCTTGCGCCTCGTCGCCGAGCAGTTTCGCGACATGGTGAAGTTCGTCGCGGATGTCGAGCGCGGGGTGATCGCGATCGGCGGCGCGTTGCACGCCGACGGCGAGCAGGCGCTCCTCGATGACGGGAGCACGCAACTCGACCTCTGGGGCGCGAACTACTATCCCGGCCGCGGCCGCGGCGACTGCATCGAGTACACGTCACTCATCAACGTGCGTCCGTCGCACGGCAACGCGGGGATGGAAGTCGCCGACGAAGCCGTTCGCGCTCGCATCCGGGCGCTTGTATTCGCGCTCGTCGGCGAAGGCGAGGCGCTCTGAGATGGCGCAGCACGCTGGGCTCTCGCCCGAGCGCTGGGCCGCGTTCACGCTCGACCAGCAGATCATCATGATCGCCAACGAAATGAACCGCGCGTCGAAGCTCATGGCGCCCGGCGACCGCGCGCGCCTGCTCAACGGCTACGAGCGCGTGCTCGATCTGACGGACCTCACGATCGTCGCGCCGATTCGCGCGCCGCTGCGCCGTGAGTTGTTGCGGTGGCGCGATCTCGTCGCCGCGCTCTATGTGAGCCCGGCGAGCGACGCCCGCGCTCACGCCGCCGCGTTCCGCGCGCTCCTGCGCTTCACGCCGCAGGCTTCTGCGCTTCTCGCGCATCACGACGACGCGCCCTCGCACGCTCACGGCTGAAGCGAAGTGCGCGACGCGCGCGCATCCTAGTCGGGCGAACGCCGCGATTCGTAGAACGTCGATAGGCGGCCTCGAGCGCGCACCGTGAGGCGATCTTCCGCGCCGCGCGCGGCTTCGAGTTCGCGCGCTCCCGCGAGGAGAAAAGACTCAGCCTGGGCACGCTTTCCCAGCGCGGCGAGCGTCTCGCCCAGCACGCTCCGCGTCTCCGCCGTATTCCAATGCCCGGCCGGCAACGCCGCTTCAGAGATCGACAACGCCTCGCGCAGAAGCGCTTCGGCCTCCGCGTGTTCGCCGCGCCTTCCGAGGACGACCGCAAGGTTGTGCAGCCGCCACGCGAGATTCGCGTGGCGCGGCGGCAGCGCCGCGCGCTGGATCTCGAGCGATCGCCGGTAGAGCGGCTCAGCTTCGGCGTAGCGCTCCATCTTGAAGAGGACGCCGGCGAGGTTGCTCATCGGAACGGCGAGATCGGGGTGATCCGTCCCGAGGCGGCGCGTCTGGAGCGCGAGGACTTCGCGCAGAAGCGCCTCGGCCTCCGCGTACTCGCCGTTTCGCTCGTGCAGCACGCCGAGATCGTTGAGGCTCTCCGCAAGCCACGGGCTGTCGGCGGCGAAGATTCGTCGACGGATCTCGAGCGCCTCGGCGTAACACGCGCGCGCGGAGTCCATCTCGCCGCGATCCGCGTGCAGGCGGCCGAGAAGATGGAGCGCCATGGCCGATTCATTCTGCTCTTCGCCGGCGTTCGCTCGCAGAACCACGAGCCCATCGCGCACGAGCGACTCCGCCGCCGCGCTCTGGCCGCGCGTCTTCGAGAGCCCCGCTAGCTCCACGAGCGCGCGGCCGATCTCGCGGTGACCGGCGGGGAGCGCGCCGCCGCGGCTCGCGAGCACAACGCGCAGCAGCGAGTCTTGCCGCGCGTGATTCCCCGCCATCCCCTCGAGCGCCGCCATGTCGGTAAGGATCTCGAAGATGGAAGGATCGCTGGCGCCCACCGCGCCGCGTTGGCGCTCGAGCGCCTGCGCGAGGAGGTCGCGCGCACGGTCGTAGCTGGCGAGATGCGCGTAGGCCTTTCCGATCGTGCGGAGGAGCCGCGCCTGGATGACCGGCTGCTCGCCGAGATCGCGGACCGCGCGCACGGCGCCGCGGTCGAGCACTTCGCGCACCGGCGTTTCGGCGCCGCGCCCTGCATACGGGTTCGCCTCCTCGAAGAGATCGGTGAGGAAACCGGAGACGCTGTTCGCCGCTTCGGCCTCGCGCGCGGCGGTCTCGCGCGCCGCGAGCGCTTCGCGTTCCGCGCGGCGCGCCTTCGCGAAGAGCACGCTCATCGTCACACCGAGCGCGAGCACCGAAACGAACAGCGCCGCCGCGAGCGCGAACGGCGCCTTGTGACGCGCTACGAGTTTCTGAATCTGGTACGCGGCGCTCGGGGGTCGCGCGAGAACCGGTTCGTCGCGCAGGTGCCGGCGGATATCGAGCGCCAGCTCCGAGGCCGATTGATAGCGCCGCTCGCGTTCGCGCGCGAGCGCCTTCGCGACGATCGTGTCGACGTCGCCGCGGAAACGCTGATCGATCGCCGCGAGGCGCGACGGCTCTTCGTCGCGGACAATGCGCGCTGCTTCGGGGATCGACGTCGTCGTCTCGATGCGATGCGGAAACCTTCCGGCAAGCAGCACGAACGCCACCACGCCGAGCGAGTAGACGTCCGAGCGCGCATCGGCGCCCTCTGCGTCGCCCGCGACCTGCTCCGGACTCATGAAGGGAATCGTCCCGACGATTTGCCCCGCGCGTGTGTCGAGCGTCAGCGGCTCGCCGTCGGGGTGCGCCAGTCGCGCGACGCCGAAATCGAGAACCTTCGGCTGCCCGTCTTCGCGCACGAGGATGTTGCCCGGCTTAAGATCGCGGTGAACGACGCCCTTGACGTGCGCGTGATGCACCGCGTCGCACACGCGCGCCAGGAGCGCGAGCCGCTCGCGCGCGCCGAGCGATTGCCGCTCTGCGTAGCGATCGATTCGCTCGCCATCGACGAACTCCATCGCGAAGAACGGCTGCGGATCGAGCGGCGCGCCAGCGGCCTCGGCCTCCGCGACGCCGGCTTCGAAAATTTGCGCGATGCCGGGATGCGTCAGCTGCGCGAGCACGTTCGCTTCGTGTTCGAATCGCCGCAGCATGTTGACGGAGGCGACGCCGGGTCGGACGACCTTCAGCGCCACGAGTCGTTTGGGACGCGGCTGCTCGGCCAGATAGACGACGCCCATCCCGCCGCGGCCCAACTCGCGGACGATGCGAAACGATCCGATTCGCTCTAAGCGCGGCGCGGCAGCACCGGCGGTGACGCTCTCGTTCGGCGTGCCGGGGCCGCCGTGCTCGCCGTGTCCGCTTGCGCTTTCCATGGCGCGCCGCAGCGGCGCCACGATCCGGAGATTCTCGAGAACCTCCGCAGCGTCGCGCCGGCACTCCGGGCAGATTTCGATGTGCGCCGCGACGACACTGCGCGCTGCGTCATCGAGCGTGCGTTCCGCGAAGCGCTCGAGTTCATCCGTTCCGGGACAGGCCATGCGCGAGCCTCCGAGGCCCACTCACACACTGAAGTGGCGCCCATCTTACCTTGGCCGGCGCCGTGAATCGACGACCGGCGACCCCGTCCATGTGTATTGCGCCATCCGGGGCGTGTTCTTCTCGCGATTTTTTCTCGCTCGGGAGAAATCCGCGGTGCGACTGCAAATACTCATCGACCCGCACGTGGCCGGGAAACACCGATCGCCGCGGGAGGTGAGCGAATGCGATCCGCGAATCGCGGATTTCGACACCGACATCCCCGGCGGCATGGGCGCTTTCGTCGCGTTCACTCCCGATCCCGGATTCGATCGAGGACGCGTCGCGTTTCAGGGCCAGGGCGGCTCAGGGCAGACGAGTGTTTACACGGCGGTGGCGGGTGGGCCTGTCGAGCTCGTCGCAGACCGCGGCACGCCGACGCCGGACGCGGCGGATGACTTCTACGTCTTCCCCGCGGGCGACGTTTCGGCATCTGGAAACGCGATCACATTCGCGGGGCAGAGCGCGTCGGGACTTCGACGGATCCACACCACGCGCGTTTCGATTGGGACAGGCGCGATACGTCGGGTGCGCGCGTGGCGGCGGGCGCATATGTGGGTCGACTCAACTCGGGCGACGCTGCCGGCGCGCGGCGCGTCGTGCTGGTGAACTCTGGCAGCAGTTCGCCGTCGAAACGACGGGCTCCGCGGCGACGCAGGTTACAGCGAGGGCGGGGGGGCGATCATCCTTTCCGTCCCTTCGAGTTCGGCGCGCACCTCGCGAATGCGCCGCAGCACGCGATGCTTCGCGTTGTAGATCGCCTTCACTGACACGCCGAGATCCGCGGCGGCTTGCTCGGGCGACGCGTCCTCGAGAACGACGCGCTCGAACGCGCGACGCGTCTCCTCCGAGAGTTCGGCGCGGACGCGCTCGTAACATTCTTGGAAGACGAACTCCTCCCAGCGCACGTCCCAGTGCGTCGTCGCGAAGCGCTCGTCGGGAATGTTCTCGCCGGGCGGCTGGCTGTCGGCGGAACCCGGCAGGAGCACCTCGCGACGGCCGGCACTGCGGAGGTTCATGAGCGCTTGCCGGTACGCGATTCCGAAGAGCCAGCTCGACAGATGCCCTTTCGCGCGATCGTACTTCCCCTCTTGGTAACTCTTCACGAACGCCATGAGCGTTTCCTGTGCGACATCCTCGCATTGCTCCGCCGGCACGCCCATGCGACGCGCGAAGCTCACCACGGGTGCGCGAAATCGCTGCACGAACTGGCCCCACGCCGCGCGATTCTCGAGATTGCGCAGGTCGTGCAGAATGGTCGAGGTTGTGATCCAGTCCATCGGACTCCTACGATCGCCTCGGAATCGCATTGCGACTCGAGCCGGTGAGCCCCGGCGGAACGCGCCGAATACTCGCCGAGCTCGCGCGCGCAATTGTATCGCGTCCGCGGGGAGTTCGACACGGGCGCGGTGCGAGCTATACTGTCGGCGCCCGCGAGCCACCGAATGCGACGCGGCGCGTACACAACCTCGCACGACAAAGAGGAGATTCGCCGAAATGCAATTCAAGGAAGCGATGGCCGCGCTCGAAAAGGCGGGCACGGCGCAGAATCGAAAGATCTATCCGCGTCACGGAATCGGCGGTCAGATGTTCGGCGTGAGTTATTCGACTCTCGGCGCGCTCGCGAAATCGATCGGGCGCGATCACGCGCTCGCGCGCGAACTCTTCGCGAGCGGAAACCACGACGCGCGCGCGCTCGCGATGAAGATCGCCGATCCTGCGCAAGCGACCGTGCGCGAGCTCGAGGCGTGGGCGAAGGACCTCGACAACTACGTGATCACCGACGCGTTCTCCGGATACGCCGCAAAAACCTCATTCGCCCGCGTGCTCGCGCCGAAGTGGATCGCGGCGAAGAGCGAGTGGGTCGGCCGCGCGGGGTGGCAACTCTACGCGCACTTCGCGATGGACGAAGAGCCGACCCCCGACGCCGAGTTCGAAGCGCTCCTCGCGACGATCGTCCGCGACATCCACGGCAGCAAGAATCGCGTGCGCGACGCGATGAATATGACGATGATCGCCATCGGCGGCCGCAACCCGAGCCTCACCGCGAAGGCGCTCGCCGCCGCGAAACAAATCGGCGTCGTCGAAGTCGATCACGGCGAGACCGGCTGTAAGACGCCCGATGCCGCCGGCTACATCGCGCGCATGCTCGCGCACAAAAAGACGGTCGCGGCGCGGAAGGCGGCGAAGACCACGCCGAAGAAGAAGGGGTAACGCGATGAACGCAACGAGCGCGCGATTCGGCCTCGATCGCATCGGGCAGATCGCCATCAACGTGCACGACGTCGCGCGCGCGACGGCTTTCTATCGCGACACGCTCGGCATGCGGCACCTCTTCGACGCATCGAAGATGGCGTTCTTCGATTGCGGCGGCGTTCGCCTGATGTTGTCGGAGCCGTCGTCGCCCGAGTTCGATCACGCCGGCTCGATCCTCTACTACAAGGTTGCGGACATCGATCGCACGTACCATGTGCTTGCCGAGCGCGGCGTCGTCTTCGAGCAGAAGCCGCACCTCGTCGCGAAGCTCGAGTCGCACGATCTCTGGCTCGCGTTCTTCCGCGATCCCGACAACAACCTGCTCGGTCTCATGTGCGAGTTGCCGCGATGAACGGCATCGACCTCGGCCCGATGGAATCCGTGATCAGCCTCGCGATCGGCCTCGGCTTGAGCGCCGCATGCGGCTTCCGTGTTTTCGTTCCGCTCCTGGCGCTCTCGATCGGCGCGCGCGCGGGGTACCTGCCGCTCTCGCCCGACTTCGCGTGGGTCGCGACGACACCCGCGCTGATCGCATTCGCCGCCGCGACGGTCCTCGAGATCGCCGCGTACTTCATTCCGTGGCTCGATAACGCGCTCGATTCGGTCGCAACGCCCGCGGCGATACTCGGCGGCGTGGTCGCGACCGCGTCGCTTCTGACCGACTTGCCGCCGCTCGTGCGCTGGAGCGTCGCGCTCATCGCGGGCGGCGGCACCGCCGGCGTCGTGCAGGGCGCCACTGTGCTCGCGCGCCTCAAATCGACCGCGCTCACCGGCGGTCTCGCCAATCCGGTCGTCGCGCTCTTCGAACTCGCGGGCTCCATCGTCACGTCGCTCATCGCGATCGTGCTCCCGATCGTGTGTATCGTGCTCGTCGCGACGGCGTGCATCGCGCTCTTCGTGACGTCCCGCCGCTTCTTGTTCGGCCGCACCGCGCGGACTTGACGGCCGCGCGGCCGCTGCCTAGCTTTTCGCGCTTCGCTCTCCCGCATTCGTATTCGATTCGTGCGCTCACGCAGCACCTCTGCTAGAGAGGAGTCGTCATGTCGAAGGATTTGATCGTCATCACAGGCGCCACGGGCAACATCGGCAAGCCGCTCGCGGAAGCGCTGCTCGCCAAGGGCGCGAAGGTGCGCGTCGTCGGCCGCACCGCCGAGCGCCTCGCACCGCTCGCCGCGAAGGGCGCCGAGGTGTTCGCCGGCTCCGTCGAGGATGAAACCGCGATGCGCCATGCGTTCGAAGGCGCGTCCGCCGTCTTCGCGATGATTCCGCCGAACTACGCGACGCCGGTGGCGCGCGCCTACCAGAACACCGTCGGCAACGCGTACATGAAAGCGCTGCGGGCGTCGCCGGTGAAACACGTCGTCACGCTCAGCAGCGTCGGCGCGCAACTCTCCAGCGGAAACGGCCCCATCTCCGGGCTCCATGATCTCGAGCAGCGGCTCAACGGCCTCGACGGAGTTGCCGTTCTCCATCTTCGCCCGACGTTTTTCATGGAGAACTGTTTGTTGGGCATCGGACTGATCAAGTCGATGGGGATTTTCGGTTCGCCGATGAAGGGCGACGTCGCGACGGCGATGATCGCGACACGCGACATCGCGGCCGCGGCGTGCGACGTGCTCGCGAATCGCGGATGGAGCGGCAAGTCGACGCGCGAATTGCTCGGACCGCGCGACCTGTCGAATCGCGAAGCGACGCGCGCGATCGGTGCGGCGATCGGCAAACCCGATCTGGCGTACGTCGAATTCCCCTATGAAGACGCGGAGAAGGCGCTTCTCGGGATGGGAATGACCCCCGACTGGGCCGCCACGATGATCGATCTCTACCGCGGCTTCAACGAAGGGCGCGTCGCTGCGACGGAAGCGCGCTCAAAAGAGAACACGACGCCGACGACCATCGAGGAATTCGCGGCGACGACATTCGCCGCGGCGTACAACGCGGGGTAATCGGCGTCGCGGGACAGCGCGGCGGCGCGGCGACGTGGCGACGCGGCCGGGCCGCGCGCCGCGTGCTACGGCTGCGGCGGAGGCTGCGGAGGCGGCGCCGCGAGTCCGAGCTTCACGCGCACGGTTTCGTAGCGCGGATCGGAGCGCAAGCTCGCAATCGCCGGATCGCGGTCGATCAATCCGACAGGGCGCGACCGGTCGAGAATCGCCTTGTCGAGCAGTCCGAACGCCGCCTCCGTGTCGCCGATACTCGCGGCGGCAACCGCCATCGCGTACGGCGAAACGAACGACTTCGCGACGCGCGTTTCGAGTTCGTCGAGGAGCGCGCGCGCTTCGTCGGCGCGCCCCGCCCCAGCGAGAGCGCGCGCAAGCTGCGCCATCGCCGGCGCCGACCGTTCCGATTGATCCACGGCCGACGTCGCCATCGCGATCGCCTCGTCGTACTTCTTCTGCTGAATGAGCGTCGATGTGAGTCCGATCCGCGCGGGAAGACACGTCGTGTCGAGCGCGATCGCTCCTGTGAACTCTTTCGTCGCCCCCGCCGCGTCGCCCGCCTCGAGACGCCGCTCGCCGAGAAGCGCGCGCGCCGACGCCGCGAGCGGATCGAGCGTGCACACAAGCTCGGCCTGCGCGATCGCGTCCGCGGTGCGCCCCGTCGCACTCAAGAAGTCGGAGTACGCCGCGCGCGCCGGCACGTAGCTCGGATTGAGTGCAATCGCCCGCTGAAACGCCTCCTCGCCTTGCGCCCAGCGCCCGTCGATTCGCGTCAACGCGATCGCCGCGAGCGTGCGCGCCTCGCAAAACTCCTCGCCCCGCTCCATCGATTTCATTCCGCGCGAGCGCCCCTTCACGACGTTCATGCGCGCTCCCCACTTCGCGCTCGGCAAATCGCCGGCGGCTTGGTGCGCCAATCCGATGCCGGCGTAGGTGAGCCGAAATTCTGGGTCCATCTGGAGCGAGTTCTCGTAGAGTTCGATGACCTGCAACAGCTCGTCGGGACCCGCCTCGACGAGCAACACGCGCGCCTTGATGTGCGTGTCGTAGACCATCGAAAACTTCGCACTCCCGCGCCCGGGCTCGCGGTCGACAATCTCGGTGCCGAGTCCCGCCGCGGCGCGAACGACCGCCTGCGCCATTTCCTTGAGTTGCGCGCCGGCATCTTTCATGTCGCACTCATGCGTGGTCGACCACTTCACGGCGCCGCCCGCGGTCGGCATGACCTCCGCCGCGATCTTCACGACCTCGGAGTGGCGCTCGACGCTTCCGCGAACGACAAACTGCGCGCCCAACTCCGTCGCCGCCGCCGCGACGTCTTGCTCGGAGCGCTTAAACCAGCGTGCCGATTCGGGCGCGATCACGCGCACGTTCGCCGGCGCAAGGCCGCCCACCATCCGCGCCAGCTCTTCCGCGAAACCCGTACTCACGTAGTCGTTGGCCGTTTCGCCCGACACGTTGTCGAATGGAAGCACGGCGATTGTGATGACGCTGCCCGCGGACGATGACTTCGCCTTACCTCCAGACGCGGCGGACCCGCCCGAGGCCGCGTCTCGCGCGGCGCGATCCTGGCAACCGCCCGCGACGAGTGCCGCGATCACGGCGATGAACGCAAGCAACACCGTCGCAATCGAGCCGCCGCTTCGTGATTTCGCGCGCACCGCGGGGCGCGCGCCGTCGATCCCGCCTCGTGAATTCAATTCCGATCCACCTTTCTTGGAGATTCGCTTCGCCGCGTTATCCCGCGGCGAGCTTCAACACACGTTTGAGTTGCTCCGCGGAGAGCGGCACGACGGAGAGACGAGAGATTCGCACAAGGTCCGTTTTTGCGAGGAGCGCATCGGCGCGAAACGCCGCGAGCGACACCGGCGACTCGAACGCACGCTCCGGGGCAATGTCGACGACGACACGCTTAGGGTCGTCGAGTTTCGGGTCGGCGTACGCCGCGCTCGTCGCGCGCGCCAGCCCAACCGCTCGTTTCTCGCCGCCCGTGTGATAGATCACCACGTCGTCGCCCTTCCTCACGGTTCGGAGACGAATAAGCGCGGTCGCGTTCGAGATGCCGTCCCACGTCGCGCGCCGGTTCCGCACAAGATCGCCCCACGAGTATGTCGACGGTTCGGTCTTGAAAATGAAGGCGGACATCGACGCAGGTTACACTTCGCCGCACCTGGGCCGCAAGCGGGCCACGGGCTGCGTGAGCCGGACCGCGCGCTGCGCAGCCTGGCGCGGGACATTCTGTCACCGCATTCGCCGCGCCACCGCCGACTCGCGCCGCAAACCGCTCGCGCCGCAACAAGATCGCCCGCCGGGCCGAGGCACGGTCCATGCGAACGCCGTTCAATCGTCTGATCCGCCGGGCCCGCCCTACCCCCTCCCCCCCGCGCGGGAAAGGGAGGCTCTCCCATGATTCGCAAGTCCGACGCGCTCGACTATCACGCGCGCGATCGCCGCGGAAAGATCGAAGTCACCCCCACGAAACCCTGCCTTACGCAGTGGGACCTCTCCCTGGCGTACACGCCAGGCGTCGCGTTCCCCTGCAAGGAGATCGAAGCGAACCCGGAGGATGCGTACCGCTACACCGCGAAGGGAAACCTCGTCGCGGTCGTATCGAACGGTACGGCCGTCCTCGGGCTCGGCGACATCGGCGCGCTCGCGGGCAAGCCGGTGATGGAGGGGAAGGGCGTTCTCTTCAAGCGATTCGCCGACATCGACGTGTTCGACATCGAAGTGGCGAGCCGCGATCCGGAAGAAATCATCCGCACCGTGCAGCTTCTCGAGCCGACGTTCGGCGGCATCAACCTCGAGGACATCAGCGCGCCGGACTGCTTCCTAATCGAGGAGACGTTGCGGCGCACGATGTCGATCCCGGTTTTCCACGACGACCAGCACGGCACCGCGATCATCTCGGCGGCCGCGCTCATCAACGCGCTCGAACTCGTCAACAAGCGGGTCGACGAGGTGCGCGTCGTCTTCAATGGCGCGGGCGCGGCGGGGATCGCGTGCGCCGATCTGTACATGCAGCTCGGCGTCATGCCCGACAACATCGTGATGTGCGACTCATCCGGCGTGATCTACGCGGGGCGCGAGAAGGGAATGAATCGCTACAAGGAGCGCTTCGCGCGCGACACGCGGCTGCGCACGCTCGCGGAAGCGATGCGCGGCGCGGACGTCTTCGTCGGAGTCTCGGTCGCGAACTGCGTCACGCAAGAGATGGTCAAGTCGATGGCTGCGCGGCCGATCGTCTTCGCGATGGCGAATCCCGCTCCGGAGATCACATACGAAGAGGCGATCGCGGCGCGCTCCGACATCATCATGGCTACGGGGCGCAGCGACTATCCGAATCAGGTGAACAACGTGCTCGGGTTCCCGTTCATTTTCCGCGGCGCGCTCGACGTGCGGGCGACGGCGATCAACGACGAGATGAAACTCGCCGCGTCGCGGGCGCTCGCGGCGCTCGCGCGCGTCGATGTGCCCGACACGGTGCGGCACGCGTACGGCGGAACCGATCTGCACTTCGGACCCGACTACATCATTCCGAAGCCGTTCGATCCGCGCATTCTTTTGTGGGAGGCGTCGGCCGTTGCGGAAGCGGCGATGCGCACCGGCGTGGCGCGCCGCCCGGTCAACATCGACGAGTACAAGATCGCGCTCGAGGCGCGCTTCGGGAAGGCGCACGCGACCATGCGCTCGCTCATCATGACGGCGCAGAAGTCGCCGAAGCGCGTCGTGCTCCCCGAGGGCGACAACGACAAGATCCTGCGCGCCACACAGATCCTGCTCGACCAGAAGATCGCGTACCCGATCCTGCTCGGCAATCAAATCGAGATCGAACGCCGCGCGGAGGCGCTGCGGCTCGACCTCGAGGACGCGACGATCATCGATCCGCGGACGTCGCCGCTGCGCGAGCGGTACGCGCACGCGCTCTTCGAGATGCGCCAGCGCAAGGGCCTCACGATGAGCGAGGCCGCGCGCCTCGTGCTCGACAACAACTACTTCGGAACGATGATGCTCGCCGAGAACGATGCCGACGCGCTCATCTCCGGCATCTCGCAGCACTACCCCGACACGCTGCGGCCCGCGCTTCAAATCATTCGCACGAAGCCCGGCCTCAAGAAGGTTTCGGGGATGTACATGATGATCGTCAAGAACGAGATCTACTTCTTCGCCGACACGACGGTGAAGGTGGAGCCGACATCCGAGGAGATCGCGGAGACGGCGATCTCTTGCGCGGAGGAGGCGCGCCGCTTCGGCGTCGTGCCGCGCGTGGCGCTTCTCTCGTTCTCGAATTTCGGGAGCGCGCCGCATCCGTCGCAGGAGAAGATGCGCCGCGCCGTGGAGATCGTGCGTGAGCGCGCGCCGTGGCTCGAGATCGACGGCGAGATGCAGGCGGACACGGCGGTCGTGCCGGGCATGATCCACGACCTCTTCCCGTTTTGCAGGCTCACGGGGACCGCGAACGTGCTCATCTTCCCGAATCTCGAGGCCGGCAATATCGCGATGAAGCTCGTGCAACACCTCGGCGGCGCCGACGCGATCGGACCGATCGTCGTGGGGTTGCGGAAACCGGTGCACGTGCTCCACTATGGCGGCACCGAGGTCAACGAGGTGGTCAACATGGTCGCGCTCGCCGTCGTCGACGCGCAGGCCGAAGAGGCGGAGGCGAAGGTCGCGGCGGAGAAACACGCCGCCGCGGGCGCGTAGCGCGCAAAGGGAGCGCGCTCCGGCAGAGGAGGCGCAGGATTTTTCAGGAGGAGAGGTGGTCGGCATGGTGATCGGCACGCCGCGGGAATCCAATCAGGACGAATACCGCGTGGGCCTCACTCCGTTCGGTGTCGCGCGGCTCGTGCACGAAGGCCAGAGCGTGCTCGTCGAGCAGGGAGCGGGCCTCGCCGCGCGCTTCAGCGATCAGGATTTCGAGAAGGCTGGCGCGCAAATCGTCTATCGCAGCGAAGAGCTGTACCGCCGTGCCGACATCGTTTGCCGCGTCGGCGCGCTGTCCGCCGACGAGATCGCAATGCTCAAACCGAAGGCGATCATCTGCGGGTTCCATCATCTTGCCGTCGCACCGCGGGATCATGTCGCCCGGCTCATGGAGCTGAAGGCGACCTTGATCGGCTACGAGATTATTCGCGACGCCGCGGGCGACTTGCCGGTGCTAACGCCGATCAGCGAGATGGCCGGCCAGATGGCGATGCACGTCGCAGCGAATCTACTCCAGAACCACTCGGGCGGACGCGGCGTCCTCCTCGGTAGCGTCGCGGGCGTCCCGCCGCCGACAGTTCTCATACTCGGCGCGGGCGCGGTCGGCGTCGCGGCCGCGCGTCAGGCGGCGGCGGCGGGCGCGCACGTGATCGTGCTCGACGCGGACGTCCGCAAGCTCCGCGCGCTGCACCGCAATTTTTCGGGCGAGGTGGTGACGGTCGTCGCGGCGATGGACCGGCTCGAGCGATATACCGCACTCGCCGACGTCGTCATTGGCGCGGTCTTGATCCCCGGGGCGCGTTCGCCGTTCGTCGTCACAGAATCGATGGTGCGCGCGATGAAACCGGGGAGCGTCATTATCGACGTCTCGATCGATCAGGGCGGATGCATCGAGACGAGCCGCCCGACGACGATCGGCGATCCGACATTCGTCTATCATGACGTCGTGCACTATTGCGTCCCGAACATGACCGCGAACCTCGCGCGGACGGCGTCGCGCGCGCTCGCGACGGCCACGCTGCCGTATCTCGTCGAACTTTCGGGGCACGGCCTCACACGCGTCCTTCGCGAGGATCCTGGATTCGCGGCGGGCGTCTATCTCTACGACGGCGTGATGGTGAACGCGGCCGCCGGCGGCGTGCTCGGATTCCCCGCGGCGGCGATCTCGCAGTTGATCTCGTGAGCTGGCACAGCGACTACTCGTCGAAGCTCGTCACCGCCGCGCAGGCCGTCACGCGCATTCGGAGCGGCGCCCGCGTCTACTACGGCGGGAACGCGGCGATTCCGCGCGCGTTGGTGCGCGCGCTCGCCGACTTCCGCGATGAGTTGACCGGCGTTCAGCTCACACACGTCCTTCTCCTCGGCGAGGATCCGCTCAGCGCGCCCGGAATGGAAAAGCACTTCCGGCACAACTCCCTCTTCGTCGGCCCAGCCGATCGCGCCGCGGTCAACGACGGCCGCGCGGACTATGTTCCGATCTTCCTGCATCACATTCCGCGGCTCTTTCGCCAGAAGATCCTGCCGCTCGACGTCGCGATGGTGCAGGTCTCGCCGCCCGACGAGCACGGCTTCATGAGTCTGGGCGTCGAGAACCTCGCGTCGGCGGCCGCGTGCGAAACAGCGAAAGTCGTCGTCGTCCAAGTCAACGAGAAGATGCCGCGCGTCCTCGGCGATTGTTTTCTCCACGTGGGGCGCGTCGATGCGATCGTCGAGCACACCGAGTCGCTTCCGACGCTCGACCCGCATCCCGCGACCGACATCGAGAAGGCGATCGCGGCGAATCTCGTGCCGCTCATACCGGCCGGCGCCACCCTTCAAATGGGAATCGGCGGAATCCCCGACTCGGTCTACGCGGCTCTCAACGGGCGGCTCGACCTGGGGATCCACACCGAGATGCTGTCGGACGGCGCGATGCGCGCGATCGAGCGCGGCGCGGTCACCGGAACGCGCAAGAGCCTGCATCCGGGGAAGGTGCTGATCACGTTTGCGCTCGGCAGCGAGGAGCTCTATCGCTTCCTCAACAACAACCCGCTCATCGAGAGTCACCCTGTCGACTACACCAACGACCCGCTCGTCGCGTGCCGCAACGACAACCTCGTCGCGATCAACTCCGCCATCGAGGTCGACCTCACGGGTCAGGTGTGCTCCGACTCGATCGGGTCGTATATCTTCTCGGGGTTCGGCGGGCAGGTGGATTTCATTCGCGCGGCGGCGCACTCGAAGGGCGGGCGCCCCGTGATCGCGCTCCCTGCCACCGCGCAGGGCGGAAAGTCGACGCGCATCGTCCCGTTCCTCAAGCAGGGCGCGGGCGTCGTCACGAGCCGGGCCGACGTCCACTACGTCGTCACGGAGCACGGCGTCGCGAACCTGTTCGGCAAGAACCTTCGCGAACGCGCGGAGGCGCTCATCGGGATCGCCGACCCGCGATTCCAGAGCGAACTCGAAGACGCCGCGCGCGCGCGCAAACTGCTCGACTAGGCCGGCCGATCGCGCAGAGACCTCGCTCCGCTCGACGGCGCCGCGCGCCTGGCGCTCTCTGGTCGCGCGTCGACGCGCCGCGCTTCCGGCTGCCGGAGCGTGTTATGATGCGCGCCTGAATTCGAAGCCTCCCTCGCTCCGCCAATCAATGGACTCTGCGCGAAAGGATTCAACGTGGCTCAGCAATATATCTACACGATGAAGGGCGTCGGGAAGGTTCAGCCGCCCGACAAAGTTGTCTTGCGCGATATTTGGCTCTCGTTTTATCCGGACGCGAAGATCGGCGTGCTCGGCGCGAACGGCGCCGGGAAATCGTCGCTGCTCAAGATCATGGCGGGCGTCGACACGGAGCATCTCGGCGAGGTGCAGCCGGCGAAGGGGATTCGCGTCTGCTACCTGCCGCAGGAGCCGCAGCTCGATCCGAAGAAGGATGTGAAGGGGAACGTCGAGGAGGGCGTCGCGGCGACGCGCGCGCTTCTGACGCGCTTCGAAGAGATCAACGCGCGCTTCTCGGAGCCGATGGAGCCCGACGAGATGGACGCGCTTCTCGAAGAGCAGGGGAAGGTGCAAGAGGCGATCGATCACGCGGGCGCGTGGGAACTCGATCGCAAGATCGAGATCGCGATGGATGCGCTGCGGTGCCCGCCTGCCGACGCCGACGTGACGACGCTCTCGGGCGGCGAGCGCCGCCGCGTCGCGCTCTGCCGGATTTTGCTCCAGCAGCCCGACATGCTTCTGCTCGACGAGCCGACGAACCATCTCGACGCCGAATCGGTCGCGTGGCTCGAGCGGCACCTCTCCGAGTTCCCCGGCACGATCGTCGCCGTCACCCACGATCGCTACTTCCTCGACAACGTCGCGGGCTGGATTCTCGAACTCGATCGCGGCCACGGCATTCCGTGGGAAGGCAACTACTCGTCGTGGCTCGGGCAGAAGGAAGAGCGCCTGCGCGTCGAGGAGAAGGGCGAGTCGAAGCGGCAGCGGACGCTCGCGCGCGAACTCGAGTGGGTGCGGATGAGCCCGCGCGCGCGGCAGGCGAAGGGGAAGGCGCGCATCACCGCGTACGAAGAGATGCTCGCGCAGGATATCTCGAAGCGCCAAGAGACGGCCGAGATCGTGATTCCTCCGGGGCCGCGGCTCGGCGACAACGTCGTCGTCGCGAAGGGACTCAAGAAGGCGTTCGGCGACAAGCTCCTCTTCGACGACATGAACTTCGCGCTTCCGCGCGGCGGCATCGTCGGCGTCATCGGCCCGAACGGCGCAGGCAAGACAACGCTCTTCCGCATGATCGTCGGCACGGAGAAGGCGGACGCGGGCGAACTCGCGATCGGCGAAACGGTCGTCACGTCGTACGTCGATCAGTCGCGCGACGCGCTCGACGGCGAGAAGAACGTGTGGGAGGAGATCTCCGGCGGCGACGAGAAGATGGTCGTTGGCAAACGCGAGCTGAGTTCGCGCGCCTACGTTTCGTCGTTCGGCTTCAAGGGCCCCGACCAGCAGAAGAAGGTCGGCGCGCTCTCGGGCGGCGAGCGCAATCGCGTCCACCTCGCGAAGGTGCTCAAGTCCGGCGGCAACCTGCTGCTGCTCGACGAGCCGACGAACGATCTCGACGTCGACACGCTGCGCGCGCTCGAGGATGCGCTCATCGAGTTCGCGGGATGCGCGGTGGTCATCAGCCACGATCGCTGGTTCCTCAACCGCATCGCGACGCATATCCTCGCGTTCGAGGGCGAGTCGAGCGCGACGTGGTTCGAGGGCAACTACCAAGACTACGAGGCCGACCGCCATCGCCGCTTGGGCGCCGACGCCGACCAGCCGCATCGCATCAAGTACAAGAAGCTCGTGCGGCAGTAGCGCGGCAGCGGCAGCGGCACGGCGAGAGAAAAGCGTAGAACCGACGCCGGTGCGCGGCTACGATGGGCGCTACCGATGAGGCCTTCACGCTTTCGCCTGTGCGCGCCGATCCTCGCGGCGAGTCTCCTCGCCGCCGCGTGCAGCTCCGCCGCGCGCGCGGCCGGCCCCGCGCGCGACTTCACCGAGATGCCGCTCGAGCAATTGGTCGATCTCAACGTCGTCAGTCTCAACGTGCTCGGAACGCACACGCACTTCGCCGGACAGAGCATGTTCGCCGTCCGATCGATGTTCATGCGGATGGACGGGCTGCGCGATGGAACGAAGCGCGTGAGCCTCGATGAGGTCTTGGCCGAGACCGTGCCGGCCGGCGACGGCGGACGCCCGCGAACCGGTCCCGGCGGCGCCTTCGAGCCGGCGCACGACGGATTCTTAGTCACCGGCACCGAGATGGACATGGCGATGCAGATGCTCTCGGCGATGTACGCGCCGGCCGACGACGTCACCTTGATGGCGATGATCTCGTACGTCAGGCGATCGATGCTACACGTGACGCGCTCCGGCGGGAGCTACACGACGAAGTCGAGCGGCGTCGGCGATATCGCCCTCATGGCGCTCTTCACGGCGCTTCAGAGCGAGCACCACGGCCACCGGCTCATCCTCAACACCGGCGTCAGCATCCCCACTGGCTCGATCGACGAGCAGGACCTCAACCTCGCCGGTGAGGATCACTACCTCTCGTACACGATGCAGAACGGATCGGGCACGTTCGATCTCATGCCGGGTCTTACGTACGTTGGCGAGTCCGAATACTGGGCGTGGGATGTCGACGCGGCGGCGACTCTGCGGCTCGGCCGCAACGAGCGCGACTACTCCCTCGGCGACCGCGTCCGGCTCGGCCCGCGGCTCTCCAGGCGCGTCCAAGACTGGTTGAGCGTTTCGCTCGGAGCCGAAGGCGAGATCGCGGGCAACGTCGACGGCGCGGACAGCCGCCTCGACACAGACCACACTCCGATGGACGATCCGCAGCGCCAGGCGAGCCGGCGTGTCGATCTCCTCGGCGGCGTGACGCTGTTCGACTCCGATTTCACCTCCGGCGGGGCGCGCGTTGCGATCGAAGTCGCAATCCCTGTCTACGAAGACCTCGACGGGCCAGCGCTCGAGACCGATTGGATGGCGAAGCTTGGCGCGCAGCTTGTTTTCTAGGCTCGCTGCGCGCGCGCGTGCGCTGCCGCTGCGCGCCGTCGCAGCCGTCGCGATCGCGTCGGCCGCCGCGAGCACCGTGCCACCTGCCGCATGCGCAACCGACAACCGCGAGTACGAGATCAAAGCGGGGTTCCTTTTCAACTTCGTCAAGTTCGTCGAGTGGCCGGGCGAGGCATTCGCCGCCGGCGACTCGACGATCGTCGTCGGCGTCCTGGGCAATGATCCGTTCGGCGATGCCATCAACGCGCTCGAAGGAAAGACCGCGTCGGGGCGGCGCATCGCGGTGCGACGCTACACGAAGCCCGAGGAGGCCTCGTCGGCCCACGTCCTCTTCATCAGCGACTCCGAGACGAAAGCGCTGCCGGCGATCTTCAAGACGCTCGCATCCGGCAACGCGCTGACGGTCGGCGACTCGGACGGCTTCACCGAGGCGGGCGGCGTCATCCGCTTCTACCAGAAGAAGAACAAGATGCGCGTCGAGATCAACACCGCCGCCGCGGAGAGAGCCGCGCTCAAGATCAGCTCGAAGCTGCTCAATATCGCCGACATCGCGGGCACCTAGCCGCGAGGAGCGGACCAGCCGCCGTGTTTCGCGATCTGTCGATCAAGCGAAAGCTGACTTTCATCATCACGTTTACGAGCAGCGTCGCGCTGCTCCTCGGCGTGGCGGCCTACGTGGCGTACGACGTCTTCAGCCTCCGCCAAGCGATGGTGCGCGACCTCGCCACGCTCTCCGAGATCATCGCCGCGAACAGCACGGCATCCCTCGCGTTCGACGACGCGGGCTCCGCCGCTGAGATTCTCAGTTCGCTCTCCGCGAAGCCGACGATCGAGAGGGCGATCCTCTACTCGCGCGACGGCGCCGTGTTCGCGGAGTACGGGCGCGCCGACGGGGGCGCGGGCAGCAGCGCAAATGCCAGCGCCTCTCCGCCCGCCCCGGGCCCGGACGGACACGCGTTCGCGAGCGACGCACTCGTGCTCAACACTCCGGTGAATCTCGACGGCGAGCGGATCGGCACCATCACGATCCGCTCGGATCTGCGGGAACTCGACTCGCGCGCGCGGCAGTACATTTTCGTGGGCGTCGCGCTTCTGCTCGCCGTCACCTGTGTCGCATTCCTTCTCTCGTCGCGCTTTCAGCGAATCGTTTCCGATCCGATTCTCGACCTCGCGCGCGTGACGCGCGGCATCGCCGAGCAGAAGGACTACTCGATGCGCGCGCCGAAGCGCGGCAACGACGAGATCGGAATGCTCGTCGACGACTTCAATCACATGCTCGCGGAGATATCGCGGCGGACGGCGGCGCTTGCCGAGGCGAACGCGCAACTCGAGAACTCCGAGCGGTTGGCGCTCGCCGCGAACCAGGCGAAGAGCACCTTCCTCGCGAACATGAGCCATGAGTTGCGCACGCCGCTCAACGCGATCATCGGCTACAGCGAACTCCTCGAGGAAGAGGCCGAGGATGCGGGGCAGCCGGAGTTCATCCCCGATCTGCGGAAAATCAACTCCGCGGGCAAGCACCTGCTCGCGCTCATCAACGGCGTGCTCGACCTCTCGAAGATCGAGGCGGGGAAGGTCGAGTTGTACCTGGAGGCGTTCGACATCCGTGCGATGGTTTCGGACGTCACCGCGACGATCAAACCGCTGGTCGAGAAGAACGCGAACACGCTCGTCGTCGATACCGCTGGCGCACCCGGCGCAATGCGCGCCGATCTGACGAAGGTTCGGCAGGTGCTGTTCAACCTGCTCAGCAACGCAGCGAAATTCACCGAGAAGGGGACGATCACGCTGCGTGTCTCGCGAGAGAGATCGGAGACGGGCGACGAGATCCTATTCGCCGTCGCCGACTCCGGCATCGGTATGACGCCCGAGCAGATCGGCCGGATCTTCGAGGCGTTCAGCCAGGCGGATGCGTCGACCACGCGAAAGTACGGCGGCACCGGCCTCGGCCTCGCGATCAGCCGGCGGTTTTGCCGGATGATGGGAGGAGATATCACCGTCGAGAGCGCGCCGGGCGCCGGCACGCAGTTTACGGCACGCGTCCCCGTCGAGGTCGTAAAGGAGGGAGAACGGCCGGCCAACGACCATCTGCCCGCTGCGCCCAGCGAACCGCGCGACGAGAGCGGGCGGCGTCTTGTCCTCGTCATCGACGACGACCCCGCGGCGCACGACCTCATGCAGCACTTCCTCACGAAAGAGAATCTCAGCATGGTCAGCGCGCGCAGCGGCGCCGAGGGTCTGCGGCTCGCGAAGAGCCGCCGACCGGACCTGATCACGCTCGACGTGATGATGCCCGGCATGGACGGCTGGGCGGTGCTCACCGGATTGAAGGCAGACCCGGAGACCGCGGACATCCCCGTCATCATGCTCACCGTCGTAGACGACAAGAACATGGGCTACGCGCTCGGCGCGACCGACTACATGACAAAGCCGATCGACTGGACCCGGTTCGCGGAGGTCGTCGGCAGATACCGCTGCGCGCATCCGCCGTGCCCGGTGCTCGTCGTCGATGATGAAGCGGCGATGCGCGAACTGCTGCGCCGCGCGCTCCAATCGGAGGGCTGGGCCGTCGCCGAGGCCGCCGACGGGCGTGCCGCGCTCGCCCGCGTCGCCGAGAACCGCCCAGCCCTGATCCTTCTCGACCTGATGATGCCGAACATGGACGGATTCGAGTTCCTCGCGCATCTGCGGAAGGAGAGCGGATGGCGTTCGATTCCGGTTATTGTCATCACGGCGAAGGAACTGGCCGCCGACGACCGCGCGCGCCTCGAAGGATCGGTCAAGCAGATCATCGCGAAGGGGAGCTACGATCGCGAAGAGTTGCTCCGGCAGATTCGCGAGTTCGTGTCGCGCCCGCGAGCGACGTAGCCGCGCCGCGAGCGACGCGGCCGCGCGCGACGCTCCCGCGCACCGAAGGGATATCGCATGGCGAGAATTCTGCTAGTGGAAGACAACGAGATGAACCGCGACATGCTTTCGCGCCGGCTCGTGCGCAAAGGCTACGATGTAATCTTCGCGGTCAACGGTGAAGAGGCGGTGGCGAAGGCCGGGAGCGAGGCGCCCGACATCATCCTCATGGATATGAGCCTGCCGATTCTCGATGGGTGGCAGGCGGCGCGGCGGATCAAGTCGAGCGCCGCCACCGCGCGCATCCCGATCATCGCGCTGACCGCGCACGCGATGGCCGGCGACCGCGAGAAGGCGCTCGAGGCGCAGTGCGACGAGTTCGAGACGAAACCGGTCGACTTGCCGCGGCTCCTCGAGAAGATCGCGGCGCTTCTCGGGACGCCGCCCGCGCCGTAGCGGCGTCAGGCGCGCGCGCGGCGCGCGGCCGCGACCACGCCTGCGGCGGCGGCGGTCGCGAA